>DATFYM010000019.1:0-16440 GCA_035315065.1 Terriglobia bacterium
CCTGTTGGACCGCCAATCGCATGATTTCAACATCGGCAATCTCCAACCTCTGCATCGGTTCACCTCCCGGACCATTCTAGGCCCGAGAGGGTCGGGAATTCAATTTTATTATGCGGCATTACTTATGACGCCGCGTTTAACAAGCAGGGCCGGTGAAGAAGAATTGCCGATTGACGACTGCCGATTGACGATTGCAAGCGGGGCTCAGTGACGATTGTGGATGGCCTATTGAAAGGGTCTCGTGGCTTGCCTACTGACCTCTTTCAATCGTCAATCGGCAATCGGCAATTCTCTGTTGGTGGCCGTAGCCGACTCCAAAATTGGTTGGCAGAGGCGTTTGTAAAGAACTGAGTGTTACGGCATACTAGCACTCGGCGCTCGCTGCGGTTGGAAAGGCGGTTCATGAATACAGTTCTCACCGATATCGTGGTAGTAATAGTGGTCCTGGGCTTCATGATCTTCATCCACGAAGCGGGACACTTCCTGGCGGCCAAAGCGTTTGGGATTCGCGTCCTCATCTTCTCGTTCGGCTTCGGCAAGCGGCTTTTCGGCATCAAGCGGGGTGACACCGACTACCGCGTGAGCGCGCTCCCATTGGGCGGTTACGTGAAGATGGCGGGCGACGATCCCAGCGACGTCCATCACGACGATCCCGGCGAGTTCCTCTCACGGCCCCGTTGGCAACGATTTGTGGTGATCGTCATGGGACCGGTGATGAACATCCTGCTGGCCGTGGTGCTGCTGGCGTGCTTGTATCACTACCACTTCCAGAAGCCCGCCTTCGAGGAGCAGCCGGCGGTAGTGGGAGAGATTGAGCCCGGTTCCGCGGCCGAGGCGGCGGGCGTCCGTCCGGGAGACCTGATTGCGAAGCTGGACGGATTGAAGAACCCCAAATGGGAGGATGTGGAGATCAAAACCTTGATGTCGGCGGGGGAAACACTTCCCGTCGAGATTGTGCGCGACGGACAACCTTTGCGTTTGGAGGTGAAGCCTAAGGCGGAGGGTCCCGACCGACTGGGGAACGCGGGTTGGGCGGCGTGCGTCCCCGCGGTAGTGGGCGAGGTTGATAGCGGCCGGCCGGCGGCAAAGGCCGGAGTGATGCCAGGCGATCTCATCGTCAGCATGAACGGCCAACCCATCGCGTGTTGGCAGGACGTGGTTCCGGCGCTCAAGGCTGCCAACGCAGGGCTTAACGCCCACAATGGCGATGTGGGCCGGCCGGCGGACCTGGCCGTCCAGCGCAACGGAGCGACAGTTCACCTTCGATTGACGGCGGTCTATGGCGAGGTTCAAGGAGTGGAAAAGTGGTACGTCGGGATTCTCCCGCGTAATTTAATGGTGGTGCGACAGCTTCCCTGGGACAAGGCCATCGAAGCGTCGGTGGGCGATAATGTTCGCAATTGCGTGGTCACCTTCGACACCATCGGCAAGATCCTCACCCGGAAGATGTCGGCGCGCTCGCTTTCGAGTCCGATTGGTATCGCCCAGTACGCCGGTGAGGCCTATCGCGCCGGATTCTCTGATTTGCTGCTGGTGGCAGCTTTCATCAGCCTCCAGTTGGGAATCTTCAACCTGCTGCCGATCCCGGTGCTGGACGGAGGCCAGATCCTGTTGCTGCTCATCGAAGCCGTCATTCGCCGGGACCTCAGTGTGGCGGTGAAGGAGCGCATCTTGCAGGCCGGAATTGCATTCCTGCTGCTGCTGGTCGCATTCACGGTGTATAACGACATCGTGAAGATCGTGAGACCGGGTTAGGCGGTTGTCGGTTCTCAGTTTTCATAGACGGGGCGTGGAAATGGACATTGAAGGCACCATTCAATTCATCATCGGGCAACAAGGGCAGTTCGTCGCCGATATTCATTTGTTGCAGCAAAGCCAGAGCACGATAGCCGCCCAAGTGGAGAGGCTGGCGGACAAAGTGGACAAGCTGGCCGACGTGGTGAAGAACCACGATGATGGTTTTTACGTGCAGAGCGCGACGATAAACCGGCTTGAGGACCACCTAGAGGATTACATCGAGCGGCAAGGATGGCTGTTCGAAGGTCACAAGCAACTGACCGAGAAGCTCGATCGACTGGCGGACTCGCAGCAGTGGACGGATGCCACGGTGGGCAAGCTGGTGGCGGCGGTGGAGGACTTCATTCGCCGGTATGGTCACAACGGCCACGAGCCGGCGTAAATCGACAGCCAACACTGAGTCTTCGTGGCTTCAACCCAAGCACGCCTGAGAGTGGCAGCAACTAACTGCCGACAACGGGCAAACGACAAACCACCATGAATTTTAGCGACACTGAATACTTCCCGCCCCGGCGCAAAACACGTCCGGTCAAAGTGGGGCCTTACACCATCGGCGGCGATGCTCCGATCGTGGTCCAGTCAATGACCAAAACGGATACGCGCGACGTCGAAAGAACCGTCGAGCAGATCCGCCAGATGGAGGCTGCGGGCTGCGAAATTGTGCGCCTGGCGGTGCCCGATATCGAGGCCGCTCAGGCGCTGGTGGAAATCCGCAAGCTTTGTCCGGATTCTATCCTGGTCTCCGACATTCATTTCCAGTACAAGTTCGCGCTGATGGCGCTTGACGCGGGCATCGACAAGCTGCGCATCAATCCCGGCAACATCGGTGACGCCGAAAAGGTACGCATGGTGGTGCGGCGCGCCAAGGAACAGAAAGTGCCGATTCGCATCGGCGTCAACGCCGGATCGCTGGAGCGGCGACTGATCGAGAAATACGGCTACCCGACGCCGCAGGGCATGGTGGAAAGCGCCCTTTACCACATTCAGATTCTGGAGGATCTCGGGTTCACGGACACCATTGTCTCGCTCAAGGCCTCCAACGTGAAGATGACCGTGGCCGCCTATCGACTGCTCGCGAAACAAGTGGACTACCCCTTCCACCTCGGCATCACCGAGGCCGGCACGCAGTTCTCCGGCACCATCAAGTCCTGCGTGGGAATGGGAATGCTGCTGGCCGAAGGCATCGGCGATACTATCCGCGTTTCGCTGGCCACCGATCCGGTGGAGGAAGTGCGGGTCGCGTACGAGATGCTGAAGTCGCTCGAGTTGCGCAGCCGCGGTCCGGTGGTGATCGCGTGCCCCACGTGCGGCCGCCTGGAAGTGGACCTGTTCAAGATCGCCAAGGAAATCGAAGATGCCACCGGGGGCGTCAAAATGCCGGTCAGCATCGCGGTGATGGGCTGCGCGGTAAACGGTCCCGGCGAAGCGCGCGAGGCCGACCTGGGAGTTGCAGCGGGCCGCGGCAATGGGATGATCTACCGGGAAGGTAAAGCGATCCGCCGCGTCACGGAAGCAGAGATCGTGCCCGCGCTGCTGGAAGAGATCGAGCGCTTCGTCGCCGACAAAACGGCCGGTGTGTCCTCCACCGCGCCGACGCTCGAAGAAACTCCGGTGCACGACAACAATCCCCTGGTCGTGCTGCGGTAGCTGTCTTGACGGCTTATTTCTCCCTCAGTATTCTGTGGAAGGTGCTACCTGGTAACACCCGTCTAGGTATGAGAATGCGTCAAACGTTTACGATCTCCTTGCCTCCGAAGATGGCGGAGCAGGTCGAGAAAACCATGAGGGCGGAACATCGGACGCGTTCGGAGTTGGTCCGTGAAGCGTTGCGGAGGTACATCTCGAATCGACGGTCCCTCGAAGAGACTCCTACCGCCGCTGAACTACGAGCCATTCGCCAGGGTGAGGCCGCCTACCAAAGGGGGGATTCCGTAACCCTGGATGAATACTTACGCGACGTGGACAGTCATCCTCGCCGGCCCCGCCACAAAGTCTCTTAAGCGCATCCCCGCTCGCGATCGAGAGCGGATTCACGCTGTTTTGAAGGAGATGGAAGTGGATCCTTTCCAGGGCGACATCAAGTACCTCAAAGGGCAGAAGGAGAGGCTTCGCCGGCGCGTCGGCGACTGGCACATCTTCTTCCGGCTCGTCCTTGAGCAGAGAAACGTCGTGGTGTCGGCCATCGAGCGCCGAACTTCCACAACGTACTGAGACTCGAGGATTCACTCTGCGCGTGAGGAGGCTCATGCCAACTTTGGACGAACTCGCCTTTCTCGACGCCACTGCCCTCGCCGACCTCGTACGTCGCAAAGAAGTGAAACCGATTGAACTGGTGGACGCGACGATCGAGCGCATCGAGCGCGTGAACCCCAAACTTAATGCGGTAGTGGCACCGATGTACGATCAGGCGCGCGCCGCGGCGCAGGACGACATTCCTGACGGGCCATTCGGTGGCGTTCCGTTTCTGCTCAAGGATTTGGTTGCCGCATATGCCGGCGTGCGCATGACGTCAGGCTCAGCCTTTTTGCGCGACTTCGTTCCCGATCACGACAGCGAGTTGGTGCGCCGCCAGAAGCGCGCCGGCCTGATCGTGGTCGGGAAGACCAACGCTCCCGAGTTCGGCATTCTTTGCACCACGGAGCCGCTTCTGTTCGGGCCCACCCGCAACCCCTGGGACGTCAACCGCACGACGGGCGGATCGAGCGGCGGCTCCGCTGCGGCTGTAGCGGCGGGCATCGTGCCCATGGCGCATGCCAATGATGGCGGCGGGTCGATTCGGATTCCCGCGTCATGCTGCGGGCTTTTTGGGTTGAAGCCGACGCGAGCGCGCAATCCGCTGGGACCCGACTTGGGTGACATGATGGGCGGATTCGTGTGCGAGCACGCGGTCACCCGCAGCGTTCGCGACAGTGCCGCGCTGCTCGACGCTACGGCGGGGCCCGACGTAGGCGATCCTTACTGGGCGCCGCCCCAGGCGCGGCCCTTCCTCCAGGAAGTAGGTGCCGATCCGGGCCGGTTGCGGATTGCGTTCTCCACCAAGTCGCTGACGGGAGTCCCGATCCACGCGGACTGCGTCAAGGCGGTGGAGGATGCGGCGAAGCTTTGCACCGACTTGGGCCACGACGTGGAAGAGGCGGCGCCGGAGATCAACATCTTCTTTCTGCTTCGGGCCTTCAGCGCCGTGTGGTGGTCGGGCGTTGCGGCCGGCATCGATGCTTTTGCTTTCGTCACAGGGCGGGTCCCGGCGCAAGATCAGTTCGAGCCGTTGACTTGGGCCCTCCACGAAAAGGGACACAAGGTGACTGGCTCCGAGTATCTGCTCTCTCAGCTCATGCTTCAGCAAACCGCGCGGAGCGTGGCGCGCTTTATGGAAAAGTATGACATTTGGCTGGCGCCCACACTGGCCGAGCCTCCCGTACCACTGGGAACCTTTGACTCCACGCCGGAGAATCCGATGAAGGCGTGGGACCGCGCGATTGCGTTTGTTCCGGTGACACCGCTGTTCAACCTGACGGGTCAGCCGGCGATGTCGGTGCCGCTCTCCTGGAATGCTCAAGGCTTGCCGGTCGGTGTACACTTCGCCGGGCGCTTTGGCGACGAGGCAACGCTCTTCCGCCTTGCCGCGCAACTTGAGAACGTCCGCCCATGGGCCAACCGCCGACCGCCCGTCTCGGCGTGAAGAGGGGTCTGGCGCCGAACTTTCGTTAGCGATTGCCCAGGGCGCCAGCGCTGGGGCAAGACCGGCAAATTATGGTTTTCTTTTTTTGGGGGCATCTTATCCCAGATTGTGGATAGCGGTTTGGGGCCGCGTGGCTTGTGGGCGCTTCTCTTTCAATCGGCAATCGTCAATCGGCAATCGTCAATCTTTGCTTGTCCTCGGTAAGGCCCGCAAGGCAGGGTCAACTCCGACAACTGCCGACCTATAGCTGCTGGAGAAGCCGAAAGAATCTGAGCGAACGAGCTGCGTCTCTTTGAATCTGCGCCTTGAGCGCGGCGGCATCAGAGAACTTCATCTCGTCGCGCAACCGATAAAGGAACGCCACTTCCATTTCTGTCTCCTTGATCTCGCCGGAGAAATTCAGCAGGTAGGACTCAACGCCCAGCCGATGCTCGCCAAAGGTCGGCTTGTACCCGACATTGGTGACGGAATCGTGGAACTGCTCGCCCAGGCGTGTGCGCGTAACGTAAACCCCCGTCTTGGGAAGCTGCTCGGCGATGGGGGCCAGGTTCAGTGTCGGCACCGTCTGCGCGCGTCCGACACCCAGGCCGTGAACAATGGGACCTTCGACGGAAAAGGGTCGGCCCAAGAGCCGGCCCGCCATCGGCACGCGCCCCTCGGCCACCAGTCCGCGGATGCGGCTGCTAGAAACGCGTTCGTGGCGCAAGTGCAAGATGGGGAGTACCTCAAGCCGGAATCCCTCGGCCAGCGCGAGGTCGCCCAGCAGTTTGACGTCGCCTGCTTGTTGGCGCCCGAAGCGGAAGTTGGGGCCCACCAATACCGAGGCCGCTCGCAAGCGCTCGACGAGGACGGTGCAAACAAATTCGGCGGGCGCCAAGCCGGCCAGATCACGGTCGAAGGCAAGAACCACGAGGCGCTCGATGCCCAGTTGCTCGATCAGCCTTGCCCTTTGTTCGATGGACGTCAGAAGAGCATGAGCCCGGCTGGGCGCCAGGACCATCACCGGATGCGGATCAAAGGTGACGGCTGTCGGCACGACGCCCAATTCTCGGGCCGATTCCACCACCCGGCGGAGCAGCGCTTGATGGGCCAGGTGGACGCCATCGAAGTTGCCGATGGTGACCGAACTCGGCGCCAAGGGTTCGCGAAGCTCCAGAAGATTGCGGATCACAACCATAGTCGCTTTAAGAAACGATGAATGATGAACGATGAACAGAAGAGAAGAAGTCCGTATCTGCGTCAGTTGTCCGTAGTGGTGGACGCCGTTTTTAGCAACGGACAACGCACCACGGACAACGGACGTCTTCTTTTCTGTTCATCGTTCATCATTCATCATTCATGGTTCTCGTTCATCATTTCCCAACTTCAGCTTCAAGCCGTCGTACGCGAGCCGCACATGGGAGGGAAGCGTGGCGTTGGTCTCCTCGTGCCCGAGTTCGTGGGCCATGTGCGTAAAGTACGCCCGGCGCGGCTTGAGTCTTTCCACCCACGCCACCGACTGTTCCAGCGTGGAGTGCGCGGGATGCGGCTTGTGCCTCAGCGCCGCCAGAATAAGCACGTCCAGGCCTTCCAGCAGCGGGACCGTCTCCTCGGGGATGACGCTGAAGTCGGTGACGTAAGCCGCGTCGCGAAAGCGGAAGCCGAGCACTGGCAGGTCGCCGTGCAGGACCTTCAACGGGATCATCCGCTCGCCCCACAATTCAAAGGGCCCCTCGATCAGGTGCGGGTCGAGCCGGGGAATTCCGCCATGGGGGTAGGTCCCCTCGAAGACGTAGGCGAAAATGCGTCGCAGGCTTTCCATCGACCGGCAGTCCGCGTAAATGGGAATGGGCGCGCCCTGACGGTAGTTGAAGGGCCGCACGTCATCAAGCCCGAAGATGTGATCCGCGTGCGTGTGCGTAAAGAGGACGGCGTCCAGACGTTGCAGCCCCTCACGCAGGGCTTGCTGCCGGAAATCCGGCGCCGTATCGATCACCACCGCGCGGCCGTCGAACTCAATCAGGAGGGAGGGGCGAGTGCGCTTGTCGTGAGGGTCGGGAGACGTGCAGACGCGGCAGTGGCAGGCAAGGCTCGGCACGCCCGTGGAAGTCCCGGTCCCTAGGAAAGTCAATCTCATTTCTGCTTTGGCGCGAAGCGTTTGTTGATCTCGACGAAGCTGAGCCGCAGCTCGTACAGGATTTGTTCGAGGAGCCGGGACTCCTTGGCGGTCAGGTTGCCCCGAGTCTTCTTTTGCAGAGTCTCAACGAGGTCGATGGTTCGATGCGCGCCGACCAAGTCGGGCGGAAGCGCCTCGCCGTTGGGCCCGGTCACCAATCCCATTTGCACCAAGGCGCCGGTGTACAACTCCGACAGGAGGCCTGCGAAACCCTCATCAGCGCCCTCGAGAAAATCTTCCGGCGACGGTTCGGGCTCCGGCCGGGGCTGGGGCTCTGGCTGCCGACGCGGCGGCGGGGCTGCGGAAGCCTCCCGTTGCTTCGTGCTTTCCGAGGTCTGCGCAACCGGCGTGCCGTCGGCCGCAAAGCTCCTGCGATCGACTACTTTGAACGTCGGCTCGTCTTTTTCTTCCGGCATACCAACCTCTCCGCGCCTGGCTTGAATCAACTAGTCTATCATAGCCATTGGGTGATTGGGTGATTGGGCCACAAGAGAGTCTAAAGTTGAAAGTCGAAAGTCGAAAATAGAGGCGGGCTTTCAACTTTTGACTTTCGACTTTCGACTCTCAACTCTCCATGCAGTGAATCAATCTCCGGAGCACACGGGAAGTTTCGCCGCCTGCCACGCGGTGATTCCTCCCGCCAAGTCGGCGACGTTCTCGAAGCCGTGCTGCCGCAGGATGCTGGCCCATGGCGGAGCGATAACCGCTGGCGCACTGCACCACGATCTTGCGCCCGCGCGGCACCTCCGCCAGGCGCTCGCCCAGGTGATTGAGGGGAATGTGAAGGCTGCCGTCGATCCAGGCTGCCTGCCTCTCGCGCGGCGAGCGCACGTCGAGCACCAGCGGCGGCGGCGCGGCGGCCAGTTCGTCGGCCAGCCGCCGCGCGTCCAGCCGCTCCGTCTGGCGCAGGAGATCGGGACGCCGGTCGAGGGCCGCCATACTGCTATTAAGATAGCCTAGTATATTATCGAACCCGATCCGTCCCAGCCTCGTTTCGGCCTCCTGCTCGCGCCCAGGCTCGGCAATGATAACGATGGGCCGGTCGCGGCGAAGCAGGGTTCCGGCCCAACTGGCGTACTGCCCGCCCAGCCCGATGTTGAGGCTTCCGGCCAGGTGGGCGGCCGCGAAGTACGCCGGATCGCGCACGTCCAGGATCTGTGCGCCGGCCTTTTCCAGCCGCAGCATTTCGTCCAGACCCAAGGGTTGGAGCGCGCGTTCCAGACTTTTCTCCAGCGTCGGGCGCTCCTTGGTATTGAGCACGGCGTCGTAGGTGAAGTAGGGTGGCGCGTCCGGCTGGTCCGCCAGCACCAGGGCGATGAACTCCTCCTTGGCCATCGGTTGCAGCGCGTAGTTGAGGCGGCGCTGGACGCCGATGGTGGAGGAGCTTTCACTCCCCAGTTGCTTTCCGCACAGCGAGCCGGCTCCATGCGCCGGAAAAATGCGGGTCTCGTCGGGAAGGGCCAGCAGTTTCTGATGGAGCGAATCGTAGAGCAGGCTGCCCAGTTCGGCCGCCGACCATCCCAGCGAGGCGCGCAGATCGGGGCGTCCGACGTCGCCGACGAACAGGGTGTCGCCGGTGAGTACGGACTCCGGTTGTCGATCGTCCTTATTGCGGTCGAACACCAGGATGGAGATGGACTCGGGGGTGTGGCCGGGCGTTTCCATCACTTGGAGGCGCACGGCGCCGAAGTCGAGGGTATCGCCGTCTTTCATCGGTACGATAGCGTATTCGGCTTGGGCGCGGCTGCCCAGCCGGATGTCGGAGCCCAGACGGTCGCGAAGCTCCAGGTGACCGGCAATGAAGTCGGCATGGAAGTGGGTCAGGAAGACGTGGCGGATCTTGAGCCCAAGTTGCTCCGCATCGCGGACGTATTGCTCAACGTCGCGTTGCGGATCGACGACGGCCGCCGTGTGCGTCTCCTCGTCCCCGATCAGATAGGACGCGTGCGCCAGACACCCAAGGTAATACTGTTTGAAGATCATGGACACCCTCTTAATCGCTCAATCAGACGATAGTTTCACCCCTCCGCCCGAGAACGTGTGAAAAATTAACCACAGAGGCGCGGAGACACCGAGATTAACAGCGGGATTATGTAAAGATGTCGTTTGTTTCCTAGTCCTTCCCATTTGTCTCTGTGCCTTTGTGTTTCTGTGGTTAAACCTTCCTCGCAGTCATTTATTTCACAGCTTCAGAAGGGCTGCAAGCCTCATCATAGCCGGAATCTCTGGTACCAGGGCGCGGTTGAACGCGCGCCAATTGTTCGTGCATTCAAGCCTTACTCGCCCTATACTAGCCCATGTATCTCCCCGACGAGTTTTCCGAGGTGCGAGGTAACAATGGCCATCGACAAGGTGCTGAATGAAAGGCGCGACGAAATTCTGCGCGTAGCCGGGCGGTTTGGAGCTCGGCAGGTGCGGGTGTTCGGATCGCGCGCGCGGTGAGGGCAGACCCGACAGCGATGTTGACCTGCTCGTCTCGGTCGGCGACCGAGCCAGCCTGTTCGACATTATCGCCATCAAACAAGATCTGGAAGACCTGCTCGGCTGCAAAGTGGACGTGGTCACCGAAGACTCGATCAGCCCTTATCTCCGCGATCGGGTTTTAAGCGAAGCCGTCAGCCTATGAAGGGGGATGAAGTCTATCTCCGGCACATTCTGGATGCCATTGCCCGGATTGAGTCTTACGTTGTCGTGGGTCGCCACGAATTCATGTCGACTCCCCACTGGCAGGATGCGGTGATCCGTCAATTGGAAATCGTCGGCGAGGCCTCCAAGAAGCTGTCCCGCGACTTACGCTCCCGCCACCCTGAAGTCCCGTGGCGGCGGATCGCCGGCCTACGCGACGTTCTGATCCACGACTATATGGGTGTTCGGCTCGCTGCGGTCTGGGAGGTCACCCAGACGAACCTCCCGCTTTTCAAGCGGCCGGTTGACGCCATCTTGACCAGCGTGGGTCCCAAGGAAGATGATTAGCTCTAATCAGCTCAGCCCGATAGGATCTCGGTGCTGCTCGTACCCGTAACCGTAACGACGGGTCCGCCGGAGAGGGTCACGCTTGGAGTCAAGAATTCGCGATGTGGTGTCCTAGTTTGGCCCGGCAGTGACGGCGATTTCGCGGTCGACAAGTTAGGTCCGGGCTGCGGGCCTAAACCCCACGTCCGCGCTACGCTTGCTCCCTCAATTACCCAACGATTTCACCCCTCCGCCCGAAGGGACTGCAAAGCCCATTATAACCGGGATCGGTTAGCCACACCCTCTCAAGCGTCGAAGCCATGGTGGCGGTGGGTCTATGGCGCTGCCGTCGTGCTTGCTTGGAGGCCGCAAAATGAGGTATCGTGTTTTCGCAAAACACGGCTGACGCTCAGCCTCAGAGTTTGCAAATCCGACATGGCAGCTCAAAGCGACCGATATCTTCGAACAATTGGTCAGATATGGGGAGATCAGTACCCTCCTCCCGCCCCGCGGCGCCATTCGTTGATCGAGAAACTTTTGGCCACCCCTATCGTATTCGTTCGCTCCCTGTCGCTCGACAATGCCAGCGCGTGGTTTGAGGAGGATAAGCGGCACACGTTCATGGATCTCTACGTGCTCGTATTCGCGTTCATGCTTACAACGGCGCTGTTCGTGCCAGATCATTTCTGGTTCATCGGCGTTCTGATTGCCGCATACAGGGTCGCCGATATCGTCACTTACCGTCTCTATTTCCTCCTCGTCAAAAGCCAAGCCCGCCCTTGGACTGCAGCGGCACTAAGGCGAAGCTTGGTCATCGTCGTAGTGAATTTTTATGAGACCATCGTTGGTTATGCGATCCTGTACTTGTCTATCGGCCGAATAGTGGCGACGAACGCGTCGCTGCAGCAGCCGTTGACCGCTAGAACGGCCTTCTATTACAGTACCGTGACGGCTGTAACGCTCGGGTACGGCGATTACGTGCCGGGTAACGATTTCTCGCGTATGCTGGTGGTGTCGCAGCTGTTCTGCACCATTTTGTTTCTAATCTTCGTAATACCGGCGCTCGTATCGCTATTCTCTGCAGAGACCAGTTCATGTTAGGAATGCGCCCTTGGGTACCGATATGTCCTCCCACAATTTTGGATGTTTCTACTGCTCCGGCATCTCCACTGATGCGACGGGCGTGTGCCCGGATTGCGGACGGCCAATCGATGTAGGCAGTTTACTTCTGCGGCGGGAAATCGAGGGTTACCGCACTCTTGAAGTACTTGGTCGAGGTTTTTATGGATGGACCGTCAAGGCGGAAGACCCGTACCTGCCATTTTCCCTCAAGTTGATTCCAGCGCACCGGCTTGAGCCCATTCCCTCTAATGATCAAGAAGCGCGGTCCCTGGCCGCGTGTTCGCCACATCGTAATATTGCTCAGTTTTTCCGCAGATTCCCTGCTTCCATTCAAATGGGAAAAGAGACCGTGCCGGTTGTAGTTCTAGTCTTTGAGTTCGTGAAGGACGCTCAGCCCTTGAGCAAGCTACTTCTCGACAACACGGTCTCTCTCTCCAGGAAAGATGTTCAAGATATTCTAATGGGCATTGCGAGTGGGATTGCCAGGATGCATTCCGTCGGGATCTGGCATGACGACCTGCACGATGGAAACATCGTCATCCGTCGAGTCGCAGACGACGAGAACCTCCCCGAGCAGTACGAAGCCAAACTGATTGATTTTGGATCTACCAAGCCGATACGCCTAGATGAACCCGAACACGGCGACCGGGGTGACTATCACTATTTGGCAAAGCACATCTATGCGCTCACGAATCGCTTTGAAAGCGATGTCCGTGAAAAGATAACTCCTGCTGATCGTGCATTCGCAGGCAGGCTGAGAAGGCTTGCTCAAAGGATCGACGATCCCGATATATCGCGTCGTAACCTGGGTCCAGCAGATATCAAAGACGGCCTTCGCCGTGCGCATGAAGAATCGGCGACGGGTTATGAGTTTCCCACCTTCGCGGAGATGAAGGAGCGTTCCTCTGTCTCGTTCGATGAACCCCTACAAAACACAAATGCGCTGAATCTCGCTCCGCAGGATATAGCACTGCTGTTCCGGGATGCGTTGAATTGGCAGACTCGATTTGAAAAAACCGAGACCGTGATAATTCTTGGACCACGTGGGTGCGGGAAGACCATGTTACTCAGGTATCTGTCCACTCAAAGCCAAGCGAGATCCCGAAAGGATGAAAACACATCTGAGGACGTACGCCGTCGCCTAGAAGGCCAGTCGTACATCGGGTTCATCGTAAGCGCCGGCCAACTGCGAACCCCGTTTTTCAGAAGCTCGTATAAGAAGCTTGAAGAAGCCGACGCGCACCGTGCAGAGGAGTTTTGTAGAGAGTTCATCAGTTCTGTGTTTGTTCTTGAGATTGTCCGAACGGTTCTTTGGCTAAAAGCGGAAGGGCTTGCGCAGATTTCAGTCGACGACCTCGATATCCTGGCTTCGACCGTTTTGGACCTTCTGTCAGAGGTGCCTAAAGAGGTGTCGGGTAACGGCAAGGCTACCAAGCTCGAAGACCTCCTGGAAATCGTGGAGCGTCAAATTAGATTCCTCTCGAATATGCGCACCCCTGAGCAGTACTCGCCGTCGATGCTTTCACGTGACGATGCGCTCGAACTTGTCGGGCGCGCTCTCCAGAAGAGTTCCTGGGTGCACACACGCCAAATATGGTTCCTGCTCGATGATTACAGCGTGACTGTGCTGCCCGCCTTTGTTCAGCGTTCTTATAATTCCGTGTTGTTCAATCTCCCGCACACTTTTCGTCTGAAGGTAAGCAGCGAGGGAGAAGGGCCGGTACTCGACGATCATCTCCAACGGAAGTACAAGGAAGGGAGGGAGTTAACGAACGTAAACCTGGGCGAGGTATATTTTTCCGCAAGCGAAAAGGAGGGCAGGACGTTTTTCGAGCAGATACTGGATGCGCGCTTTAAGGAGGTTGGCAAGGGCAGCCTGCGTGATGTTCACACTATATTGTCAGAGCACAAACATTTGCAAGGATTCGGCGAATATATCTGCGCGCAGAAGCGGCCGGGGCTTGCTCAGTTCTACGGATTCGGACTTCTTTGCCACCTCTGTTCTGGCGATGTTAGCTTCATCATCGAGTTACTACATACGTTAGTTGAGGGCCACTGGGGAAAAGCCGTTAAGCCCCTTTCTCCTGCAAGTCAAGACCACATCATCAAGTATTATGCCCAGAGGCAACTGGCTGACCTGAAGCGCATTACAGAGCACGGGGCGGCATTGTACATGTTTGCGGAACGCGTCGGCAGCCTGTTGAAGCAGTATCTGCTCGCTTCCTGCAACAAGGGGGACCCAGATGAAAGGCCTCGAATAGAAATTGAGGGCCCGGAGGCCCTTTCTATGGCGGCCCAGGAAACACACGATTGCCTACTGCGTCACAGCGTCCTAATCGAGGGCGGCACGGGGAAAAGCCGTTCTGGTCTACCAACTAAGAAGCTGTATTTTCGGCGCCTGTTCGCTCCTTGCTTTCCGTTCAGTCCTTCTAGAAAGGGCTGCATTGCGCTAACTGTGCCTCAGTATGAGAAGTGGCTTATCGCCCCGGGGCAGATTCCAAAGGCGCCCATAACTCCCAAAAGGGAGAAAGATCTTTTTGAATGAGGTTCCGATGCATACCGCAGTTGAACAAGAGCTCTGCCAGCAATACTTACGCAAGTCACAAGATGAAATAAGGCTCGACAGCTACCTGAGTAGTCTGCCTGATGAAATGACCGTTGTTGTCGCGCAGGGGTTTGAAGAACGGACCTACGGTGTTCTTAAAGTGTTGTCAGATGCCCGTGTGAGGGTTAAACGCATAGTGATTGCTAGATATATAAACATCGAAGGTATGACAACATAAATACTCAAGAATGCGAAAAGCTTGCGCAACAGGTAGCGCCGAACAATTGGGATGTCATACCCAATTACAATGATGGTGGCTGGGCTCGGAGCGTCTCGCTTGCGAGAACAGACGCGGTTCTGGTAGATATCACTGGCGTCTCCAACAGGGCATTGTTTCGATCGCTAGACCACTTAGAAGCTTCGGGAAAGAAAGTCTTGATTGCATACACGGCGGCAGAACAGTATTGGCCACGAAGAAAAGAGTGGGAAAATCTGAAGGTGCAGCTTGAGGCGCATCAGAGTATTGCTGACATAGTAGATAATCAACAATTTATGTTCGGCTATGAACACAGCGTCGAGTTGGTTCCTGGACATGAGGGTTATGATGGCTCCGGCACGGCACGAGCGCTTGTTGCCTTTTTGCCGTACAAATGCTCCCGGCTCGCTGCGGTTCTTGGCGACGAAGACTATGCCGAAAAGCTATTCATCGCTGGGCGGCCGCTGTCTTCGGAGTTGGAGTGGCGAGTTGAGGCACTCAAGGAGATCAACGAAACTCTCACAAGGGGATCACGCATAGAGGAAATAAGCACCTTTGGATACCGCAATACTGTTGACAAACTTGGTAAATTACTTTTTCGGGACGACTCATTGCTATGGAAGTACGATGTTCATTTCGCTGCAGATGGCTCAAAGCTCCAGACTATCGGTTGCTGGGTGTTTTCTCGGGCTGTCCCGTCGATAACGATGATCACCAGCGTTCCTAAACATTACTACAAGAAGGCTTTTAGCCGAGGCATTGGTCCATCCTGGGTATTTCCTCTGACACAGTTTCGTGCTTAGCCTACAAGCGGCACATTCTGGCCCAACGCCGTTTCACGATTGATTCGAAATGATCGCAGATTTCGAGCGAAGGCTTCGACGAAAAATCCGTGCACATGTGCGCCGCCTCGGCTTCGCAGTGGATCGGCACTGGAAGCTGGAGGCTGGAGACGACTCCAAAACTGCCATCCGAATATTGCATGCCCGCCAGCGTCGAGACCGACTTGAGTCGGCTACGAAATTCCTTGACCAACGCCTCGAAAGAGCGCTGCCGAGCTTTGCTTCTGGCTGTGAGGTCGAGCCTCAGAAGATTCAACCGAGGCTCGAAATCGTACAGTCCGGAACCGACGCATGCGATCTATTCAGAATCGCTAGCCTCACGTGGAGCGTTCCTGTTTCTCAAGGCTACGGCAGGCGAATCCGATTCCTGGTATGGGACGAGTCGAATCACAAGGTCATCGGCATTGCCGCACTTGGAGATCCGGTTTTTAACTTGGGCGTCCGGGACCAGTTTATTGGCTGGGACGCCGAGGCCAGGAGCCACCGCCTAGTCAACCTTATGGATGCATACGTACTGGGAGCGGTACCGCCATACAGTCAGATACTCTGTGGAGAGATTATTGCCAGCCTCTTAAGAACAACTGACATCCGCGATGCGTTTAGTTCCCGTTACGGCAATTCCCGAGGTGTTATATCAGGGGAGAAGAAGTGTGCGAATTTGGTGATGATCACGACCACGTCTTCTCTGGGGAGGTCATCGGTGTATAACCGTGTATCGCTGGCCGGCATGCGATATCTGGAGCCGATTGGGTTCACGGGTGGCTACGGCCATTTTCACGTAGATGGGGATCTTTTTGGGGATATTGCGGATTCCGGGGCAGGCCGGGCACGATTCCGAAATCATTCCGGGCGCCATTCCGAAATGAAGCCGGGCACGATTCCGGGATGAAGCCGGGCACGATTCCGGGATGAAGCCGGTCACTTTTCGCCGGTGGCCGGAACCCTGACCGAGATCATTTCGGAACGATTTCCACAGCCCTTGCACCGTACGAGACGGGGCAGGGCGAAGGACGCTGGACAACAATGCGGGCATTAGGGTCCCACTGGTAAGTGGAGGGAACCAACATTGCCCACGAAAAGGTTGTCCATGCG
>DATFYM010000020.1:0-52929 GCA_035315065.1 Terriglobia bacterium
GGTTCCGGCCACCGGCGAAAAGTGACCGGCTTAAGATCGGAATCCGTGACCGGCTTCATCCCGGAATCGTGCCCGGCTTCATTTCGGAATGGCGCCCGGAATGATTTCGGAATCGTGCCCGGCCTGCCCCGGAATCCGCAGGCTATGACTCTCCCGAGTATTTTCGTAAGGCCTCCGAAATGCTAATTCGAGCCTTTCAACGCTTTCGGGAGAAAGCTATATATGAGGACCGCATCATGCGGAAGGTGCGGTCCTTTGTCGATCACCGCGTGCACGCCTTCGATTGTGCAGCTTGCGGTGGTGCGCAAGTTGTCGTAGGCTCAGACGCCAGAGTTGGCCTGTGCCACGCATTTCTCGGCTCGGGCCGAACCTTCGTCGGCAGCATCTACGATGAGAATTTCGTTCCCGAGCAACACTCTTTGTGGCGCGAATGGTCACTTCGATCCCCCCTGAACATGCCCGAATGCACTGGCTGTCGCTGTCTGGGAATCTGCGGAGGCGGATGTCCGGCGAATGATCCCGATGATAACATTTGGAGAATAAGTGAAGCGTTTTGTGCGCACTCGCGCACCATATTAGACTGGTTGATTTGGGACCTCTTCGAGCAGACGCTCAGGACGCAGTCCGAACCTCGCCAAGAAACGTATCAGCAAGCCGGGGCGGCCAGAAGGTCCGCGGCCGAATCGCTGCACGGACCGGCGTGTGGCATCCTGACAACAGCCCCCTGACGAGAATCCGGATGGCGATAGCCGCCGAGCCCGAGCGATGGGCGAAGGCCAGGCGGAAGCTGGGGCTGGAGGGCGACAGCCTGAAGCGGCCGCCGCGAGGCTTCGACCCGAACCATCATCGAGGACATCAGGCGGAAGGACCTCGTGGCGTCGGTCGGGCTCACCGAGGCACAGGTGTGCGGCCCCAGGGCTCATGCGGGACTTCGCCGCCGCGTGCCGGACGATGCTCCCGCTGGTTGAGTTCACGACGAGGGCGCTGGGGCTGGAGCCGTAGGCGCTCGCGGCTTGGCAGGCCATGTTGGCAGCGTGCTCTTTGTGGCTGGCGTCATGCTCTCGTTCCTCAGCGCTGTGATGGTAGGTTACACAGAGCGGCCCCCGAAGAACCCACAGCCTTAGCCCCGGTCCCCGACGAAACGGCTCCGGCAATTGCATGCCGTCCACGCGGGCCCGCGAGTGGTTCTGACAACCGTTGCAATCATGAGGGCGTTGACTGTCCTTCTCCCCTGGCGTAGCACCCACATTTTGTCCCAAAATCAGCTTATGCCGGGACAAGAACCTAAGGGTCAGCATTACGTGCATCGGGCTTACTTGGAGGGATTCCAAGACCCCGAGCTTGAAGAAAGAGGCGAGGCCCGTTTATGGGTGTACATGCCCGGCAAATCACCTTTCCCCCAGCGCCCAGAGCGGGTCGCCAAGAGGAACTACTATTACTGCTACCTACGCGATGAGAAGCGCCAATTCCACGCGGAGCACGGTTTGCAGAAGCTAGAAGACTTGGCGCTGCCCATTCTGCGACGGTTGCGCGAGCGGCGATTCGCGCTCAGCCCAGAGGATCGGCTGACGTTCGCCGGTTACATCGCGCTCGCATTCACTCGTGTTCCCACCGTTGAAAGATCAATAGACCGAGTGACGGCTTTGGTTTCTGCCAAACAGATGGAGTTCATTGCCAACAACAAGCAAGCGCTTGAGGGTGTGGTTGCTCAACTCCGGGAGCGTACTGGAGAGGAGATTGACCCGGTAGAATTTCGAAAGAAACTCACCGGCGGTACGGTTGAAGTGCAGCAGACGAGCCGGGGATGGTCCGTTCAACAAATGTTCGAACTGATGCTGGCTTTGCAGAGAGTCATCTTCGCGATGAAATGGGTCTTTCTGCTCGCGCCGGAAGGTAGTCCTGGATTCCTTACCTCTGACAATCCGGTCTCGTTGTTCGACCCAATCGGCGGGCCGGTCGGCGCGGTAGGATTCTCCAGTAGCCCAGCCGCCCATTTCACATTTCCGATCAGCAGGCAGGTGTGCCTTCTTGCTGAGCATCAGCAGGGCCCGAACACGGCTGAACTGAACGGCTCTCAGGTCCGCTCTGTTAACAAAGGGACGATCATCCGCGCAGACTCTCAACTCTATGCGCCATTCAAATCGGCATCTGTTCAGAAGATACTCCATTCGGTGATGGGCCAGAGGACAAGGCCGGGGAGGATTTTGATCCGCAAAGGCCAGGTCGTAGAGGAATGAGCCTGTGAAGAACGCTGGTTCTCTGCCCGGCTGGCTGGCCCGGAACAACAAGGCGATATTCGGCACCCTGTTCGCCGAGAACGAACTGATTGTTCTCTGGTGTTGGCTGACTCGACCATGAAGGAAACCCTAAAGGCTGGCGTGCTCTATTTCGTCCTGGTGTTCGCCGCCGGATTCGTGCTCGGCACCGTCCGCACACTCTGGGCAGCCCCGAGATTTGGCGTGAGGACGGCTGAACTGATGGAAGCGCCCATCATGTTTGGCGTCTCCATCCTCGCGGCCCGGTGGGTGGTCCGGCATGTAGGCATTCCGCCTCTTTGGTCGAAGCGGCTGGCCTTGGGATGCATCGCGCTCGGCCTTATGCTTCTGGTCGAGTTCACAGTCGTGCTTTGGATTCGGGGGCTGACAATTCGCGGGTATCTTGAATCCCGTGACCCCGTTTCGGGAGCCGTCTACTTCGCGACGCTCGGGGCCTTTGCGGTCATCCCAGTTTTCGTCGGGCGAGCACGTGACTGAGCGCCAGGCACTGCCCTCTCAATTGACCGGCGAATCTTCTCTGCTAAGACTGGCCCGCCTGGAAGGATTCACTCGTCCGACTTTTGGACGTTGCGGTATCTTGGTCTGAAGGACCTGGAGCTGCTTAACTTGGTCTGAGCTGTCGCTCGTGCATCTATCGATTGGGGGGGAAGTGACGAATCAGTGGAATGCGGCGCAGTATGACGCGAAACATGCCTTTGTGTATGAAAAGGCCATGGGATTGGTGGACCTGCTGGCACCGAAAGCGGGCGAACGGATTCTGGATTTGGGCTGCGGGACAGGAGTGTTGACGGCGGAAATTGCGAGCCGAGGTGCAGACATACTGGGCGTGGACCGGTCGGAGGAGATGATCTCGCAGGCAAGAAAGAAGTTCCCGGCGCTGATGTTTATGGTGTTGGACGCAAGGCAGCTTCGATTCAACGCGGAGTTCGATGCCGTGTTTTCCAATGCCGTGCTGCACTGGATTTCGGAGGCGGAGCAAGTGATCGCCGGAGTGGCGCAGGCGCTCAGACCCGGTTGGACGATTCGTGGCGGAGTTCGGGGGCAAGGGAAACATCCAAAGGCTGGTCGCGGGGTTTCACAGGGCATTCTCGGCGCTGGGAATGCGGGAACCCGACGGAGTGAGCCCGTGGTTTTACCCGAGCGTTGCAGAATATGCGGGACTGCTGGAGAAGCACGGGTTGGAAGTGCGTGAAGCGTCGCTGTTCGAACGGCCGACGATACTGGAAGAGGGAGAGCGCGGACTGGAAAACTGGATTCGAGTGTTCCGGCAGACGCTCATTGAAAAGATGGGCGAAGAGAACGGGCAGCAATGGATTCAAGAAGTGGAACGGCAGTGTAGGGCTGAGTTGTTTCACGATGGGAGTTGGGAGCTTGACTACCGGAGATTGCGAATTGCGGCGTGGAAAGCGTGACGTGGCGGCTTCTGGCTATCGTACAACGGCGGCCGACGACTGCTCGGAAATGATGTGTTGATGTTGGGGCGGCGAACTCACTTGATCGCTTCCCACGCTGCTCTGGCTTTCGAAAACTTCCCTTGCCCCACTTCCGGCGCGAAGGTCGTTCCGTTCATCCGTATTGGCTGGTTCGGAGCCAGGTCTTTCAGCCACAGATCGGCGTATCCGGCGATTGCGTCAACCTGCGGCTGTTGTATCGCGTCGAGGTCGAGCTTCTTCAAGAAGTCGAATTGGTCACGAGTCATGGAGCCGGGCGCGATCAATGGATTCATGCGTACAATGCGGCTTTTGGCAGGCGACTTGCCCCTCCGGCCGCCGCCGGTCATCACGTGGGCAAGAAACGTTGCGATGTCCGGGGGATCGTCGATGATCGCTGTCGCAACCTTGTGCAGGTCAGGCACTACGCCTGATCTAAGAATCGGCTGTTCCTTCCGTGGGAGTGCAAGAGTGGCCGTGCCGATGCTCAACGCTGCGACCTTCGTGGGGTCCTGATCCTTGCCGACCGCTTCCGTGACCGCTGCCAGGACGGGATTGTTGCAGCCCGCAATCGCACCGTCCCAATACCGGCCAGGATGATGCGGGAACTGCGCTGGCATGTCGAAGTAGCTGACTGGCGCATTTGAAGAGGCGTGTATCGCCTCGGCGAGCGTGACATCCGATGATGCCCGACCCTCGCCCCACTGCGGGCGTTTGATTTTTGAGGACCGAAAAAAGACGGCCCGGTTGAGGTCATAGTCGAAGGCGGTAATCAGCAAATGCACGTCCTCGGGGCCATGGCGAGGTACGCCTGCGGCGACCTTCGAGAGAGGCACATCACCTATAGGCACACCATCTGGAGAATGCAGTATGCCCTGTAGCGCAGCCAATTTGTGTTTTGTGCTGTACTTTGGCACAATGCCCTTCAAATTCAAGCTGCTGTCCTCTGGCACAAAGCCCGCAAGAACCTCCGCCAAATCGTGGAAGAACACGTCGGTTAAGCTCGCCAAGGAGAAGATATTCTTCCGGGTACCTTCATCTTCAAACAAGGAAAGGATTTGCCTGAGGGTGAGGTTTGCGACCAATGCCCCGAGCACGATGCTCCCGCCGGAGTTGCCAGCAACCAGATCGAATTCCTTCAGGACATTGTGCCCCTTGGTTTCCGGGCCGTAGAGGGCGATCAGGGCTTTTACCTCGATCAATGCCCAGACGCCGCCACCATCGAGCGAGAGGATTCGATAGCTCATCTTGGCTCCTCGGGAGGAACGATCAATCGGCCTGATCCTCCCCGTTGAGAATTGCCCGCCGTCAACAGCGGGAATGGCGAGCACCGCCGACCGGCTTGCAGTGTTGCTCATGGCCGCCATCGCCCGTTGCCGCCGAGACAGCTCTTTGGGACCAGAGTTACCTCGGCTTGCTGAACGCTGGCGTGACCCTCGTGAAGGCGCGATAGCAGCGGCATCGCTAGTGCCGAGAACGGGCACGCCTGTGAGGCCGGGCAGGCCGTCGGCTCCTGGCTTGCGGGCGCTCGCTTGGAGCAGGCATGTCGGAGTTCATCATGTCGGCTGCGGCTTTCCAACTCCCGTCCGGCTGCTTCTTGAACACTGTCAGGTACTTCCCCTTGTCGGTGACCGCCGCCTTGCCTTTCGGGCGCGACATCGTCATCGAGTAGGTGCCAACCGTGTAGACGAAATCGCCGCCTTTCGACGCCTCTGCCCGCGTGGACTGGAAGGTGAGGGCAAAGTTGGGGTCGGCCAGCATCGGCTTGAGTGCCGCCTTGATGTTCTCCTTGCCGTTGATGATCGGCGCGTTCGGCATCAGGACCGACGCATCCTCGGAATAGTAGCTCGCGAACTTGTCCACGTCTTTCGTGGCGATGTCTTCGACCCAGGCAGCCTCTACGCCTTTCACGGCCTTGATATCAGCATCCCGCGTATCAGGGACCGTCTTTGTGCAGGCGGCTGCCAAGGCAAACAGGCCTATGCATGCAAATGAGGGAAGGTATCGTCGCATCGTCTTGCCTCCTGGAGACTACGCACTGAGATGACCCTACCACCAGGGACCTTGAGATACAAGCGCGTGCTTCGTCGGGTTTTCGGGCAGAGTGGTGCCTCCCGCACGTTAAGGCCAGCGGTCCGCTACAGGGGGACAGTGGGGAGCACAAGCGTCGGCGCTACCGAGCTTCCGAGAAGATGAAATGTGGTTTTGGCAAGCCGTGGAGCGTGTCGGCAAGCCTTCACACACGGGCCGATGGGGCGTCGAGAGCACCTCTCCATAAAAGTGCCATTCACGTTGACTGCATCCGCCTCGCTGCACGCCCTCTCCGCGACACTCGGATGTACTATGGGGATTTGACGGTTCGGGTTGACGTGGCGGTATCGACCCCAGTACCCGTGGCCTCCAAACAAACGGCGGGCCGCGGTGGGTGACCGGAGTGGCACCACTCCTTGTTGCCCGACTGGAAGGGAGAGAGCCGATGACGCAAGGTCCAAAGGACTCGGTGGCACCGCGTTTTAACGTCCTGTTCGTCTGCGTGGGCAACTCCTGCCGCAGCCAGATGGCGGAGGCGCTGGCGAACCGCCTGGGGCACGGGTGCGTGCGTGCCTGGAGTGCCGGATCGAGACCTGCCGGGGTGATCAGTGCGGTAGCTCAGAACGCGATGCGTGAGGCGGGACTGTCAATGGACGGGCAGTGGTCCAAGGGCCTTGAGGAGGTCCCGGTCGCGGTGATGGACGTTGTGGTGACCATGGGATGCGAGGTTGAGTGCCCTATGCCTAAAGGCTTCACGGGGCGCTTGGTCGAATGGAACATCCCCGACCCTGGCGACGATCAGCAGTTTGGCCGAGAAGTAAGAGTTCTCATCGAGCGCCAAGTAACGGCGCTTCTTGCCGAACTGTAAGGCAGCCCGACGCAGCTCTATGCATTGGCCCTTAGCATTGGCAAATCCTCCCTGGGTCGAGGTGGAGAGTGTCACCGCTGGGGGCCGGAAATGGTGCTCCCTACTGAGGATCGGGCTAGCGGAGTCGGCGGCCCCCAGCTTCATGCAGGATTCGCCGCCGCATCCCGCTCGACGCTGCCCCTTGGTGGAGTTCACCACAAGGGCGCTAGGGCTGGAATCTTAGGACACTTCGATACCTTCGTGGATGTTCACGGCGTTGCGCCGGATGCGCAGAGGCGCGAGCCAGACGCATGACCGCAGGTGACGACATGGCATGGGAGGAACAGCAAGCCGAGAACCCGGATGCCGGACCGCTCGCCTCCGGGTTGCGCGGACGGCTGTCCGGGCCAGCGATGTTGGAGTTGACGCAGCGCCTGATCGCCATCCCTACGGAAAACCCGCCGGGCAGCCATTATGAGGAATGCGCCCGCACCCTGGTGGAAGAACTGGACAGGCTCGGCTTCGACGGCGTGAGGCGCGAAGGCGCTTGCGTCGTCGCGTCGGTCGGGACGGGCACCCGGACCCTGTACTTCAGCGGCCACTACGATGTCGTTCCCGCACGGGGCCGCGACCAGTTCCAGCCTCGCGTCGAAGGCTCGAATTTATTTGGACGCGGCTCATCGGACATGAAGGGCGGCTTGGCCGCCATGATCCATGCCGCCGCCGCCGCACGCGACGAAGGGCTCCTGCGAAATGGCCGCATCGGGGTCGTCCTGGTGCCCGACGAAGAGACGGCTGGCCCACGCGGGTCGCGCTATCTCGATGCGCGTGGGCTCCTCGGCAAGGATGCGGCTGGTATGCTGACGCCGGAGCCGACCGGCGGCGTCATCTGGAACGCCAGCCGTGGCGCTATCACGCTGCGTGCCACGTTGCGCGGGAAGTCGGCGCACGTGGGACGGCAATTCGAGGGCGTGAACGCCTTCGAGCGTGCGCTACCGGCGATGGCGCGGCTTGCCGCCCTCAAGAAGGAAGTCGAACTCCGCGAGACGCAGCGGCAAATCGCCCCGGCGGCGGCACGGAAGTCCATCCTCATGCTCGGCGGGCGCGTCGAGGCGGGCACGAACTTCAACGTCACGCCAGACTTCTGTTCGTTCACGATTGACCGCCGCATCAATCCCGAAGAGGACCTCGAAGAGGAGAAGCGCCGGTTGCTCGACCTGCTCGAAGGCTTCGAGGTCGAGACGCTCCAGGAGGAGGCAGCCGCCGCCACTTCGGCGCAAGAGCCGCTCGGCTTGGCGTTGTCCCGCCATGTGGCAAGCCTGACGGGCAAAGCCCCTGCGGTCGAGATGTGCCCCGGCCTCCTCGAAACGCGCTTCTACGCCGCGCGTGGCATCCCCGCCTTCGCCTATGGGCCGGGCCTGCTTACTGTCTCCCATGGGCCGGACGAGTTCATCCCGATCCGCAACATCGGCCAGTGTGCGGCGATCTACGCGCTCACCGCTGCGGAGTTGCTGGGCTGACTGGCCTGAGCGCCGTTTTTGGGATGCCACGCGACGTGGCAGAACGGAAGCGCCATAGCTAGGACTGACGGCCGAGAATCCAGCCTTCGACATCCTGGATTACCTGCTCGTCCGACTCGCCGGGCTCACGCTGTCCGAGGCACACCTGGAGCCTCCCGAAAGAGCCCGACCACAGCATCGAAGGCATCGTCCCCCTGCGGGAATCCGCCTTGAATCTCCTCAGCGAGGCGATTCGCAAGCATGACGCCCTGGGCATCAGCCCAGCGAAGAAGCGATGTTCCGAAGTCTTTCCTGTCGTCCTGGTTGCGCTTGCTGCCGAGCGGGTCCTTGGAGAACCAGCGGTAGCACTCTGCGGGGTACGTCTCGGCTACAACGAGTAGCTCGGGGGCCTCTTCAATCACTGCCTTGCCCACCGGATTGTTTCGATATTTCCACAAGAAGTCCGTGCAGACAAAGACGCAGCCTGTCCTCTTCTCCTAGCCGCAACACCTCCTCAATTGCCAGGAGACCTCGAATGCAGTCCGACGGGAGCCTGAGTAGGTATTTTCGCTTTTCATTCGCCATTCGATCTATACTGGCAGGCGTGGGCGAATCGGGAGGGAACCATGACGGACTGCACGGTGTCGGTATTGTCGAGCGACGGCAGGACCCACACGGCCCAGGTGAAGGCTTCAAGCGTGTTCGACGCCGTGGACCAGGCGGCGCAACAATGGGCACGGCTGTGGTGGTACCGGGGCGATGCGGTGGCGGAGGTGCGGGCGGGGAAGCGGCGCTGGCGGGTGCGCCTCCAGACGGTGCGGCGGTGGCGGGCGGGGCACGGTGCGGCCCAGGCCCGTAAGGCCGTGTAGTGCCCATCCGTGCCCAAGGTCGCCCTGGCGCACGACCGCTTCTCTTCCTTGCTGCCCCAATCGGCGTGATAGACCACGGTTGGCTTGGCGGGTTCAGGCATGTGATGCCGATTCCAGTCGCCGGGGTTTAACAAGGCTGATGGGTTTTACCTTGGGCCTGAGGGGATGGTGGAACAGATTCGCATTTTCATCTCGTTGCCCACTGGGGAGAGAGGGTAGTGACTGAAGGTCTGTTGCTAGGCGTTCTCGTTTCTGGCAACAAACATGCCGATTGCAGGGCACTGCACCGACTTCCCTTGCCGATTCAATTGATGCGCAAAACGCTGCCGTGTTATACGCTGTTGACATGAAGACCCCTACGGTATACGTCGTCCGGTTTCTCGACTGGTCTTTAGTAAGATGCAAGCGGATCGGCCAGCACATCGATTTTAGCGGCGTGATGAGCTATGCCGCATTTGCGACGTTGGCCACTGCGCTGTATCAACGTGGATACCCAATCTGGTTTGCCATCGTCATGGCCGCCATCGGTATCGGAATGGCGTTGCTGGCGGCTCACAATTCTTACGTCCAAAAATCAACTGCGCTGGTGGACAAATACGAGGAGCGCTTTATCGAAAGGATGGAGTCAAAGCGAAAATCCGCCGCACTATTTCTGCTCGGCCAGCAGTCAAACGGTGACGACTTGGAGGATGTGTTGGATTATTTCGAGTCACCAATCGCTGAAAAGGTGATTTCTGGAGCGGTGGACGCAGAGCAGATTTACGAGGTGTTCTACCACCGGATTCGACTTTATTGGCAGGCGGGAGAAGTGTTCATTGCCAAGTATCGGGAGACGAACCCGCCGCATGGCGGCGATTGAAGGCTCTCTACGATAAGATCACACCTTTTGAAAAGATCATCCTCGAAGAAGAGTTGGGAAGGCCAGTCACGGACGACGATTTGATTTTGACGCCGAAGAAGGTCAGGAAATATCTTTTGCAGGAGGCGGGAAAGCAAGCAGAAGTTGAACCTGACGATGAGGTCGATCATGCCACAACAACGGTTTAGACCAAACCCGAAGCCGGAACCGTTCTTCAAGCAGACGCCAGCAGACGAAGTGGCGGCGATGGAACAGAGGCACCAGGATACCAGCGAAGCGCAAGGCTTTCGCCACAGCTTTTGGAGCCACCTTACGGAAGGCGTCATGATTTACAGCAACACAGATTCAGACAGAACCGGAAAGAGACACGAGGAGACATTTCGGGTACATTAAGGTACAATCTGCATTTGGCTGAGAAGAGCCCCGCAGCGCAGCCAGAAATCATGGTCAAACTATGGCTGACGAGGTATCAAAATGCCCCGTAAACCCTCGCAATCCAAGCTTCCCTAGGGAGGCAAATCTTCTTTGGGAATCTAGGTTTTGCCAGTTTTGATGGAAAAAATCGAGAGGGCTTAAAAGGGACTCATAATCCGTCGGTCCCAGGTTCGAGTCCTGGTGGGCCCACCAATTCCGCAACTTCTAACGAGATCGCGCGCAAGGCGGTCGGGGTCTTATGGAAAACACATTAGTAACGGGGTGCGCGGGGTTCATCGGATTTCATCTCTCGAAACGTCTCCTTGACGAGGGGAGGCCCTTGGTGGGTCTGGACAATCTTAACCCCTATTACGACGTCAACGTCAAGAAGGCGCGGCTGGCACAGCTCCAGGGCCGGCCCGGATTCCGTTTCCTCGAGATGGACCTCGCCGATCGCCAGGGAATGACGCGGCTTTTTGAAGAGACTTCCTTTCCCGTGGTCGTGAACCTGGCGGCGCAGGCCGGCGTACGATACTCGCTCACTTGCCCTGAGGCCTATATTGACTCGAACCTGGTTGGGTTCGGAAATGTGTTGGAAGGGTGCCGCCGACAAGGCGTGAAGCACCTCGTGTATGCCTCTTCCAGCTCCGTCTACGGCGGCAACACGCGTATGCCGTTTTCGACGCGCGACGGCGTGGACCATCCGCTCAGCCTATACGCTGCTACCAAGCGGGCGAACGAATTGATGGCCCACGTTTACTCGCACCTCTTCGGCCTTCCCACCACCGGACTGCGCTTCTTCACCGTCTACGGCCCGTGGGGCCGGCCGGACATGGCGCTTTTCCTGTTTACCCAGGCTATTCTGGAAGACCGGCCGATTGACGTGTTCAATCACGGCAACATGCGGCGCGACTTCACTTATATCGACGATATCGTGGAGGGCGTCGCGCGGGTCATGGAAAAGATCCCGCAGTCGAACCCCGACTCGGACAACAGCGAGCCTGACCGCGGTTGCGCGCCGTTTCGCGTCTACAACATCGGCAACAACTGCCCCGTGGAGCTCATCACCTTTATCGGGACCCTGGAACGGAAGCTGGGGAAGAAGGCTCGGCTGAACCTGTTGCCGATGCAGCCTGGCGACGTCCCCGCAACGTGTGCGGACGTGGACGATCTCGCTCGTGACACCGGATTCCAACCTTCGACCTCTGTCGAAGAGGGGATCGGGCGCTTCGTAAGCTGGTATCGGCAGTACTATGGCGTGTAGCGGCCCGTGTAGCGAGTCCAGACCGTTCGCGAGCGAGCGCGATGGTTCTCCTTGATTCTCGAGTTCCGAAGCCAGTCAGTTCTGAGCGGTCACCACACCCACTTCACCCCGCTTCAATTCTGTGGCCTGCGGGGAAACGCACGCTACCCGTCGATGCAGCCGACATACGCCCGCCCCACTGCGACTCATAGCTAGACCTTCAACTTGCGGAGCATCAGGAGGAAGCCTGCGAAAGACGCACCCATCAGCACGATCATGATGTAGTCCGACGGAAGGTGGGAGAGGCCGCCGGCCAGGAGACTCCCCGCGAAACTGCCCAGGTACTGGAGCACCTGGAACGAGCCTTGAGTAGCGCCGTAAGAGCCTTCTCTCGCGATTCGGCTCACCAAGCTTGGGAGGACCGGCTCGAGGCCGGTGAACCCGATCAGGAACAACGTGCCAGGAATCAGGACAGCGACCAGGCAGGTGGGGTCCATGCCGCCCGCGGAGGGGTGAAATAGCAGGGCCGCGCTGACCATGAGAATGAGGAAAGCCGTAGCCGCCAACTCTCTGCCGAAACCGCGATCGGCCCCCGACGAGAATCCAAACATCGTGACGCCGCTGGCGAGGAGCATGGGAATGAGAATCCGGTAGTACTGTCCCATCGGCATGTGGTGCTGCACCGTGACAATCAACGGGAAGAAGAACCAGAAGGACGTCATGAACGTGTTCATGAGGAAGCCGCAGAGATCGAGTCGGAGCACCGCCGGTCGGCGCAGGACTTCAATCAGCGAGGCTGGCGCGGCATGGCGCGGCGCCACCTCCGGCAGGTAGCGAGCCAGCAGCCAAACCGTGGTGAGCCCCAGGGCGCCGGTGAGCCAGAAGAGCGACGCGGTTCCAAAACGTCCGGCAATGACGGGACCGGCGACGACACCGATGATGAAGGACGCACCGATGGGAATCCCCAGCACCGCCATGGCTGTCGAGCGGCGCTCCTCCTTGATGTGATCGGAAACCGTTGCAAAAGCGGTCGACGTGATGGCGCCGATCCCTTGCACGAGCCGCCCGAAGAGCAATTCGCCGATCCGCATGGAAGCCGGCAGCCACGCGGGAATCGCGCATAGAAAAGATCCCAGGCTGAAAATCGCCATGCCCAGCAGCAGGACCTTGCGGCGTCCGATACGGTCGGAGAGGCGCCCCAGCGGAAACTCGGTCATGGCCATGGCGAGGCCATAGCAGCCGAAAGCGAATCCCACCAGGAATCGCGACTTGGTGAATTGGAGGCCGTACAGAGTAAAGACGGGGAGCACAAGAAACAGGCCCAGCATCCGCAGACCCACCGCGCTGGCAAGCGCCAGCAGGATGTGACGCTGTGCGGGCGTGAAAGGTACGCGGCTCTTCTTGCTTTCTTTTTTCGCGGCGAGAGCAGCAGAGGGAAAAAGACCCGGCGTCAAGGACATCATTCCACAAACTCCGCGGTCACCTGTCGGGGCAGGATGCCCTTTTCGAACCCGCGATCGAGCAGGAACTGAACGGCGCGACGGCCGCGCTGGCCGTAATCGAGGGTCCAATCATTGACATACATCGAGACGAACTGGTCGGCGGTAGGCGTGTCGAGCCCACGTGCGAATTGCATCGCGTAGAGCAGTGCCTCCTCACGATGGTTCAGGCCGTACTGGATGCTGGCCCGCATCAACTCTGACACCTGGTGATGGATTTCCGGGCCCAGCGTCCGGCGGATAGCGTTACCGCCCAATGGCAAAGGCAGACCGGTTTCCTGGTGCCACCACTCGCCCAGGTCCACCACTTTACTCAGACCCTCCTGGGCATAAGTGAGCTGACCCTCGTGGATCACCAGGGCGGCATCAGCTTCGCCGGCAGTGACCCGGCTCATCACCTTGTCGAAGGGAGCAAAAACAGGGGTAATCTCGCGCTCGTAGAGTTGAAGCACGAGAAAGGCGGTGGTCATTCTCCCCGGCACCGCAATCCGCCTCCCCTTCAGTTCCGTGCGACCAAACGCGCTACGCGCCACCACCAGTGGCCCGTAGCGCTCGCCGAAGCTGGCGCCGCAGGGTAGAAGAAGATAACGGTCCGACAGGTAGGCGTAGGCATGAAAAGAGACCGCCGTGATGTCGTACGCCTCTTCCAGAGCCTTCTCGTTCAGCGTTTGGATATCCTCCAGGATGTGGATGAACTGCAGTTTGCCGGTCGGGATCTTCCGGGTTGCCAGGCCGTAGAACATGAAGGCATCATCGGAGTCGGGGCTGTGGGCGAGTTTCAGCTCCAACAAGTTGGGGTCGGCTTTGCTGCTTTTCTGCGTTAACGAGGTTGGCATAACGATCCTGACCCGCGGCCGCGGACGAGGCTTGCCCGCAAAGCAGGCAGCTCAGGCCTAGTCGAACTCCTGGGAGCGGGTTCCTTGCCCCGCTGGAAGCGACCGACCCGGCCTGCCAAGGGCGTCTTTCAGGGCAGCAACGGATTATGATGATAGCACACGTCCATCAGCTTCTCAATTTCCTCCCGCATATCACTGGAGGTCGTCGTCGCACCGGTCCCCGACTGCCGTGTTGACCGCTGCGCCGCACTTCGGTATCTTCGAATAATGAGGTGGGGTCTGCTTTCGACGTTGCGATCCTGGATCGCGAAAGGAGGGTCCGTGGCCACTTCCTGTACGCACCTTGATCAAGCGCGGCCCGTCCAGCCCAACACGAAGGGTTGCGAGGAGTGCTTGAAGAGCGGCCAGCGGTGGGTCGCGCTCCGAATGTGCCTGGTCTGCGGCCACGTCGGCTGCTGCGATTCCTCGCCCGGCCGCCACGCCACCGGACACTTCAAGCAGACAGGCCACCCGGTAATGAAGTCCGTTGAGCCCGGCCAAGACTGGTCCTGGTGCTATATCGATAAAGCCTACTTGTGAGGGCGGCTTGCCCCTGAGCCCCCTTCGTCGATGCCTGGCGGCCACGGCGAGCGCGCCGGCTCGCCGTGGTCCTCCAAGAGAGTAGCGCCGCGGCTTTTCAACTCTCGTCAACCGGCATCCAAAGGTCGCCAGTTCGCAAGACGACCTCCGCGTCCCCTCTTCACTGCTTGCCTTGCTTGCGGGCCTCCGCCGCTTTGCAGATGAACGCTCCCACCGCGTCGCTATAGGGCTTCTTGAAGCTGGAAGGCCAATTGGACTGGTCGGCGTAGAGTTTCTTGAGGCCCGCGGCAACGGCAGCGCTGCCTCCGGTGAAGGCGTCGATGAGAGTCTGCCAGCGTCGAGCCAGCCCCTGGGACTGCTCGCTTGCCGGGTCCATGCCTGCCGCCACCGCTGCCTCGACTTCCTTGATCAGCGCCGCCCAATCTCGTTGGCCTTGCTCGATCACCTCCGGCGTGCTGCGGCCGGCGAGATCCTGGCGGGCTTCCTCGGTGTAATACTGCTTCATCCATTCTGTGTTCTGCTGCATGTTGATCACCTCGATGATTTTTCGGAACGCCTCCCAGTCGGGTTCGCGGCTCGACGCCCGGGACGTCACCAAGCGTTTGGCCCGCTCGATCGCCTGGATGGCTAAGTCCAGGTGGCGGCGCTTCTCCTTCAAGATCGTGCTTTGCAGGCGAAGCGTCGCCGGCAGATCGAACGCCTTCCGATTGAGAAGGTCCCTGATTTGTTTGAGGGAAAAGCCGATGAACTTCAACGCCACAATCTGCTCCAGGCGCGCAAAGTCGCGCTCGCTATAGAGACGATAGCCGGACGCTGTGCGGCCAGCCGGCTTGAGCAAGCCGAGGTGGTCGTAGTGATGCAGCGTCCGCACTGTGACTCTTACGCGCTCAGCAAATTCGTGCGCCTGATACAAGCGTGCCGTGGTGTCTTTCACCGTCCGTCTCCCTTCCTGGTCAGCGTAGAGTCTGACGTTACGTCAGGGTCAAGCACTTTTTTTAGCTTTAGCCATCAGCCGTCAGCTCTCAGCTTTCCGGAAGAAAGTCCGGTTGTCTTAGCTGATAGCTGACACCTGATGGCTGATAGCTATGCAGGGGTGAGGCGATAGAACGAGAGTTGCGCGTCGCCGTGGCGCAGCAAGCGCGTCCGGACCAGGCCGGCGTAGGCATCTTCCAGCACGCAGTGGCGCGAGTGCTCGGCCACCACCATCGAGTCAGGTAGCAGGATCGGCGAGCGGCCGAGTTGCCGCAGGACGTGGTGGTACTCGCGGATTTCTTCGTAAGGCGGGTCGAGGAACACGATGTCGAAGTGCTCGTTCTCCTTGGCGAGCCGTTCGAGGCCGGTCACGGTGTCGCGAGCGATCAGCCGGTAGCCGGAATCGATGCCCAAGGCCTCGAGGTTCTTGCGAATCAACTCCACTGCCGGCCGGTGGTGCTCGATAAAGACCACATCTCCCGCGCCGCGACTGAGGGCCTCCAAACCTACCGCACCGGTTCCTGCATATGTGTCCAGGAAAGCCGATCCCTCCACGCGCGGACCCAGCACGTCAAAAAGCGTTTCGCGCAACTGGTCGGAGGTAGGACGCAGATTCCCGCCCTTCAGGGTTTTCAAGCGCAGTCCGCGGTAAGTGCCGGCAATTATTCTCATGAATAGTTCTCAGTAGTCAGTGGTCAGTTTTCAGTTCTCAGCCTTCAGCGATCAGCTTTCCGCCCAAAACGTCCTTGCCGGGCGAGTCCTTTTTCTTCTGATTTCAGATTTCTGCTTTCTGATTTTCCTCACCTTTGCCTTTTGCCTTCCGCCTTCTGCCTTCTGCTTTCTGCTTTCTGACTTTCTTCACCCCACCCGCGCCAGTCCATGTCGCCGCGGCCAATCGTGCCGCAGATAGTGGACAAACTCCTCCCACTCCTGCTGCGATGCCGGATGCTCGATAAAATCATCCGCCTCGCGCTTGGCCCACTCCAGGATTTCCTGGTCGCGCACCAGGTTGGCGATGCGGAACGTCGGGATTCCGGCCTGCCGCGTGCCGAAGAAGTCGCCGGGGCCGCGCAGCTTCAGGTCGATCTCAGCGATCTTGAAGCCGTCGGTGGTTTCGACCATGGTGCGCAGGCGCTCTTCGGCCACCTCGGAGCGGCCTCCGGCGGCCACCAGCAGGCACGTGGACTTGCCGCGCCCGCGTCCGATGCGCCCGCGAAGCTGGTGCAGTTGCGCCAAGCCGAAGCGCTCCGCGTGCTCGATCAGCATCACCGTGGCGTTCGGCACGTCGACGCCCACTTCCACCACCGTCGTCGCCACCAGGACCTGCACCTCGCCCGCCTTGAAGCGGCGCATGACGTCGTCTTTCTCCTCGCTGCGCAGGCGTCCGTGCAGCAGCCCCACCGTAAACTGCGGGAAGACGTTGGCCTTGAGGTGCTCGTACTCGCGTACCGCGGCGCGAACGTCGAGCTTCTCCGACTCCTCCACCAGCGGGTAGACGACGTAAGCCTGCTCGCCGGCGCGCAGCTTGTCGCGCATGAATTCGAAGGCACGCTCGCGGTCGCGCTCGGCGAAGAGTCTGGTCGCGATCGGCGTGCGGTTGGGCGGGAGCTGATCGATCACCGAGACGTCGAGATCGCCGTAAAGCGTCAGAGCCAGCGTGCGCGGGATGGGCGTGGCGCTCATCACCAGGACGTCCGGCGTGACGCCCTTGCGGATCAGCGAGTAGCGCTGCATGACGCCGAAGCGATGCTGCTCGTCCATCACCACCAGGCCCATTCGCGCAAACTCCACGTCCTCTTCGAGCAAGGCGTGCGTCCCCACCACCAGTCGCACGTCGCCGGCGGCGATGCGCCGCTTCAGATCCTCCTTCTCGCTCGCCTTGCGCGCACTCACCAGAAGATCCACCTCGTAGGGCAACCCAAGCTGCCGGACGTAGAGGAAGTGTTGCGTCGCCAGAATTTCGGTGGGCGCCATCAGCGCGACTTGGTAGCCGTTTTCGATAGCCAGGATCGCCGCCTGGATGGCCACGATGGTCTTGCCCGATCCCACGTCGCCCTGGAGGAGCCGGTTCATGGGGTGCGGCGAGCACATGTCGTCCACGATTTCCCGCAGCACGCGCTTCTGCGCGGCGGTGGGATGAAAGGGCAGAATCCTCTTGATCACCTCGCGGGCGCTCGGCATCACCCGGAACTGGATGCCGGCGGCCGTCTTCTGATTGCGGTGCTTCAGCGCCAGCCGCGCGCCCACATTGAAGAACTCCTCAAAGATCATCCGCACCTGGGGCGGAGTGCGGAAGCGCGCCAGCACCTCCAAGTCCGTGGTCTCGGCCGGAAAATGCGTCTGCCGGATGGCAGGGCCTCGGTCGAGCAGCTTGTTCTTGCGGCGCACACTCTCGGGCAGGTACTCGGGAATCTGCCCCTCCACCAGCGCCAGGGTGTTCCAGGTGAGGCGCCGGAGGACGCGCGGAGTGAGGGCGCCGATCGATTCGTAAATCGGCACCACGCGCCCCACTTCCAGCGGAGTTTCGTCCACTTCCTCGGCTTCGGGGAGAATCTCATATTGCGGCTGGATAATTTGCAGGTTGCCCACGCCGTACTGGTCGCGCTCCACCTTGCCGTAGAAGAAGACGCGCTGCCCGGCGCGGAAGATGTGGTTCTTCTGGAGATACGCGGCGTTGAACCATTTGCAGCGGATCATGTTGCCGCGCCGTGAAGACGGGAATCGGGAGTCGGGAGTCGGGAGTTGGGAAGAAGTTGGGGACGGGAGTCGGCATTCTTCCCGACTGCCGACTGCCGACTGCCGACTGCCGACTTCTGTCGTACTGGCGTCCACCGCCGAGAGGTCGAAGATGTACATCCCGCCGCGCGTGCGCATCAGGCCGCAGGTGAGCACCCGCGTCAGTATGGTAGCGTACTGGCCGGGCATGAGGTCGCGAATAGGAGTGACGCGCTTCCGGTCCTCGTACCGAAACGGCGTGTAATAGAGCAGATCCTCCACGGTGTGAATGCCGCGTGTGGATAGGAGTTCGGCGCGCACCGGGCCCACGCCCTTCAGGTACTGAACCTCGGAATTGAGCGACACTCCTGCGATTGGCATTGCCACTCTATATCTTACAGGGACTGAAGAAAATGATGAATGATGAATGATGAACAAAGGAGAAGAGTTAAGAGTCGCTGGTCTTCAGTTCATCATTTCCTCGATGCCGCAACTGAGAATATTGCTAAGCTGTTTTGCGGCGTCTTTTTACAGCCGGATGGTCCAGTTCATGGCGGAGTTGGAGGGTTATGTACTCGCCGCGTCGATGTTGAACTTCTCCCCGGCGAACGAGGGTCTCTTCCTCAGGCGTAAGGACATCGTCGGCGTCGGCCAGTTTCTTGGGCTTGATGAGGACAGCGCCCTGAGCACGTTGCACCTCGACAAAATCGCCCTCCTGGAGGCCGAGAGCTTCGCAGACCCGCTTAGGGATGACCACTTGGCGCCGCTTCCCAACTCTGCTGAATGATGCCTTTTCCGCGTTTCTGACGCTCATACGATCAGTCAGTCAATAATTCATCATTTCCGGCGCTATAATGAGGAATTGCGCAGCTCGCAATCGTTTGGGGGCGGGTCTTGGGTGCGCGACATAAGAGTCGAATCAGAGGTAGCGCGGGCGTCTCGCCCGCTGTGGCGGGAGCGTCCCGCTCCCGCGAAGGAAGGGCCAACTCCCTGCAAATACTCCATCACCAAAAAGTCGACGCCGTCTTGGTGCCCAACGTCGTGCAGAATGCACATGCGGGGATGATTCAACGACGAAATGGCACGGGCCTCGCGCTCGAAGCGCTCTTTCAGAGCCGGGTTGGAAGAAAGCGGACCCAATCCCACTAACCACCTACCTGGGACGGCCGGTTCGCTCCGGGCAGGCTCCGCCTACTCTTGATTGAAGAGTGGCGATTGTCGACTCCTGAGCAGCAGACTCCCGCGGTGTCGAATCAGAATCCGAATGATGTATCCTGGTCTCATGGATGAGCTCAAGGGAAGAGTCGCCTTGGTTACCGGTTCGAGTCGAGGGATTGGCCGCGCGATCGCGTTGGCGCTTGCGGAGGCCGGAGCCGATGTGGTGCTCAACTTTCTGAGGCGCTCGGCAGAAGCGCAGGCCGTGGAGTTGGAGATCCGTCAGTTGGGGCGGCGGTGTGTCAACATCCAGGCTGACGTGTCCTCCGCGAGCGATGTTGAGCGCCTCATCAAAGCCGGCGAAGACTGGATTGGGCCTATCGATGTCCTCGTGAACAACGCCGGCATTTCCCGCCCCCAGCCTATCGAGGAGATCACCGAGCAGGATTGGGACGAGGTGATCACGGCGAACCTCAAATCCTGCTTCCTCGTGACGCAAGCCGTGCTGCCCGGTATGCGGGCTCGCAAGTGGGGCCGCATCGTCAATCTGTCCTCGGTGGCAGCGCAGGTAGGGGGAGTCGTCGGACCGCACTACGCCGCCTCGAAGGCCGGCATCCTCGGTCTGACGCACTTTTATGCCCAGCGATTGGCTAAGGAAGGCATCACGGTAAACGCCATCGCTCCCGCGCTGGTGGAGACCGAAATGGTGACATCCAATCCCAACGCGAAGCCAGACCGGATCCCGGTCGGCCGATACGGATCGCCGGGCGAGGTCGCGGAAGTGGCTGTCATGCTTGCCAGAAACGGGTATATGAACGGACAGACCATCAACGTCAACGGTGGTTGGTTCATGAGCTGACTGCTGACCAACTTCCCCAAACTGCGACGTCCGAGGAAAGCCGCTGTGAAGTCACCCGGAAACAATGAGCTACCCAGGCGCCGCCGGAAAGACATAACAAGGAGACGGTGGTACGCGCGCCCGGCCGAGCCTGGTGGGCTCGTTCACGGCACGATTGCAGGGAGGTCTGGAGGTCTGCTTGGAGGACCACGGGGAACAGAAGTTGAAGTGGCAGGAGACCACCGAGCGCGGTCGGCGTCGACGGTACGGCAGGCTAGCATACGAGGCTCTACTGCCGGGAGGAAACCAAAACACGGGACCCGCGGTGGTTGACTTCACCGACTGCCTCGCTGAGCGCCACGCTTCGGGCCCAGCAGAGCTTGGCTCCGGTGAGGTCAACAGGCGCGGAACAAGGACAAATGAGAAGATTCTAAATGAGATATGAACGCGGCCGAAAATAAACTCATTTACAGTAAAAAAAGCTTGACAACCGTGAAGGCATGATGGTAGAAACGTGCTTCATTCAGGTGGGCTCTCCGCAGAAAAAAGTTAATGTATGGGTTCGGCACTTCGCGGGAACGGCCTTGTGGCTGCGAACGCGCCGCGAGGGGTCGATCCTAAGGGGCGAGGCTGTTTCCGGGTGACATCGCGTGCGCCTGAAAGATTCTGGGTTCAGCCGGAGATGACATCGCGATCAGAGAGAATCGGACTCAGCGCTGTTCGCCTCAGCAGCCTGAAGGCGTGGGTTTAGCTGAATCGGAGCGAACCCCCAAAAGGGGCTGCCCGGTGACGCTTTCTTAAGACCTCGGGCAGCGCGTGAACTGAGAGTGGGAGGACTTAGCGATGCGAAGGGCTTGTTTCTTTTTGCTTCTGGGCCTGGTCCTGAACGGTGGGGCAACGGCTTGGGCGGACAGCATAAACATAGGGGACATCTATCTCAACCTCAGCAACAGCCCGAGCATCGTCACTATTAATGTCGACGACTTCACGGGCCTCAGCAGCACTGGCTCCTCTGACTTTCCGGTGTCGACCAACGTGGTGTTCAGCAATGTGGCGCTGGCGGTGTCCTGTTTCAACGCGCAGTGCGCGACTGACTTGGGCGCACCGCAAATCACGTACTCAAACCTGGGCCCCCTTGACCCTTCTAACGGCACGGGCAGCTTGACTGGTCCCGGCTTTTCCCTCAGCGACGAATTCTCTCAGATAGTCTTGACGGCTGACTTGAGCGCTACCCAACTGACCCTTTTTGACAACTCCGTGTTCACTGGATCGTCTTCGATTAGCTTCACGTTCTTGCCCAACCCTAACAACAATGGCGGCACTTCCGATTTCTTGGTAGCCTGCGACCCGGCCGGCGATCCGTGCGATCTTGGCATTCTCACCGACACGGGTTCGAGAACGGCAGTGCCAGAACCGGGCTCGGTGGAACTGCTGGGCCTCGCGTTCGGCGGTCTCCTGGCGTGGAAGGCACGTAAGTTGATAGCCTGGACGTAGAGGGGTGAAGTACCTTTGATGAATGCTTACAGCACGTGTGTTGCTGTCGATCAGGGTGCTATAAGAACCTTGTGCGGCAAGTCGTTCTGAGTTCGGTAGCGAAGAGCTGCTTTGGGGTGCGGTCACGTGGCCGCGTGTTAGAAGACTGTAGTCGATTTGTTGGGCCCTTTCCTTCCGTGAGGTAGTCAGATTCGGGCGAAAGCCCCTTATCTATCGGCGGCGCAGTGGCGTAGGCAGCCATGATGTGTCGACTTGACGAGTAGGCGTCTCGAGAAGACAGTCGGAGGGGTAATGATGAGGGACCTTTTCCCAAGGCATGACTGTCATGCTACCGGAGTCGCGTCGGTTCGCGTGCGGCTCTTCCCCAGATTTCCATTCCCGGCCTTCCTGAACGCTACGCTTCTGGTCGTCTTTCTGCTTTTCTATCCATTCTTCTTATTGCGAGCCGGTGTGAGGGACGAGGCCGGGCCCCGGTGGGCATCTTCGGCCGACGGCATCGAGGCCCCTGCCCGGTCGGGTCAATCGATTGCCCTACCAAGTTCGGCTACAGCCGATCCCTCACAACCCGAGCCGCCGCCGACTCGTGCTACGGACGCATCGACCGGCGGCAGGGAAGCGGGCTCCCCGGTCTTCACTATTCCGTACCTGGGAAGCGCGAGTGCGCCGGTGACAATTGTGGAGTTCACGGATTTTGAGTGCCCGTTTTGTGGACAAATGGCGCCAGTCCTGGACGAGATTGTGAAATCGTATCCGGACAAGGTTCGGGTGATCTTCAAGCACTGCCCGCTCCCCGTTCACACTCACGCGGATCTCGCCCACGAGGCCTCAGTTGCCGCCGCGGCGCAGGGCAAGTTTTGGGAAATGTATCATCTGCTCTTTGCGAACCAGGAGCACCTTGAAGAAGCCGATTTGCTCCGCTACGCTGACGAGCTGCAATTGAATCTCGGTGCATTCCGGCGGGCGCTGGACACCCACGCTTACCGACCCCTGGTTGCCGACAGCGTCGCGGAAGCGAAAGGGCTGGGGGTGACAGGCACGCCGACCCTTTTCATTAACGGGCGGAGGGTGGGAGGGGCGGAGAATTTCGAGGCGCTCAAGCTCGCCGTGGATCGAGCCTTGGGAGTTGAAACTCCGGCGCCTGCCGTTCGAGAAGCCAAGTCGGGAGGGCAACAGGAGAACATCCCCGTTGGCCAAGCCCCGGTGCGCGGTTCTCCCCAAGCTCCCGTCAGTGTCGTCGAGTTCGCGGACTTCCAGTGCCCCTTCTGCGCGAAAGTAGAAGGTACGCTCAATCAGGTTCTCACGGAATACCCCTCCGGCGTCAAACTGGTGTTCAAAAGCTTCCCTCTCGATTTCCACCGCGATTCCATGCTCGCTCACCGGGCCGCGTTGGCGGCCGGCGAGCAGGGTAAGTTTTGGGAAATGCATGACCTGATCCTTGCCCAGCAGCGGGCGATCAAGCGCGACGACCTGATGGGGATGGCGAAGGGGCTAGGTCTGGACATGGGCCGGTTCGCTGCCGGCCTCGACAGCGACAGGCTGCTGGCGATGGTGGAGGCCGACCGCTCCGAGGGCGCTCATCTGGGCGTCCAAGGCACGCCCACATTTTTCGTGGAGGGCAAGGAATTGGAAGGCGCGGCGACGCCAGCGCAGTTCGAGCAGATGATCGACGGCGCGTTGGTGGCCAAGGGAGTCAAGCCTGCCCAGCGGTTCAAGACCCCGGTTTTGGATGGCGGCCCGACCAAAGGACCGGAAGGGGCGCCGGTGACGATCCTTTGGTATTCCGATGCCGCCAGCCCGCTGGCGCCCAAGGCAGCGCAGCTCATCGACCAGGTGTTGGACGCTTATCCGGAGAAAGTCCGGGTGGTGTTCAAGCATCGGCCGCTCGAGTTTCATCAGGACGCCTACCTGGCGCACGAGGCGCTCATGGCGGCAGGGGCGCAGGGCAAATTTTGGGCGATGCAGGATTTGATCCTGGCCAATCAAAAGGCCTTGACCGAAGCCGACCTGTTGAGTTACGCCCGCGGGCTGGGCCTCAACGCACAGAAGTTTTCCGACGACCTTGACCGGCACGTCTACCGAAGCCAAGTGCAAGCAGACATCTCAGAGGCTAAGAAGTCCGGGGTTTTTGGTGTACCGGTGTTCTTTGTCAACGGCCAGCGCGTGGACGGGGTTCAGACCCTGCCCGCGTTCAAGGCGATTATCGATAGCCATCTCCAACAGAGCCACATGGTGGCGGCCCGTTAACAGCGGTGGGGGGCAAAGAGGATGACTCCTAAGCGGAAAGTTCTCTCAATTCTCGGCGTCATTTTATCGGCGGCGTTGCCTCTTGCTGCACAGACGTCCAAGGTGAAGCTCGTCAGCCCCACCAGCCCCAGTTCTGGGCAGGCGGGCCTGACGAGCGTGAACCTGGCTGGTTCGGGCTTCCCCAGCGGAACGATTCCGCCCAGCAATGTGACGATCACGCTGACGCCGGCGGGCGGCGGCAACGCCGTCAGCACGGCGGCGACCGGCGTCCGAACCGTGGTCGGCAGCACGCGCCGGATCACATTTGTCATACCGGCGGGCACAACGGTTTCGTCCGCCACTGCGTATGCCGTGTCAATCTCAGGGACCACGAGTGGTGGCGCGGCGTTCCAGAGCGGGAACACCGCCAGTTTAACCGTGGTTCCTTCCGCCAGCTTGGTATCGGTGTCCCCAAACGCTGGAATCCAGGGCCAGACTCTGACCGTGACCATTACCGCGCAGTACTCTAACTTTGCCCAGGGGGCAACGCAGGCGAGCTTCGGCCCCGGAATCTCCGTCAACGGAGGCCCTGAGGGCCAACTCAGCAACGTCAGTGTGACCAGTGCGACGACGGCGACGGCGACGTTGGTGATCGATAGGGCCGCCGCCACCGGCTCGCAGACGGTCAGCGTGCAGACCTCGGGCGCCCAGCAGATGTCGCTGTCGAGCGGATTCACGGTCAACCCCCTAAGCGTTACCGTACCCCAGGTTTCCATCACCAGCCCTGCGCCGCTGACGGTTTTCAACGCTACGGGCAATCCGATCACGGTCACGGGGACCGTGAACAACTCTCAAGACACGGTTAGCGTGAACGGCGTCGTGGCCGCCGTGGGTGGCGGGGCTTTTACGGCCCAGAACGTTCAGCTCCGCGAAGGTCAAAACGTCATCACGGCCACCGCCAAAGATCCGAGCGGCAACGTGGGTACGGCCTCGGAGACGGTAACGCTCAACACGACGCCCCCGCAGTTGGGGATCCTGATGCCGACTGACGGCGCCACCCTGATGTCGTCGACAGTGACTGTGGCGGGTAACGTCAACGAGCAGGTTCCGGGCTCGATCAATTCCAAGCAAGTGACAGTGATGGTGAACGGCATCGCGGCCGCCGTCTCGAATAGCACCTTTTCGGCGCCCAATGTGCCGCTGGTGCAGGGTCCGAACACTATAACGGTGTCGGCCACCGACCCGGCGGGCAACACTGCCCAGGCTCAGATCCATGTGAACTACATGGGTGGGATTCCGATCCAAAAGATCCTGAAGGTTTCCGGGGATAACCAGACGGGAGCGATTGGCAGTGTGTTGGCGAGCCCCCTGGTCATCGAAGTGGTGGACTCCAACGGGGCTGCGGTTCCCAACCAGCAGGTAACCTTCACGGTGGTGAAGAGCGATGGCATTCTGACTTCTACAACCCAGCAGGGCCAGCAAGTCACGCTAAAAACGGACCAGAACGGCTTGGCCAGCGCCCAATTGCAGTTGGGGACTCGCGTGGGCATGGACAATGACCAGGTGAGCGTCACCTCTACCGGGTTTGTGGGACAAGTGACCTTTTCCGCGTCAGCGTCAGCCGGTCCGGCGGCTGAAATCCTGGTCGACATGGGAGACAACCAGACCGGAGCGGTGGGGCAGGCGTTGCCTTCACCCTTTGTCGTTATCGTGCTCGATTCTGGTGGCAACCCCGTCCCTTATACCCCGGTTACTTTCACCGTTCAGCAGGGTGGCGGGACGCTGAACGGCAACAACACGCTGGCGGTGAGCACCGACGTCAACGGCATGGCGACTGCCGTTCTCACCCTAGGGCAACAGGAGGGCGTCAATAATAACGTTGTTTCAGCCACTTTCGAGGGATATACAGGACAAGCGGCCAGCTTCGTGGCATCAGGACAGGTTGCCGCGACCGTCTCTGTGACCGCCATTAGCGGCTTGGTGGAAGACGATTCCAGCATGCCTGTGCCTGGAGCCACGATCACGCTCGAAGGAACCACGCTGAAGGCAACTTCCGACCAGAATGGGAATTTCACCCTCTCCCCAGTTCCGGTGGGCACCTTCCTGATGAAGGTCGATGGCAGTACCAGTACGCGGGCGGATGCGACGTTCCCGTTCCTGGTTTACACGATTACCACGGTCGCCGGTCTCAACAATACCCTCGGGATGCCAGTGTGTCTTCCACCGCTGGACCCGACTTCGGTGCAGAACTACGACCCCACTTCCACTCAGCCCGTGATCCTCCAGATGAGCGGCGTCACCGGCTATCAGTTCACCGTTGCTCCGGGCTCGGTAACCAATCCGGATGGCACCCCGTACTCGGGGCCGCTTTCACTCTCGCAGGTTCACGCGGATCGGGTCCCGATGGCCCCACCCAACGGCACGGCCCCGGCCATGGCCGGGACGCTCCAGCCGCCCGGGCTGCATTTCAACCCTCCGGTAGCCGTACAGTTTCCGAACACGAGCGGGCTGGCGCCTGGGACTGTTGTTGACATCTATTCGTATGACCATGACCAAATGGCTTGGGTTTCTCAGGGGCCCGCGCGGGTCAGCGCTGACGGCTCGGTGATCGTCTCCGATCCGGGCTTCGGTATCAGTAAGTCGGGATGGCATTTCCCTCCACCTCCGCCTCCACCCAAGAACTGCGCGAGCGCCTGTACGTCCAGCAATCCGTGCCAGACCTCGACCTGCGTCAATGGGGCCTGCCAGACGATGAATGTGGGCGACGGGACCGAATGCGACAGCGGCAACAGTGTTTGCGGGAAGGCTTACTGCAAGGGTGGCGCATGCGTGCCGTCGAACAATACCGATGGCATGCCTTGCGACCCGATGAATAAGTGCATTGAGAACCCGATGTGCAAGGGCGGCCAATGCACGGGCAAGATGGTGGATACTTCGAGTTGGTCGGACGATCTCTCTCTGTCTGCCGACGCAAAAGTCCCCCCGGATATCCTCAGCAAGATCAATTCTGTTGTCCAACTTATTCCTGGTTTGGGGGGTGTGCAATTCAAGGAAGCAAGAGTGGGCTTCAAGGGCAGGGCGAAGAACTGCTGTAACAAAGACACCGGAATACAGACTCTCGGTGTTAAAGAGGGAGCGGCTAGTGTTCAGTTGACAGCCAACGTTGCAAACATACCTCTATTCGGCTCTCCCACTATCACCAAGGAGTTTGACTTTACGGTTGTCATTATTTCCATAGACTTCGAAGTGGGAGCCTTCTTCACCACCAACCTCCGCTTAAACGGGGAGGGTGGGATACGGCAAGACGCCTGCGACCCCAACAATAACTGCCTCTACGGCGAGGCCAACGCCAGTCTGGATCCCGAAATCAAGACGACGTTTGAGGCGATAGCTTGCGTCGAGAGTTACTGGACAACGAAGGCCTGCGGAGGAATAACAATTACCCCGTTGGCTATTCGAGCCAGTTTCAGGGTCGGCATATCGTACAACAAGCCTAACTGCGGCTCGGGGCTCCAAGGCTTTGCCACGCTCGGCCGGGTAGTTTTGCGGGCCGAATTCAGTCTTGATATCCCAGCGCGTCCTCAGCGCGTCGTCTTTGAATACACGATCTTTAGCGGTGGTGGAGGCAATACCGGCCTGTAGCCCGGTCGGGGTTGTTTTCGATCAAAGGGAGAAAACGAAGTGCAGCCAGCGGAAGACAACAGAGTGGCTCGGAACGGACTATGGCTACGGGTCGCAGGGACGGTCGGCGCTCATTTCTTGGCTGCCTGGGCCCTCGCCGCCGGCTTTACACTTCAGACGATGCGCGTCCCGATCAGCGTGGACGGGCAGTATATCTCATCGTCCATGTTTCTGGATTTTCAAGCCAGGAGCTACGGAGTTCCTTTTGCGATTTTCGACGCGCACACGGTGGACGAGCGTGAAGTTGCGTTTGCGCAGATCGTGAGCGCGGTACGGAATAATAATTCCATCAAGGCCGCTCAGCTCTGGACGCCGCCGGCGCAGAAGCTCCAGGATAACGGGAAAACCGGCACCGTGGTTCCCCTGACGAACGCGAGTGCTGAGGATTTCGTTGCCCTTTATCGTTCAGCATTTTTAAACTTCGAGAACGTTCAGGTGATTTCTGACATCCGGGTAGGTTCCCGAGACCTGTTTGTCTGGGACCCCCAGGCTCCCGGGCGACCGAGGCGCCGAGGGTTTTCAGTCGGTGCCAAGGATGACAAGGTGGTGGTTCAGGAAGTTACCTCCGGCAGTCCAGTGGAGCTTCTGATCGTAAACTGGATGGATGAGGTGGCCAAGAACCCGCAAGCGTATCAGTCTGCTGTCACTCCGAAGCTGAAGTACCATTACGCGATTCCGGTAGACGGGCCCCACGATCCTGGCAAGTACCCGGTGGTTCTGGGGTTTGACGGAGAGTCTATCGATTTCGACGTCTTCAACGCTGCCGTAGCGGCGCCCAGTCCGGTTTTGGCTTTTTATCGGAGTGCCTATCTCGCTTTGAAGGGCCGGTCAATCGAGAGTTTCATCCAGATGCACACGGAGAAAAGTCAGGACAAACTGCGAAAGTGGCTCGCGACAATGAGCAAGGAGGAGTTCGAGAAGTTCTACTTGTCCACCGTCGGGGGGCGCTACGTGAAGTTCGTGCTTAATGCAGACCCTGTGTACATTGTGTTTTATGGGCCCCAAAAAGGCAGGACTTGGCTGCCGGGGTCGCTCAGCTACCAATACATCCTCCGAGATCCGAAGACGCGTCAGCTCAAACTCACAAACGTGTTCTTCTTGAGCTTCTTCGACGATTTCCTGCAGAACACGAACCTCTTCGATCAGAGGTTCCTGAAGCCGTTATCGGCGCCAAGCGTTCGAACGGCTGCGCGGTGACAGCCGCAATGTGGTCTTCCGTGCCAGCGAGGAATTATGGTTGTTGCTGAATGCCTCGATAACAGGATTTGGTTTGGGACACCCCGCGACCGAGACCAGTTTCGGCGAGGTCTGCCGCGGTTTGGTGGTCCGTTTGTGGGGTTTGTGGGGACCGAGAACAGTGCCTCGATCTCGCACACGGATAGCAAACTGGTGTGTCGTCTCTCGCCGAAGGCTTTTTGGGTTATCGTGCTGATGTCGATCCTTTTTGGACCCGGCCTGTCCCTACTGCTTTGGCTCCAGCCGGAGGGCATGAATCGGCACCTGCCCCCGTTTATAAAGGACGTAGTTTGGTGCTTCAGTTTGCTGGCATGGTTCTCGTTGTTTCGCTATGTGCTTCGCGAACCTCGCTTCGAAGTGCCGTATGAATCCGGCAATATTCTGTTTTTCCGGGGCCCTCGAGCGAAGCCGTTCCGGGTGATTCGCAGGGAGGAAATTCAACAGTTCGAAATCTCGGAGCGGATTTTTTTGGAAGAGGGTCATCGCATCGTGAACTATGTGCTGTCGGTGAAAGTTCTTGGAGGCCGGGCCATCGACCTCTGCGGGTCGACGGATCACGGCTTAGTAAGCTCCTTAAAGCAAGAGTGCCAGAGGATTACTGGTCGCACTACCTGAGTGAGATAACCCGAGGCGGAACATATTCGACGAGGGTCAGACTTGTACGAGGAAACGGTCTGACTGGCTTGACGGAGGGAGTCGTGGCTGCATCCCAGATGACTAATCGGCGGATCCCACGCGGGCTAAGGCGCGCGGGTGCTCTCGGTTTCATTGCCGTGGCAACCTGGATCGGCTCGCTCTCTAGAGCAGACGCGCAGCTCGGGTCGAACTGCACCGCCAGCCTGCTCAACCGGACCGTGCCAGTAAATGCCGATGGAAGTTTTGCCATCGGCAACGTGCCGGCGAACACCCAGAGCCTCTATCGGGTGCGGGCACGCTGCGTGAACCCTGATGGGTCAATCAGCCAGGGTCAGTCAGGCTTTTTGTCACTCAGCGCCAATGGCAGTATTGCGATCGGCGCGATCGACTTTAATAACTTTACCCCTCCCCCCCTTTCCCTCGAAGTAGATGTTCAGGAGGACGTAACCACCCTGACTACCGCGGGTCAGACCGTACATTTGGCCGTGTTTGCAACCTATCCCACGCCGTCCCCTGCCGATGTCACCCAATTCGACTATGGGACACTGGAGAGCGTCACCGCTGCTGGCTCCGGGACTATGTACATTTCGAGTAACCCCAGTGTCGCTACGGTGGACTCCAATGGGACCGTGACCGCTGTGGGATCGGGCAACGTGACCATCACCGCGACCAATGAAGGTGTCCTGGCCGCGATCCAATTCCAGGTTTTGCTTCCCGTATCCTCAGTTGGCGACGGGATTCCCGACACATGGAAGATTGCCAACGGCTTTGATCCGCACGACCCCAGCGTCGCCGGCCAGGACCCCGATGGCGACGGCCTTACGAATCTCCAGGAATACCAGCTTGGAACAGACCCCCATAATCCCGACACCGACGGCGACGGCGTCCCCGATGGGAAGGAAGTCCAGATCGGAACCAACCCCCTCGACCCGGACACGGACCACGACGGATTAACGGACGGGCAGGAACTCGCACTGGGCACCAATCCCCTGAACCCCGACACCGACGGCGACGGTATTCCTGACGGCATCGAGGTCAAGCTCGGCCTGAATCCTCTGGTACCCGATCCCACTACGACAGTACAAGGTCGCGTGGTCGACGGAAACGGCAACCCCGTTTTCGGAGCTTCTACGGTCGTCTTGACTTATTTTACCGGCGCCACCGATGCCACCGGTTTCTTCAGTATCCCCTTTGTTCCGGCCGACCTCGGAAACATTAACGTCCTCGCCCAGACCACCAATTCCGGGCAGATTCTAGATGGTAGCTCGGGATCCAAGGCCGTCGTGCCAAAGGGAGTTACGGATGTCGGCACGATTCAGATCTCAGTGGATGCCGGCGCAGTATCGGGCGTGGTTACCGATTTAAAGGGTAACCCCGTGACCGGTGCCCAGGTTACCGTCTCGGAAGGGCCAAACGTCAGATCTGCCACTACAGATTTTACCGGCCATTATCTCATAAATAATATGGTGGCGGGAAATATCGTCGTTTTCGCTATTGACCCCAAGACTGATTTGCAGGGACAAGCCAAGGGGGTGCTGAGCGTCAACCAGTCGGTCGCCATCAACGTGATGCTTGGCCCCTCAGGGACAATCAATGGCGTGGTGATGAAGGCGGACGCGGTTACGCCGGTAGGTCCGGGGGTGACGGTAAGCATCTCGGGTCCCGAGTTTGCCACCACCGGCACCGACCCGGTGGGACGCTACGCTTTCAACCTCGTTCCCATCGGCACATTTACGATAGATGCGACCGACAGTTCGGGCAATCATGGCCGTACGACAGGAAACTTGTCGGAGACGGGCCAGACTGTGGGAGCGGATGTAGCCTTCCTGGGCCGGGGAATGGTGCATGGAGTGGTGGCAGACTCCAGCGGAAATCCGGTAGCCAACGCGTTGGTGATGCTGGCGAGCAGTTCCGTCTTCGGTGGGAGTTTCACCGCCACCAGCGACAGCTTCGGCAATTACGCCTTCAACGGGGTCTTTGTGGGCCCCTTCCGCGTGACGGCCCAGGATGCGATAGGGCGTCGAGGCGGGAGCGCGACCGGTACCGTAAATACTGATGGACAGACGGTGACCGCCAACATTACGCTCGGGCCGGCGGGGTCGATCGCCGGAGTCGTTTACCGGTCGGACGGCGTCACGCCGGTGCCGGGAGCGCAGGTCAGCTTATCGACCTACGGCCTGACCGCGACCGCGGATTCGGGCGGGAACTACAGCTTTAGCCTGCTGCCGGTCGGAATTTACAACGTTGCGGCCGTGGACGCGTCGACGGGAGATCGCGGAGCGGCGAGCGGGTCGATCAGCAGTCAAGGCCAAGTGGTTACGGTGAACATCAGCCTGAACGGGACCGGGCAGGTGGTGGTCACGGTGGACGACGGCGCCGGGAACACGGTGTCCGGCGCTCAGGTTACGGTTACCAGCAAAACCAGCTTTGGCGGAACGCTGACAGGGGCCACGCAAGCTAACGGCACGGTGACCTTTGCGCACGTGCTTGCGGGCGCTTTCTCGGTGTCGGCGGTGAATCCAAGTACGCAACTGGCCGGGTCCGCTACGGGCAGTGTAACGGCGAACGGAAGCACAAGTGTTACCGTACAGTTACAGGCCTCGGGCAGTATCGTGGGTACCGTGTTTGCCCCGGACGGCGCGACGCCGGTGCCGGGCATTACCCTCCAGTTGAGCGGCCAGGTGAACCATCAGACTACCAGCGGAGCCGGCGGGACTTATCAATTCAACGTGGTGCCTACTGGTACTTACACTCTGACTGCCGTCGACGCGCTGGGCAACCAGCGTGCGAGCGCCAGCGTGACGCTGACCACCCAAGGACAACAAGTCACCCAGAACCTGACCTTGATTGGAGTGGGCACGGTTTCCGGCCAAGTGACGAACCCAGACACGACGGTGGCGACTGACGTGAGCGTGACCGTTAAGAGCCAAGCTCCCGGCTATGGCCAGACTTTCTCAGCGCAGACGGACGTGAACGGCAATTACTCGATCGGCCAAGTGCCGGTCGGGAACTTTACGGTGTCCGCATACACGCAAAACGCGACGCAGATTCTGGCCGGCGCCGGTTCTGGCCAGATAGGTACAAACGGCCAGACTGTAACCGTGAACATCCAGCTCAGCGCCACCAATTTGCCGGTGACCTTAACCTCCGGTGCCTTACTCTACGACGCGAACAATTTCCCGTGGGATATCTTCGGTAACGGGACGGTGGGGAAAGGATTTGAATACACATTCTCCGGCGACTTTAGTCAGAACATTGGCGCCATGAACCTGGACATCGTGTCCAACGGCGGCGACAATTTCTTCACGGGCCAGGCGACCGGCACCACAACGCAAAGCGGGCAGGAAATTGATGTCCAGCAGCAGGGAATAGCCGGACTTAACGTGACCCGAAAGATCTTCGTGCCGAATAGCGGATACTTCGTGCGCTATCTCGACGAAATAACCAACCCGACATCGAGCCCGATCACCGTCAACGTCAAGTTGTTGACCAATATAAGGCCGACGAATTCGGGTTTCCCAGGAGTGCTTGCCACCTCGAGCGGGGATTCTGCGCCCAGCAACGGGGACGACTGGTTGACCGTTGGTGACAACTTAGACGAGGACCCCTTCCTGTTCTTCCAACGGACGAACTTCGTCATTCCGGAGCTGGCCTTTGTCTTCGAGGGTCCGGGTGCGGCCGAGGCGCCGAGTGCCGCCAGCTTCAATCTGCTCCCGGCGACGATCGTCACCAAGATCTTCGCCGGAGGAAGCAGCGACATCGGCCAGGTTGAGTATGAATGGGATAGCGTCACGATCCCAGCCAATGGGACCGTGGCGTACCTGAACTTTGTGGCTCAGCAAACCAGCCGGGCCGGCGCTCTGGCCTCGGCCCAGCGTCTGGTCCAACTACCGCCCGAAGCCCTCGTCGGACTCGGCACGGACGAGATAGGCGAAATACAGAACTTCGCTGTGCCTGCGGGCGGGAGCACGGTGGCTGCCCTGCCACTTCTGGCCGCGAACGTCTTTGGTCAGGTCCAGGCTTCGGATGCCACCACGCCGATACCGGGGGCTCCGGTTACCTTCCAGAGCACGCTCCCGTACTACGGTCGGACCTACTCCACGACGTCCGACTCAAACGGCAATTTCACCTTCAGCGGCAACTTCGGAAACTCGGGCAATAACGTCGCGATTCCGTCCGCACTTTTCAACTTGCAGGCGACGGCGCCTCAATCTCAGGTTCAGTCACCGCTGACGCAGGGCACGTTCGATCCCGCTACGCCTTCGCTCGCGACACAGAACATCGTGTTCTTGGACACCGGCATTGTGTCCGGCACGGTCACCCGACAGGAGGGCGAGGTCGTCAGCCAGGGCCAAGTGACAATGTCGGGCACGAACCTGCTGATACCGATCACCACCAGCATTGCCGGCGATGGCAGCTACAGCTTCCTGGCGATACCGCCGGGCACGTACACACTGGTAGCCAGTCTGCCCAATCCTCTGGGTACCGGCCTGACCGCCAGCATTTCCACCCTGGTGGTCGAAAGTCAGAGGAGCACCGCCAACATCGTGATTCCGGCTACTGGCGCGGTGGCGGGGATGGTAACCAGGTCGGACGGCACCACGGCAGTTAACGTACCGGTCAACCTGACGGCGACGGGGTTCTCGCGCTCGATCAACACCGATACCGGCGGCCGGTTCAGCTTCACGGACGTGCCCACTTCTACCTTTACCGTGGCAACGTTCGATCAACTGACCAACACGGCGGCCAGCGCCCAGGTGACCGTAACGGCGGATCAGACGACCACCCAAAATCTCACCCTCGTGGTCGGCGGCACGGTGACCGGCACGGTGACCGAAAACGGCAACCCGGTTTCGGGTGCTCAGGTCACGGTGATAGCCAACAACGGGAACTTCAACGCTACTACCGGTGCGAACGGCGTTTACACGGTGAACCAGGTGACTCCTGGGAACGTGACCGTACAGGCGGTGGACCCAGTGACCCAGTTCCACGGCCAGGCGTCGGGCGGCCTGGGACTCTCCGGGCAGACCCTTACCCTGAACGTGCAGTTGACTGCCTCGGGTACGGTCACCGGCACGATTTACCATGCCGACGGAGTGACGCCGGTGCCTGGCGCGACTGTCCTCCTCTGCCAATACTATTATTACTCCTGCTATTACGGGTCCACTTTCAATACAACTGCCGACCTTAACGGGCACTACACCTTCAACGGCGTGCCGCTCATCACCTTTACGATCGATGTGACCGATCCCGCCACTGGCGACCGCGGCCGAACCACCAATCAGGTGAGCGTCAACGGTGAGGTACGCACGGTTAATGTCACCCTGAACGGTTTGGGTACCGTCGTGGTTACGGTTCAGGATGCTTCGAACAACCTTATCCCCAACGCGCAAGTGACGCTGTACAGCCAAACCCAGTTTGGCGGGAGCCAGTCCGGCACCACGCAAGCGAATGGCAGCGTTACCTTCAAGAACGTCCTGGCAGGTAGCTTCTCGGTTCAGGCCACGTCTTCTACCACCCTTCTGGGCGGATCGACGACCGGCAGCGTGTCGATAGGTGGCACCGCAAATGTCACAGTGCAACTGCAACCTGCCGGGACTATTCTTGGGCTCGTTCTCGCTCCGGATGGCAAGACGGCGGTGCCAAATATTACCGTCAAACTCTCCGGCCCGGTCAGCCGTCAGACGACTAGCGCCGGTGACGGCAGCTACACCTTTACTGCCGCCCCGCTCGGCGCCTACACGCTACAGGCCTTTGACAACAACAACCAGTTGCGCGCCCAAATCTCGGGCGTCACGCTCACGAGCAATGGTCAAATTGCTACCGAGAATCTGGTGGAAGTGGGACAGGGGACGGTCACGGGAACGGTGACGAATCCGGACAGCTCGATTGCCGCGAATGTCAGTGTATCGCTCAGCAGCGCGAACTCGGAGGTTGGGGGTTCCTTCACGACGACGACGGACCCGAACGGCTTGTACACATTCTCGAACGTTCCCGTGGGCCGATTTACTGCCACAGCGACGGGGACTTTCAATTCACAGCCCGTTGAGGGAGAAGCGAGCGGCGAGGTCGATCAGGTTGGGCAGACGGTTACGGCGAACATTCAACTGCTCAACAACTCTATCAATCTGCCCACGAATCTCTATGACGCCAGCGACTTCACCTTTGACATTCAGCAGAATGCCTCGATCCTCAGCGGGACCGATTACGTTTTCCGCGGCGACTTCAATCAGAATCAGGGTGCGTTCCTGCTCAACTTGGTATCCAGCGGCACGCCCACTGCGTTTACGGGCGCACCGGTCGGTACGCAAGAACTCAACGGACGCCAGATCGTGGTCAAGGAACAGGACCTGGATGGATTGAACGTCACCCGAAAGGTTTATGTAGCGCAAGACGGCTACTTTGCCCGTTACCTGGAGATTTTGAATAATCCGACGGCGAATGACGTTACCGTGGACGTCAATGTGGTAGACAATATCTACTCCTATTACTTTCCAACTACCATCATTACGACCTCGCGGGGCGACAATGTGCTGAACGTAACCGACCCGACTAATCCCGATTATTGGGTGGTCATCGACGACAACGTCGACAACGATCCTTTCCTAGTCTACGGGCCCCCCGCCGTAGCCTTTGCCTTTGATGGCCCCAACGGAGCGCAGAGGGTGGGCGCGGCTACCTTTGAGCCGTCCACCGGTAACACGCAACAATTGTCTCTTACTTGGCAGAGTGTAAAGGTACCGGCGGGCCAGACCGTGGCGCTGATGCACTTTGGCGTGCAGCAGGTGAGCCGTGCGGCGGCGGCGGCTTCGGCGGCGCGGCTGGTTCAGTTGCCGCCGGAAGCGCTGGCCGGTCTCACCGCTGCGGAACTGAGTGAGATCCAGAATTTTGCCATACCGGCTGGCGGCGTCAGCGCTCTGGCTGCGCTCCCGGCCCTGAATGGCACGGTCAACGGGCAGACGCTAGCCGCTGACAACAGCACGGCTGTTCCCAACTCCCAGGTCAGATTTAAGAGCAACAACAACTTCTTCGGCAGGACCCAATTCGCGACCAGCGACGCCAACGGTAATTTCAGCTTTGCTTCCACCTTCAACAACTACGGAGGTTCGGTTGCCATTCCGCTGGATGCCTTCACGCTATCGGCAACTGATTCTACGACGGGCGCGCAGTCTCCGCAGGCCACCGGGAGTTTTGCTCAGGGGCAGACGACCGCCACCCAGAACGTGATGTTCACCAACACCGGCTTGATCACGGGGACCGTGCAGCGGGATACGGGTGCGGCGGTGACCACGGGCGGGTACGTCCAATACGTTAGTAACAACGGTTACCACTACGTGTATCTTGCCAGCGATGGCACGTTTAAGATACTCACCGCTCAACCTGGAGACTATGCTCTGACCGCTTACATCTACGAGTCCCAGTGTTGCTCCGATCTCACCGGCACAACCATCGCGCAGGTGACGGCGGGCCAAGCGGTGACGGCCAACATTACCATCCAACCCGCCGGTGCAATCAGCGGGACAGTCACGAACGGGGCTGGGAACCCCGCCGCCAACGTCTCGGTGTACGCGCTGGTGTCAGGTTTCGAGCGTTATACCGTTACCGACGGCAACGGGAACTACGTCTTGACCGACGTTCCAGCAGGCACCGTCACGCTGCAAGCGATTGAGCCCAATTCGGGTATCGCCTCCACCCTTCAGGTGACGGTGGTGGCAGACCAAACGACGACTGGCCAAAACCTGATGTTGGTTGCCCTCGGCTCGGTGCAGGTGCAGGTGAATACCGCCAGCGGCACGCCGGTGTCGGGCTCTAGCGTAGACATTCAGTTCCCTGGGCAAGGGCAAGGTTACCGCTTTGCAGGGTCAACCGATTCCACCGGCAAGCTGACCATCGCCAATGTTCCAGCGGGGACCTCCAATCTCGAAGCCTATCTCCCCAACTCAAGCTTCTTCGCCACGGCCACGGCCACCATCACCTCCAACGGCCAAACGGTGCCCGTAACGATTACTCTGCCTGCAATCGGGACGGTGAAGGGTACCGTTACGTTCGCGAGTGGGACCGCGGCTGCGAACACCCTGGTGAGAATCTGCGACAGTCACGGCTTCTATACCTATTACTATGACGATGCCTACTGCACGAACCAAACCCTGGGCTCTGCCAACACCGATTCCAACGGGAACTACACCATTCCCAATATTCCCGCGGGGGCGATCACCGTCCGCGCATTCCATCCCACCAGCAGCTACACGTACACTGAGGTGGACAGCCCGGGCATCACCGCCGACGGGCAGGCGCTGACGGTTAACATCATCTTGCCTGCTATTGCCAGCGTGCACGTGGCTGTGGTGGATGGAAGTGGCAATCCGATTGCAAATTCCCCGATCTACATACAGAACGGCTTCATCGGGCAGTTCCAGTTTGCGGGTGATACGGCGGCCGACGGCACCTTGACAATTCCGAATGTTCCGCAGGGGAGCTTCACGGTGCAGGCTTATAGTGCCAATACCGGCGCCGTAATCGGTAGCGCCACCGGAACAGTCATGGCTACCGATCAGGGTAAGACAATCGACGTTACGATTATCACGTCTGTATCCTTACCAACTGACCTTTATGACGCCAGCGACTTCTTTTTCGATATCCAGCCCAACGCCTCGATCCTCAGCGGGACCGATAACGTTTTCCGCGGCGACTTCAATCAAAATCAGGGTGCGTTCCTACTGAACCTCGTCTCCAGCGGCACGCCCACTGCGTTCACGGGCGCACCGGTCGGCACGCAGGAACTCAACGGACGCCAGATCGCAGTGCAAGAGCAGAACCTGGCTGGGTTGAACGTCACGCGGAAAGTCTACATACCGCAAGACGGGTACTTTGCCCGTTACCTGGAGATTTTGAATAATCCGACGGCGAATGACGTCACCGTGGACGTCAACGTGGTAGACAACATCTACTCCTATTACGTTCCAACTACCATTATTACGACCTCGCGGGGCGACAATGTGCTGAACGTAACCGACCCGACTAACCCCGATTATTGGGTGGTGATCGACGACAACGTCGACAACGATCCTTTCCTAGTCTACGGGCCGCCCGCCGTGGCCTTTACCTTTGATGGCCCCAACGGAGCGCAGAGGGTGGGCGCGGCTAGCTTCGCGCCGTCCACGGGTAACGAGCAACAATTGTCTCTTACCTGGCAGAGTGTAAAGGTGCCGGCGGGCCAGACGGTGGCCCTGATGCACTTTGGCGTGCAGCAGGTGAGCCGTGCGGCGGCGGCGGCTTCGGCGGCGCGGCTGGTCCAGTTGCCGCCGGAAGCACTGGCTGGGTTGACGGCTGCGGAACTGAGTGAGATCCAGAATTTTGCCATCCCGGCTGGCGGCGTCAGCGCTCTCGGTCCGCTTCCCGCCCTCAATGGCACGGTCAACGGCCAGGTGCTGCTGGGAGACAACGTCACTCCCGATCCCAACGCTCAGGTCTCGTTTAAGAGCAACAACATTTACTTTGGTAGAACTCATAACTCCTACAGCGACAGTAATGGCAATTTCAATTTCGCCGCGTCCTTCAACAATGGCGGCTCGTCAGTCGCCATTCCGCTGGATGCCTTCACGTTAATTGCAACGGACACCAGCGGCGTTCAATCTTCGCCCACGACGGGTAATTTCGCGCCGGGCCAAACGACCGCCACCCAGAACGTGGTATTCAGCGACACCGGTGTGGTCACGGGAACCGTGCAGCGGGATACGGGCGCGGCGGTGACCACGGGCGGGTACGTCCAATTCTTGGATAACAACGCTACCGCGCACGACGCATATCTTGCCGCCGACGGCACGTTTAAGATACTGACTGCGCCACCTGGAAGCCTTGCTCTGACGGCTTACATCTACGAGTCCCAGTGTTGCTCAGATCTCAGCGGCCAAACCATCGCGCAAGTGACGGCGGGCCAGACGGTGACGGCCAACATTACCATCCAACCCGCCGGTGCGATTAGCGGGACAGTCACAAACGGGGCTGGGAACCCCGCGGCTGGCGTCTATGTTCTGATCTATGTGCCAAGCCCCTATTTCTACCGTTACACTTATACGGACAGCAACGGGAACTACGTCTTGACCGACGTTCCAGCAGGCACCGTCACCGTGCAAGCGATTGAGCCCAATTCGGGTATCGCCTCCACCCTTCAGGTGACGGTGGTGGCAGATCAAACGACGACCGGCCAGAACCTGATGTTGGTGGCCCTCGGCTCCGTGCAACTGCAGGTGAATACCACAAGCGGCACACCGGTGTCAGGCTCTAGCGTGTACATTCAGGTCCCTGGGCCAGCGCAAGGTTACCGCTTCGCAGGGACGACCGATCCGACTGGCAAGCTGACTATCGCCAATGTCCCAGCGGGGACCTCCAATCTGCAAGCCTATGTCCCCAACTCGAGCTTCTTCGCCACGGCCACGGTCACCATCACCTCCAACGGCCAAACGGTGCCCGTAACGATTACTTTGCCTGCGATAGCCAATGTGAAAGTGACCGTGGTGGATCCAAGCAGCAACCCGGTTCCCAATTCCACGATCTCTATTCAGAACAGCTACGTCGGGCAGTTCCAGTTTGCGGGTACGACGGCCGCCGACGGCACTTTGACGATTCCGAATGTGCCGCAAGGGAACTTCACGGTGCAAGCTGGTACTCCGAACAGCATGACAGTAATCGGTAGCGCCACCGGAACAGTCATGGCTACCGACCAGGGTAAGACCATTAACGTTACAATAACCACTACGGGCTTCATCGGGAATATTCAGGGCGTGGTCTACGCGGCCGATGGAGCCACACCGGTGCCGTATATCAACGTTCAGGTTTCGGACACAGCCACCAACAGCTTCTTGGCCAATACCGCTACCGATCAAAACGGCAACTACAGCTTTACTGACATCCAAGCCACCGGAGGCCAAGGTTTTACGGTGTATGCTACTTCGCCGAGCGGACAGACCACCGGCAGCCAGACCGGGAACTTCACAACTTCCAACCAGACCTTGACGTTTAACTTCACCCTCCCCATTTCGGTCATCAACGGACAGGTAACCTACATCGATGGCGTTACTCCCGTACCCTTCCCGAGCGTCTTTGTCACCGACAGCAATGGAAGCACATTCTTCACCCAGAGCAACGATCAAAACGGCAATTACGAGGTCTTCGAAGCCGCTGTGGGGAGCGTGACGGTGACCGCGCAGGACTCGAACACGGGCCTGACCGGCACGGCTGTAGGATCGGTCGCGGATATCACTATACCCGTGACGGTCAACGTTTCGCTCGGACCGTCCGGTACAGTAACGGGAACGGTGTCCAATGCGGCTGGCAATGTGGTAACGTCGGCTGAAATGTATCTGGTGAGCCCGAACAACTCCGGCTTCACAGTATTCACACAGCCCAACAGCTCGGGTGTCTACACCTACAACCATATCCCTGTGGGTCCATTCACCATTCAAGAGTATGACTACAATACTGGCATTTTCACGTCAGTCTTTGACAGCACGTCGCTGGTGAATGACGGCGACACGGCTACCGACAATATTACCGAGCCGGCCATCGGACGTGTGCAAGGCCAGGTCCTCGACCAGACCAACGCGCCGGTTTCCTCGGCCAACATCCTAATCCAGAACTTTGACAGCGTCGGGACGCTGGGCTTCTTCCAACAAAGTACGAGTTCGGGCGTCAACGGAAACTTCCTGGCGGGGGGCATCCAAGCGGGCAATCTCAAGATCACAGCTCAAAGCGGAGCGACTGCCGGGGTGGCCACAGGGCAATTGACCTCCAGCGGCCCTCTCAACCTCAACGTTGGTCTGGGGAATGCCTTCCCGTTCGGCATCTACAATCTTGACGGCCAGGACGGATTCCGCTACGACGTGAACTGCTACGGAGCGCTGAACTCCGGCGGAACCAGCGACGGGACGACGTTCACCAACGCCTACAACGGCGCCTACTATCAAGAGATCGCAGGCCAGGCATTCTACTGCCAAGGCGCCGCGGGACTGCTCGCACAAAATGGACGTGAAATCGATATCGGTCCGCAAGGAGCAAATCAAGGCCGGTTCCTGGTGACGCGGAAGGTGTTTTCGCCAACGGCCGGCAGGTTCACACGTTATCTAGAAGAAGTGACTAACAATACCAACTTTGCTATCACCGTTCCCGTCCAGGTTTACAGTTACCTGGGCTCCGGGTCCAACACCAATATCGTTGGCGGACCGGCGAATACGAACAATACCTATGCGGTCACAGATTGCGGCCAGCCCAGCAATTGCGCATTCCCGGATCCATCTCTGGCCCATGTGTTCGCTGACGGTACTAACGTAGTGCCCAGTTCAACGTACTTCTATAGCGGAAGTCAGTATACCGAATACACCTGGACGGTAACCGTACCAGCCAACCAGACCGTGATCCTGATGCATTTCGCAGTGCAGGCGCCTGACGATGCAACGGCCACGAACGAAGCGCAGGCCTTGGTGGGCCTGACTGATCCGGATGCGCTTGACGGCATTAGCAGTGCGGAGAAAGCCGAGATTTTGAACTTCAGCGTTTCCCATTAAGAATTCGACGGGGCCTTTGAAGGGTGAGATCATGAAACTAGTCTCTCGAGTCCTGTTGCTCACTGTAGTCGGGTCGCTGGGCTTGCCAGGGATCGCTCAGCAGCAGCCCGGGCACAGCGTGCCCACGCCTATGCCCGAGTTTCAGCTCCTGGGTTTGGACGGGAGCACCGTCGACAGCCAGAAACTCCCGGCTCTCAAGAAATGGCTGTTGATTTACGTAAGGCCTAACTGCCCTTCTTGCGATAAGGTCTTGAAGTTGGTACAACAGGACCAGTATCCTGGTTTGCCCTCCATGATGACGGTTGTGGTGGGTGGCGTCACTCCCGACAAGGTCCAAAACATGATGAAGGGTTACCCCAATCTTGCGGGCGCGTCCTGGTATGCCGATCCTCAGAAGGCCGCCTCCGAGGCATTGAAGCTCTCGGGCACCCCAGTAATCATCGGGGTCCGGGGAAGCACCTTGGCCTGGCACATGATGGGGATGATCTTTCCCGATCCTCAAAAGATGACTTCCCTTCTTATCTCGTGGTGCAAGTGACTTATTCTCTTGATTTGAGGGTCGATCTGTCGCGTCGCGAATTACTTAAGGCTTGTCTTGCGGCCGGCGCCGCCGCCGGATTCGACCGCGCCGCACGCCTTTTCGCGGGCGAAGCCGTCCCGCCAGTTCACTATCTGGATGTCACGCGCCAGGCTGGCCTTGACTTTGTGCATTACACCGGTGCTTTTGGCAAGAAGTTGCTGCCCGAGACCATGGGAGCGGGCTGCGCTTTCCTGGACTACGATAATGACGGGAGCCCGGACATTTTCCTGGTGAACGGAATGGATCTTCCCGGCCACCAGAGGCAGCACAGCACCTTAAAACTCTATCGCAATGATGGCCACGGTCATTTCACGGACGTAACCGCCAAGGTCGGACTCGACGTGGAAATATACGGCATGGGCGTGGCCGTGGGGGACTACAACAACGACGGCTGGGAGGATGTGTACGTCACGGGCCTGGGTGAGGCTCGCCTCTTCCGCAACGATCGCGGCCGTTTTCGCGACGTGACCAACGAAGCCGGAGTAAACAACAATGGTTTCGGGACCAGCGCCGCATGGGTGGACTATGACCGGGACGGCAAACTCGATCTCGTGGTAGCGAATTACGTTACCTGGTCTGAGAAAGGCGACCTCTATTGTTCGATCGACGGCCACCACAAATCCTACTGCACGCCGGAGGCCTACCACGGAGACACTTGCCGGCTATTTCATAACCTCGGCAACGGCCGCTTCGAGGACGTTACCCGCCAAGCGGGCCTTTACGATCCCACCTCAAAATCTCTGGGCATCACCATCGTCGATTATGACCAGGACGGTTGGCCGGATATTGCCATTGCGAATGATACCCAACCGAATAAACTCTACCATAACAATCATGATGGCACTTTCTCCGAAAGGGGTACCCAAGCCGGGATCGCCTTCAGCGAGGACGGTATCGCGCGGGGCGCCATGGGCATCGCCGCCGCGGACTATGACCATTCCGGTTACGCCAGCCTGGCGATTGGCAATTTTTCCAACCAGATGATGGCGCTCTATCACAACGTCAAAAATGAACTCTTTATCGATGTGGCTCCCACCTCGGGGCTCGGCCGGGCCACGTTGCTGTCGCTTTCCTTCGGCATCTTTTTCTTTGATTATGACCTGGATGGTTCCGAAGATCTCTTCCTGGCCAACGGTCACGTCGAAACTGACATCAACCGCATCCAGCCGAAGGTTACTTACGCCCAGACGCCCTTGGTGTTTCACAACGAGGGATCGCGCGACAGGGGAATTACAAGATTCCGGGACGTAACCGCCGAGCTCGGCTTTACAGAGAAGCTCGTGGGCCGCGGTGCTGCCTGCGCGGACATCGATAACGACGGCGCCCCGGACATCCTGGTGACCACCAACGGCGGCCCGGTTCATCTTTACCAAAACAGGGGCGGAGCGCGCAACAACGCGCTGCGCGTCAAGACGGTCGGCCGGCGTTCCAACCGGAGCGGCATCGGCGCGGTTGTCCGGATTCACACTCCGCAGGGTACGAACTGGCAGATGGTCCATTCCGGGTCGAGCTATTGCTCGCAATCCGAACTCACGCTCACATTCGGCATGGGGAAGGAAGCCCAAGCCCAGGAGGTCGAGATCGTCTGGCCGAGCGGCGTTCACGACAGACTGAAGAACCTCGGGGCTAACGCCACTTATACGATCGAGGAAGGCGGGAAAATCCTGCGCGCGGTGCCTTTCCGGGAGAAAGCGTGAGGATTGGAGACTGTATGCGACTTACGCCGTGGCTGGATAGGGTTTTGGGCAAGCGGATCATCGTCACGGGCTGCCTTCTTCTCGTCGCCCAGCGCGGACGATGATCCGGCAATTGGTACGCTTTGAGTAACTCGCGAAATAATTCCCTTGACATATATCGTCAGCTATATTATCCTTCAGCTAGGCTTCTTGGAAGCGTGGGCGAGCTGGTAGCCTCGGGCGAGCGTAGCCTCCGGCACCGGCTTTTCGCCGGGCGGAAGTGGGCCCCGTTCGCCGGACGCAAGACGGGCCGCAATTTCTGGAGATAAGGAGAAGGTGACTTATGAGTGCAATGGAAGCAGAACCCGCCGCAGCGACGGCGGAAACGACCCCAGTCGAGGCGGCGGAGACCGGCGCACGGAATAACGGAGAGCCGGAAACCAATTCCAGCCCCACCCGCAAGCGGCGCCCGGCGCCCTACACGCGCTCGTTTCGCGGTTTCCTGGAGCAACTGGGGGAGAACCCGCGCGAGTTCGATCAGAGGCGCCGGAAATTGTGGGACGCTTTTAACCCGGAAGACGGCTTCGAAGAGGATTTGGTGGAAGACATGGTGGAGAACCGGTGGAAGCTGGGCCGCCTGACGCGAACGCACCAAGCCAAGTTGGTGGAAATCCGCCGGCGGACGGAACTGAAGCGGCAGCATCGTCTGGCCTCGGAAAGCCGGGCCCTGAACGGCATGGCAGAAAAATGGCTCCAGACCCAGGAGGGCTTCACCTCCTTGCCTGATTCCAAGTACAAGTTCGAAAGGACCATCGTCTTCCTGCGAGGCCTGCGGGCCACGGTGGAAATGGAGGGTTTCACCGAGTTGGGGTCGAAATGCCTGCGCGTGGTCTTCGGCGAGCACCCCGGGCTGAGCGCCAGCGAACTGGTGATGGCGTATAAGGCGGGCATTAAGACGGAGGCGGAAGGGGATGAAGAGTCACAGCAAGCGGCGCGCCGGTCGTTCCTGACCGCCCTGACGGAGGAGATTGCGGCCTATCAGAAGCTGGAAGCACTGTACCGGGAGGGCGCGATCGAGATCCCGGAGGCGACGCGGGACGCGGAGTTGTTGCCCACTGACAACGACCTCGACAAGATCCTGCGGCAGGAAAGAATGCTGGAATTGGAATACCAGCTCAAGCTGGAGCAGTGGTCGGCGTGGCGACGGGGCAAAGCGACCGGGGTTCCGGAGTTCGACTCGGGGCGGCGCGGGGCGGGCCAATTGGCGGTAGGGCGGGGGTCGCTAGGTGGATCGACGGAACGACCGCCATCGATGGGGGGACTGCGCCAGTGAGCCGCTTGATGGTTGGACTTATGGTACAACTGAGAGAATTAAGAGAGGGAGTTAACCGCCATTTCCACCACCCCTGTTTCCAATTTGGCGGGAAGCCGTTATTGCAGACAAATGGGTTATTGGGTTTGGTGTCCGTTTTCGGACACTTTTGGGGCTACCAAATCTTACCAAATTTTACCAATTCTTACCAAAAACGTGCAGCGAACGGGCACGAAGGGCGAGATAAGGGGGGTATAACGGGGGCTTTTGGGGAGCGATTTATTTAAACCGTGTCAAGTCCGGTAGCTCGTGTCAAGCTGTAATCGGCGCTCACTTCGCAATTGCGAAGGAGCCTCCAACGCAGAGACACAGAGGCACAGAGAAGAATGGGAAGCATTGGGGAGCGAGAGACATCTTCGTATCGTCTTCAGTCTCCTCTCTATGTCTCGGCGCCTCCGTGGTAATTCTCCACGCCTTCAGCCGGCCCTTTCGGGGTTCGGCGGGAGCGACCCCCAGTCCGCGAGGCCAATCTATTGATTCGACGATGGTTGATCGCCAATTCTCCAAGTCGGAGAAAACACGGCATGCTGAATCCAAAGGACTTACTAGCCGGGCGTTCTTTCCACCCCGCGAGCGTCGGACCAGATCGTTCGGGTCTCGCCGGGCCACTGAAGCGTGGCGCGGCCTATCTCTTGATTCCGCAAGGGTTGCTGGCCGAATTGTTGAAAAGAAAGGGCGAAGCCTTGCTCAATCTAAAGGACTTACTAGCCACGCTTCCCGCGAGCGTTGAATCAACCCCTTTTCGGGCCTTTCGGGTTTTGTCGAGCGACCGAAGCGTGACGAGGGCAATCTATTGATTTAGCAAGGGTTGTTGGTCGAATTGCTGTGGATAAACAGCGAAGGCCCGCTCAATCTAAAGGACTTACTAGCCATGCTTCCCGCGAGCATCGGAACACCTTTTCGGGTTTTGGTCGGGCCGGTGAAACGTGGCGCACCCAATCTACTGATTCAGCAGGGTTTGTTGTCCGAATTGCTGAGGAGAAACGGCGAAGGCTCGCTCAATCTAAAGGACTTAATAGCCATGCTCCCGCGAGCGTCGGATCAACTCATTTCGGACCTTTCGGGGTTTTGTCGAGCGACCGAGAACGTGGCGAGTGCAATCTATTGATTCCGCAATGTTTGTTGCCCAAGTTTCGGAGGAGAACGCGCGAGGGCTTGCTCAATCTAAAGGACTTGCTGACCGTGTTTCCGCCGAGCTTTGAGCGCTGGTTTGAAAACGAGCTAGTTTTTGAGGCCTCTTTGTTGTGCAGAAGCGAACCAAATTCTGCCATTTTCCGCCAAAAACGCGCAGATAGTGGCGGAAAATGAGGGTTTTTTCGCGACCCATTTTATTATGACCCGCCGCACTTGAAGGGCGGCTTGAGCGATGGGATACTGAAAGGCCGATTCAAAGTCTGGGGACGGCGACCAACGGAAGTTGAAGGGAGCATCGTGGCCAAAGAGGGTGCGGCTCGAATGAATCGACCCCTGAACTTTCTTAATCTGACCACCTTCTACCCTCCTTATAGCTTTGGGGGCGACGCCGTGCAGTTGTACCGGTTGTCGCACGCGCTGGCGGAGAGCGGCCATCACGTGGACGTGGTCCACTGCGTGGATTCCTACCACCTGCTCCACCCCGGCGAGCCCCCGGTGCCATTTGCGGAGCATCCGAACGTGGTTCGGCACGGGCTTCGCAGCGGCTACGGCTGGCTTTCGCCGCTGCTCACCCAGCAAACCGGGCGGCTGGGGCTCAAGCGCAAGAGCATCGACGAGGTGCTGCGGGCGCGTCCTTATGACGTGATCCATTTCCACAATATTTCCTTGCTGGGCCCCGAGGTCCTTTCCATCGTGCCGGAGCGCGGCGAGCCGGTGAAGATCTACACCACGCACGAGCACTGGCTCGTCTGCCCGACGCATGTGCTGTGGAAGTTCAACCGGGCGCCGTGCGAAAGGCCGGAGTGCCTGCGCTGCACCCTTCAGGCCCGGCGCCCGCCCCAGGCGTGGCGCTACACCGGACTGCTGGAACGTATGGCGCGCCACGTGGACCAGTTTGTGGCGCCCAGCCGCTTTACCGCGCAGATGCACGCCGAGCGCGGGTTTGGACAGCCTGTAGCCTACTTGCCCAACTTTATCGACCGCACGGACGGCGATTGGCAGCGCCCGGCGCCGCGTCCCCAGGAGGCGCCCTACTTCCTTTTTGTCGGCCGGCTGGAACTGATCAAGGGCATGCAAACGCTGATCGATTTGTGGGACCGGGTGCCGGAATACGACCTGCTGGTGGCGGGTGAGGGCAGCTACGAGCCGGCTTTGCGGGCCATGGCCGCGAACCATCCGCAGCTCAAGCCCCGCATCAAGTTCCTGGGGCCGCTGGCCCAGCGGGAGCTCGGCGCGCTCTATCATCACGCCATCGCCTGCATCGTTCCCTCCATCACCTACGAGACCTTCGGCATGATCAGCGTGGAGGCGTTCGCGCGCAAAACGCCCGTCGTGGTGCGGGACCTCGGAGCCTTGCCGGAAGTGGTCCGGGACAGCGGAGGAGGATTTGTTTATCGCACCGACGAGGAACTGCTGGATGCCCTCGGCCGTCTGGCGGGCTCGCCCCAACTGCGCGCGGAGCTGGGGCAGAAGGGCTACGACGGCTTCGTTCGGTGGTGGTGCCGCGACGCTCATCTTAAGTTGTATTTTGATTGCTTGAACCGCAGCGCGCAAAAGAAGCTGGGCCGCATACCATGGCTAGACTAGTTTACTGGGCTCCAAAGTGGACCGGGAAGAGAGGAAGAAATCACCGTGCATTCACTGGAAGAGGTTATATCGCCAGATGCACCAGATGCCCGAGATTCCATCTCGCCAGGTGATCTTCTTCCCTTCCGCGTAGGTGCGGCCCTGGTAGGAGATAGGAACCTCGTAGATCCGGCATCCGGCCTTGGCGATTTTGGCGGTGACCTCGGGTTCAAACCCGAAGCGGTCCTCCCGCAGACTTATACCCTGCAGCAACTCGCGCCTGAAGGCCTTGTAGCAGGTCCACACATCCGTCAGGTTCAGATTGGTAAGTATGTTGGAAAGGGTAGTCAAGAGTCGGTTGCCGACGGAATGCCAGAAGAGCAGAACCCGGTGCGGGCCTCCCAGAAATCGCGATCCGTAAACCACGTCCGCCAGGCCGCGCTCGATGGGGTCAACCAGCCCACGGTACTCCTGGGGGTCGTACTCGAGGTCCGCATCCTGCACGATCACGATCTCTCCCCGGGCCTCCCGAAAGCCGCGGCGGAGGGCCGCGCCCTTTCCCCGGTTTCGCTCTTGGAAGAAGACGCGAACATTGTCGGCGCGCAACTCCCCACTTTGGGGAAGCCTCGGCGGGGACGGTGCGGCGTGGGCAGCCAACGCCGCCAGGATTTCCTTCGTGCCGTCCGTCGATCCATCATCGACGACGATGATCTCTTTGTCGAGATCCACGGCTTGAATGCGCAGGAGAATCTCCTCGATGGTCGCCCGTTCGTTATACACCGGTACGACAATGGAAATCCTCGGACCATTTCCCCGGCTCATAACGACGCCCTGTTCTTCTGCCCTATGGCCAGAAGATTTTGTCCCAGAGGTGGTTCCCATAGCCGCTCCACGCGGGAGAGCCAGGGAATTACGAGGCGATCGTACAGCTTGACGCCGGCCGGCCGAATCGTTTTCCGCCGCAGCACTCTTCCCAGTAAGAACCACAATGCCACGCCGGGCAGGTTGAAGTACCGGATCTCCTCCACCCGAAAACCCGCATGCTCCATCTTCGATTGGAGCTCGCGCTTGGTGTGACGACGATAATGTTCAAACTCCTTGTCCACGGTGCCGTAAAGAATCGGGAGTGCCGGTGTAAAGAGCAGGACTCGACCTCCGGGGATCAGAACCTCATGGATCAGCCGCAGCATCTCCTGGTCGTTCTCGGCGTGCTCCAAGACGTTGACGGAGACCACAGAACCAGCACGGATCGAAGAGGCGAAATCCCGCAGATACCCTTTCCTGACGTCCACTCGGGAATCGTCTTTGAACTCACGCTCCAGGAGAGGAAACAGGTTGTCCGCCGGTTCGATGAGCGTGATCTTACGCAGGCTGGTGCTGCTCAGGAGGAACTTGGCGAAGGTTCCGATTCCCGCTCCCACCTCGATGGCGGAACTGCCAAGGTAGGGCAGGAAATAAGTCAAGATCCACGCATAGTAGTTGCGGGCTTCGGCCAATGCGTCGAGTTCGGTGCCGGAGTATGAGAATGGGGTATTGACTGGCATTGTGGATTGCCCCACCCGGTTGGTCCGCGAACCTTTCAGTTCTCTGCTTTGCAGGAACGAAACCGTAGACCAGCGCCCAGCCGGTGGATTCTCCAGCGGCCGCGTCTACTCTACCGAACCAGTTGGTAACTGACGAAGGCTAGCCGGCTACTGTCAGGCGACCACGACGGAACGTTAATGGTGCCCTGCCCTCCGAACAGCTTGGCCAGCACGGTGATCTTCTTGTCGCCCAGCGACATCAGCCGCAGCGTCACGTCCTGGTTTTCAGGATGGCCCTTGACGGTCTTATCGTAACTGAGGAAGACCATCCACCGTCCATCCGGCGAGAGATGGGGAAACCAGTTGTTGAAGTCATCCGAGAATACTTGTTCCTGGTCGCTGCCGTCGGGGTGCATCCTCCAGATCTGCATGATTCCGGTGCGTTCGGAGTTGAAGTAAATGTACTTCCCGTCGGGCGAGTATTCCGGTCCGTCGTCGAGCCCCTCGGCGGTGGTGAGCCGCGTTTCTTCGCCTCCGGCGGCCGGAATCGTGTAGATGTCGAAGTTGCCGTTTCGTTCGCCCACGAAGGCGAGGGTCGTCCCGTCCGGCGACCATCCGTGCCAGTAGGAAGGCGACCGCTGGGTTATCCGCCGCGGCGTCCCGCCCGCGATCGGCACGATGTAAACCAGGGAACGGTGCTCTTCCTGCGAATTGTCGCTGAGGGCGAGCAGCGTCCCATCAGGCGAGATGCCGTGGTCGTTGTTGCAGCGAACCGCGAAGCCGGTATCGATGGTTTCCGGCGCGCCGCCCCCGAGCAGCAGGCGTTCGAGATGTCCGTTGCGGTTGAAGATGAGCCCGGCGCCGTCGCGAGTCCAGTTGGGCGCTTCGAATCGCCCCGGCGCCTCGTAGACCACGCGCCGGTCGCCGGAGGCGATGGGCACAACCTCCAGCGTACTGTAGAGAGCGACTTGCCCACGCGCAGCCGGAGCCGGCGTCGTCAGATCAACCTGGGAGAAGACTGCCGTCTCTACCTTATCCTTGTCATGTGCGCAGACGCCGATGCCAACGTAGAACGGCCCCACCATCGGGATGCGAGGCGATCCGCCGGCCATCCGGACCTCGCCGCCGTCGGCGGCCAGCGATATAAAGAAATAGTCACCCCGCCTCTCGATGCGCAGCCGCTTGGGGGCAGAGATACTCGACTGGACCTCCCGCGTTGTGGCTCCCTTTTCGTGGCGAAATTGCAGCGAAGTGAGCCCGTTGCCGTGCAGGACCACGTCGGCATAGGCGGAATCCGCATCGAGGCTCTGGCGCATCATCAGGACGGCCTTGCGGTGCTCGTTTCCGCCTTGGCCCGGGAACGAAATGTCCGCCGTCAGCGCAACATCACCCGAGACTCTCTTCCAGACGAATTGGAAAGCATCCGCCGCGAACCACATGTTCTCGCCGCTACCTTTGATGGTGTACTTCCCTTGCGCGGCGTCGTACTCAACCGATCCGGGGTGAAGCACCGTGCCGATGTCGCCGTGATTCTCGAAGGGTCCGATCGGCGCCGGGGCGGCCTGCGCCAACAGGCGCCTTGGCGCAGCGCCCAGCAGCACGGACGCACAGGTCAGGGCGGACAGATAGATGGGCAGATAGACGTGCGGATACCGAGGCTTTCTCTTGTTCATGGCACCGCCTCACATTTCGAGACTGAAACCCCTTGCGCGATCAAGCGTAGCGCAATCGGTTCCGATTGTCACTCGTGCCGCCGTGACCGCCACCTGTTAAGAGAACATTCGCGGCGGTCACTTGGCTCTTGCGCGGCGGACAGAAACCTGTATAGTTGCGAACAAGCAGGAATTTTTTGCGAGCGGACTTCCTTAAGGAGGGCGAGAGAAAAAGAATTGACCACATCAGCGGTTTCCGCCCGGCTTCCAGCGCAGACACACCCTCAGAGCGCAAAGAGTATCGTCAAGCTGACGTTCTGGCCCCTCGTCGCCGCCACGTTCTTCATGGTGTCGGGCGGGACTTACGGCACCGAAGATGTCGTCCACGGCGCCGGCTACGGACGCGCCATTCTGATCCTGCTACTGACCCCGGTGTTCTGGAGCCTGCCGACGGCGTTTATGATCGGCGAACTGGCTAGCGCTCTGCCTGCGGAGGGCGGGTACTACGCGTGGGTGCGGCGGGGACTAGGCAATTTCTGGGGCTTTCAGGAAGCCTGGCTCTCGCTCGTCGCCAGCATCTTTGACATGGCCATTTACCCGACGCTGTTTGTCGCTTATCTGACGCGGCTGGTACCGTGGTTTGGGGTGGGACACCGCGGGGTGATGGTGGCGCTCGGTGTAGTGGTGGTCTGCTCCGCGCTCAACCTGGCGGGGATCCACGCCGTTGGCCTCACCTCCCTGTGGCTCTTTTTCCTTCTGTCGGCGCCGTTCGCGCTGATGGTAGTGCTGGCGCCGTTCGAAGCCGGTTCCCTGGCTCACACCCACACCGCGCCCGTCACCTCCACGGTCGGATTGCTGGGCGGTGTGCTCATCGCCATGTGGAACTACATGGGCTGGGACAACGCGTCCACCATCGCGAAAGCAGTGGATAGGCCGCAGTGCACTTACCCGCGCGCCATGATCGCCGCCGTGGGCCTGGTGGCGCTCAGCTACGTCTTGCCGGTGCTGGCGGTGAAGACCACCGGTGTGCCGGCGTCGGCTTTCGAGACCGGCTCGTGGGCCAACCTGGCGGGCATGATGGCCGGCAACTGGCTGCGCGTGGCGCTAGTGCTGGGCGGCATGATGAGCGGCTTTGGCATGTTCAACGCGCTGGTGATGAGTTATTCTCGCTTGCCGCTGGCGATGGCCCAGGATGGCATGCTGCCGCGCGTATTTGCCAAAGAGCACCCCAAGACTCGAGCGCCCTGGGTGGCGATTCTGGTCTGCGCGGCGGGTTGGGCACTGTGCCTCGGGCTGGGCTTCGAACGTCTGGTGACGCTCGATATCATGCTTTATGGCGGCAGCCTACTGCTCGAGTTCATTACTCTTGTGGTGTTACGCATCCGGGAGCCGCACCTTCGACGGGAGTTCCGTGTTCCCGGGGGATTGGCAGGCGCTATCCTCGCAGGCGTGTGCCCGACGCTTCTGCTCACGCTCGCCCTCGTCCACAGCGAGCGCGAACAGGTGCTCGGCGTGAACGGACTCCTCTTCGGCG
>DATFYM010000021.1:0-15859 GCA_035315065.1 Terriglobia bacterium
TCGTCGGTGGTCTCCCCCTCGCCCACGTACGCCCGCATCTGTCCGTGCAGGTCGTCGGTGGAAGCCCGGCAAAAGGTAATCGGCCCGCTCTTCAGCTTGCCTACCACCGTGCCAAACGTGTTCTCCTTGCCCACCGACCCGGCGATGATTTCCTGAAAGTCCATCTTGAAGTCTTCGAAAAACTCCTTGGGCAGGTTCGAGCAGTGGAAGATCACCGCCTTGTTAGGATCCTCGCCGTAGTTGTTGTTCCAGTCCACGATGGCGCTGGGCGTTCCCGACGCCAGTTGCAGGATGTACATCCCGATCATCCCGATCATGTCCGTCTCGCAGGCGCTGGGCAGCAGCGTGTTCGACATCATGCTCATCAGCGTGCAGGGCACCACCCCGAAAAACTCCTCCATGGCTGTCCAGCACTGCACCGACGAGCCCGCCAGTTCGTTGGCCTGCATCCACTCGTCCACTACCACCCCGAACTTGGCCATCTTGGTCAGCGACGCCGGCGGCACCCCGCGCGTCGAAACATAAGCGTCGACTTGCTCCAGCTTCGCCTTCACCTTCGGGTCATCGTCAGCCATCCGGCCGACGCGCCCGAACACTTCCGAGAGGTCGAGCGTCTCTACCGAGATGCCGTGCCGCTCCATCAGCTTCTCGCTGAAGCGCACGGTGTTGAAGGCGGCGGGCCGCGCCCCCAGCACTCCCACCCGCACGCGCCGCAGTCCTTTCACCACGCGGCAGGTGGCGGCAAACGATTTCAGGTCCGCCTGGAAAGCCTCGGAGGAGGGCGCCACCGTGTGGTTGGCGGTGAGCGAGTAACGGATGCCGTACTGCCACAGGTTGTTGCACACCGAAATCTTGCCGCAGAAGCTGTCGCGCCGCTTGCCCATCCAGCATCTTGTCGGGCTCGTCGGGAAAAGCGTGTACCAGCACCGGGACGTCCAGCCCCGACATGCGGATGGTGTTGGCCACACCGCGCTCGTCACCGAAGTTGGGCAGGCTGACCAGAATGCCATCGATCTCGTCGCGGTGCTGCGCGAAGAGGTCAGCGCACCGGCGCGCGTCTTGCAAGGTTTCCACCGCGCCAAACTTGGTTTCCTCGGGGGTCAGGCAGACCGCCCGGTAGCCTTGCTGTTCCAGTTGTCGCAAGATTTCAACGCGGCCGTCGCGCGCCAGCACGGCGGGGAAAAACCACGATCACCGATGATCACTCCAAAACAGGCTGTGGCCATGAGATTCCTCCAGACGGGTGCACTTCATCGATCGCTGCCTCTAGCAGGCCAACGGGCCGGCCGCGGCCGGGCCAAGCCCCGGCATCAACCGGCGGGCGCGGCTGCCTCTTCATGAGGCGCCCACTCCACCGAGCAACGGGCTACTATACTACAGTGGCGGGGATTCGCATGACTTTGTTACAGGAGAATACCGAAACGCCGCACATGAAGGCCGGCGCTGCGAGTGGACCCACGAGACCGCGGGTCAGCCGCGTGGGTAGTGTCGGCTCTTGCCCAGCCGGCGCCTGCCATAGTACGCTGGGGTCACCTGAGAAATGAGTGACGCGACGCATACGAAGTTCGAGACTGGTGACCGCGACGCCGACCAGGGCGTCACGCCAGCGGCCATCCAAAATGCCGGGCGCGGTTCCGGGCAGGATGACGGCTTGCTGCGTGGCTTCTGGTATCCGGCTCTTGAGAGCTGCCGTGTTGAGGGACGGAAATTACGCCGAGCCATGCTGCTGGGCGTGCCGCTGGTGGTGGGGCGCGACGCTCAAGGCCAGTCGTTCGCACTGCGAGATGGCTGCCCGCATCGCGGCATGCCACTCTCATATGCGCACTTCGACGGCCGCACGCTCGAGTGTTGTTACCATGGTTGGCGTTTCATACCCAAGACCGGCCAGTGTTGCGAGATACCTTCGCTCACCGACACGCAGAAGCGCGATAAGCTCAAGGTGGATCGCATCTTTGCCGAGAGCTTTCCTTGTGAGGAGAACGACGGCTACTTCTGGGCCTACATGCCTGACCCTGATTGCCGCGCCGAGGCCGTTCCGCTGGCGCCACGCCTGCCGGTCTTCAGCGAGCCTTATCGGATCGTCCGTCTTTCGGCCGACCTGCCATGCCACGTCGATCACGGCATCATCGGGCTGATGGACCCGGCGCACGGTCCGTTCGTCCACCAGGCTTGGTGGTGGCGCAGCCGGCGCAGTATCCATGAGAAGGAGAAGATCTTCGAGCCAATTCCCAACGGGTTCCGCATCCGCGCGCACGCGCCCTCGGCGAACAGCGCGTTCTACAAGCTGCTCGGAGTCTACGGCGAGCCCTTCACCACGACCATCCAGTTTGTGCTGCCCAACATGCGTTTCGAGGAAATCCACTGCGGCCCTAAGTGGTTCTCCAGTCGCACCACGGTGACGCCCGTGACCGCGTCCCACTGCCGCATCGATTTCTGCGCCGCGTGGAACGTCTTCCGATGGATGCCCTTCATGGTACAGCTTTTCAGCGCCTTTGGTCGGACCTTCATTGAGCAGGACCGCCGCACCATGCAGCAGCAAGCCGAGGGGCTGAAGCACAATCCCCGCCTGATGCTGATCGACGATGCCGATCGCCCCGCCAAGTGGTACTTCCAGCTAAAGGCTGCTCACCTCAAGGCAAAGCGCACTGGGCAGCCGATGCAGCACCCGATCCCCGGTCCCGTAACCCTGAGCTGGCGCAGTTAGACTATGGTAGTGGGCCAGTTTGAACTGGCCTATCACCTAAACTTTAGGTAGCTTGCCGAAACCCCCGGAAGCGTTCCGACATGCACCAAGACGTGCAAGCCTTGACCATCTCGTGCGCCTGTGGTCGCGCACCGAACGTGGGCTCCTCGCCGCCTAAGCTGCTGGCAGCCAAGCAAGTCGCATGAGCGAAACCCTCCTCGTGGGATCGGCACACGACTTGCTCTGTCGAACGCGTGTGAACACGAGCTTACGGAGAGGAGGTCTAATGCAATGAATATCAAGAGCAAAGTTGTCCGAGCTATCGGACTGGCTGCGGCGTGCTGCCTCTTGCTTGGCGGCGCGGCAACCTCGGCGAAGGCGGCGCAGGATTGGGACAACGACGCCACTTGGCGGGAGGTCAGGAGCTTCGATCGGTTCCTCGACACCCATCATCAGGTGGCGGAGGAAGTCTGGCGGCACCCCAACCTCGTCCGCAAGGAGAAGTGGTGCTACCGGCATCCGGAGTTCGAAGAGTGGACGAGGGAGCACCCTCGCGCAGCAGAAGAACTGCGAGAGAACCCGCGCGGGTTCATGAATCGCGTGCGTGACCTTGAGAGGCACGAGCGAGGCGAAGGACCCTACCGGAACTGGCGCTGAGCCGCTGGGGCCGATCGTTGCGGTTGGGCTGGGTGGGAGGGGTCGAGAATACGACCTCCCTACCAGCCTGGTCTCACTCACCTCGCCAAGCCGGCTTGCGCTTTTCAAGGAAGGCGGTGAGGCCTTCGTGAAAGTCGAAGGTGGAGCGGATGCGCGCATTCTCCTGGAGGGCCAACTCGAGCTCGCGGTCGAGTTCGTCCACCGTGAACTTACGCAGCAGTCGCTTGGTATAAATGAGGCTAGTAGGGCTGACTTCGAGTAGCGTGGCCGCGAATTCGCGGGCACGGGCCATGAGCCTCTCTTCCGGCACCACCTCATTCACCAGTCCCAGTCGGTGGGCTTCGTCAGCGTCAAAGACGCGGCCGGTCAGCAGCAGGTCGCGCGCCCGCTTCTCGCCGATCTGGCGGATGAGGAACATGGAAACCAGCGCCGGCATGAAGCCAATCTTCACCTCGGTATAGCCGAACTTCGCCTCGGGCGTCGCCAGTGTGAAGTCGCAAAGAGTGGCGATGCCGCAGCCCCCTGCGATTGCGGGGCCGTTCACCGCCGCAATCGTCGGCTTACTAAACTCGTAAATCTGGCGGAACATGCGGGCGATGCGGCGCGACTCGGCGAGATTCGCGCCCGAGGCACGCGGAATCCCCCCCTTGAGGGGCCCTTCCTTCAGTAGGTGGTACTCCTGGTGTTGCTCGGCGAGAGCTTTGAGCACAGCAAGGTCCATGCCGGCGCAAAACGCCTTCCCCGCTCCCGTGAGGATCAGCACGCGCGACGAACCGCGGTCGACCTCGTCCAGCGCCGCGCCCAACTCGTCGATCATCTCTGGTGAGATAGCGTTGCGCTTCTCCGGCCGGTCGAATGTGAGCGTGGTGATTTCGCCTTGGGATTCGAGTTTCAGCGCGTTGTAGGACATAGTCGTAGGTCTTTCAAGAAGCTCTAACTTCGGCGACGAACCAGTCGAAAACCCGCGAGAATTCTTGCAGCGCACCATCGTCTTCCAAGGCTGATAGGGGAATCGCTGGCCTGCGCGTAATTACATCCTCGGGAAGCTTCTCGGCGAGGAGGGAATTAAGCCTACCCAGAAGCTCTTGTCTCTTTTCCTTTGAGTCGAAAGGCGGCTTGTATTGATACCAATAGAAGTAAATCTCCACCTTTCCGTAAGTGAAGACAGCGAAGAGCTGGTGGTCTCGTCCCTTGTGGTTCAATATAGCAACAAACGAGCCTGTTCGTCCGCCGCCTCCCCACCAAATCCTGGTCATCTTCGGACGTGCCCATTCTAGTATCTTTCTTGCGACGGCGGCCTCTTTAGCGCCTTTTCTATCCGATAGCTCCCTAAAGAAGGACTCTTCGTCCCATTGCCTTTTTACTGGCGGTGACGCAGACTTCCTGGTGCTTGCTTCGGCGGTCTGTCCAATGACTCGGGGGACCAGCGTTTTTAGGCCCTCCCCGCTGTACTGGCGAATCTCGACGGCCAACACTTCGGCAGGGTCCATTTGCTGATTCAGGAACTCCACGATTCGCTTCAGTTCTTGGGGAATTTCATCCGCCACAAAAATGAGACGGATCTTGCCTGCCTGGAGGTTCGTCTTGACCTTTGTCCAAAAGCCATCGGGCTCTCCGTCGCCACCGAGGAACTCAATCAAAGTATCTTCGCTGTCACGGTCCTGCTTTTGACAGGTAGCTTCGAACTTTTCCTGGAGCGCTTCGATCGGCCAATACACGACGGCGTTCGCCGCATAATCGAGCATTTGTCCCACCACCTCACGACGGACCCGAGTATCGGTGCTACGCTTAACCTCGATCAAGGTTGGTACTGCATCCTGATCCAGAAAGAGGTGATCAACGGCCCACCTTCCTGAACCATCTTCCGCCGAGGGAATGGACGCTTCCCTAGAAACCAATAGCCAATGTCTCAGTATTTTGTTGTCGATCTGATCGCCTGCCAGCAAAGCGGGATACTTCTCGATGAGTGACTGCAGCAGGGCTTCTGAGTCATAAGGTTGCTCGGCCATCTCAACAAGCTTGCCGCCTTCCTGAATCAAGTAAATGCCTCCAGCCATGACGATCCTCCCACTCGCTCATTGGTTCTCCAGCCGTCAGTTCTCCTGCGTTCTCTTTCAATTCACACTTCATCCTTACGCCCTTTGCGTATCTGTCGTGTCGCGCTCTACGTAGTGCTTGCGAATCTCCATCGTCGCCTCAACCGCTGAAAGCAGCGCCCACGGCTCGATCCCCGTAGTGGCGCCGTGGGCGTGCAGCGTGCTCACCACGACTTCCGTAGCGATATTGCCCACCAGTTCGTCAGCCGCGAAGGGGCAGCCGCCAAGGCCGGTCAGCGTGCTATCGAACCGGCGGCACCCGGCTTCGTAAGCGGCCAGCACCTTTTCCGCGGCGCCGTCCGGGCGACTGTGCAAGTGCGCGCCCAACTCGATGCCCTTGGACGCGCCTTTCAACTGGAGGAGCAGGTCGCCCACTTCCTCCGGCGTCGCGTGACCAACGGTATCGGCCAGCGAAATGGTCTTGACGCCGATCTCTTTCAGCCACACGAGCGCGTCTTCGACGATCTCCGAACCCCAAGGCTCGCCATAAGGATTGCCGAAGGCCATCGAAATGTACACCACCAGCTTCCGCCCTGCGGCTTTAGTGGCAGCTTGCAGCTTCGCGACCAGGGCTCGCGACTCCGAGAGCGACATGTTGGCGTTCTGGCGGCGAAAGTTGGCGGAGACGGAATAAGGGTAGCCGATCGTCGACACTCCTGGCGTCATGAGTGCCCGCTCCAGACCCTGCTCGTTCACGACGATACCGATCACTTCGGGGAGTTGAGCGGCCGCCGGCGGGCGGGGCGGAGCGCCTGGGCCGGCCGGAAGCCGGGCCGCGCCGATCGCCAAGTCGCTCGCCGCCCACGGCGGGGGCAAAGGACGTAAGCCATGCAGGTCCACGCTCATGAGGTTCGCCATCACGGCCTCGCTGTCGGCCATCTGCGGCACGTACTTGGGAGAGACGAAGCTCACCGCATCCAGGTGGCGGAACCCGGCCTTGATCAGACGCAAGAGGTACGTGACCTTGACCTCGGTCGGGATTGTGTGAGGCAAACCCTGCCACGCGTCGCGAGGACACTCGACGATCTTTACAGTTTCCATGGTCTTTGTTCGGCGCTCCAACCCCCTGGCGCGAAGCTGCCTCTATTCCTCTTCAAGTCTGGAAGACTCCCGTCCTGAGCTCCGGCACCTCCGGATTCAAGGCCGCCGCCTCCAGCGCCCAGATCAGCGCCTCGCGCGTCTGGGCCGGATCGATAATCGCGTCCACCCAAAGTCGCGCCGCCGCGTAGCGCGGGTCAGTCTGATGCTCATAGGTGGAGCGGACAGATTCGTACAGCGCCTGCCTTTCTTCTTCGCTGAGTTTCTTGCCCGCCCGCTCGAGCTGCTTGATCTTGATCTCCACCAGCGTGCCCGCCGCCGAGTCGCCGCTCATTACGGCGTAGCGCGCCGTGGGCCAAGCGAAGATGAAGCGCGGATCGTAGGCTTTGCCGCACATGGCGTAGTGCCCGGCGCCGAAGCTACCGCCGCAGATGACGGCGATCTTCGGGACCACACTGTTCGAAACCGCGTTCACCATCTTGGCGCCGGCGCGAATGATGCCGCTCCACTCGGCTTCCTTGCCCACCATGAATCCGTTCACGTCATGAAGGAATACGAGCGGCACCAGGTTCTGGTTGCAATCGAGGATGAAGCGCGCGGCCTTCTCTGCCGACTCCGTGTAGATGACGCCGCCAAAGTGGATGCGCTTCTCGCCCGTGCCATGGGCCGTCACCTGAATATGCTTCTTCTGGTTGGCCACGATCCCCACCGCCCAGCCGCCGATCCGCGCATAGCCGCACAGCAAGGTCCTGCCGTACTCGGCCCGATACTCCTCGAACTCGGACCGGTCCACCAGGCGGGCGATAATCTCCCTCATGTCGTACTGCCGGGCCGGGTCGGAGGAAAAGACGCCGTAAATATCCTCGGCAGGATAGGCGGGCGGATCGGCCGCCGTGCGGCTGAACGGGGCGCCAGCCCGCTGCCCCATCTTGTCGACCAGGGCGCGGACCTGCGCCAGGCAGGCATCATCGTTGGGCTCGCGGAAATCCACGGTCCCGCTCACCTCGGCGTGCATTTTGGCGCCGCCCAACTCTTCCGCCGAAATCTTCTGGCCGATCGCCGCTTGCACCAGCGCCGGCCCCGCCAGAAACAGCCCGCTACCCTCGGTCATCAGGATGTGATCGCACATCACCGGCAGGTAGGCACCGCCCGCCACGCACATTCCCATGATGGCGGTGATCTGCGGGATACCCATGGCGCTCATCACCGCGTTGTTGCGGAAAACGCGACCGAAATCATCGGTGTCAGGGAACACATCCTCCTGCAGCGGCAGGAACACGCCGGCGGAGTCGACCAGGTAGAGGGTGGGGATGCGGTTATCGATGGCGATGTTCTGGGCGCGAATCACCTTCTTCGCGGTCATGGGGAAAAAGGCACCGGCCTTCACGGTGGCGTCGTTGGCGATAATCATCACTAGGCGTCCCGCCACCCGCGCGAGTCCGGTGATCGCCCCCGCCGCCGGCGCTCCACCCCATTCCTCGTACATCTCCCAAGCTGCGTAGAGGCCCAGTTCAAAGAACGGGGTGTCGGGGTCGATCAGCTTGGCGATGCGCTCGCGCGCCGTCAGCCGCCCCTTGTTGTGCTGCGATTCGATAGCCTTGGCGCCGCCGCCCTCGCGGATCCTCTCCTCTTCGTTCTTGATTTCGGTGAGCAGGTCCACCATGCGGCGGGTGTTCTTGTCGAGATCAGGCGAGTCGCGATTGATTTGGGATTCGATCAGGGAAATGGGCAAGCTAGCCTCGACTGGCGCAGGATTCGGACGAAGCGACACAACTCTCAAGGTACCATAGCCGGCCTTCAGGCCGGGAGTCGGTGTTCGGGGTTCGCAGAAAAAAAGTACAGAACCGAATCTCTGCCCGAAACCGGAATCCCGAACCCGCTTTCAAATACGGGTCGTACTTATGAAAAGCTAAGCAAACGCGGCGCACGCTGAGGTGAGGTCGGGATAGAGCTCGATCACCTTGTCGAGGCGCGTCAGCTCCAGCGCTTGCTTGACCTTCCCGGAGGCGACGGCGATCACCGTGCGCCCGCCCGACTTGGTCATGACGCCGGAGCAAACCGCCAGCACTCCGATGCCGGCGCTATCGAGAAAGGTCACCCCGGTGAGGTCCAGCACGAGCCTTTTGGCGCCCTGCCGGATCTGTTCCCTGATCTCGTGCTCGGCCTCGATCAACCGGTTGCCCAGCGTGAGCTGGCCGGTGAAATCGATGACGGTGACGCCGGCCTCTGTCCGCCGCGTGGCGAATTGGACGATCATGATGGAGTGAGCTCCTTCTCTGGACCAGCGCAGCGGTGCCATTCCAAACTCGTTGACACGTCATGGCTGCTTCGGCCCGAGCGGTTGATTCTACGTCCGGCGACCGCACAAAGCAAGCGCGGATCACCCCTGTGCATTTGTTACGGAAATCGAGCCTCCAAGCAATCCTAGCCCATTGCAGGATAAGGGGACACTCGCGATGGATTTGCCCCCGTCTTTCTTGATCGAGCCCAATAGTGAACAAGAAGTCGAGGGGTCAGCGCCTGCCTTGGGTGCAAAGAGAGGGGACAACGGACGACGGACCATGGACCACGGACAAGACCCGATTTTTGAGTTTTGGGTCTCGCAGGTGCTGACGCGCCCGAGCCTTGCACGCTACAATGGAAAGGTGGTTATTCTGAAGCAGATTCCCCGCGACATTCGACTGATCGTCTTCGACCTCGACGGCACGCTGATCGACAGTAAGGAAGATCTGGCGTTGAGCGTGAACCTGATGCGCGGGGAGATGGGGCTGGCGCCGCTGGAGTATGAACTGATCGCCTCCTACGTGGGTCAGGGAGTGGGAGTGCTGGTGCGACGGGCGCTGGGCAGTGGGAAGCCGGAAGCGGTGACCGACGCGGATGTGGAGCGGGGCGTCGAGATCTTCCTGCGCACCTATCGCCTGCACATGCTCGATCACACGGTCACCTATGACGGCGTCCGGGAGGCGCTCGGCGAGCTAGACGACCGGCAATCGCCCGCGTCGCCCCGATCAGTCCTGCCCGGGGAGCTGACTGTGCCCCGGAAGCTGGCGGTGCTTACCAACAAGCCGGTGATCTTTAGCCGTGCGATTCTTGCGGGGCTGGGGATTGCCTCTCACTTTGCTTTCGTCTACGGAGGAAACAGCCCTGAGTTGAACCAGACAAAGAAGCCGGACCCGGTGGGCGTGTTCAAGCTGATGGGCGATACGGGTGCGGCCGCCGAGCAGACACTCATCGTGGGAGACTCGGATACGGACGTGCTTACCGGCCGCAACGCCGGCGTGTGGACCTGCGGCGTCACCTACGGCATCGGCTCGCACACTCTCGAGGCGACGCCACCCGACGTCTTGCTCGGCGACCTGCGCGAGTTGCCGCCGCTGCTCGGCCTCGGAGTGCAGTAGCCAAGGTCTTTACCGGGCCCGCAAAACCGGCCTGGGAAGGTGTGAAAATTAAACACGGAGGCACAGAGGCACAGAGACACAGAGAAGAGAAAGAGAATCATATGAAGATGGCGTTTGTTTCCCGACCTTGCCCATTTTTCTCTGTGCCTCTGTGTCTCCGAACTGCTATTTCCAAACCTCTATGTGGCGCCCGGAGAATTAAAGAGCTCAACACAGAGCTCACCGAGGCCCAAGGAGGCCACGGAGAAGAGCCGTTATGGGTTCTGCCCCACGGCGCTCGGGGTCAACTCTTGACTCCCCTCGATGCTCAACAAGAAAGAAAGCACCCTCCACACGCGGGAATTTGGAGAAACGGAAGCTCTGTGGCCTCCGTGGTGAGGTCCCCGTCTTCTATTGCGGCCCAGGGCTGCGCTGTGTTCTCAGTGCGTCCGGTGATGAATCTTCTTGTCGTATGTCTACTGGTCGCCGCCGCTGCGATGGCACAGGCGCCCAGTGAGACCTCTCCCGCGGTTGCAGCGAATTCGCAGTCGCCGCCGGCCTCGGAACCTAAAGCGTCAAAGCCCAGTGCGTCAAACTCGCAGGCGAAAGCACCCAACGCGTCGCCTGACAAAACCTCTGCTGCGGTGGCCTCGGTGCCGTCGATGGGGGCCAACGCGAACACGGACGCCGAGGGACTTCCCGCGGAAGACTGGGCAGTGCAACTCCTGGACGCAATGGTGAACGGCCCCAGTGGCGACGCGCGCGACGCGCTGCTAGACGCCGCATTTGCCGCCGGCCCGGACGTGATCCCGCAGCTTCAAGCCGGACTGAAGGACGATCGCACGGCAGAGTTCGCAGCCCAGGCGCTCGCCTACATGGGGGGCGGCGACGCCCTGAAGATACTGGCCGGACTGCTCGACGATCCGCGCGACCTCGACCTGCGACGGTTCTACTTCGCCGCGCTGGGCGAGTACAAGGCGCCCGAGGCCTCAGAGATTTTGCTCTACGCGATGAACCATGCTGACGAGGAGCCCGACCGCACCGTGACCGAGGCTGCCATCCTCGCGCTCACCGTGCAGGCCGATACCAGCATGGTACCTCAACTGGAGGCGGCCGAGAAGAAGATCAAGGACTACGTGCTCCACGACGATCTCGACAACGCGATCGCCGTGATCCAGACCCGAGCGCAGCTCCTCGCCAGTCCCGCAGGGCTGAAGTCCGCCGGCTCGGTCGACGATGCGGTGCGGACATACTTTCTGCCGGCACTCGTACCTCCTACGGGCGCCCAGGGCAACACCGGCAAGCCGACACTGCAACACGCATCCCCAAGCTCGGTCTCCCGCACGCCACACGGGTCGCCGCACCCGCCATCCCCGTCCACCGCAGCGAAGCCTGCCAAACCAGAGGGACCACCGGGCGTGAAGGTGGAGATCCAGAGCCTCACGTTTTCGCCCAGCAAGCAGCGCGTCCTGGCGCGGGTACTCTTCGAAACGCCGGAAGCCTTGGCGTACTACGACTTGGTGCTTCAAAAGCGGGAGGGCAATTGGAACGTGGCCAGCGTCTGGCTGGACTCGGAAGCGGGAAGGCCCCAGCCAAAGGAGAAGTGACGAGTGACGAGCGAAGAGTGACTAAGATCAGAAACTAGAAAGCAGAAACCAGAAACCAGAAAAGGAAGACGGTCCTGGTTCTGATTTCAACTTTTTGATTTCTGATTTCATTCACCACTCGCCATTCACTATTCACTGTTGTCTTGGGATGCTCTGGTCACTTGTCACTTGTCACTGCTATGAAACACGTCATCGTCGGCACCGCGGGTCACATTGATCACGGCAAGTCGGCGCTGGTCCGCACCCTGACGGGGACCGACCCCGATCGTCTGGAGGAAGAGAAGCGTCGCGGCATCACCATTGACCTGGGCTTTGCCCACCTGGATCTCGGTGAGGATTTGCGGCTGGGCTTCGTGGACGTACCCGGGCACGAGCGCTTCGTGAAAAACATGCTGGCCGGCGCGAGCGGCATCGATCTGGTGCTGCTGGTGGTGGCGGCCGATGAATCCATCAAACCCCAGACGCGCGAGCACTTCGACATCTGCAGACTGCTGGAAGTCCAGCGCGGCCTTGTCGTCATCACCAAGTCGGACCTCGTGGATCGCGAGATCCTCGATCTCGTGCGGCTTGAAATTCAAGAATTCGTCGCCGGGTCCTTCCTCGAAGGCGCCCCGGTGGTGGCGGTGAGCTCGCGTACGGGAGATGGCCTGGACACCCTAAAGACCGAACTGCGCCGCCTCGGCTTGTTGATGACGGCCAAGCCCAGCGATCTTCCTTTTCGGCTGCCGATCGACCGTGTCTTCATGATGAAGGGATTCGGAGTTGTGGTTACGGGGACGCTCGTTGCCGGCCGAGTTGAGAAGGAAGCGGAAGTGGAGGTCTACCCGATTGGCCGGCATGTGCGCGTGCGTGGCGTCGAGGTCCATAATCAACCGGCCGACGTGGCGGTAGCGGGTCAGCGCACCGCTTTGAATCTGGCCGGTGTGGAAGCGGCGGAGCTCGGGCGCGGAATGGTGCTGGCGCCGGCCGGTCTCTTTGCGGCCACCGACCGCGTCGATGCGGTGCTCCAACTCATACCGTCGGCAAGGCCCCTCAAGCAGCGCGCCAAGGTGCACTTTCACTGCGGGGCCAGCGAGTCCGTGGCGGAAGTGGCGCTGTTGGAAGGGAAGGAACTCCGGCCGGGAGGGCGCGCTTATGCTCAACTTCGCGTCGCGGAGAAGGGTTTGTTGCTTCCGGGCGATCGCTTCATCATTCGGCAGTTCTCTCCCGTCACCACCATCGGAGGCGGCCTCATCCTGGATACCCAGCCGCCCCGGCATCGCCTGGCCGACCCTGACGTGAGCGCGTTCCTCGCGGCGCTGGAGCAGGGCGGTCCCGAGGAGCGGTTGCAGCTTCTGGTCGAGCAGGCAGGCGAGGTAACGCCGGCTGCGCTCACCAGTCGAACCGGGTGGCAACCGGCCGAGGTCGATAGAATCGGCAGGCTGCTGGAAGGCAAGAGGCGCGTGGTGATTCTCGGCCAGCCGCCCAGTGTGGTTGCCTCGGCCACTCATTTCGCGACGCTCTCGGAGCGCGTCGTCGCGGAGCTCGAAGCCTTCCATAAGGCTAGCCCTCTGATCGCGGGCTTGGCCAAAGAGGACCTGCGCGGTCGCGTCGCCACCCGCGATCGCGGAGAATTGCGGCTCGCTTCGCCGGCTCTCTTTAACGCTGTGCTCCAGGAGCTTGTCGCCAAAAGCCGGGTTGAAGTCCAGGGAGAGACCGTGCGCCGTCTGGGGCGAGAAGTCCGCCTGAGCTCGGAAGAGCAGTCGGCCAAGGATCAAATCTGCCAGGCTTTTGAAAGGGCCGGTCTCACCGTACCCGCTGCCAAAGAAGTTCTCCAGGTGCTGCACATCGATCGAGCGCGCGCGGAAAAGATCCTCCACATTCTGCTCAGGGAAAAAACCCTCCTGAAGGTATCGGAAGACCTGATCTTCCACCGGTCGGCGCTCGAACGACTGCGGCTGCTGGTGGCTCAGCGAAAGAGTACGAGCAATCGCCTCGACGTCGCAGCCTTCAAAGAAACCACCGGACTGAGCCGGAAATACGCTATTCCCCTGCTCGAGTACCTCGACCGTGAGCGGGTGACGCGGCGCGAGGGCGATGTGCGGATCATCCTTTGAATGATCGGTCCAGTCTGTTGTCCGTTGGCACGCCCCCTGAACGTTGGGATCCAAGGCGCAAGGGCGCCGTGAATAGTTACGAGGGAGCTTCCATCACAGAGACACGGAGACACGGAGAGAAATGGGGAATATCGGGAAGCAGACGACGTCTTTATGTGACCCTCATTGTCCTCTCTGTGTCTCCGTGCCTCTGTGCTTAATCTTCACACGTTTTAAGCGGCGCGGACTCCGAGGCTCACTGAGGCAAGAACGGCTTGAGCAGGCCGTAAACGAGAGCGATAGGCAGCCCGACCACGTTGAAGTAGCAGCCCTCGATGCGAGTGACGAACCGGGAGGCAAGGCCTTGGATCGCATAGGCTCCTGCTTTGTCGAAAGGCTCGCCGCTTCGGACGTAGCCGTAGATTTCATGGTCGTCAAGGCGGCGAAAGGTGACCAACGTCGTTTCCTGGTCGAGCGCCTCCACCCGGTCAGGCGGGCGCGCCAAGCACACACCCGTGATGACGCGATGAGAGCGCCCGGAGAGCAGGCGAAGCATTCGCGCCGCGTCTTCGGCGTCACGAGGCTTGCCCAGAATCTCGCCTTCGACGACCACCTCCGTGTCAGCGCCCAGCACGATGGCGTCGCCGAACACGTCGCCGCACAAGTCGTTAGTCGCGCCGGGTGGCGGCGTGACCACAGCTGCCACCGCGAGGGCTTTGTCGCGCGCCGTCCGGCGGACGTAGCTTTCGGGAGTCTCGTTGGGAAGCTGAGCCTCCTCCACGCCGCTCACAAGCACGTCGAAGGCAAACCCAGCTTCGCGCAAGACAGTCTGCCGGCGAGGCGAGCTGGAAGCCAGGATCAAGCGCATGACGACACAATTATAGGTCGGATCGACGGAGGAATTCGCCCTGCTCGACTGAGCCCAGGTTTGAGCACCTTACTAGTATTACTATGTTAAGTGGTGTCGTCACAAATTCGCTTGAACTTCGTTCCGCAGAAGGGACAGAGTCCGCTCCATCTCACCAACCAAGGCTGGATCGTGTGGAGAATCTGTTCCCACGTCGCACCAGAAGTTTTTTTTACGGCGCAAGTAGACGATCAAGATAAATAGGTAAGCCACGGCAGAAAGCACCAGATGATGATGAAAGCCTCGCCAAGAGCGACCTTCGAAATGATCCAATCCCAAGTCATCCTTGGAGCGCTGGAAGTATTGTTCGATATGCCAGCGGGAGCGGCTCAGTTTCAGGCAACGGGCTTTGGTGGGCGGGCGGTGGAGATGGGCCAAGTAATAGTGGTAGGGCTCGGCGTCCCCCGCCGGCCAGTCCACCACCAGCCAGACTTTTTCCAGTTCGCCCCCCGTGTGGCGCAAGTCGTGTTGCAGAAAAACTGGGCGCCAAGCCAGACGCGTGCGCCGGGTTCGCCCGCCCGCCGTCACCCAAGCGCACTTCTTCCACTCCTCCTCCGGGATTCTGCCGGTCAACTCGGCCAAGGTCGCGGCAGCAGGTTCCCCGTCACAGACGTAGCGCCGCACCCGCTTCACTTCGGTGCGAACCTCGTAATCCCAGCCCTTGAGCGCTGCCCCCTCGACTTGCAAAAAAAACTCCAGGCCCAACGCGCGTACCCCGGCGCGAAAGGCCGCGTTGTTGCCGTACGCACTATCCCCCAAGACGGGCGCCGCCGGCACTCCGTCGCGCTGGGCTTGGCGAAGGATCTCCAGTGCCAGTTCCGGCTTGGTAGCAAACTCCACCTCCTCCGGAACTCCTGCGGCTTGGCAACGTTGCCGATCCCCGGTCCAACTCTCGGGCAGATACAGCCGCCCGCCCACCGGCGCGGCGATCCACCCGTCGCTCACCACCACTTCCACGCTCACTTGGCAGTTGGCCTGCTTGCCCACGGCGCCACAGTATTGGTGCGACACTCCCACCGAGTGCGAGCCCTGCTTGACCCAGCCGGTCTCGTCCACCACCCAAGCCTCCAGCGGTTCCAAATGGGGAATGATCTCCTGGCGGATCACCCGCCACAACGCTTCCTCGCTCCAGGGGCTGTCGGTAATGAACTGTTGCAGGCTTTGCGAGTCCACGCCCAGCCGCTCCGCCATGGGGATGATCGATTTACGCTGACCCGGTACCAGCAACCCCTCCACGTATCGCGTCGCAGCCACGCGCCGCTCGCTTCGACCGAGCCCCGCAACGAGGGGATTCAGGAACTCAAGCAATTGGGTCACGCTTTCTTTCCAAAGCTTGGCATTCCACGGTATGGGCTCCATGCGCCCATGCTAAATCCTCTGCAGGAGAAATGCAACAACGACTTAACATAGTCATACTAG
>DATFYM010000022.1:0-69120 GCA_035315065.1 Terriglobia bacterium
GCAGCAGGGTCTTTTCCGAGTGTCAGGCATTGGTGATTATCATCACCGTGCCAGGAAGAGGGGTCAGCGTGGACTTAGTCGGAAAGCTGGTGGGTCAATTCTGAGTAGCAGACGTGGGTCAATTCTCGCGAGCGCCGAAGAATTCGACTCTCCAGAGGCAACCGACCCTAGCGAGTATACCACTAACCTGACTCGCGAAGTACAACACTGGCTTGAGTTAAGCGATAGAGAATCGACCTCGCTCGATCTTTATCGTATAGGACAGTCAGTCCTGATTACGGATACTCGGCCAATTGCCGTTAGACCTTTCCACTTCCTCGACGGTCTGGAAGCACAAGTCTACCTACTGTGTGACAGTGCACGGCCTCTTGCTGGCCTGACGAGGAAACTCGGCGATTCAATCGGGGTGGACCAGATCAACAGTGTGCTGGAATCGTTCCGTCGAGCACACTTGATGGTAGAAATGGATGGCCAATACCTCAGCCTCGCGGTCTTTCGCAATCGTTCATTACCGACGTATGAGGACAGTGCTCGGGATTCCGCCTGAAAGACGCCCTTAGTTAGCGGACACCAAAAGGGTGCGTCCTGCATGACTCTTGGGAAATCCTCCTTATCACCACTGACCCGGCCAACATCCCAGGCGCGTTGCGGGAGAAGTAGGTCCTACCTAGTCGCCTAGCGTAGGCCTTCCCAGCGTTCCTTCGGCGCGTGCCTCAAGAAGGACCCCTTTTTGGACGAGCCGCCGCGAGGGGAAAGTCCTCAGTTCATGGTTTTCAGTTCTCGGTTTCGAGCAAAACAGGGGATCGGAACTGAAGTTGCGCGACTGAAAACTGAGGACTGAAAACCGAGAACTGAAAATCGCCAATTCTCACAACCTCGCCAGGATCGCCTGGCCCACCGCTTCTCTCATCTCCGGGCTCAGACCGGAACCGCCGGAGGTAAGGTAGAACACGTCGATCACCTTCTGGCCCTCGGTATCGATCAAGGCCACTTCGATATTACATCCCAGCTCGGACAACGCGGAGCTAACCTCGTAGAGCAATCCCGGACGATCCTCGGCGATCAGCTCGAGGATGGTGGACTGGAGCGATCCCGACGACCGCGCCGGCGCGTCCTCGAAGCGGACCTGAGTGGGAATCCTCACTTTGGCCGGCGCACGTGGCTGCTTCACGCGCCCGCTCATCAGCTCTTTCAGATTGGCCCGGCCCGCCAGCACGTCGGCGATGTTCTTCTCCAGCCGCTCGGCTTCCGACGGGTTCAGCTCCAGGGTCCGGTGCAGATCGACGAAGCGGAAGGTATCGAGAACCATGCCGGTGGCATTGGCGAAGGCGTCGGCCTTCAAGATATTCATGCCCCAGGCCGCCAACACCCCGGAGAGCGCGGCAAAGAGGAACGGGCGGTCGGCGGCGAGGACGGTGAGCTCGTGGGAATGCTGGTGGTGCCGCAACGCCATTTGCACGGGTTGCTGGCTGAGCCGGCGCGCCATGCGGAAGTGCTCCACCACCCGCTCCGGCGAATGCGTGCTCAGGTAACGCACAGGAAGCCCTTCCAGGAACCGCTCCAGGTCGGCCGCTGTCTCCTCCGACGTAAGTAGCTTCGTTGCGTGTGCGATCACGGTTCGCGAGCCGGCCAGCACGGCGGCGGCCCGGCTGGCCTCCGCAGCGGCGAGGGCGCCCGGCCCCACCCGGTTTTCGTCCAGGCTGCGGCTCAGGTAGTTCGAGGTGGCCGCGTAGAGTTGCCACAGCATTTCCGCCTTCCACGGCGTCAGCGCCTCGGGATTCACCGCCTTGATGTCCGCATAGGTGAAAAGGGCCAGCATTTTCAGGCGCTCCGGCGTGCCGACCGTAGCGGCAAAGTCGCGGACGGTTTCCACGTCGAAGATATCGCGGCGTTGCAGCGTGGCGGACATCACCAGATGTTTTTCGATGAGGAATCGCACGATGTCGCGCCCCTCGGCTTGGAGGTCGAGGCGGGAGAATACGGTTTCGATGGCCTCCATACTGCCACGGACGTGCTCGGTATAGGGCATACCCTTGCCCACGTCGTGAAACAACAAGGCCAGGTAAAGCAGTTCGGGTTGATCCAGCGAAGCGAGGATTTCGCCCAGCTTCCATTCCCACACTGCCGCGGCTGCCCCCGGCGCCGGCACTGATTGAGATCGCTCGTCCGGCGCTGCCGGGGCGGACTTGGCTGACTGCCGGGCGGATTTTGCTGAGTGCGGGGCGGCATGGGGGGACTTCGCATCGCGCAGGGCGTGCAGGTTCTCAATGGTCCGGAAGGAGTGCTCGTCCACGGTGTAACGATGATAAAAGTCGCGAATCACTAGCGCATCGACGGTGCGAAATTCGGGAAAGAGCGTGGTGAGAAAGCGCACGCGGTGCATGGCCCGCAGAGCATCGGCGGCGTGCGGCAACACCAGGATGCGGCTGACCCGTGGCCAGAGGTCGTGGAGATCGAGCGCGTGGTCGCCCAGCCAGTCGAGCGCCGCTTCCACCCAGCGCTCCGCCTCGCGGCTGAGCTCGACGCCGTGGCGCGCCACCATTTCAAACAGGTCGAGCAGGGCGCCGGCGTCCTCCAGCGCGGCGGCGGCTTGTCGCGGCAGGATCCGTCCCCGGACCACCGAGAAATCCTCGTTCGAAAGGCGCGATCGCCAATCCTGGAAAAGACCGTAGAGCGAGGGGCCGGGGACCTCGTCCAGGAGCTGGCCGGTGAGCCGGTGGACGGCGCGCGCGTGCTGGAAGTAGCTGCGCATCCAATCGGCCGGCGGCAGTGGTTTCCCAATCTGATGGCCGAGCCCCAACCCCGCCGCTTCGTCCTGCAGCTCGTAGGTTAGCAGGTTATCGTCGCGCTCCCGGCGGTAGTGGAGGAAACAGCGTCCCGCGGCCAGAAACTGAAACGACCGCAGCGCCGCTTGCCGCAAAGCGATCGGCCACAAGCTCTCGGGAGACGCCCAGCGACGCTCGCGCTCAAGTTGGGCGATCAGCGCCAGCCAGCGGCTGACGTGATAATCACGCAGCCCGCCGGGCACGTCCTTGAGGTTGGGCTCCAGGTGGAAGATGGTGGCGCCGTGCTTCTGGTACCGGCCCCGCGTCAGGTCGGTGAGATTCTTGACCAGATCCTGGCGGTCCCGAGCCACCACGTGGGGAATCACTTCGTCGTGAAGCTGCGCGAAAAGCTGGGGGTCGCCGGCCAGGTAGCGGCAGTCGAGCAGCGAGATGTTGAATTCCAGGTTGTCGCGTTGAAGTTGATAGCATTCCTTCAGGATGTGCGTGCTGTGCCCCACCCGAAAGCGGAGGTCCCAGAGTGCTCGGGAGACGGTCCCGATTCCCTCGCGGCCGGCGGTCTCGGCCTTGCTATCGGCGGCGAGGAACAACAGGTCGACGTCCGAATAGGGAAACATCTCCTGGCGGCCGTAGCCTCCCACGGCGACTACCGAGAAGCCGTTGCTCAGCTCGGCCCCCAGGTGTTCGCGGCACAACTCCTGGACGATGGAATCGATCAGCTTGGAGCGGGCGTGCGCCGCCGCCAAACCGTCTCCGTCAGCCTCGAAAGCCTGACGAATCCTCGCCGAGTCGTTGGCGTACCTCGCCGCGAGAGGCAAACCAGGCGGCCCGGCTGGCACTGTAGTCGCGCTTTTCACTTCGTCAGGCATGTTGTTCCTTGTGACCTTCCCTAACCGCCCTTAAGTGGCTAGTGTCCTGCAATGCTCGCCTTTTAGCAAGACCCCCGAAAACCAGATAAAGTCGGTCGCGAAAAGCCGCGACTTTCTGCGATAATCTGCACGTTTTTGTCGGAAAATGGTGGAATTTGACGCGATTCTGCATCGAAAAGAGACCTCAAAACGGGCTCGTTTTTCAAACAAGCGCTCAAGCTCGGCGCAAGCACCGCTAGTAACCCCTTTAGATTGAGCAAGGCTCCGCCTGTTCTCCTCGGCAATCCGGCCAACAACCACCTTCGAATCAATAGATTGGCCTCGCCGCTCTTCATTCGCCCCGACAAAACTTGAAAAGGCCACGCGAGAGCTCGGCGGAACCATGGTTAGCAAGTCCTTTAGATTGAGCAAGCCTCCACCCGTTCTACTCAGCAAATTGGCCAACAACCCTTGCGGAATCAACAGATTGCTCTCGTCTCGTTTCAGTAGCCCGACAAAAGCCGAAGAGGTGGTCCTACGCCTGCTGGAGACGTGGCTAGTAAGTCCTTTAAATTCAGCATGCAGTGACTTCTCCGGCGAAGGAACTTGGCGAATAACCATCGTCGAATCAACAGATCGAGACCCAGAGGCACGGAGAAAAATGGGAAACGTTCGGGAAACAAACGACGTCTTCATGTCGTTCTCATTCTCTCCTCTGCGTCTTTGTGCCTTTGCGGTTAATTTCTTCACCTTTTTGGAACAAGGGGCGTCGATTACAGTTTGACACGAGCCACCGGACTTGACACGTTTTAATAAAATCGACCGTGTAAAACCCCCGTTAACTGGCTCTTAACTGGCTGTTCGCGCCGGTTCGATGCACGTTTTTGGTAAAAATTGGTAAGATTTGGTACGATTTGGTAGCCCAAAAAACGCCCGAAAACGGACACTGTCTCCAATAACCCACTTGTTTGCAACACTGGCTTTCCACTCGGGTCGGATATCCACAGGGGGAAATGGCAATTACCTCCCTGGGTTAATTTTCTCAGTGCTACCATATCGATAATGATGCGGATCGCCGACCCGCTCGTGCGATCGGTGCCGGCCTGCCGGCAAACCCGTGCTGGGCGTCGTTGTGATGGCTTCCGGCTTGTGACCGGAATGATTTCGCAATCGTATGGTCACCTTGGAATCTCGAATCTCAATTCTTCCATCCGCCGCTGTCCGTCCCCGAGCCGAGCCATTTCACCGTTTACCCTTGGCAATTCACCCTTTACTCCCTAGCCCCGACGACTGGCTATTCCTAGGCTATCACATCAATGGGAAAAGTCAAGAAAAATCTGCAAGCGGGGTTGGCGTTGGGATGGCAAATGGTGAATTGTGAATTCTGAAGGAGGAAAGCCCGCCGCCTTCCGAATCTGAGGATTCAGCATTCGCAACTCAAGGTTCGCAACCGTGGAAACCTCGGGTTTTCCCCCAAACCCTACCAGCTTTTGCCTTACTCTGCGGCTTTTCACCTCGCCATCGTCGCTGATGGTGTTTCGCGTGGCATCAAGGAGGTGTGCTCATGGGCGGGCAACAGAACGCGGTCGACCGGAGGGCCGCTCGAAGGTCGCCGGGGCAAGGTTAGTGGTGCCCGTGTAATTATGGACGCTCGGCCAAGAGCCGCAGAGCAAGGCACACTGCGCCTAACTCTGCCCTACCCGCCTTTGTCAAAGCGAGCAAATGGCCGGTCGCCGATCGAGCCGGGGTCGCCCGCTGGGAAGCCGCGAGATTACTGAGTACTCGCGACGGGCTAAGGTTTGTGCCCGGCCAATTGGTATGAGACCAGGCTGAGGCCGGGAATATCCTCGAAATCGTGACTGTTCCGGGTCAACAACCCGTAGGCGTGTTGCAGGGCCTGACTGGCGAGCCAGAGGTCCTGCACGCGGTAACGATGCTGCCGGCCGGCCGCTTTAATCTGCGCGGCAAGGCTGCCGAAAATGCCTCCGGTCGTGCCATCGATGTACAGCAGCGGCTTACGTTCAAGGCGCCGGAGGGCGGCCAACCGCTTCTGGCGAGTTCCTGGGTCGGGCGTGATTTCCGCGCCGAAGCGCAACTCGGCGATGGTTACAGGCGAAATGAAGATTAGCTCACCCTGGGTCAGCGTCCCCACATCGGCGGGGGCGAGGACGCCCCGCTCCACGTCAATCCACACGCATGTGTCTAACAAGAAGGCCATGGATCTCGAATGCCCTTATCCAGCCGACTTCCTCTCCACCGCCCCTTTCGGCTGTCCGCCTCCCAGGTGGCGGCAGCGTTGTCCGGGAGGGTTCGATAGAGATCAGCCATCGCTTCCGTTGCGGTTTGTTGGGCCGGACCTGGGAGGAGTCGAGCAACCTGCTGGCGGTTCCTTTCGATCACGATCTCCTCGCCCTCGATGGCCAACCGGTCCAATACCCGGCGCAGATTGCGCGCCAAGTCGGTTGCAGTAATAGTCTTCAATTATTCACCTCAATGCGTAAAATACGACTCAATCAGATTTTACCACAGGCGGTAGCGCAGAGTCAGGCGCAGTTTGCCTTACTCTGCGGCTTTCCACCTTGCCGTCGTTGCTGAAGGCGTTTCGCATGGCACCAAAAAGGTGTGTGCTCATGGGCGGCCAACGGAACGCGGTCGACCGAAGTACCGCTTGGGGTCGTCGGCGCACGGTTAGTGGTGCCCGTGTAATCGTTGACGCTCGACCAAGAACCGCAGAAGTAACGCAAACTGCGCCCAACTCTGCGCTTGCTCCATCGGCGCTACGCGCTGCTCACCGACTTTCCTCTAGCTAACAGGCACGTTCGCGGGTAAAATTACAGGCTTGTGCTGATATCCTGGAACCACAACCGTCGTGGGTGTATCGGTCCTGGTTCCCTTATGCATAGGGACCAGTCAAAACAGAGGGAAAATGTCAAGCTACGCGTTCTGGAACAATAAGGGTGGTGTGGGGAAAAGTTTCCTATGCTTCATCTCGGCTTGCGAGTACGCGCACCGCCACCCCGAGACTGACGTGTACGTGATTGATCTGTGCCCGCAAGCAAATCTTTCTGAAACCTTGCTGGCGGGGCATGTGACGAGAGCTAGCGTGATCAACAAGCTCACGCGCAAGAGCCCCCGCGCGACCGTCGCCGGATATATCGAAGCGCGCCTAAGTTCTCCTTTCAAGCAGTTGGCTGACGTCAGTCCATATTTGACAGTTCCCCGACAGACTAATTCGGCTATTCCAGCAAACCTCAAGCTTGTCTGCGGCGACAATCTGCTTGAGATTCTATCTGAGGCGATCCGACAAACCTCGCAGCTTTCGATACCGACAGATGCGTGGAGGCAGGTCATAACCTGGATAAAAGACTTGGCCGCCAAGTTGAGGGACATGAGTGGGGAACGAGGTACCATGTTCGTCATCGACTGCAACCCGAGCTTTGCGATTTACACCCAACTGGCGCTCGTGGCTGCCGACTTCGTTGTGGTCCCTTTCACAGCAGACGACAGTTCGCGACGTGCAGTTGAGAATGTGGTTGCCCTGCTCTACGGAATCGGTGACAGGGACACCGCCGTATATGCCCGGATCAGCTTCTCGAAACGAGCTAAGGAAGAGGGTGTCGACAGTCCACGCCTGCATACCTTTGTAAGCAATCGTCAGACGCTCTATGAGGGGAAGCCCAGCAAGGCATTTGAGGCAGTCAGCCGAGTGATCAAGGATACAGTCGACGAGATTTATGCTAAGCACCGGACGATCTTTGCGAGTTCTCGGCAGAAGCCAAGTGAGGGATTCCTCGAGGTTCCCGACTACCACAGCGCATCAATTGTCGCTGCGATGACGGGCACGCCTCTACATGCCTTAAAAGCGGGCCCGCGTGACCTTGGCGGGGAACGCATTCAAATAAATCCGGGTCCGCTCAAAAATTACCGCTCGGCTTTGGAAAGCGTCGTCGACTGCTTTTGAGGTCTATGCGTGCCTTCAGCAGCGGCAGTCAAGTTCCAGGCAGCTCTTGAGCGTGCCGTAGTCCTGCACACGATTGCCGGTGACCGAAGGCTGCGCCCACAAACCCGCGACGATCGCGAGGCTCTCTGCCATGCGGCCCTTGCAGCCCTTGTCGGAGCTTGGAACGCATACTTGGGAAACCTGGTGACGAATTTCTTGGCCGCGATTGCTAGGCCGATGGATGTTCGCTTTCATGCGTTGCACACCGTCGTGAACAACCTTGCAGATCCCGCCCTGTCCCGATTCAACACGCCGAACGCGGAGAATTCCCGTACTCTTTTGGTTTCGTGTACCGGATATGATCCGATCAATGATTGGATATGGCCAAGCCGTCATATGGGAGGTCCGCAGGTCCGTGAGCGCTTGAACCAGATCCTGCAGGTTCGCCATAGCTTTGCCCACGGTTTTCCAATACCCGCGTATCCGTGGACCCAGACTTCCACGGGCCGGGTCACATTGACTAAGGAAGCAGTGAAGATGACCACGGCTTTCTTCAGCAGCCTGGTTCGGCGCACGGATCGCGGACTTCTGCAGCACTTGCGAAGTGTCTATTCTCTATCCCCGTGGTAGACAGGCCCGGGCCGCGACGCAGGTGCGAAGGCCGCCGCTCCGCTCTCAAAGGGCACTTTTAGCCAGCGCTAGCGGACCGTGGGGTGAAGTTGGTGTTCGTCAAAGTTCGTCAAAGAAAGCGGAAACCGGGACCTTCTCATCTCAATCAAGTGCCGGCAAAGGATGGCGACCCCCGAGGTTCCCCAAGGGCATGGTGTTTCTGCTCGTTGCTCATGTGACGGCGGGACACTCCATTTTGAACATGAAACAAGCAGGCTCCGAAAATCGTCCCGGAATTCGGCTTAGAGCACTGCGTAGTTATCAGACGACGTGCCAGGCTTAGCACTTGGGAGATCTCAGGGCCTGCCACCATTCATCGGGCGATACTTTTCTTACTGCTTCAAGTAGTTTCCGCGATGAATCGCAGTTGACCTTTTCGTGGGTTCGCAGCATGTCGAGGAATGCGCCCGCCTCGTATTCTCTCGCTTGAATTTCACACTCAATTACATCGGCGTCCTTTGCGATCCGAGCTTCGAGCGATTGACGAAGGCAAAATTCGTGAAGTAACTCTCGAATCTGCCTGCCGCCAGGAACATCATTATCAAACTGCGACTCAATCGCGTCGTGCTCGGCCTGACGGCCGTTTCCCAGAGCAAGCCTCGCGAGTCCATCTGCGTCCCCGGTGCGAGCCTCGCCTGCATCGTGGAAAAGAGCCATCGATGCTGTCCTCTCGGGGTTAGCGCCCTCCAGGACTGCTAGGAAATACGCGATAAACGCTGTCCTACAGGTGTGCTCGGCCACTGACTCTACTCTTTGGTGTACCCGAGCCATACTCCAGCCCGATCGCTCGATTCGCTTGAGCCTTCCAAGTTCAAAGAGTAGGTTCGCCAGTTTTCTCATTTTGTCCGCCTTTCTGCACCAGTGTTTTCCCTAACGCTTCTCTACGAGCGAGAAGCGCGCATCGCTACCGGAACAGGTCCCGCTCAACTGCTCGCGGATGCTTACGTAGTGCCGCTCTGATTACTTGCTCCAGGCGCTTGATCTCATTCAGCACCTCCTTCGACGAATGCTCGCATTGCAAGAGCGTTCGAAGCTTAGCCTTAGCCCCCGCGTCTTGATATAGGCGGAAAATCAGGCCGTCGTTTCTGAGGGTCATTTGTCTCAACACCCACGGTATGTACGCAGCCAAAGGGGCGTACTTTCTCTTATCGAGGTTCGCGAACTGATTGAGAAGATTATCCGCTGCCGCGAACAGAGTCCCGTAATATGTCTCGTGGTCCTGGCAATGTACCTCCGTTAATTCGTCGCGCCGTCTAGACTCGGCCTCTTCGATTGAGTAGATATGTGAATTGATGCGGTCGAGAGCGTCGGACTCAGACACCATCGTGTTTTGGGCCTCGCCAATGATACGTGCGCGAACTAGAAGCGGAGATGACTCAAACAGCCGATTGAGGTCTTTCATATCCTTGGAAGGGCTGTCAGAAAGAAAACGATAAGCATGATAGGTGGCAATCCGAATCAGACCCTCTTGCGCTTGGGACCTGGTAGAAACATCCTTCAAGATCATCGAGCTAATGAACACGCGCGCGCGGTCGCGAGCGTTTGATGAGAACTCGTCTAGCTTAGTCCAGACTTCTTCCAGAAGCCTTCTGTCGTCTTTGCTGAACTTGACTAGTCCCAGGGCCTTGCGAACTTGAGAAATCGACGCGAGGCTGGAAAAGCGATCGACAAGGTTGTCGACAAGGTCGTTCCTATTGTGGTCAAAGGCCGGCTGGCCAAGAAAGCTGGCCAATTTCTGGATCGTTTCATACCTGGGGTCTGTGTCTAGGCCATTCCAAAGCCTAGAAACAACACTGAGGTCAAGACCGGAACCCTGAGCGATTTGCGTCTTCGTTCTTCCGGATTTCTGTAACCAATCTTTCACTCCCCGCCCCATTCTGCAGCCTCCATCGCGACTCAGTATGCCACAAGAGGCGTGGCATGGCACTTGCCAGTTGGCAATGTTTTTGGGCTGCGAAGAAACAGGTCCAGCCGCTTGCAGGTCTGCAGGTAGAGCTAAGGGACAAGAAGCAAGGTCTGTGATTTGCCGGGGCACAATTGACCCCTCACCCCCACCGATTAAGGATAGAGGGTGCGCGAGCGAGTCGGACATTGATTCGCAAGACTTGCCGTGGCCCCGAAGATTTTGCGCGCCCGAGGCGAGAAGGCTCATTCAGCAGGAAGTTTGGACGTCGTCAACACATGAACGGATCATTCAACAATAGGGCCAGGGGGAGGCCGAGGTCAATTGGACGAAGCGCCTCCACTGAGAACACTTGCCGCAAGGTGGCTGGATGGGTTGAAGTTCAAACAAGCTTCGGCACCAAGAATCAGGCTGATCGGATGTCTCTGGAGCTCACTCGCCAATCCTTGACGACAGGCGCCAATGTCCATTTGAAGAGTTCGACCTTTCGATGGAACCCCTCGTGGGGATCCCCGCCCAGCCAAGCCACGTACGTCAGGGGAATCATCATCGTTGATCAATGGACCCTAAGCACGATGATACCGCTGCGGGATCTGTCGAGGGTATTGGATTGGATCGAATTGCATCATCCGGACAAAATTCCGTGCGTGCAATCGTCCCCGGTGTCTGTAAATGCGAAATTCTCCGCCTGGTACGCACGGACGATCACGGCAAACCGCTCAGCAAAGCAGCCACCTCATGCGGCCTGACCCAACACGACCAGGAAGCGCACGGTTGGTTTGAAACGCTCCGGCTCCCGGGTGTTGCCGATTATCGAAACAAGCGAGTATCGGGCGATTCGAAGTCCGAGCCGCTCCCCCTTGCGAGGGGCAACTGTAATCATCTCCGTCTTCGGGATCTGCTTGCAGGAATACTGATCTCGCTGATCAGCCGGCTGCGGAACTCATTCCAATCCTCGCCGGTTCGGGCCAGGACTTCGGCGACATCGAACCACAAGGTTGTGGTTCGGGATTCCGCCTTAAGCTTGGCCATGTCGAGGCCCTTCTTGGAGATAATCGTCCAGAAGTCGCGAAAGCCCTTGCCCTTGGCTTTAGTGTGTGACTTTTCGGCTTCCCCGGCGCGGTTGTACGCGTTGCTGACATCGGTTCCGCCCTTCACTTCGATCGCAACTTGGTTGTGAGTTTTCGCTTACCACCTCGCGCACACTCACGGCTGGCTGACGGCGAGCGTCGCTCTCCGATTCACCGCGAGGCCGCAGTCAAGCGCTTTTCCTGATCTCCTCCACCATCGCTTTGCGGAGCAGCCGATTCAGCCTCGTCTGGTAGCCTTTCCCCTGCCGGCGGAGCCAAGCCACCACGTCGGCGTCCAAGCGCACCGTGAGCTGCTGTTTCACCGGCCGATAAAAAGGATTGCGGACGGCGTTTTTCCAGAAGCTCTCGGTGAGCGGTGGAATCTCGGAAAAGTCGATTTCCGAATCAGGCCGCTCCGCAAGCCGGGCCAGCTTGCGCTTGCGGGCGGGCGTCATCGGACTATCAGCCAGCGTTCTGCGCACGAGTCTGCTCATAACGTGTTCGCTCCTTCCGGGTGGCTGGGCGTGCCGAGATCAGGCGGATGACCTCGCCCTCGCCTTCTTCTCGGACCGTGTGGGCCACGAGCACGACAGCCGCTTCTCCAGCCAGACCGACCGCCTGCCAGCGGAGCTCCCCGGCTTCGTCTGTGCGGTCCTGCTCGAACAAGGCGTGGGGATCCTCGAAGACGTGCATAGCGTCTTCGAAGCTGACGCCGTGTTTCCGCAGGTTGTTCCGCGCTTTCACGGAGTCCCACTCGAACCGAATCATCTCCACAGAAGTATAACGCCAATTCTGTAGCTACGTCTACGGTAGCAGGCGAGGGTGTTTACCTGGACGGCTCGGGGCTGTTCAGGTGTTCAGGATACGCGAAAGCATGGCGACGCCTTCCTGGGTAAAGGCGTACGGCAGATAACGGCGACCGCCCCGGCCTTTGTTTGAGGTTTCAATCTGAAACCTCAAAGCGCCGGCCTCCTCCTTCGTGAGTTGGAACATGAAGTCTACGGGAAAGCGGTCCAGGTTGCGCCGGACCGCCAGATTCAGGGATTTGGTTGGCACTTGGTAGAGATCCGCGAGGTCGCTGTCGAGCATGACCTTGTGATCATGGATCAGGTAAATGCGTCGCTCGATGACATCGATCAGCACGGGGAGCGTGGGAGGCAGGGGTGGGGTCTTGGATTTCTTCATGGGATGGGATTATACAATCGCGGCCTTCAACCGCCTTTCCGCAATCGCGATGTAGTCGGGATTCAGTTCCACGCCCACAAAGCGGCGATCTTTTTCCAGGCATACCTGGCCGGTGGTGCCGGAGCCGAAGAAGGGGTCCAAAACCAGATCGCCGGGTAACGAGCCGAGGGCGAGGCACCACTCCACCAGCGCCGGAGGAAAGGTGGCGAAGTGGGCTTCCCGGCAAGCCTGGGTATTGATGTCCCAGACGGTGCGCAAGTTCCGGCCGTTGGGGCCCCGCACCACTCCACCGTGATAGGAGTACCGCTCGGATTTGGTGAGCAGAAAAATGTACTCGTGGCAGCGGGTGGGCCGGTCCTTCACGCTCTCGGGCTGGCAATTGGGTTTGTTCCAAACAATGTCGGCCCGCAGATACCAGCCCTGGGCCTGAAGCGCGAAGGCCAGCCGCCACGGCACGCCCGTAAGCTCTTTGGGCTTGAGGCCGTCCGGAGTGGGCGGCCGCACCTCCATGGCTCGGCCGGGGTTTTTCTTGTCCGGCGCGCGCCACGTGCGTCCTCCGGAAGTGTACGAGTCACCAATATTGAGCCACAAAGTTCCGTCATCTCGGAGCACCCGATACACTTGCTTGAATACCTTGACGAGTTCCTGGATGTATTCCTCAAGCGAAGTTTCAAGGCCGATTTGGCCGGGGATCGCGTAGTCTCTCAGCGACCAATAGGGCGGCGAGGTAACACAAGACTGGAAGATTCCTGCCGGCATGACGGCAAGAGCCACATGGCTATCGCCGCAGATGATTGCGGATTCCGGCGTATCATCTCCGTTTTGGGACAAGAAGTCGAAAGAGCTGTGCCGGACTTCTCTCAAGAGATGAACTCGAGGCGTGCCCGGGAACGGCAGAACCGGGCTGCGTGCTGCTCGATGCCCGTTTGACGGGCTCTTGATGGTGATGGTTGGAGAATCCGTGCGCTCGGCCATAAATGTTTCGACGTTCAGATCATCGCCATTCTAACATGCCGGCGCCGCGCGGATCGCCCGCTTTTTTGCACTTAATGCGGCCAAAGCGTCGCTCTGCCCTTCTGCGTCAATAGCCGAGCAGAGTAACCCATGCCTTCAGCACAGTCCGCCGCCTTTGGCACGTCGCGGCGCAGCACAATCCACGCAACCGGCCGGGGGCGGAAGCAGCTTCCTGAGAGAATGCCACTTCGGTGAGTCGGCATGCATCACAGCTAATATACAAAACTGTGCGAGGTGATGATGCGTATTCTCAAAACGTTCTCGCTCGTATCGCTGATCGCCGGACTTCTCGGAATGGTGGTGTTCGCCAGCTCCTGCCACCATCGAACAGTGGCCGAATCACACCCGATTCCCGCCCCCACTGCGGCGGAGGTAGCGTCGCCCGCCGCGCCGTCCTGCAACTTAACAGCGGAGCCCGCCTCGGTGAGTCAAGGCCAGTCTGCAACCCTTACTTGGACCTCGGAGAATGCCACGAACCTGGATTTGGAGCCCGGGTTAGGCCAGCAACAAGCGACGGGCTCCGTTAGCGTTACGCCGGAAGGGTCCACCCAATACACCATGACCGCCACCGGTCCTGGCGGGAGCGGCGCGTGTATGGCGCGCGTCACCGTGGTGACCCCGCCGCCGTCGTCGTCCGAGGGCGCGGTGGCGCAGGTGAACGAGGAAAACCTGCCTGGCGGAGGGGCAAATGCCGCGATGAGGGACGCTTTCTTCGACCTGGACAAAGCAGACTTGCGGCCGGATGCACAGGAGGTGCTGAGAGCCGACGCTGAGTATCTGCGGGCTCATGCCGGCGTCCAGGTTGAGATCGAAGGGAACTGCGACGCCCGTGGCAGCGAGGAGTACAACCTGGGATTGGGCGATCGACGTGCCGCCGCGGCCCGCGACTTTCTGGTGAACCTCGGGATTTCCCCTGCCCGTCTCAAGCCGATCTCTTTCGGAAAGGATCGCCCGGTTTGCACCGAGATGACGGAGGATTGCTGGCAGCAGAACCGTCGCGACCACTTCGCGATCCAGACGCCGGCGGGATCTTGATAGTTGAAGAGTCGAGGGTCGGGGTAAAAGGGTAAAGGATAAAGGGTAAAGGGTGAAGGCAAGAGTAGTTTTCACATTTCACCCTTTACCCTTTACCCGGGTGTGCGACATAAAAGCGAAGCTCCCACCCCCCTGGAGAATGGCGCCTGAGGTTGGTAGCGCGGGCGTCTCGCCCGCTGTGGTGGGAGCGTCCCGCTCCCGCGCCAAGGAAAGTTCAAGGGCTTCAGAGAAAAGGTAAATGCAAGCCGGACATGGGGACCTGGTTCACGCGGGCAAGATGCCCGCGACACAGCGGGCGGGACGCCCGCGCTACGTCCAACGGCCCACTTCTCACTTTTATGTCGCACACGCCCTTTACCCTTCACACTTCACACTTTACCGTTCACCTTCGACTCTTCAACTCTTAGGGGGGCCGATGTTGGTGGGACACGTCGCAGTAGGTTTGGTGGGGAAGCGTGTGGAGCCCAGACTATCCCTCGGCACACTGGTTCTGGCGGCGATGCTCGCCGATCTCCTCTGGTGCATCTTTATGCTCGCCGGAATCGAACATGTGCAGTACAAGCCAGGGATGGGAGCGGCGAACTACCTCAGCGCCTCCGACATCGCCATGAGCCACAGCTTATTGATGGACGTAATCTGGGCTGGATTGTTCGCCGCCGCCTATTTCTTGCAGCGGCGCTACCCGCGCGGGGCGTTCGTGCTCTTCGTGGCCGTTCTCAGCCACTGGTTGCTCGATTTCGTTGCTCATCGGCCCGATATGCCGCTGGCGCCGGGCGGTCACCGGTTTTTCGGATTAGGACTTTGGACCTCCATCCCCGCAACCCTGATAGTAGAGGGCGGTTTCTGGGTGCTGGCGCTAGTTCTTTATGCGCGCACGACGCATCCCCGGAAGCGCGCCGGCGTCTACGCCTTGTGGAGCGTGGCCGCCTTCCTCACCTTGCTATGGTACGGAAACATCGCCGGGCCCCCGCCTTCCAACCCGCATACGGCGCCCATCTTCAGCTTGGTTCTCTTCTCGCTGGTGGTGGCATGGGCTTACTGGATGAACCGGCTTCGAAGAATTGACGATTGACGATTGGAAGCATTTTGGATTTTGGATTAAAGAAACCGCGTCCCTGGTCGTTTGGCCTCCGGTGAGAACCAACAACTCCTCCCTCTTCAATCCAAAATCCAAAACCCAAAATCTCCTTTCCCAATCGTCAATCGGCAATTCCAGAAGGTCCTCGCATTTCCATCCGCCGTGTGGTTTCATGCTCCATTAGGCTTTTCAGTCCGCACCAGGAGGAGTTCATGGTCATCACTCGACACAGACGCACAAGCATCATCATCGCCGCGATCTCAGCCCTGCTCTTGCTATTCATGCCGGTACGATCGGCGCCAAAGGGGCAAGCCAACTCGGCCAATCCGGCCAACCAAGCCACCCCTGCCAGCGCGGTCCCGCAGACCGACACTTGCACGGTCGATCCGGACGGCACGGCACACGTCACCCGCGTGGTCCCGGTGCCGCAAACGATCAGCCCGGAGGCGCAGAAGTTCATCTCGCGGCCGGGACCCTCAGGTCCGGAGCCCACGCTCGCCGAGCGCCGCGCGAACACCGACAGGTTCCGCATCGGCCGGGCGGAGGAGGCGCGCAAGCTCTACCCCGTGGACGTCAAGGAGGAGACGATCGGCGGCGTCCGATGTGACGTCATCAAGCCGCTCAACCCTCCTGCGGCCAAGCGAAACCGCGTACTCATCAACGTGCATGGCGGGGGTTTCAACTCCGACTCCGGTTCGCTCGTGGAGGGAATTCCCATCGCCAACCTCACCCAGACCACGGTGGTGTCCGTTTATTATCGGCTGGCGCCGGAACACCCGTTCCCCGCTGCGGTGGACGATACGGTGGCGGTTTTCAAGCAACTGTTGAAGACTTACAAGCCGGCAAAGATGGGGTTGTTCGGCACCTCTGCCGGCGCCATCCTCACCGCCGAAGTCGCCGTCCGGCTGCGGCACGACGGCCTGCCACTTCCCGGCGTCCTGGGTATTTTCTCAGGGACGGGCGACATGGGCAGGGCCGGAGACTCCCAGGCCCTCTACACCGTTCAGGGATTCGGCGGACGGCTAGAGCCTCCGTCGAAGACGCCGCACTTGTCAGCTTACATCGGCGCGACCGATCCCAAGGACCCGGCGCTGTCGCCGATCTACGCCGACCTGAAGGGATTTCCGCCCACCCTGTTTGTTACCAGCACCCGCGACTTGTTGCTCAGCGGGACCTCGGACCTGCACCGCGCTTTCCTCCGCGCCGGCGTGGACGCCGAACTCGTGGTGTTTGAGGCGTTGCCGCACGCCTTTTGGTATGACTATCGCCTGCCCGAAACGAAGGAAGCCCTGGACATCATGGCCCGGTTTCTCGATCAGAAGCTCGGGGGTTAGAGGAATGACGTGTGAAGGATTAAACGCAGAGGCACTGAGACGCAGAGATGAAGAGAGAAGAGTAAGGAGAATGACATGAGAACAAAAAGCGGCCACCTCGGGAGGAGGTAGCCGCTTGCTAGAGACCTTTGGTTTCGGAAGAGTTGAGGAACTCGTTGTCGCTACCCAACAAGCAGATGTCGTCGCAACAGTCCGGCGGCAAGGAAGAACGCCGTGCCCAACAGCAACATCGAAGCCGGCTCCGGGGTCGCCGTCATGTTGCCAGTGTCATTATAGCCATTGTTTTGATACAACTGGTAGCTGCCGGGGCCGTTACTGAATAGGTTAATCTCGACCCCAGCGTCTGCAAAGAGCAGGCCGCCGTTGTCGATCACCGGGTCCGCTCCAGGCGTGAGCACATTGTCGTAAATGAAGTACCCAGATGGGCTGTACTGTAGCGCACCGGTTGGGCTGGGACTCAGGTACAGGTCTATCTGTCCTGTGGTAAAACCACCGCCAGTACCGTTGTTTATGTCAATGTATCCACTGGTGATGAGATCCACGCCGGGGGAGAGCACGCTATCGGCGAGGTACACGCTGGCGGTGACGCCGTCGCCGTTGGTGGAAGCGTAGGCGTAAGTAAAAGTGTCTGCCACTAAGGGGGTGACGCCCATAAGAACCAAAGCCGCAACCAGCACAAACAGCAAGTGAGTTTTCTTCAAACTATCCTCCTGAGCCCTCGTGATTCCCCGCCTTAAGGCAGAGGAAGGGTCCGCATAGAAAGTAACGCGCGGCGACCGGCGCCGCCCATGGTCCCAAGGTCCTGTGCCCCAGGTAGTACTCAGGTAGTACTAAAGTTTAAGGAGTCCGGTGCCTAACAGGGTGGGCGCCGTGGTGAGTAGGTCCACGCCTTCGTGAAGTACTCGATCGATGCGGGGCCTCGCCCAGATTGGCGGCCTGGTGGTGGATAAGGGCCATCGCGGCGCGGGCCTAGGCAAGCTCTTGATGGGCGAAGCTGAGGAATGGGCGCGCTCACGAGAGCTGGAGGGCGTCTATCTGCGGTCCAACGTGCTTCGCGAGGCAGCGCACGCCTTCTATGAAGCGATTGGCTTCCGCAGGATCAAGAGCCAACACTGCTTTTTGAAGCTGCTCTGACCAGCGCTAAGAATTGAACACAGAGGCACGGAGGCACAGAGAAGAGAAAGAGAAATCACACGAAGATGTCTCTTTTTCCGACGCTTCCGATTTTTTCTCTGCGCCTCTGTGTCTCTGTGTTGGAAGCTCCTTCGCAATTACTTCGCACCTTCGCCGCTACAAGATCAACATGCAGTCGCCATAGCTATAGAAGCGGTAACGCTCGGCCACGGCGTGCTGATAAGCGCGCTGGACGAAGTCGCGCCCGGCGAACGCGGAAACCAGCATCAACAAGGTCGACTTGGGTAGATGAAAATTGGTGAGCATGGCGCTCGTCACCTGGAACTGAAAGCCGGGCAGGATGAACAGACTTGTCTCGCCCGCAGCGGCGACGATTTTGCCCCCATTTTCGCGCGCTATGTGTTCGAGGGTTCGGACGGTGGTGGTTCCCACGGCGACCACGCGGCGGCCACGCTCCTTGGCCCGGCGGATGGCTTCCGCCGCAGCCTCGCCGACCTCAAAACGTTCTGCCTCCATCTTGTGGTTCTCAACTTGCGCCGCATGGACCGGCTGAAAGGTCCCTAGTCCCACATGCAAGGTGATTTCGCAGCTTTCGATTCCCTGCGCGCGCAACTGCCCGAGGACTCGCTCGCTGAAGTGGAAGCCGGCAGTGGGCGCAGCCACGGCGCCGCGCACTTTGGCGTAGACCGTCTGGTAGGCGTCGCGATCGGCCGCCTTGTCGGGGCGATGGATGTAGGGCGGCAGCGGCACGTGGCCGAGACGATCGATGGCCTCGTCAACCTGCTCAGGCGAGCCCGAGCGCGCTCGCAGGCGGACTTGGCGCACGCCGTAGTCGCCACGCGCCAGCACTTCCGCTTCAAGTTCGCCGTCGCCGAACACCAGCACTTCACCGGTTCGGATCTTGCGACCCGGGCGGACGAGCGCTTGCCACACCTCATCGCTCTCGCGACGGGTGAGCAGCAGCTCGACTTCGGCGCTGAGGTGCTCGCGGATGGCGGGGTTGTTCTTGCCGATCGGCTGCGCGGTGACGCCGCGCCGGCAGCCCAGCAACCGGGCAGGAAAGACCTTGGTATTGTTGAAGACCAGCAAGTCGCCGGGTTCGAGCAAATACGGAAGATCACGGAAGGCACGATCCTCATAGACGCCATGGGCTCCACTGGCCGGATGCAGCACCATCATGCGCGACGCGTCGCGTTCCGGAAGCGGCTGCTGGGCGATCAGTTCGGCGGGGAGCGGGTAATCGAAGTCGTCGAGGAGCATGAGACCTCAATTGTAGATGAACTTTGCAGGAGTCAAGAGGCAGAAGCCAATTGTGAATAGTGAATGGTGAATAGTGAATAGTGAATGGTGAATGGAAGACGAATCTTGTAATTCACCATTCACTATTCACCATCCACTATTCACAATTGGCTTCTGCTAGAGTGATGATGTGACTCCATGCAGCGTCGTTATCTCGCAGCGTGGCGTGGACCGCATTCTCGCGGGTCATCCGTGGATCTATCGCGCGGATATCGAGGATGCTTCCGGTGTCGAGCCGGGCGCCGTGGTCCGTGTCGTCGACCACCGAAAGGGTTTCTGGGGGCAGGCGTTTTATAGTTCCCAGTCGCAAATCGCGCTGCGCCTGTTGACGCGCGAAAAGCGCCCCTTCGACCGCGACTTCCTCGCCGAGCGCATCGCCGCCGCCGCCGTGTTCCGCCAGCAGGTTGTGGAAGGAGCTCAGGCATATCGCCTCGTCTCGTCCGAAGGCGACTTGCTGCCCAGCCTCGTCATCGATCGTTATGCCGATTGCTTCGCGTTGCAGACGCTGAGCCAAGGCGCGGATCGGCTGAAGCCGATGGTGGTGGAAATCCTGCAACAGCAGTTTGCTCCGCGCGCGATTCTGGAGCGGAACGACGTCGCGATTCGCTGCCTGGAGGGGCTGCCGGAGCAGAAGGGCGTCGTGGCGGGCGAGAACGTGAGTGAAGTGGTGGTGGAAGAGAACGGCGTGAAGGTGGTCTTCGATCTTCTCGCTGGCCAGAAGACTGGCGGTTTCCTCGACCAGCGTGAGAATCGCGCCGCCGCGCAGCGCTACGCGCGAGGCCGAGCGTTCGATGGCTTTTGCTATACCGGCGGCTTCGCGCTGGCCATGGCTGGGAAGTGTGACGCCGTCGTCGGCGTTGACAGTTCCCCCGAAGCGCTCCAAGCTGCTGCCCGCAACCAGCAATTGAACGGCAATCCGAACATCGAGTGGACGGAGGCGAACTGCTTCGACTTCTTGAAGGCCGCCGATCAGCGCGGGGAGCGCTTCGACACTATGGTGCTGGACCCGCCCGCCTTCGCCCGGCAGAAGTCACACCGCGAATCGGCGCTGCGCGGCTACAAAGAGTTGAACCTGCGCGCGCTGAAGATGCTGAACCCGGGCGGGTTTCTCATCACGTGCTCGTGCTCCTATCACGTGAGCGAGTCGGACCTGCTCGAAGTGGTGGCCAGCGCCGCGCTCGACGCCCATCGGACGGTCAGCGTGGTGGAGCGGCGGACCCAGTCGCGCGATCATCCGATTTTGCTCACGGTGCCGGAGACACACTATTTGAAGTGTTTGATCCTGCGCGCGCTATGAGGAAGGGAGTAGGGAGTAGCGAATAGGGAGTAGGGGGAAAGGAAGGAAGAATTGACGATTGACGATTGGAAGAAAGGGTCATTGACAATCGTGGTGGTTTCTTGAAAGGGCTGAGTGGCTTGCCTACTGATCTCTTTCAATCGTCAATCGTCAATCTGCAATCGGCAATTCTTTGTTGGTAGCCGTAGCGGACCCCAGATTGGGTGGGCACAGGGGTTGAAAAGAGTTGGGCATCATTGCACGCTAAGGACAAGGGGAATTCGATGGAAACAAGCAATCGCATACCTAAGTTGATCGCGAGACTGGCTCTCGTCGCCGCGGTGATTCTCACTGTTGTCGTGGGCCCGCGGCGGACGGCGGCCGACTCTACCAAGCCGGTGCCGGCGTTTTCGACCCAGGAATTTCTCGATCCGATCAAGTTCCTATCGAGTGACGCACTGAAAGGCCGCGGCGACGGCACGCCCGAGCTCAACCAAGCCGCGGACTATATCGCGGCGCGATTCATCCGGTTCGGCCTCAAGCCCGCCGGTGACGACGGTACTTGCTTTCAAAATTTCATGATCACGGTGGGCGCGAAACTCGACGGGAACAATTCATTGATTTACGAGAGCGGCGACACCCACCGGACCCTGACCATCAATCAGGACTTTATCCCATTCAGCTTCTCCCAGGACATCACCCTTAACGCGCCCCTGGTTTTCGCCGGCTACGGGATCACGGCGCCCGAGTATCACTACGACGACTATCAAGGCACCGACGTCAAGGGCAAGGTCGTCATCGTGCTGCGCCACGAGCCGCAGGAGAACGACGAGAAGAGCGTTTTTGCCGGCAAGCAGCTCACCATGTATTCCGACATCCTCAATAAGGCCATCAATGCCCGGAACCGTGGCGCAGTGGGTATGATCCTGGTGAACGACGTGGGGAATCATCCGGGCGAGCCTGATGAGTTGGTTCGATTTGGTACCCTCGCCGGACCAGAAGATATCGGCGTAGCTGTAATTCAGGTGGCGACCGGGGTGGTGGACGAATGGCTGAAGCCCACCGGCCACACTCTCGACGAGTTGCGGCAGGCGATCGACAAGGACCTTTCCAACCACTCTTTCGCGCTCGACCCGGCGACGCGCGTCGCGGCTACCGTCGACGTGGAACGAATCCGCAAGCCGGTAGCGAACGTTGTCGGCCTGCTTCCGGGCAGCGACCCCACGCTGGCGCGGCAGGCCATCGTTATCGGCGCGCACTACGATCACCTTGGTCTGGGCGAGCAGTTCTCGCTGGCTCCGCGGCAGGTCGGGCAGATCCATCACGGCGCCGATGACAACGCTTCCGGAACCAGCGGTGTGCTTGAGTTGGCTGACTTCTTTGCCCATCGGCAAGCACAGCCGAAGCACACCATCGTCTTCATCACCTTCGCCGGCGAGGAATTGGGACTGCTCGGCTCGAGCTATTACACCGCCCACCCCGAGTTCCCACTCGATGGGACGATCGCCATGATCAACATGGACATGATCGGGCGTGTCTCCAAGAATCGGCTCTACGTGGGCGGCACCGGAACGTCGCCGGGATTCAAGAAGCTGGTGGAGGACGCCAACCAAACCTTGGCGCCGCCGACATCGGGCTCCGACGCGAGCGCGCCCCAATCTTCGGACCAGCCGGGTGACTCGAGTAACTCAACACCGGCCCAGAGCTTCGACCTGAGCTACTCCGCGTCGGGATACGGCGCGAGCGATCAGACTTCGTTTACGGTACACAATATCCCGGTGCTGTTCTTCTTTTCCGGGCTTCATTCGGACTATCACAAGCCCTCGGACACCTGGGACAAGATCGACGCGCGAGCAGGAGCACGCGTGCTGGAGTTGGTGGCCGGTGTCACCGACTCGCTCGACCAACTCGCGGAAAAACCACAGTATGTCCGAGTGGCCGAGCCGGCAAGCCCCGCGTCCGGCGGGGGCGGCGGCTACGGGCCTTACTTCGGCTCCATTCCCGACTTCGGCGAGATCGAGCACGGCGTGAAGTTCGCCGACGTGCGCGACGGCAGCCCCGCCGCCAAAGCGGGCTTCAAGGCCGGCGACGTGCTGGTCGAGTTCGACACCAAGAAGATCGACAACCTCTACGACTTCACTTATGCCCTCCGCGCTCACAAGCCGGGCGATAAGGTGATAGTCACGGTGCTGCGAAACGGGGAGAAGGTAACGCACGACGTGATCCTCGAGGTAAGAAAGTAGGTCATGGGAAGGCCTGATTCGTCTGCGCTTGGTGTGATCATTTGCGCCCTCGCGGTGGGGCTCGGATGCGGTAGCACTCAATTCTGTACAATGTCGGTGCCCAGCCAATGTGGAGCCTTGTACGCCCACCAGGGAAGAATTGACGATTGCCGATTGACGATTGACGATTGGAAGAGAGGCTCATTGACGATTGTAGATGGGCCATCAAACGGGCCGCTCGGCTTGCCTAGTCTTCTCTTTCAATCGTCAATCGTTCCCGCAGGGCGGGATCAATCGTCAATTCTTCTGAGGGGAATCAGGCGCGACAGCACACCAACTTCAGCAACAGAATATGCCGGGACTGATGCTGCCGCAGGCAGCCTGAAGCTCCTTGTCTCCATCGAGCAGCAGACTATCACGATGCCGTCTCCGGCGCGCATCACTTTGCACATCCACAACTCGGGATCGGAACCGGTATGGCTTTATCGGCACGCGCGCGACGCGGCCATCGTAGCGCGCACCGCCACGGTCGTCATCAATTCTTCGGAAGAGAATCCCGGCAACACGACGCGCGGCGGATCGACGCTGGCGATTCATCTCACGCCGGCTGCCGCCGGCGATGCGGCAACTGCTGCGGAGGGTCTCGTACTCGAGAGCGTCGGGCTGCCGCATCCGAAGCTCATCCGTCTCGCGCCGCGTGACGACTATGAAGAGAAAGCCGTCGTGCACCTTGCCCCGGCGCTGGCTGGCGCGGAGACCGCTGCCAAGCCCGTGTGGGGTCGCTACCGCCTGTCGGCGACTTACGGCGCGAGTTATTCGAATGGCGATGAGGCGGCCCGAAACCTTGGCGTGACCCTCTGGCAGGGAGAGACGGAAAGTAATGCGCTCGATATCGACTTGGAGCCGGCGCCGGCGACAGACGCCGGTTCGGTGGCCGGCACAGTGGTGACGCCGGACTCCCGGCCCGTCTTTCAACGGACCGTGGTCTCGCTGAGCGACCGGCAGCAGCAACTGGTGGATCAGTCGCGGGCGGACATCGATGGGCGTTTCTCCTTTGACCATTTGCCGCTGGGGCTCTATTGGGTGACGGTGAGACGCGCGGCCGCGACCACAGATACGGCCACCTTCCAGCATGTCGAGCTGACTTCCGCCGCTCCCAACGGCGCGCTTCAACTGGTCATGGTACCGCCCGAGATCTACGAGCCCAAGCAGATGCTGCACAAGCCGGTGCTGGTGCGCGTCACCGATAGCGCCGGGCGGCCGGAGGACAAAGTCATGCTGGACGCGACGTGGTCGAGCGGGTCAGTGATGGATGACGTGAAGGGTGAGACGTCCGATGACGGCGTGGCAACTTTGGAGTTGCTTCCCGGCCGCAGCTACATCACGATGAAGCGAAAACATTGTGGCCAGCACGACGACCGGCTTGACGTGGCGGAAGGCGGCGGAATCGACGACTTCAAGCTGGTGTTGGACTGCAAGTGAAGAGGGAGCCTTAGCCCCGAAGGGGCGAAAGAGAGTAGCCCAGTGCGCCAGCCCTGGGAGAAGGCCGGCAAATTGTAGTCTTTGTGGTTTTGGAGGGCATCTGCCCCCAGGGCTGGCGCCCTGGGCTACTCTCTTTCGCCCCTTCGGGGCTAGGAGAAGCGATGGCTGAGAGCCAGGCAAATACATGGCCGGCGTATGAAAAAGGCATCGAAGGAGACAATGGGACCACACACTCTCGACAGTTCAAGGCGGAAGCCTTTCTGGGATTTGCTGGCAGTCCTTTTAGCTGTACTCGCGGTTCTCGGCGCGCGCTTGGTCGCTCAATCCCGCCCGGATGGGACGCAACAGGAAAAGCCCGCGCCGCAAAGTCTGTCCGTTCCGGGGCCGGTGGTGAATGGAACTCCGGACGATCCGCTCCGCGACCCGCGCGAAGTGCACCTGCGCCACGTCAAGCAAATCACCTTCGGTGGACAGAATGCCGAGGCTTACTTCAGCTTCGATGGAAAAAGGTTGCTCTTTCAGTCTACCCGCCCGCCTTACTCGTGCGACCAGATGTTCATCATCAACGTCGACGGGTCCGACGTGCACCTGGTGTCGACCGGCAAGGGCAGGACCACCTGCGGCTACTTTTATCCGGATGGCAAGCACATCCTCTACTCGTCGACACATCTCTCCAGCCCCGACTGCCCGCCGCGCCCGGATTACTCGAAGGGCTACGTGTGGGGCGTCTATTCGTCCTTTCGCATCTTCTATGCCACGGACCGCGGCGAGATCCTGAAGCAACTGGCGCCGGCGCCCGGCTACAATGCCGAGTCGACGCTCTCCGGTGACGGCAAGAAAATCGCCTTCACCTCGTCGCGCGATGGCGATCTGGACCTTTACACCATGAACGCAGACGGCAGCGGCGTGCAGCGGCTTACTAACGTCCTCGGCTACGACGGCGGCCCGTTCTTTTCGCCCGACAGCCAGTGGATTGTCTATCGCGCCCATCACCCTGCCGGCGCGGAGGAAGTCGAGCGTTACAAATCGCTCCTGGCGCAAGACCTGGTCGAGCCCCTGCTGATGGACCTGTACGTGATGCGCGCCGACGGCTCCAACCAGCGCCAGATCACGCAATTGGGCGGCGCCAGCTTCGCCCCCTCGTTCTTCCCCGATAGCCGGCGGATCATCTTCGCCTCCAACTATGAATCACCCGGCACCAGCAATTTCGAACTGTACACCATCGATCGCGACGGTGGGGACGTGGAACGGGTGACCTTCACCGGTGGATTCCAGGCGTTTCCCATGTTCTCGCCCGACGGCCGGAAGCTGGTGTTTGCCTCCAGCCGCAACGCGAAGCAGCCGCACGAAATCAACATCTTCACGGCGGACTGGGTGCGCTGAAGAATTGCCGATTGGTCCTGAGCGAAGCGAAGGATTGTCGATTGACGATTGCCAGAGGCCTTGGATTGATCGACGCGCTCTACGGCTCGTGCTCATTATGGCTAGCTAACTAGCTAGATGGCACGCAAGGAGACTTCGATGACCGCGCGATTCGCAGGGAAGGTGGCGCTGATCACAGGTGGCAGCTCGGGAATCGGACGTACGACAGCGCTGGCGTTTGCGCGCGAAGGCGCTAAGGTGGTGATCGGCAACCGCCGCGTCGACGAGGGCGAGACGACGCTGCGCATGATTCGCGAAGCGGGCGGCGAAGGCTTGCAGGTGAGGACGGACGTGACGAAAGCGGCCGACGTGGAGTCGCTGGTGGCGCGCGCCGTCGACATCTTCGGGCACATCGACTGCGCCTTCAACAACTCGGGTCTGACCGGGGCCATGGCTACCACCGCCGAATGCACGGAGGAGAACTGGGACACCATCATCGCGGTGAACTTGAAAGGCGTGTGGTTGGCGATGAAGTATGAGATCGCGCAGATGCTCAAGCAGGGCAGCGGCGCCATCGTGAACAATGCCTCGATCGCAGGACTTGTCGGTATGCGGGGCGGACCGGCGTATAGTGCGTCGAAAGGCGGCGTGATTCAACTCACGCGCACGGCGGCGCTCGAGTACGCCAAGAAGGGCATTCGCGTCAACGCGGTGTGCCCGGGGTTCATCAGCACACCCATGACCGAGGCTCACACGAGCATCAAACCGGAGCTGGAGGCGCAGATCGTCAAACTGCAACCCATGGGACGGCTGGGCACAGCGGAGGAAGTGGCGGAAGCAGTACTGTGGTTGTGTTCGGACGCCGCGTCGTTCGTCACCGGGCATCCGCTGGTGCTGGACGGCGGTCTGGTGGCGCAGTAACCCATCGACCTTGAAGGTGTGAAAATTAAACACAGAGGCACCGAGACACAGAGAAAAGAATAGAATCACATGGAAATGTCTTTTGTTTCCTAACGCTCCCCATTCTTCTCTGCGCCTCTGTGTCTCTGTGCTGGAAGCGTTTTGGCAATCATCTCACCGTTTGCCCGACCAGGGGCTGTCCTAGCGGAGACTTTCCATCACCTCATCGAGCACGCTCTTGGGCGGGCGCACCCTCGACTCGGGCAGCGTCGCCAGGGGCTCGTCCACCAGGTTCAACTGATCGATGAAGCTCTCGCGTTTGGTATCCACGTAAAAGAGGCCGGTGACTACTTCCTCTTTGTCGTGGGCCTCCCCCAGCACCCGCAGGGCCTCGCTCTTGTTGGTCGGATTATAGTCGCTATTCAGCTTCTTCAGCAGCAGGCGCGAACCGTCGTGCATGGTGATTTCGGTGGTGGTGCCGGGATCGTAGTCCACCGTGATGTCGTCGAAAAAAGGAACAAAGCTCACATCCTCGATCGGCGATTCGTGGTCCTTCACGTAGCTGTAACTCTTGGTGGACCCCTCGTGATCGTTAAAGGTGACGCACGGCGAGATCACGTCGAGCATCGCGGTGCCGTGGTGGGCGACGGCGCCTTCGATCAGCGCCAGGAGTTGTCGCTTGTCACCCGAGAACGAGCGAGCCACATAGGTGGCGCCCAGCAGGATGGCAAGCGCGCAGGTATCGATGGCCGGAAGGTCGTTGATCACTCCCGTCTTCAGCTTCGATCCGAGGTCCGCGGTGGCGGAAAACTGGCCTTTGGTGAGGCCGTAGACGCCGTTATCCTCGATGATGTAAATGATCGGCAGGTTCCGCCGCATCAGGTGAACGAATTGCCCGATGCCGATCGAGGCCGAGTCGCCATCGCCGCTCACCCCCACGGCGATCAACTTGTGATTGGCCAGCACGGTGCCGGTGGCCACCGACGGCATGCGGCCATGCACCGCGTTGAAGCCGTAAGAGGTACGCAGGAAGTACGCCGGGCTCTTGGAGGAGCAGCCAATGCCCGAAAGCTTGGCCACGCGATGCGGCTCCACGCCCATCTCGTAGAACGCCTCGATGATGCGCTCGCTGATCGCATTGTGCCCGCAACCGGCGCACAGCGTCGTCTTGTTGCCTTTGTAGTCGGCCTGCTCGAGTCCAATTCGGTTGACTTTTCTCGGCGGAGCCGGAGGAACGGTTGTCGTTGCCATCTTATGCTTGCACCTCCTGAGGTGTATTGCTGTCGACGCCGGGCGCGGCTGCCGGGGCGATCCCCCCGATCTCCTGCGTCAGAATCGAATCCGTGGTGCTGCGCGCGTCGATGGGCAGCCCGTCGTAGTGCAGGACGCTGCGAAGCTTCCCAATTAGTTCCGGTTCCAGGTCCAGCCGCAGCAAACCCAAGAGCTGGGCGTCGCGGTTCTGCTCCACCACGTAGACCCGCTGGTGCCGCCGGATGAAATCGGTGACCTCGCGGTTGAAAGGATAACCCCGCACGCGGCAATAGCCGGCCTCGATGTTCTGTTCGCGCCGGAGTTGATCGAGGGTTTCCACCACCGCCCAATGGCTGGTGCCATAGGCCAGGATGCCGATTCCGTCCTTTCCGCTCTCTTGGATCTCGGGTCCCGGCGCCAGGCGCACAGCGGTCTCCCACTTGCGGGCGAGGCGGTCCATATTGTTCACATAGACCGCCGGCTTTTCGCTGTAAATGGCCCGCTCGTCGTGGCCGCTGCCGCGCGTGAAGTATCCTGCCGCCGGATGCTTGGTGCCGGGCAAGGTACGATAGCCGATGCCGTCGCCATCCACGTCCTTGTAGCGCTGGAAACCGCCGAGGCGATCCAGGTCCTCATCGTTGAGCACCTTGCCGCGCCGGATGGGCTTCTCCGGGTACGGGAAGGGGTCCGACATCCACACGTTCATGCCCAGGTCGAGATCGCACATCACAAAGACCGGGGTCTGAAGTTCCTCCGCCAGGTCGAAGGCCTGGATGGCCATGGTGAAGCACTCGCTCACCGAGCAGGGGAACAGCAGGGGATGCTTGGTATCGCCGTGCGAGAGCAGCGCGGTGGAGAGGATGTCTCCCTGCGCCGTGCGCGTGGGCAGGCCGGTGGAGGGGCCGACGCGCTGGATATCGAAGATCACTCCCGGCACTTCGGCGTAATAGCCTAGCCCGATGAATTCCGCCATCAGCGAGATGCCGGGTCCGGCGGTGGCCGTCATGGCGCGCGCCCCCGCCCATCCGGCGCCCACCACCATGCCGATAGCCGCCAGTTCGTCCTCGGCCTGCACAATCGCAAAGGTGGCCTTCTTGGTTTCCGGGTCGATGCGGTAACGCTTCATGTACTCGATTAGCGTCTCGCAAAGCGAGGAAGAGGGCGTAATGGGGTACCAGGTCACCACCGTCACGCCGGCAAACATGGCGCCCAGCGCTGCCGCGGCGTTGCCCTCAATCATGATCTTGCCCTCGTTGAGGTTCATCCGTTCCAGCCAGAAGTGGTCCTGCTTCGGCATGCTCTTGTTGGCGTACTCCCATCCGGCCTTCACGGCCGCGAAGTTGAGGTCCGCCGCCTTCACTTTCTTCTTGAACTGCTTGCGCAGCGCTTTCTCCACGTCGCCCATGTCCACGTTCAGCAGCTTGGCCACCACCCCCACGTAGATCATGTTGCGGACGAGTTTGCGCAGCTTGGCATCGGGGCAGACCGGCCCTACCAGCTTGTCAAACGGCACGGGGTAGAACAGCAGGTCGTCGCGGTACTTCTTCACGTCCAGGCGCTCGTCGTAGACCACGGCCGCGCCGGAATCGAGCGCGCGCACGTCCTCTTCCACCGTCTCCGCGTTCATCGCCACCAGCAGATCGATTTCCTTGCGGCGGCCGATGTACCCGTACTTCGAGGCCCGGATGGTGAACCAGGTGGGAAGTCCCGCAATGTTGGAAGGAAACAGGTTCTTGCCGGAAACCGGAATCCCCATCCGGAAAATCGCGCGCAGCAGCACCATGTTGGACGTCTGGCTGCCGGAGCCGTTCACCGTCGCCACCTGGATACTCATGTCGTTGACGATCAACTGCGATTCGGCAGGCGATTCCGCCTCACCGGTTAACACTTGAGTAGTTGCCATGTCACTCCTTGAGGCCAAATCCCCTCGTGCGACGAGCTCGTCAGGCGAGACCAGACGCTGGCAGGGTTCCTTCCCCCGAATATTTATTATAGCAAACAGTCACCCGATTTTTCAGCCTTTCACTTCCATTCCAAGTCCTCTCCGGCATCGAGCCGACGTTGCGGCGATGCGCCCGAACACCGAGCGCCCTTGGCTTCGAAATCTTCCCCTCACTGGCCACTGCTTTTGAAGCCACTGCGAAGAAGTGGGTTGGTGACCCGGAGGAACTTGAACTGATGAAAATCCGTATCAGCGGTGCGGATATCGGTGATTCCATGTTCCCTCATGACCGCAGCGATGTGCAAATCGTGAAACCGGGTGCCCGCCATGTGCGGATATTCGCGCACGAGTTCGTCGATGACCTCCGCGTGGCGCTCCGTCTCGGCCAGGATCTCGAAGGAAGGGAAGGCTCGCAGCGTTTGGACGAAATCCCAGGACTCGGAGAAGGATGGTGGATGCGCAAAGGCCGACCGCTGCGTGCTGACGCTCAGGAATTCATAAACAATCGACCATGTGACGCACCAGGGCTCGGCGGACGAGCCCCACTCCTGCACCAGATTCTGAGCCTGGGCATGCCCGTGACACTCCCGAATAAACGCGTAGACCAGCAGATTCGTGTCAACCACGAACACAGTCAGCCCTTCTTCTCAGAATTCTTCAAGTCACGGTATAGCCTGAGTCGATCCAGATCGAGCACGCGGTATATCTCGTCGCGACTAGTGAGGTCAATCAGAGGCGGGCCGGCGCTGAAGCTAGGCAGACGAGGCAGGCGCTTGGGCTTCGGCCGCCCTTGCAGCCCCTGGCGCAGGTATTCGGTGGCAAGTTCGGAGAGGGTCGTATTCCGCTCCACGGCACGCTTCTTCAGGTCGCGAAAGACAGGGTCGGGAATTATAAGAGTCGTCTTCATATGGAAAACCATACGCCACATAAGGAAAAATGTCAACGGGACTAAGTGTCTAGTAACTGAGACTCCTGAAAACTGAGAACTAACTGAAAACTTAGCACTGAGCACTTGGTACGAATTAGGTCGGTGAGAATAAGCGAGACAGGAACGCTGCCTTCTGCCTTCCGCCTTCCGTCCCCTGTGTTATTCTGAGGACGGGCAATCGAACCATGACCGAACTTGAGCTCAAGCAGCAGCGGCTTCACGACGAGTTGGGCAGGCTGCCCTCGCTCCTCGTTGCCTACTCGGGCGGCGTGGATTCTGCTTACCTCGCCCACGCGGCATACCAAGCGCTGGGCGGCCGGATGCTAGCCGTCACCGCGCTGAGCGCGAGTTACTCGGCGTTGGACCGGAAGGAAGCAGAGCGGTGCGCTCAGCGGGCCGCCTTCCCCCACCAGTTCATCACCACCGACGAGCTGAATGATCCCGATTACCAGGCTAACAACCCCGATCGCTGCTACTTCTGCAAGGACGAACTCTTCCGCAAGCTGGACGAAATGGCGGCGCAGCGCGGATTCGCGGCGGTCGCCTACGGCGTGAACGTGGACGACCAGGGCGACTGGCGTCCCGGCCAGCGCGCCGCACGCGAGCATCAGGTGCTGACGCCGCTGCTCGACGCTGGGCTGACCAAGGTGGAGATTCGAGAGTTGGCGCGCGGCGCCCAACTTCCGGTGTGGGACCGGCCGGCCTCGGCGTGCCTCTCGTCGCGGATCGCCTACGGCATTCCGGTGACGCCGGAGCGGCTGGCGGTGGTGGAGAAGGGCGAAGAAGCGGTGCGGGCGCTGGGCTTCCGCCACTTCCGCGTGCGCCATCACGATAAGCTGGTGAGGCTGGAGATCGCGCCCGCGGAATTGCCGCGCGCCCTCACGCCGGAAATGGCGCAGAAGTTGGTGGAGATATTCAAGCCCCTGGGATTTGCTTTCGTCACCCTGGACCTAGAGGGGTACCGCCAGGGTTCATTTAACTCCGCTCTGATCGAGATCAAACGATGATGGCCCGTTCGCCCAAGCCCACGCGTTCTTTGCCTTTGGCGGAGAAGCCGAAGGAGCGGGAGAGGCAACTGGCGCGCCTGTAACGTTGTGAATCGCAGTCGCGACATTCGTGCCGTCGAGCGCGAGTTCGACGCCATAGAAGAAGGCGTAGGGGAACCGTGGGATGAACCGACGCCGAGGTGAGGCTTGGTGGGTACGACTCTATGTTTGGGCGCTCGTAGAGGCCGGCTTTAGCCGGGCATCTTCTGGAGTTCAAGATGCCGTCCTAAAGGGCGCCGCTACGAAGACCGCCCGGGACCCGAGTTTTTCAGGAACCCTCTGGACCAGGGGATGCATATGGTTAACTTGCGGTGGTGCTTGAGTGTAGGGTGTATTGCGATGGTCGTTCTCAGCTTGGCGGGCGGGTCCGCTCAAGCTCAGACGCGAACCATCGCCGAGCGGCTCGGTTATCCGGCCGACGCCAAGCTGGTGATCCTCCATGCCGACGATCTTGCCGTGGCCCACTCCGTGGATATGGCGGCCTTCGTTGCGCTCGATCAGAAGGCGGTGAGTTCGGCGAGCATCATGGTTCCCTGCCCGTGGCTCACTGAGGTGGCCGCGTACGCCAAGGCCCACCCCGAGGCCGACCTGGGGCTGCACCTCACCCTCACCAGCGAGTGGAAGACTTACCGCTGGGGTCCGGTGGCCCCCAAGGACCAGGTCCCGAGCCTACTCGACCCCGACGGATACTTTTACGCCGACGCGTTCCCCGCCGCCTCGCACGCCAAGCCGGAAGAAGCGGAGCGCGAGATTCGCGCCCAGATCGACCTGGCGATGAAGATGGGCATCCACCCCACGCACCTCGATATGCACATGGGAACGCTGGCCGCGACGCCGGAGCTTTACGCCACGCTGGTGAAGGTGGGGCACGAGTATCACCTGCCGTTCCTGGCGGTGCACGTGAACGACGCGCGCAACGCCATGATGTCGCTGCTCTCGCCCAGCGACGTCATCCTCGACTCGCTGGTGATGTTCAATCCCGGCGTGCCGCCAGACCAGTGGACGGCGTCCTACATCAAGGCGCTCGGGTCCATCAAGCCGGGTCTTCACTACCTTATCGTTCACCTCGGCCACGACGATGCCGAACTCCAGGCCGTCACCGTGGGTCATCCCGACTACGGGTCCGCTTGGCGGCAACGCGACTTCAACGCCGTCACCAGCCCGGAGTTTAAGCGCGCGCTGGAAGAGAATCACATCATTCTGGTGGGGTGGAAGGACCTGAGAAGAATTGCCGATTGACGATTTTCGATTCGCGGGGCCATCAGCTATCAGCCATCAGCTATCAGCAAGAACTGGCTTTCGTGCTGAGAGCTGAAAGCTGAAGGCTGTTTCCAATGGTAAGTCGTCAATCGTCAATCGTGAATTCTTTGGCCACGCGCACCGTGGTGACGTGAATCCGCACTGTATCTTCCACGTGCCGCGCGTACCCGCCAGCCAGTGTCACCACCACCGGAATGTTCTTGGCACGCGCTTTCCGGAACACAAGGCGATCGCGTTGCTCGAGCCCGTGAAGGGTAAGCTTGAGCCCACCCAACTGGTCTTCGCGGTAGGGATCGGCTCCGGCGAGGTAGTAGAGGATGTCCGGTTGGAACTCCTGCAGGGCGTGGTCGAGGCCGTGCTCGAGTTCCGCCAAATACTCTTCGTCCTCGACGCCATCGGCGAGGTTGATATCGAGATTGCTGGGAGGCTTGGGGACCGGATAATTGTTCAACTGGTGGATCGACAGCGTGAACACGGTGGCGTCCGCGGCGAAGATGTCGGCGGTGCCATTGCCGTCGTGCACGTCGCAATCGACGGTCATGGCGCGCTCGATCGCTTTGTCCTTCTGCAGACGGCGAATCCCGATGGCGACGTCGTGCAGCACGCAGAAACCCTCGCCGTGATCGGGAAAAGCGTGGTGGAAGCCGCCACCCAGATTGACCCCGGTGCCGTCTTCGAGTGCCAGTCGTCCGGCGAGGATCGAACCCCCGGCGGACAGCCACACGGCGCGGACGAGCTCGGGCGAATAGGGGATCTCGAGACGGAGGATTTCGACGTGGGAGAGCGTGCCCGTCTTGAGCTTGCGGATGTATTCGCGATGATGGACCAGCGCCACATCTTCGTCGGAGGCGGGCTCGGGCTCCACAAAATCCTCGGGCTTCGCTACGCTGTCGCGCAGCAGCCGTTCCTTGGTCAGCCTGTACTTCACCGAGGGAAAGACGTGGTCGCCGAGGTTCAGGTCATAGTGGTCAGAGTAGACGATCTTCACGCTGGCTCCTGGCTTTCTATACATCACGGCGTAAGTGTGGCGCTTCGAATTTATTTTGGATTTTGGATTTTGGATTGAAGAACCCGCTGTGGTCGCTCTTCTCTTCAATCCAAAATCGAAAATCCAAAATCCAAAATAGACGCCTTACGCTCCACGACTGTTCGTCCAGTGGAGCGGTCATTCCACGGTTACCGACTTCGCCAGGTTCCGCGGCTGATCCACGTCGCAGCCTCGCAGCACGCCGATGTGGTAGGCGAGCAGTTGCAGCGGCACTACCTCGAGGATGGTGGAAAGGAACCCGTTGGTCGACGGCAGCACGATCAGGTGATCAGCCATCTCCGCCACCTCGCGGTCACCTTCCGTAACCAGGGCGATGATCTGCGCGCCGCGCGCCTTGGCTTCCTTGATGTTCGAGACGGTACGCTCGTAGCGCGTCTTGGAATCGGCGGAGCGCGGGTCGGAGGTGGCGATCACCACCACGGGCAGGCCTTCGTCAATGAGAGCGGCCGGTCCGTGCTTCATCTCGCCGGCCGGGTGGGCTTCGGCGTGGATGTAAGACACCTTCTTCATTTTCAGCGCGCCTTCGAGGGCAATGGGAAAATGGACACCGCGCCCGAGAAACAAGAAAGCCGAGGAGCGATAGAGCTCGCGCGCCAGGTCTTCATAGTCCTCGTCGTTTTGCAGCACCGACTCGAGCTGGCGCGGCAGCGCTGCCAAGTCTGCCAGGCGTTGCTTGGCGTCCGACGGTGGCAGCAGGTTGCGCGTCTGCCCCAGGTACACGGCGAGAAGATAAAGCGCGGTGAGTTGGGCGCTGAAAGTCTTGGTGGAACCCACCGCGATTTCCGGGCCGGCGTGGCTGTAAATGGCGCCGTTCGACTCGCGCGGCACCATGCTGCCCAGCACGTTGCAAATGGCCAGCGTCTTCGAACCCTTGGCCTGGGCCTCGCGCTGCGCGGCGATGGTGTCTGCTGTCTCGCCCGACTGGGTGACAAGAATGGTGAGCGTGCGCGGTTCCACCAGCGGGTCACGGTAGCGAAACTCGGAGGCGTAATCCACCTCGACGGGCACGCGCGCCAGGCGCTCGATCATAGTCTTTCCCGCCAGCGCGGCGTGACGGGAAGTCCCGGCGGCGATGATCTTGATCTCGCGGAACGAGCGAAACTCGTCCTCGGTAATCTCCATTTCGTCCAGAAACACCTGGCCCGTCTCGGGCGAAATCCGGCCCAGCATGGTATCGCGCACCGCGCGCGGCTGCTCGTAGATTTCTTTGAGCATGAAATGCTTGAACCCGCCCTTTTCCGCCAGGATCGGGTCCCAAGTGATGTGCTGGACACGGCGGCTGACGGGGTGCCCCTCGAAGTCGGTCAGCTTCACGCCGTTCGGTGTCAGCACCGCGAGGTCGCCGTCGGCAAGGAAGAAGAGGTCGCGCGTGTGGTAAAGAATGGCGGGCACGTCGCTGGCGACGAAATACTCGTCCTTGCCAAGCCCGATCACTGCCGGCGGGCCTCGGCGCACGGCTACGATCTTGTTCCGGTCGCGCGTCGAGATGATGGCGAGCGCGAAGACGCCGGTGAGTTCGTGCACGGCGGCACGTACCGCCTCCTCGAGACTGGTGGGACGCGCGGCCGCCAGCGCGTCGCCGCTGGTGGGCGCCGGGTCAGCCGGCCCGCGGTTCAGGTACCGCTCGATCAGGTGGGCGATCACTTCGGTGTCGGTCTCGGTGCGAAACTTATGGCCTTCCGCTTCGAGCTGCTTCTTCAGCTCCTCGTAGTTCTCGATAATCCCGTTGTGGACCACCGCCACACTGCCATGGCAGTCGCGATGCGGGTGGGCGTTCTCTTCCGTGGGCGCGCCGTGCGTGGCCCAGCGCGTGTGCCCGATCCCGTAAGTGCCTTCGAGAGGATCGAGCCGGATCACCTCTTCCAGGTTGCGCAGCTTGCCGCGGGCGCGACGAACCTCCAGGGTACCGTCCTTCATCACCGCCAGCCCTGCCGAGTCGTAGCCGCGGTACTGCAGCCGCTGCAAGCCTTCCAGCAGGACGGGGACGACGCGCTTGTTACCGATGTAACCGATGATGCCAGACATAAGAGCAGTGACGAGTGAACAGTGACGAACGGAAAAGCCAAAGAGCCGCGTCGGGTTTAGAAAACCGCAGTGCGGCTCGGGCACCGACAAGTATAGCAGATGTATCGTGCCATTCGGGCCGCTATACCACGCCCGCTTTGCCGGGAGAATCGTCAAGAAAGGAGTTGACTCACGATCGATTTGTCGTACAATCGTAAGACATGGGCGAAACCGTGACTTTCCGGCTCGACTCCGAGACGGAAAAGATTCTTAACGATCTGGTTCGGCGCGAGAAACGCGCGCGGTCCGAGGTGATCAGGGACGCGCTGCGCGCCAAGTGGAATTCGGTTTGCGAGGAAACACGGCCCACCGCTTGGGAGGTATACAAGACTCTCAAGATTCCCACAGCCCGTCCTTACCGTGATACCGCACGCCATGTTGAAGAGCTCCTGAAGGAGAAACTACTTGCCAAGCGCAGAGACGGTACTCTGTGATACTGGTCCACTCGTGGCGCTCTTCTCCGAAGGACAATATGCGCAGGAGAGTTGCCAAGGAGCGCTCAAAGAGGTACATGGAACACTATTGACCACCCTTCCGGTGATTACCGAGGCGTTCTACTTCCTCGATCTAGGATCGGAACGAGAGCTGCTTTGGGAGTTTATTCTAGGCGGGGCCCTTCGCCTTGCTGAAATCTTGCCGGCCGACCTCAGTAGGATGCGCAGCTTGATGAAGAAGTATTTCGATCTGCCCATGGATTTTGCCGATGCTTCTCTGGTGGCAATGGCGGAGAGCCTGAACGTTCGAAAGATATTCACGCTGGACCGGCGCCACTTCGGTGTTTATCGGCCGCGCCATACACATTCTTTCGACGTGTTCCCGTAGAACCAGATGACCACGGATTTCCTCCTAAGTCCGATACGACGCATTGATCGTGATGTAGTCGTGCGTAAGGTCGCAGGTCCAGATGCGCGCGGCGCCTTTGCCTTGGTGAAGATCAATGCGCAACGTGATTTCCTTCTGATCCAACTCGCGCCTGGCGGCGGTTTCATCGAAGGCAGCATCCAGGCCATGTCGGCAGAGGAAGAGGCTATTGACGCGGATATCGACTTTCGCGGGATCGAAGTCAGCCCCGGAATACCCGGCGGCGCAAAGGACGCGCCCCCAGTTGGGGTCGCTGCCCGCGATAGCGGTCTTGACCAGCGGCGAGTTGGCAATGGCGCGCGCCACCCGATCGGCTTCGGCCGCGGTCCGGGCACCGCGCACTTCGATCGTGACCAGCTTTTTCGCGCCCTCGCCGTCGCGGGCGATCATTCGGGCCAGCGCCTGGCAAAGCTCCGTGAGCCCGGCAAGGAAGACGTCTGCGGCTTTCGAGCCGGGGCGGATCGAAACCCCCGAGCGGCCACTGGCAAGCACGATAACCGTATCGTTAGTGGACGTGTCGCCATCGACTGTAACGCAATTGAAGCTGGGAGTTACCGCAGCGTGCAGCATCTCGTCGAGAAGCGCCGGGGGGACAACCGCATCGCTGGTGATGAACGAGAGCAAGGTAGCCATGTGCGGGTGGATCATGCCAGCGCCTTTGGCGATGCCCGCCAGCGTCACCGACTTGCCATCGATCCTGCCGCGAAGGGCGCACGTTTTGGGAAACGTATCCGTGGTCATGATAGCGCGCGCCACATGGGAGGCATTCTCAACGGAGAGATTCTGATGGAGGGCGGGAATCTGGTTCAGAATCAATTCGGGCTTCAGAGGCACGCCAATGACGCCCGTCGACGCGACGAGAATTTCAGACTGGAAAACGCCTAGCGCCTTCGCCGCCGCCCGCGCCGTCTCCTGGGAGGTCCGAAGCCCCGCGCGACCGGTGCAGGCGTTGGCGTTGCCGGAGTTGACAATTACGGCCCGAGCCCGCCCGCCGCTCGCGCGGAGGTTCTGCCGCGAGAGAACAACCGGCGCTGCCGCCACCCGATTCGTGGTGAAGACGCCAGCGCCCGTCGTGCCTGGTGCGTCGGAGAAGATCAACGCAAGGTCCAGCGCGCTCTTGACCTTCTTGATACCCGCGGCGACGGCCGCGCCCAGAAACCCGGCGGGAGTGGCAAGACTACCTTCGATGGGGAGCCACTTTGGCATTTACGTCCAGCGCCTTCCGGTGACGTTCCTCTTTCCACAAATGGGGATCCGCCAACAAGGAATTGACGATTGCAGATTGCCGATTGACGATTGAAAGAGAAGGGCAGGCAAGCCGCTCGGTCCTTTCAGCGGGCCATCCGCAATCGGCAATGAGCCTCTTCCATTCGTCAATCGGCAATCTGCAATCGGCAATTCTTCTTAGCGCGCAAGAGTGTGGTTACCGCAAACCATGTTCCGCCTCAACGCTTCGGGATTATTTGCGGCGGCGTGATTTCTTCCACACCCCCGGGGGGCGGAGGCTTTACAGGAGGTGCCGGACCTTCTACCTTCAGCGTCATCACCGTCTCATTGCAGGCCTGCATGTAGAGGTCCTCGTCCTCGCTGCCTGGCGTGCAGTCCGCCTCGATGATGCGGTCGGGCGAGATGACTCGCGCCGTAAGCAGCATCGAATGGAGCCGGTACTGCGAGATCAGCACCGCGTCGCGCCCGTTGATCTGAAGATGATCAAATCGATAACGCGGGAGGCTGTGGGTGACGCCGTCCGTCTGCCACACGGCGAGGACCTGGGGCGTGAATTCCGTGGCTTGGTCCGGGTTGGGCTGCGACGTAATGGTCAACGACGGCTCCAGGCTCCAAAACTCGGGCCGGTAGATTTTCACGCCACCGGCAAAGGCCTCGATCTTGCTGTAGAAGCCGGAGGCGACCTGAAGCTCAACACCCAGACCGTCGTTCCGGTAAGGCAGCAACTTCAGCGTCTGCTCGGCCACGTGCTGCTTATGGACCGGGTACCACTTGACGAGGAAATACTCGCCGCCCACCAATCCGCCACCGATGATGATGATACCAAGAGCGACGAGCAACTCAGTACGGATCTCCCATTTCATAGGCGAATTATCTTATCCCGAAAATCGAAACTGGAAACTCGAAAAAGGAGTCAGGAGACAGGAGTCAGAAGTCAGAACATGCGACGACTCTGGCAAATAGAGTCGGCGCTTGCGGTCAAGCGAAGCGACTTCAGGATCAACAAGAAAGCCCGCAGCGGCATTCTTCGTCTTCATTCTGACTCCTGTCTCCTGACTCCTGACTGCTCTCTTCGAATTCATCACATGCCGGGCATCGGCGCATTCACGTCGAGCCGATAGGTCTTCGCCACCAGGACTGACGAATCGAACGCGCCCCACACAGGATCGGCCATGAGGTCGTCGGGCCGTGACCGAAACAACTTGCCGGGGATCTGCGGTAGGCCTTGTATTTCGTCGACCACGGTAAGGGACGGCGTTTGCGACACGGGCACCTTGAGAGTGACCACCAATCCGCTTGCGGGCGCGCCAACATAGGCGAGCGACCAGTGATCGACGCCAGCCGCCGGCACCGTGACCTTCTTCCCATTCACATCAGCTCCTAGCACCCGCGCGTTCTCAACCCCCAGCCATAGGATACCGGCTTGGCGTGGCGAGGAGATCAGCACGCGGATGTCGCGGACCTCGCCGAACGTCACATCATCGGTCACTACCGCAGCCGGCGCAGCAAGTGAAATCGAGGGGGCATCCCCAACCCGCGCTGTCCGGAAGATAAAGGAGAAGCGTCCGAGATCACGCGACCAGGCGCCCGCGCCCAGAAACTGTGAGGTCCAGGCGTCCGGCGCGTTGTCACGACTCGCCCACATCGCCTTCCCGGTATCGGCATCGAGCGCATAGGCGATGCTATCGGCGCGAGGATGAGCCGCGTCGTAGCCGCTGTGGGCGATGGCGGCTACAAACAGCGCCAGCGCCGCTACCAGCGCGCCCGCCGGCAACAGCCAGCGACGGCGAGACGTCATGATGTGGATATGCGGGACCAGCAAGCCAACCAGCAAAGCGGTTGGAATCACGATCGCCGGCAGCAGGGTGGTGCTGATCAGCATCACCAGGAGATAAGGCAGACCCCCGAACAACAGGATTCCGACGATGGCAGGCAGCGTCCAGACTAATGCGCTCTCTCCTTCTGCCTCGGGGTCACGCCTCGAGAAAGCGTAGCCTAACTCCACAAGGCTCGCGAACAGCGGCCAAGTGAACAGGTAGCTCGCTCCCTTCAGCGACAGGCTGGTAATAACGGTCAGAATCGCCCACCAGGCAAGCGCGCCGAAGGTCAGGTTACCCATTTGGATCTTCCTTCCCAGGGCGACGTGAAGCGCGCACAGGATGGCGACGGTGAGCGCCAGGAAGCCGTAGGCGTAGAGGTCACCATTGTAGGCCATGCCGTAGGGAAGCAGATTGACGAGGCTGGTGCGGCGAAGCAAGGACCAGGCGAAGTGGGCCAGCGCCGCGGCCAACAGGGCGCCCCCCAGCCACGCCAGGAAGCCGGCGAGGATTCCACCCCAGGTGAGCTGACGCTTCCTGAGTCCCAGCGCGGCGATGCCAATGAACAAGAGCACCGCCAGCACCATCAGCGGAACTGCGAGCGCCTCCGGGTAATGAACCGTCTTGCCGAGGAGGCTGAAATAGACGGCGTCGGGCGCCGAAGTGTGCGTGAGGTCGAGGCCGCCGAAATGGCGGGCGAGCGCCAGCGCGTAGGAGCCGTCGTGCTGGAGGCTGGCGGCGCTGATGCTCTCGAGGTCGTCTCGCCAGGTGTGGTAGCGAGCCCAGCATCCGATATAAGCGAAGTTGAGCCCGGCGAGGCCGGCGCCCTTGAAGACGGTCAAGTCGGTATCGTTGGGTAGGTGTTTGTAGGCCTCGTAGGCGAACGACGAAGTCGCGGAGTACGGCGCAGCCTGGGCGAACTCGCGGATCAGCCAGCCGTTGTGCTGACTGGTCTCAAACATGAACGACGGGCCGCAGGCGCCGCGCGCTTCGAAGTTAAGCGCTACGCCGACATCCTTCACCCAAGGGTGCTCGTTGACGAAGCCTTGGGCGCCCATCAGTCCCAGTTCTTCGCCGTCGGTGATCAGAAAGATCACGTCGTTCGGCAGGGGCGGGCCGGACCTCAGTGCGCGAGCGGTTTCGAGCAAGGTGACGGCTCCCGAGCCATCGTCGCTCGCCCCCGGCCCGGTGGGCACCGAGTCGTAGTGCGCAGCGAGCATCACCGCCTTGGTGTTGGCCGTCCCGCGGAGACGGGCCACGATGTTATTGACAGTGGCCGCGACGGCTGGTACGCGCCACTTGGGTTCGTAGCGAACCACAGTGGCGGCTACAACCTGCGGGTCGAGCCCCAGCGCCTGGAGCTGGGTCACGAGATAGTCGCGCACGCGGGCATTCTCCGCTGAGCCCGTGGGGTGTGGCTTCTGGGCGATCGCCCGGAGGTGCTCCACGCCACGCTCGGCTGAGAAGTCGGCGGGCGGCGCGCTCGCCGCCACCGGCGCCGGTGGCTGCACCTGATAGACGGCCAGAAACGAAAGCACGGCGATCAGCGCCAACGTCCCGATCGCGGCCACTGCGGAAGCCTGCTTGGGAGGCGCCTCACTGGCCATCGTTGACCTCAGGTGCCCAGCAAGCGGGGTTCGGGATTCGGGACTCAGGATTCGCAGAGGAACATTGGGCACTGGGATTGGTTCTTCGAACTCCGAACCCTGAATCCCAAACCCCGCTTGCATCGCCACCGTATTTGTGAAAGACAGCGCTTCCGCATTCCGTGTTCATCATTTCTCCGCGGGCGGTTCCGTAATTGCCCCTTCGGAAGCGGACGACACCAAGGCCGCGTACTTGGCGAAGACGCCCGACTTGTAGCGTGGTTCCGGAGCGCGCCAATCGGCCAGGCGCCGGAGGAGTTCCTCTTTGCTCAACTCGAGATCCAGCCGCCGTTTCTCGATGTCGAACACCACCATGTCGCCTTCTTCAACGACGGCAATCGGCCCGCCGCGCGCAGCTTCAGGCGCCACGTGGCCCACCATGAGGCCGCGAGTGGCGCCGCTGAAGCGGCCGTCGGTAGCAAGCGCCACGCTTTCCCCCAAGCCTTCGCCCACAATCGCTCCGGTCACGCCCAGCATCTCCCGCATGCCGGGGCCGCCCCGCGGGCCCTCGTAGCGGATCACCACCACGTCGTCTGGCTTGATGTTCTTCGACGTCACCGCGTGCATGGCGTCCTCCTCCCGGTCGAAAACGCGCGCGGGACCACGATGGTAGAGACGCTCGTGTCCGGCAATCTTCACCACCGCACCCTCTGGGGCAAGGCTGCCTTTCAGGATCACCAGGCCGCCCGTCGACTTGAGCGGATGATCGGTCGTCTTGATCACATCCTGTCCCGGCGTTTCGACGGCGCGGCAGGCCTCCTCGGCTAGGGTGCGCCCGGTGACGGTAATGGCGGTGCCATCCACTTTGCCGCCTTCGAGCAGGCGCCGCGCGATGAGCTGAATCCCGCCGGCGCGATGTACGTCGACGGCCATGTAACGGCCGCCGGGCTTCAGGTCGGCGATGATCGGGGTGCGGCGGCTGACGACATCAAAATCGTCGATGGTCAGCGGCACGCCTGCTTCGCGCGCCATGGCCAGCAAATGCAGCACGGAATTGGTGGAGCCGCCCGTGGCCGCGACACTGGCGATAGCGTTTTCAAACGCGCTGCGCGTCAGGATGTCGCGTGGGCGCAAATTGGTGCGCAGCAGGTCCATCACCATCTGACCGCTGCGATAGGCAATCTGGTCCTTTTCCTCCACGGTTGCCGGGACGCTGTTGAAGCCTAGAGGTGAGAGGCCGATGAACTCCATCACCGTGGACATGGTGTTGGCGGTGAACTGCCCGCCGCACGCGCCCGCGCCGGGGCAGGCCACGTCCTCCAGCCCCTTCAAGTCAGCGTCGGACATCAGGCCGGCCGCGTGCGCGCCGATAGCCTCGTAAACATCGCCCACGCTCACGTCGCGCCCCTGAAAGCGGCCCGGGGCAATCGAGCCGCCGTAGAGCAGGAGACCCGGCACGTTGAGCCGGATCAACGCCAGGGCGCCGGCGGGGATCGTCTTGTCGCAGGCCACCAACGTCACCATAGCGTCAAACATGTGGCCGCGGCCCACCAGCTCCATGGAGTCGGCGATCACCTCGCGGCTGATCAGTGACGCCTTCATTCCTTCGGTGCCCATGGTGATGCCGTCGGAGATGGCCACGGTGTTGAATTCCATCGGCGTGCCGCCGGCCGCCCGTACGCCTTCCTTCACCTTGGCTGCCAGGCGCCGCAGGTGGAAGTTGCAGGGCATGGTTTCGATCCAGGTGTTGGCGATGCCGACGATCGGCCGCGCCAGATCAGCGTCGGTGAAACCGATGGCCTTCAGCATGGCGCGCGCGCCGGCGCGCTCGGGTCCTTCGAGGATGGTACGGCTGGGAAGCTTGGAGTCGGATGACATCGTGTCTCCTTATCGGAACAAGAAACTCGAAAATCGAAACTCGCGCACGATATTGACAGATTCAAACTCAACCGGCAATAGATGTTCTCCTCTCCTCCTAGTCGTGCGCAGTCCTAGTCCAGCGGCACCAGGGGCGCTGCTTCTTCTTCGTTCGGCGATACAACCTCCAATGGTCTGGCTGCCGGACGTGCCCGGTGGGTAATGATCAGCGCCACAGCGGCCACCACCAGCGCGGCCGCGGCAAGCGTCCTGAATGTAACGTGCTCGTGCGCCACTGCCCAGCCGAGGAACACCGCCACTACGGGGTTCACGTAGGCATAGGTGGAGACGCGCGCCGGGCTCGCATGGCTCAGCAGCCAGTTGTAGGAAGTGAAGCCAACGAGCGAGCCAAAGGTAATCAAATAGCTGATCCCCAGAATGGAGCGGATGGAGATGACGCTCAAATCGAGCCCCGCGGTCTCGCGCGTCACCAGCCCGAGCACGATCAGCAGCACCCCGCCGGTCAGCATTTCCATGGAGGCAGCCAGCAGCGTCGAACGAGGCAGATCTGCCTTGGGCGAATAGAGAGAACCCACTGCCCAGGCGAGCGCGCCACACAGCAGTACCGCCGCGCCCAGGCGATCTACGCCCCCGTGGCCGAGGAGATTACTGGGCCCGACGAGCAAACCGATCCCCGCGATACCCAACCCCAGCCCTGCGATCACGCGTCCTCCCAGCACGGTTCCCTGATGCCGGGCCTTCTGCTGAGCGTGTCCGATCAACACCATCCAGAGCGGAATGGTGGCCAGCAGCAGGCAGGCTAATCCGGAGTCGACGCGCTCTTCCGCCCAGGTGAGCGCGCCGTTGCCGCCCAGGAAGAGCAACGCCCCTATGATGACCGCCGAACGCCATTGCGCCGTGGTGGGAGGCCAAGCGCCACGCCGCCGCGACCAGAAATAGAGCAGCGCTCCAGCGATGATGAATCGCGTCCCCGCCATCAGAAAGGGCGGAATGGTCTCGATGGCGATCTTGATGCCGAGATAGGTGGAGCCCCAAATCAAGTAGATAGCAGCGAAGGCCAGCACCAGTTTCTCGGTCGACGCCCACGACCTGCGGCGAGGCCTAGACGTGCTCGGCGAGGTGCCGATCCCAGGCCCGCCCATTTCCTCCACCACCGCGCTTTGTGTGTCCGGTCTCTCCACGTTGATGCTCTGCCTGATGTTAGATTTGATTCACGCAACAGCGGGCGAGACGCCCGCGCTACATCGAAACTTCAAGGCGCCAATTCCACGCGCAGGGTCAAGGTCTGATAAGGCCCGAGGCCCGCCGTGGGCGCCGGAGGCTCGCCGTTGCACAACTCTGGGGTGGGCGCCAAGACGAACACCCAACGGCTCCCTTGGTGCGCGCTCACCTTGCCTCCCTCGACGTGCGCCACGCGCCACGGCGTTGTGAGGGAAAGCGATGAGCATGCGCTCGCCGGCCCTTCGACCTCCGCTGTGTAAACATGTCCATCCAGCTTCGATCTCAGTACTCGCAGCCCCCGACTCTGGGCGCCTGGGGCGACGTCCGGGGCGGCGATCCACGGACGAACCCCGGGCTCGTAACGGAGGACCACTTCCGTTTTTTCCTCGGCGTCGAACTTGACCTCCGCGTGCTCGTCCTGTTCATTGCGGCGCAACGTCGCGGCCACCAGCCGTCCGTTGAGCGTGGCACGGATGCTTTGGCTGCCCAGCGCGATCTCAGGCGCAAAGGTGATGGCAACGGGCGGGCCTGCGACCTCAGCAGTCAGCTTGATCTCGGATTCGGCCTGCGTCATTTCCAGATTGAGTGTGGACCGCCCGACGTGGAGGTTCTTGATGGTCACGCCGGACCAACTGAGCGGCAGGTGCGGCGTCCAGTGGAGCTCGGACATTGGCGCGTAAGGATCGATGCCCAGCATCCCCCGCACGAGCGAGGTGATGACCGTCCCGGACGACCAGATCTGCTCCGGCACGCTGACGTCAAGTTCGCTGTTGTAGTCGCCGGAAAAGACCTCGGGCACGTGTCCCAGTGAGTCGAGGAACGATTGCTCTACCAAGGAGCGCACCAGCGGAAACCCTTCTAACGGGCGATGGCGGCTGTAGAAGGCCAGCGTCTGTTCGCCGGTGCCGAGCGGCCAGACGCTGCCATGGCCGTACGAGTCGCCGATATAAAGCGGATCGTCGGCGGGAATGCTCCGCGTCCCCCAGTCGGCCTCCCAACGAGCGTGGGCCATGCTGTCAAGCGCCCGCTCGGATTTCTCCTCGTCGAACACGCCCATCCAGATACCCCAACTCGGCTGGTTCAACTCCTGGGTGAGCAGGTCCCCCTTGCCGTCGAAGCCGTAGAAGAAGAAACTGCGCTGGGGATTCCAGAATTTGGCCCCCAGAGAAGCGCGGGCTTTTTCGGCACGGCCGTGTGCGTCGCCCGCCAGGTCGCGATCGCCCACGAGGTTGGCCAGCCCTTCCGTCGCCTCGGCGCCCGCCACCCACACAGACTCAAGATAAATGTCCTTCACCACTTGCTGGCCGATGGTTTCGTCGCCGCCCCAGCCTCCGGTGGGTATCGTAACGAGCCCGTCCGAGGGATCGACCCGCGAGACAAGATACCCGTACGCGGCCTTGATCGAATCCCAGCTCGAGCGGACGAAATCGAGATCGCCCGAAGTTCGGTAAAGGTTCCGCAAAGCGACCAGGTACAGGGCGCTGACATCCGTGTGACGGTAGGCATACGGGTAACCCTTGAACCAGTCGATGAGGCCGGCGCTCTGCGACAGTTCGTGGAATATCTCGCCGGTCTCCTTCTTCTGATACTTCTGGATGAACCGGACGGCATCGCGTGCCAAGGCGTGGTCGCCGGAAGCTTCGAGCGCAAAAGTGTTGGTGAGCGCATCGCCACCGAAGAACCAGGCGTACTGCGGGCGCCGCGTGTCGCGCGAGGGTCCGTAGCCCGCCACCAGGCCGCAGCCCAGCCACGGATTGCAAACGTAAGCCTGATCGAGGGCGATGCGCGCCCATGTATAGGCGAGGTTGAATTGTCGATCGGGGGTTTCGATCTGGACGCCGTTCGCGACCACTCTCTGGTAGTGCTGCACAGCCTCGGTGTAAAGCGCGGGGGTACGAGCGAGAAGCGCCTGGTACGTCTTCGCGGCGTCGTAGTACGGCGGTGCGGTGAGCGAAGCGATCAGCGGGAACATACGATCGCCGGAGTTCGCGGGAATGTCGAGTTCGAGCGAGAGCGTCCTGTCGGCCTGCCAGGGCTCGCTATAGGAATCAGGTTCGGAGTGGTGGCCGGCGACGGGCGAACCCACCAGCGCTGAGTGCCTGCCGGACGATTCCAGCAGCGCGAAGGAATGCCGCTCAGCATCCCAGGAGTAGCTCTGGCCACCGATGCCGGCCGGCCACATCAGGTCGAGGTCGGGCCGAAAGGTGATCGTAACGTGCAGCGGCAACCGGCTTTCCGCTTGGTAAAGAATCACCAGACCGGCTTCGTCCAGCGGCACAAACAGCGTCTCACGCACCGTGAAATCCTGGCCGGAATAGACGCGCGTCACCGACTCCGGGTTCACAATCACTTCGCGGACCGTCGCTGCACCCGGAATGATCGTGCTGGAGCTCTCCCGGCGAAGGCCGACCCGATAGTCATGAAAGATCCGGAAGGGATAAACCCAGCCCTCCAGCGACTCGGTCGTGTACCCCAGGATCATGCCGCGGCGGCCGTGGGCGGCGATGAAGCGATGAGAGCTGGCCTGGGCTTCAAGGGTCAACGGACTCTCCGGGATGGCAATTGCGTAGCCGAGGTTTTCGCCAGGACTACCCCCCGTTTGCCCCTGCGCTAATCCCGTGGGGCTGAATAGAATCCCGAAGAGCAAGGCGCAACACCCGATCCATGAGCAAGTTACGAGTAGAGAGGTCGGGCGTCGCGCCTCCCTGGCAGGGACCGGTGGAGGTTTGGCGATACAGAATGACATTCTTGTTATTCCCTTTGATTTATGTTAGTTTCAGGTTATGGTGCTCGCTGGTCGTTTCCACCGACGATGGAGAGGGGCGCAACCGAGAAATGTCTCATCGTGAAATGCAATTCCGACTTTTCTCCATCGAGCTCCATTCCGCCACAATCGGCAATACAGAATGATAAGTGAATAAGCCCTTGCCTTTCTGTGAAATCTGAGTTCTGCGTGCCAGACGCCCCCTCGATACTCGATCTTCAGTTCAACACCGCCAATGCTGTCGCCGTCCCATGACGAGGACCTCTATAGGTCGGACGAAAAACCACGCGGTCGGCCACACCGGAGGGCACCTCTTCCAGGCTGGGGTAGCCCAATACCGGATGTTTCATGGACGCGGTCAGCGTCACCCCCACATGCAATCTACCCTGCCCCTCCTGCCATCCGTACCCTGGCGAGACCCGCGCAAGGTTCCGGCCTCTTCCGCGTCTCAGCCAGATGGAGACGGTCACGTGCCAGCCCGGTCGACGGATCTTAAGCCGCCACGGCAACGGCAGGTTTCCCTTGGTCTGTGCAAACAACTTTTGGCGACGGGCGGGCGAAGAGATTTCGCGTTCGATCCTCCGCTTCGTGGTCCATACGTAGATCGCTGTGCGCAAGCATTGCTCATCCTGCTCCGGGCCCGCCGGCAGGGTGGCGCCGCGCAGGGCTTTGTGCAGGGCTTGAAAGTCCTCCAGGTCCCGGCCGGACCGGGCCAGCAAGGCCAGGAAATTCTTCGAGCGCATCCCGTGGCGCAGACCGTTGAGCGCAACGCGTGCTTTGCCTTCGGGCGTCTTAGGTCCGGTACACTTCTGGGCGTTGGCGCGGCAGGCGGCCAGAAGTGCGGGGGTCATCGTCGGCGACTTGCGTAAGGACACGAACTGTTGGTCTTCCTTATCAGACAGGAATATCCAAGAATAACTCCATGCTTACTGTAGCAGAGTGGCCTCTGTTGTCAATATCTTTCTCACACTCCAGGCCCTTAGGTCGATGGAAGTTCGACATCCTGGTTGTAAGTGATCTTCCAGCGATGCCGCGTATAGCCTGCCGCTAGTATGGCTACACGGTCGCCAACAAACGTGAGAGTCCGTCGAACCCTCTCTTGGCCACTTCGTAGGGATCGCGATCCGCGTACTGGAAAACCTCGAACGAGGCCGGTCCCTGATACACTCTGGAGATCGCGGCTAGAATCCTCGCGAGGGGGATCACTCCGTCGCCGACATAGGTCCGGTCTGTATCCTGGAGCAGTTCGCGCGGAACCGTGGGCGGAACATCGTTGATGTGAACCCAACTGACCTCGCCCGGCTGAAGTTTCTCGATGTCCGTAACTTTACTGAGGCCGGCGTGGAAGTGAAACGTATCGATGAGCACCTTGACGTTAGGGTGGTTGACTCGGCGCAGCAGATTGGCGGTGGTCTCGACGCAACCCAGAAACCTGGCACCGCGGATGAATTCGAGCCCCACCACAATGTCAAACTGGCGGCCCAACTCTCCCACCCGTTCCAGGCCGGGAATGGCAGCCTCGTAATCCGAGGGCTTCACTTCTTCGGAGATTCCCGAGCAGAGCACAAAACGGTGCGCGCCCAACTCGGCGCTACGCTGGAGCTTGCGCCGGAAAGCGTCCCACTTTCTCTCGGGATCCTGCAAGCCGCGGAAGAAGAGCGCCTCGCACTCGCAGCAGGCGCCGCACGGGTCCAGGCCGCCATCGGCGATCACGCGCCGGGCCGTGGCCACCGACTCCTTGGCCAGAAACGGCTCGACGCTATCGAGCCACAACTCCACGACGCGGAATCCGGCCTTGCTGTAGGCATCCATGGCCGTCTTGAAGTCGGCCTTCATGGTGGTAGCTTGGTTGATGCAGGGCGTGAACGCGGGCGCGGCCGCCGGCGAGGCTGCGATCAGCTCGGCGAGACGCGTGCTCGCCACCGCCGCCCCTAAGCCGGTGATCGCCGATGTCAGAAAATTCCTTCTTTTCATGGATCGCCTCCCTAGCCGTCAGCAATCAGCTATCAGCTATCAGCCATCAGCAAGAACCGCGTTTTCTTGCTGATAGCTGATAGCTGACGGCTGATAGCCCTCCTACAGATTGCCCCTTCGCACTTCGTCCGAAATATGCCGCGCGGAGCGCACCGCCATGGCCATGATCGTCAGCGTGGGGTTCTTTTCCGGAAACGTGGTGAAGCAGCTTCCGTCGACCACGAACAGGTTCTTCACGTCGTGCGATCGGCAAAAGGAGTCGAGCACCGACGTGCGCGGATCGTTGCCCATGCGGCAAGTTCCGGTCTCGTGACTGGCAAAGCCCGAGGGCACTGAATTGTCGTCAATGCTCAAACGGCACTTCGCGAAGTCAAGGATTTCACAGGCGCGCGCCCGCATGTCCCGCCACAGCGCCTTATCGTTCTCAGAGAAGCGAAAACGGACCACTGGGATGGGAATTCCGTAAGCGTCGACGCGATTCGGGTCGACGGTGACGCGGTTCTCGCGCCGCGCCAGCACCTTGCCGAAACCGCCCATCTGGTAGAAGCCCGGCTGCAAGAACCGCACCTGCCGCTTGAACTCCCTGCCGAAGCCCCGGAGGTGGTTCGCCTGGTCGGGGTACATGAAGGACGCGAACTGCATCTGGTAGCCGTACCCGCCCACGTAACCGCGTGGCTTGCCGAAGGGTCCGCCAAGGTTGAAGCGGGGGATGTAGGAATGGTCGGTGGCGCCGTCGTTGTTGGCCGGAGGCGTCCCCACCAAGTCCTCGAGATAACCGAGCACGCCGCAGCCGACGTGGCCGGTAAGGTAACAGCCAACAAGTCCGCTGGAGTTTCCGAGGCCGTTGGGGAAGCGCGGCGAGCGCGAATTGAGCAGCAGGCGCGCTGATTCGATGGTGGCACAACTGACGGCAATGATCCGGGCGCGAATTTGCTGTTCCTGCCGCGTCACCGTATCGATCACGGAAACGGCCCGCGCGCGGCCCTCCTGGTCCACAAGAATCTCGCGCGCCAACTGGTTGGGGATCAAGGTGAAGTTGCCGGTCTTCTGGGCCTTGGGGATCATCGAGTTGGGCACGGTGAAGATGGCCTGAGCGTCGCAGCCCTCCATGCAGTGGCCGCAATAATGGCAGGGGGGCCGGTCGTCGTAAGGCTCGGTCAGGACGGCCTTGCGGGCCTTGATCATGCGGATGCCGATCCGGTCGCAGGCGCGCTTGACGATCTCCTCGGAGCAGCGGAACCGGAGCGGCCGGAGATAGTGGGCGGAGTCGGGCAGGATGTCAATGTTTTCCCGCGTACCGCAGACGCCAATCATCTTCTCGACATGAGCATAGCAGGGGTCGAGTTCCTCGTAGCTCAACGGCCAGTCTTCCTCGATACCTTCGCGAGTTCGCTCACGGAAATCGATGGGCGCAAAGCGCAGGCAGGCGGCGTTCCAGTGGATGCTGCGCCCGCCCACGGCGCGGATGCGGTCCACGCTGATGTCGTCGCAATCCTCGTAGCGGATGGATTCACGGACCTCGGCCGGATAAAACGGCTCCGGCTTCTGCCGGCGCGGGAACTCGTACGGCCAGGCGTGGTAGTGAAAGTCCTCCGGCTTCATCACCCGGCCCGCCTCAACGAGCGCTACTTTCGCGCCCGCTTCCGCCAGCTCCTTGGAGAGGACGCCGCCTGCCGGCCCGGAACCGACGACGCAAACATCGAAAACCTTGGAAGCCATGCCCATCTCATTCTCCGCAGCGGTCTGCCGCCCCGACTGTGCGGAAGACGAATCCTCAGATCACTCAGATTCACACATTCAAGGAGGTAATCCGAACTCAACAGGGTTTCGTGACCCTATTCTCTTTCGCTTAGTTCTCCTTCCGCGTTGCTTCTTCTCCGCAATCTGTTCAATCCGCGTAATCTGTGGACTCGCCTTCCTTACGAGCGGAGACCAAGCGTAATGCGGCGAAAGTCGTCAGCGATCACCGTCGCATCTCCTCTCCTGCGTTAAGGGGTACGATAGCACAGCGCGACCCAGTAGCCACTCCAAAGATCGGACGCTCATTGTCGATTCCCTGATTGGCCAGGACGATTCTAAAAGGAGCGACGTGAGTACTTGCGGAGAAAGTCTTCTGCGTTTGTTAAAAAACTCAACACCGTGTGAGCCGCGAATATTCGACGCACGGCCTGTGACACCCGCAACCAAATCACGAGTTTCAAACATAAGCTCGCCCGGACAGCATAGAAATTCGGCGGTCGGGGTGCTGAGTCTTCTCATCGACCAGACAAAACGCCTCCTGTCCCGTATATATTCGTCCTTATAATATTTGTATTGACATTGACTCCTTATTTGTGACTTAAATCACGGATGAGCGTGATGTGAGTCACAGCACCCCGCTTATCGGTACGGTGAAACTGCGATGTTGCTTGAGCAGTAAGCCCGGAGGGTTTTCCATGGATCTGAAAATGAAGTTGAGCTGGATTTCCGCCACCATCACTTTGATGTTTGCGGCGTGTCTGGCGGGCGCAGGTCCCTTGGTCGCCGAAGTGCCTTCAGACACCAAGCCAATGTTGGCATCCCAGGCATCTAAGGGCAACCCGGCGGGCTACGTCGGGACAGAAACTTGCTTGGGCTGTCACCCGGACCAGGAGAGGCGTTTCAGGAATACGGTCATGGGGAAGATTTTCGCCAATCCGAGGACTGAACTAGAAAAGCTTGGTTGCGAATCCTGTCACGGGCCCGGCAAAGCTCACGTCGACGCTGGCGGCGGCAAGGACACCATCCCCCTCCGCTTCGGCAAGGACTCCAACAACCCGATCGAAGAGCAAAACGCCGCTTGCTTAGCGTGCCATTCACGCGGCAACCGGCTGTTCTGGAAAGGCAGCCCGCACGAATCGCGCGCGATGGCCTGCGTGGACTGCCACCAGGTAAAGCAGGAGTTGCACGTCTCGCTCGCGTCCGACACCCGCTACAGCGCTCCGTTATCCGAGAACAGGGGCGTCAAGAAGCCGCAGCCGGAACTCTGTCTCCAGTGTCACCAGATGCGCCGCGCACAGTTGCAGCGGTCCTCCCACATGCCGTATCGCGAAGGCAAAGTGACTTGCACGAGCTGTCACAACCCGCACGGCACTCCCAACCCGAAGCAATTGATTCAGAGCACGATCAACGAGAACTGCCTCACCTGCCATACCGAGCGCCGTGGTCCTTTCCTGTGGGAGCACCCGCCGGTGATGGAAAACTGCGCCAATTGCCATGAGGCGCACGGCACCAACAACCCGCAGTTGTTGAAGGTACGCATGCCTCGCGTTTGCGATAGTTGCCATGACTCCAGTCGTCACCCAACGACCCCGACACTCCTCAACGCTGTCCGGGATTTCAACCGGGGTTGCACGAATTGCCATTCCAGGATCCACGGATCGAACCACCCCTCCGGGAACACGTTCCTGCGTTAGGCACGTTCCTGCGTCAGGAAGGAGAGAGCGATGAAATTGATGAGACAGCCTTTGATACTGGTACTGCTTGCGCTGCTGCTCGCCCCGAGTCTGCTGTTCGGCCAGGAAGCACCTGCGCAACAGGAGCAACCCGCCCAGCGTGGGAGCGGCGAGTTTGGATTCCGGCATGTCTGGGGCGATGAGTACGGGCGTCCGGATCTTCCGTTTAAGCCTGACGTGATCACATCGAAATTCAACGAATATAGCGACGTAAGAAGCGGTTTTTTCATCCGCAGGTTCAACATGAATTTTGACAACATCCTCGGTTCGAAGAACTATGTGAACCTGCAATCGCAAAGCAGCATCTACAAGAACCAAAGCTATCTGGCCACGTTTGGCCGATACGGCAAGTTCAAGATCCAGTTCCGCTACGACGAGATACCGCACATCTACACCAATACCGCTCGCACGCTCTACACCGAAACCAGCCCTGGCGTGTATACCCTGCCTCTTGCGCTGAAGACCAGCCTTCAGGCCCAATCGGCAGCCGCCAAGCCTGCCGCGACTCTGCCGTTTTTCATGGTTAGTCAAGTGCTGTGTGGTATAGCCATACCCCCGGCAACCCAGCCGCCGTCCTGTAGCGAGCCGTTCATTACTCCGTCGATCTTGCGCAAGGCTGGAACCGGAACGGTCAGCTATTACGTCACGCCGGACTGGAGTATCTACGGCATGTTCTCGCGAGAGAACGAAGTCGGTAGCCGGCCGATCGGGGCGCTCCTTAACTCCAGCCCGAGCGCAAGTGCTACGGCCGGCGCCGGCGCCGAGCTGCCGGAACCCATTGACTACTTCAACAATACGGTCAAAGCCGGCACCGAGTACGGTAAGAAGGACTGGGCCGTGCAGCTCGGCTATCTGGGATCGTTCTTCGAGGAGAACATCAGTCAGATGGTGTTTGACAACCCGTTCCGCGCCACCAATGAGGACGCAAACGACCCTCTTACCGGGCGCATGGCCATGTATCCCAATAACCACGCGAACTACTTGAACTTTGCCGGTGCTGCCGACGTGACCAAGTACCTTCGCCTTATGGCCACCGTCAGCCCGGGCTGGCTGAGCCAAAATGACGCCTTCCTGCCTTACACCACTAACAGTGCGATCAATGCCTGCGGCAGCGGTACGCAGGCCTGCTCTTCGCTAGGGGTACTGCCGGCTCCGAGTCTTAACGGCAGCAAGCAAACTCTGGCCATGAACTACACGCTCGTCACCTTACCTTGGAAGAAATTCCAGATCAAGGCTGCATACCGCCACTACGACTATAACAACAACACGGCAGTGCACCCCTTCACGCCCGCCGCGGGTGACGTTGGTGTCCCCGACGTAACCAGCCCTACGGATAACAAACCTTACGGCTACAACAAGAAGAACGTCGAAGTGACTGCCAACTGGTTCTTCGGCAAGCGGGACTCCCTAAAGGCCGGCTACGAAGGTGAATTCTTCGACCGTACGTATCGCGACGTGGAGCACTCGGTCGAGCACTCGTTCATCTCTGCTCTCGACCTGAGCCCACGCAAGGACCTGCTTTTCCGGTTTGCCTACCGCTACTCGAACCGGACACCCGATTCGTACCAGGACGATGCCGCCAGCGATCCCACGACGGGTGCCCCGGTCGGATGCACCTCCACTAGCGTGGTTTTCACTGGCGACCAGCGCTGTCATCGTAGATTCGACGAGGCTGCCAGGCTGCTGAACCGCGCCGATGCGTCGGTGGAGTACGACTTGCAGAGGTTCAGCTTCGACGGAAGCTTCCAGACGATCCAATCCAACTTCAACCGGGCTGGTGGCACCAATAGCCCTACGCCGCTTAACTTCCTTTCGGGCGCCGCGGCGACCACGGCACCCTACTACCTCTATGGGGCGCTGAAGGACCTCTCGTACATCTACACCTTCGATGTGAACTACACGGTTTCCAACGAGGTGTCACTGTTCGCCGAATATACGCATGAAAGGTACTACAAGAGAATGATCTCGCGGAACCGCTCGCCGACTTCGGGTATACAGACAATCCTCACTTGTACGGGCTGCGACTCCGCCAACGATGACTGGGAGAGCACGTATCACGACATCTTTGACACCTATGCCGCGGGCGTGGATCTGTACCTTGGGAAGAAGGTCTACTTGACGCCGTACTACTCTCTCTCGGCAGGTAAGGGCAATGTCTTTTCGAGCGCGCTTGGTGATCCGACCATCACTACCGGCCCCAACGCGTTCGTGCTCACCGGCACCAGCCAACCTCAGAACTACCCGGAGACGACCACCCGAATTCACGAACTCGCGGTCGTCTTCAAGTACCACCTCACCAAGAACATCATGCCGAAGCTGGAATACCGTTACCAGCAGTTCGATAACAGGGACTACCAGACTTCCGCCATGACCCCGTACATGGGTTGCATCGGCACGAAATCAGCACCGGTTATGGGATGTCCCAGTGCGACGGCGAACGTCGGAATACCACAGCCCAGCGCCTTCTATCCGGGTTTCGTCGTCGGCGATACCTCGGCGGCCCGGTACATCTTCATGGGAGTGGATCAGCCTTCGTATCGCGTCAATGTTGTCACGGCCACAGTCGAATACCAGTTCTAGACTGCTGGTCTCCAGGGAGGGGATCGACCATCCCCTCTCCGGATTCCCCAATCGGTTCCTGGGACTTTCGAGGGAATCTGGTAAATTTGTCGGTGCTCTATTCGTTTGCTTAGTTCGGGTGGGACAGCCGGAAGTGCGCTGGTTCGTCATCCTTCCGGGTGCCTCTTGTTGCGTCTCTTCACATAAAGAGCGAACACGCCGACGGCGGAAGAAAGCAGCCATAACGTGCCGGGTTCGGGGACCGGCGACGGTGCTTGCGGCGGCTTCTTGGATGGCGGAAGGTCGCCGCTGCTCAAGAACAATGCAAACGGTGGGACTCCTGGGCCGGATGCCGCAGGCGGTACGGACGTACGCCAACCATTCAGAGGAGAAGGGAGATGGGCGGGCAGCAGCGGTAGCTCCGCCAGGGGCGGTCCAGGGAACTGCCCTACGGAAGGAAACCGCTCTGGTATCGGGCTCTCCAACGGCGCCACCTGCGGAGGCCGAAATTTACTCACGTGGACCTGCCTACGATTCGCTGCGACGTGGCGCTTCGCCTGGGCGCCCCAGGGAATTACCGAGTACGGATAGATGACGCGGCTTTGCTCACTAAGGCCAAGTTGCCCCCGGAACAGGTCTCGATTATCGTAGCTGGCTGTCACATTCTGCAGGTCAGCAAACGCAGCGTGACGCTGGTGATCGTGGTAGAAGACCATCAGAAAGACGATGAGGACCGTCGCCCCAATAGGCAGGAGCGCCCGCCAATGATGCCGTTGTCTGCGCCTTCGTACGCGAGCCATTTTGCCTACTGAATACAGCTTGGGTCTTGAGACATGGCTAAATCGATAGCCCGGAAGTACTATTACCGGCGGGCCTGGGAGAGCGGGCGTCTCGCCCCTACAGTCCGATGGCTGGTGGTCAGTAGTTACAGCAGAGTCCGCTGATTCAAGCCTTCTCGGTTGTGGCGGATTTGGATTCGAGCACACCGGGATTCAGGCTGGCGACGGCACGTCCGTCCAGACCAGCGAGCATGACCCTTCGGTGAGCTAAGCTTGAAACGGGATTACTAGCTGAATAAGCTAGTGATGCGAAGATGGGGTCTACGCGGCCGGCGTCAACATCTCAGCCAGCGCCGTACCTGTGTGGACGGGCGGTTGGCACGACGCCCCCGAACATACCAGCGCCACCGGCTCTCCGTCGAGGGGCAGATGAGGCAGCGTGGCCGCGAAACCCTTGGGTAAGTCATCAGCGTTGACCTGCGCAGGTTCGAAGCTGAAGACGCGCTTGCCGGCGAGCGGGGCGTGATACGCTGCGGTCAAAAGCTCACGAGTCCGCGCCTCTTCCGCAGTCCCGATCACGACCACGTCGAGCGGCGCCCGCAGGTGGTTCACCAAAGCAAGCCCGTAAGCCGCGGCGAAGATCCCGTAGTCAGGAGCCTTGGCGGCAAAGAGGTCAAGCGTTACTTTGGCCTTCTCACGGAAGTCGGCGCGGTCAGCCAGGGACGCGAGGCGATCGAGCGCCAGGACCGCGACGGAGTTGCCGGCGGGCGTCGGTGAATCCTGAAAGGACTTGCGCGTCACGTTGAGGACCCCTTGCCGATCGGAAAGGTCCTTGGCAGTGTCGAAGAACCCTCCGGCTTCCGCATCCCAGAAGCGACGGACGGTAGTCTCCATAAGTTCGAGGGCGCGATCGTAATAGGCTCGTCGGCCTGTGACCTCATAAGCGTCAAGCAGAGCAGTGATCATGAATACCTGATCGTCGAGCAGGCCCTCGATCTGCGCGTTGCCATCGACGACGCTGTGATACATACCTTTGGCCGGGTCGTAAGCGACGGCCAGCATCCGTTCGAGTGCCTGAAGCGCCGTGGCGCGGACCGAATCGTCGTCCCAGACGGGGCCCAGCACCTTGTAGGCTTCCAGGAACGCCGAGATCATCATGCCGTTCCAGCTCGCATAAAGCGTGGTATCAACATAAGGCGTTGGGCGCTGGGCCCGGGCCGCCCGCAGCTTGATCTTGGCAGCGGCTAGAGTCTCTTCGACCTCCTGGGGTTCGAGTGTCAATCTTGCGGCGATCGCCTCAATGGGCTGGTCAATGAAGAGCACGTTCTTGGCGGGATTGTGGTGCATCTCGCCGCGCTCCTCCACGTGGTAGTACTGGGCAGCGACCTCGGCCTCCCGTTCGTTGAGTGCGGCCCGCAGCTCTTCCAACGTCCAGGTGAAGTAGTCGCCGTCGTCTTCGAGGCTGTAATCAGCGTCCTGGCTGGCGTAGAAGCCGCCCTCGGAACTGGAGAGCACTGTCCTGATAAAAGCAACCGTCCCCAACGCGATTTCGCGGAAGAAATCTTCGCCCGTGATCTGATAAGCGCGAAGATAGTCCACCAGCAAGGCCGCATTATCGTAGGACATCTTCTCGAAGTGGGGCACGATCCAGCGCTCGTCAACCGAATAGCGATGGAAGCCGCCGCCGATCTGGTCGTACACCCCGCCGCGCCCCATGTGTTCGAGCGTAACGGTTACTGCGCTGCGCAGCCACTCCTGCCGAGACTCCAGGTAGGCGTCGAGCATCAACTCAAGAGCCCCGGGGTGAAAGAACTTCGGGGCGGACCCGAAGCCACCGTGCTGGCGGTCGAACATCCGGCCGGCGCTGTGGATGATGCTGTCGACTACGGCTTCATCGGCGGTCTTCCCCTTCTGGCCTTGCTGGCCTTCCTTCCCGAACTTCTCGAAGCTGCTCATCGCCTGGGCGATCTGGTCCGCGCTGGACCATATCTCCGTGCGATGGGTTTGGTAGTTGTGGGCGATCGACTGAAGCACACGCTTGAACCCGGGCCGACCCATCGCGTCATCCGGCGGAAAGTACGTGCCGCCATAAAAAGGTTTGCCCTCGGGCGTCAGAAAGGTGGTCAGCGGCCAGCCCCCCTGTCCGGTCAGCGCGCTCACGGCCATCTGATAACGCGCGTCGATGTCCGGCCGCTCGTCGCGATCCACCTTCACCGGAACGTAGTGCTGATTGATGACCTCGGCCACCGCGTGGTTCTCGTAACTCTCCCGATCCATCACGTGGCACCAGTGGCACCAGACCGCGCCGATATCGAGCAGAATGGGCTTGTCCTCGCGCTGGGCGCGCGCAAACGCTTCGTCTCCCCATTCCAGCCAGTGGACCGGCTGATGGGCGGCGGTGCGCAAGTAGGCGCTCTTCGCTCGCGCCAAGTCATTCGACTTCGGATTCTCGATTTCGGATTTCTGGTCCATCGGTTTTGGATTCTTCGATTTTGGATTTTGGATTGAAAACTCCCGTCGATTTTGGATTTCGCATTCCGACTCTCAATCGAGGGCGGCCCCAAGGCAGATATCGCTCCGCCGGGTGCCGCCTTCAATCAAAAACCCAAAATCGAAGATCCAAAGTCACTGAACCCGGTTCTTGGGAGGGGGCTCGTCCGGCGCAGCTTCATCGAGGCGCTTGCGCCCGGCAAAGCCTTCGTGAATGCCGTGCCACCACTCGATATGTTCTTCTCCCAACTTCCAGCACAAGTAGACCTCCTGACCGTTGAGGAAGCTGGGAAAATCGATCAAGCCTGTCTCCAGGTCCTTCAGGATGCAACCGGTATCCTGGATGTGCGCCACTGCCTGCTTCAGCCGCTCGAGGAGCTGGTCCCGCTGGGCCTTGATCCCGGCCAGCTTCCCGAGCGGTGGGACCGATCCACCCAGCGCCATCACCCGTGCCGCCGCTCGTGACAGTTCCTCGCTCAGCCGTTCCATCTCCGAATTCTGGGCGCGTGCTTGCTCGAGATGGTATTCAATCACCGGAAGGAGTTCTTCGGCCTCTTCGCGTTTGAAGTACTTCTCAGCCATAAGGCAGTGACAAGTGGCGAGTGACGAGTGACGAGTCAAGAGCGACGTGGCTTGCCATCTTGCTCGTCACTTGTCACTCGTCACTTTGTCGCTTCTTCGAACCTCATCCTCCACGCGTGTGCATCTCGCGGTGAGGATCCTGGCGTAGATCCTCGACGCGGAAAAGCGCGTTGCGGGAATTCAAGGCCTTGCGCTGTTCCGCGCCCCGGTCGGTCCTGCCGCGCCATGCGCCGGCAATCGCTTGCGCGATCTCCCCTCGATGCGCGCCGCCCCGCAGCATCCCTTTCAAGTCGATACCCCTCTCGGCATAAAGGCACAGCAGCCACATGCCGTCCGGCATCAAGCGGGCGCGATCGCAGGACCCGCAGAACGGGCTAGTCGTGGAGGAAATAATCCCAAAGCGCGTTCCGTCCGGCAGCACGAAGCGATCGGCAGGCGCGGTGCCGTCCTCGTGGAGAGCCTCGATGGTTCCGAACCGGCTCTCGATCCGCTGTAGCATCTCAGCGCGGGATACTACCTGGCTCAGCGACCAGCGCGTTGCCCCGCCGACGTCCATATACTCGATGAAGCGGACCTCCACGCCGACGCCGCGGCCGTAGTCGATGAGATCAGCAAGTTCGTCGTCGTTGAAGCCGCGGATGACCACGGCGTTGAGTTTGATCCGGCTGAACCCGGCAGCACACGCCGTGGCGATACCTTGGAGCACCTCAGCGAGGCCATCGCGCCGCACCAAGGCGCGGAAGCGCTCCGGCCGCAGCGTATCCAGGCTTACGGTCAGGCGATGCAAGCCCGCCTCCCGTAGCGCCTGCGCATACTGCCCAAGCAGCAACCCGTTGGTGGTGAGAGCTAGGTCTCGCAGGAGTGGGTTCGCCGCCAGCATGCGCAGCAACTGGTCCAGGTCGCGCCGCAAGAGCGGCTCGCCGCCGGTCAAGCGCACCTTGACGACGCCCAGTCCGCTGAAGATCTCCACCAGCGCGCGGACCTCCTCGAAGTTCAGGATCTCTTCGCGCGGCAGCCACACGTACTCCTCTTCCGGCATGCAATACTGGCAGCGCAGATTGCAGCGGTCGGTGACGGACACACGAAGGTTCGCCAGCGGCCGGCCGAAGGCGTCGAGAACGCGAACCGCCGACCCGACATGGGGCTCGGGCGAGCCGGAATGCCCGGCGGCCGGGTCGGACGATTGCAAGTTCGCGCTCTCCGCGACCTTCAAGTCCCTTGGCTCCGCTAACCCAATCGTCCGATCACCTTGATCACTCATCGAGTCACGGCCTTACTCGCCCTGGAAGATCACGGCCGCCGAAGGCGCGAAGCCGGAAGGACGGCTGAAGTGCAATCACTTCCCCTCCAGAATCTCGCGGCGCTTCCCGTCGCAGGGAGTCGCGCCCAGGTCCGCGTGCGTAAACTTCGTACTGATGCCCATGACGGGATTATAGCACCCCTCGAAAGTGCTCGGCGCCGCTCCGCCCTTTGTCACTTTGCTGTCTCAAAGCAACGGGGCGAACGGGGCCTGGAGATCACTTGACTTGACTGGAACCCGATGGAACTAGCGGGCACGCGGTCGGTGGGATATTGAGCTGAAGGAACGTCACACCGTATCCGTTCAATGTCACCGTGAAGCGCGATGCGGGAGTGATCGGCGTCGCCGAGGGGCCTTGGGCGGGGTCCGTGCTGGCGTCGATCGTTACCTGGGTGGCGGAGCTGAAGGCGCCGAGCGCGGAGACGTCCACGATCACGGTGCGGGTTGCGCCCGGACCGTTGTTGTCGGTTCTAGGATTCATTACCGTGTGGTTCGCGATCATCACCACGACGTAGTTCCCGCTGCAGACGACATTCGTGGTGGCCAGAGTTTCCACGGTTGTGGATTCAGTCGAGGTCAAATTCAAGATAGAGGCGGCGGGGTTGCCGGGGCCGCCGATCACGATTCCCCCGCCTAGTGGCTTTGGGCAAGACTCGCAAGAAAACCCGAAATATCGCTGCAACCAGTAGTCCACCCAGTAGCTGAGGTAGGTCTTCCCGGTGCTGGAATCCACTTCGCCAAACTGCTGGTCGGCACCGAAATCCCAGTGGTAGAGGGCGTGCGCCCCAGCCTGGGTGAGTTGCGAGAACACGTAGGGACGCCAACCGGCAAAGAAAGCGCTGGTGCCGCGCTGATCGGTGACGAACTTTTGTTTGGGATTACACGTGCTATTACCGCTGGCGTTGGGGAAGTCGGCGTTGACGTTGTTCTCAGTCACCCAAACCGGCGCGTTCGCCAGATTCGGATTCGTCTTGAGTTGCGAGTAGATGTACTTGACGTCGGGAGCGAAGTATCCCTCGACGGTGTCAAAGACCTGCTGGTCTAAATCCGACTGGTTGCAGGACGAGTAGAAGTGGGTGGCCACGGCATCGACTTGCGCCGTGACACCAGAAACGAAGGTGGGCAGGTAGCCGCGAGGGTCGCCCGGACTGCCCGGGAAGTCGGAGAGTTCCACCGCCACAAACTTGATCGGAACCTGCGATTGCGCCGCCTGCATCGCGGGCACGACGGTGTTATAGAGGCTAACGTACTGGGACGCGTCAAGGCCATTGATATTGGGCTCGTTGAAGATGCCCCACCAGATGACCGGCGTGACGACCATGGCCGAATGGACGTGGCTCTGGCCGTTCGCGTCGGTAAAGCCGGTGAACGTGTTGTAATACTGCACCACGTTGGCGGCGTAGTCGGCGAAGTCCTGGAAGTGGCTCGGCTCGAGGTGGCCGGTGCTCGGATCATCCATCCAGGAGGGCCCCACCGCAAGCTGAAGCTCCGGGCTGTTGTCCGTCACGCTGCTTACCGGGTCCAGAATTGCATCCAGTTTGCTGAAATCCCAGGTGTTCTGGGACGACTCGGGCGTGCCTTGCGAAACCGGCTGCAAACGGATGTGCTGCGGACCCAGATTGTTCAGCGTGGCGCTGGCGCCGGGATTGCTGGTAAAGAACTGGTAATCCCACTCGGCCGGCTGAAACGAGGTCGACATGAAGGCATTCAGACCGCCGTCTCCTCCCACGTTGGTGTTGACCGTGGATTGAACCGTGGCCACGATGGCGATCACCAGCGTCAGGTTGGCACTGGCGACGCTGCCGCCATTGCTGGCATTGATCGTGACGGGGTAACTGCCGGCGGCCGGAGGGCCCGGCGCCTGAGGGGTAAACTTCACCGTACCGCGATCCCCGCCGTTCGGCGAGGTGGTCTCGGTGTTCACGCCCGCCGGGACCGAAGTGGTGGTAAGGGTGACAGAAGACGTGTCCCCAGCCGTGCGACTAACGGTGACGGTAACCGACACCGGAGTTCCATCCTGACCGGCAGTCACCGTGCTTGACGAGAGAGAGATGGAAATCGGAGGGAGCGGATTCTGGATGGGCGGTGGCTGGCTGGACGAGCCGCCGCACGAAGCGGCAACCAAGGCCGTGCCCAAGAGGGCCGCCAGAAGGAGTCGCATGATGTTCCTACTTTCTCTCCTCCGTGGTCCCAATCTTACCAGAAAACTGACCTGATCGAGGGTGCGCAACAACCTCACGCGCCGATCTGCTGCGGGGGCGGGAACTTTCACTTTTTGCGTCGCACACGCGTGGGGCGGTGACCGCCTGCGCTTGTCACCACCGTTCGGCATCAAGCTTCTTATGCAGGCGCAGTTCAGACGGGTCCCGCCGCGGCGCGCCCGGGTCCGAAGCCGTCAGGCGGGTTCCTGATAGAGGCCGATCACGTTTCCAGCAGGGTCGCGAAACCTCGCAGTGATCTCGGGCGCGTCGGCGCCGATCGGCCGCACCACCTCGCCACCGTTGGCGACGATCGCGTCAAGGGTCGCGGCCACGTTGTCGACATGACGTAAACGAGAAGGCCGGGCTCTGACGCGGGTGGGCGCCCGAGGACCCAGGCGCCGCTCACTTCGCCGGTCGTATCGTCAAAGGCGGTGCTGCCATCACCGCGTTGCCTGATGTGCCAGCCGAAGGCCCGTCCGTAGAAGTCGGCCGAGTGCGCAATGTCAGTGGCGGGAATCTCAAGGTAGCAGATTTTACCGTTCGCACGTGTGGGAGGCATGGTTGTTCTCCAGGGCGCTGTAAATCCGGCAAGGTAGCGCGTCCATAAGGTCGTCGGCTTCAGCTTCGTCGAACCAGACTTCTCCTCCGCCACGCCTAAGGGCAGCCCGTTGGGACAGGCCTTGTGTCTGTCCCTCAAGAGCGACCACCAAGGGACCACCGCTACTTGCTACGTGCTACGCCGTCGCATCGGCTGCCTTTTTGCCGGGACGAGCCACAGCCACCACGATGCTGCCCAGCAAGCCGCCTATCACCGTCGTCCATCCGATCCAAAAGGTCATCTGGGGCAACACGCCGATCTCTAACCACTTGTGCAAAACCGAAACGCCGGCCATGTAGGGCGGCGCCACGTCGTAGTGGGTGCCCCACCCCTGGCCACCGTTTCCGTTCATGGCGATGAACATGATGATCACCACGGGGATGCGCGCTGCCAGGGCGTAGGCGAGCAGGGTATTCCCCAGAGCCTTCCAACCCAGCCTAGGGACGAATGCGCCCACCAGCATGATGAGAGAGCCAACCAGAAATAGAACAGGCGACGGCGGATTGCCCGGTTTGGGGAACTCAATGAAACCTCCCAGAACCATGACCGCCAGCCCGGCAAGGGCCGCGCCGATGGACTTGCCCGCGCTCGCCGGCCCCTGGCCCGCCGCCGCGAGCTTCCAGGCGAAATAGGGTCCAAAAATGATGGGAAGCCAGGAAATGCCGACGACGGCTCCGCCGCCACCGGCAGCCGCACTGAACCACGGCGCCGGCCAATGTTGAAGCTCGCCTACCAAACGCAAGATGGTGATCGCCAAGGTGATGACGGCAGGGACGGTGATCAGGGCGATGGGGCTTGCAGCGCCCTTCTCCGAAAACCGGGAATCAGCTTCGCTCATAGTCCTCCTTCGGCTCTCGCCCCTCAAGCCGGGGCTGAGGGCCTTGGTTTCGACTCGCTTCCTCAGCGCGCCGCATTATACCCGATCTGTCAAGCGGGACGCTACGAGTAAAGCAGTCGAAAGTTGAGAGTCGAAAGTCGAAAGTCGAGAGTTAAGAGGCTCTTCGCTTCCAGCTTTCGACTTTCAACTTTCGACTTTCGACTTTCGACTGCATTTCGCTAGCCACTAGCCACTAGTCACTAGCCACTACCAGCCGTCAGCCGCTTCCTAAAGAAGCACACTGCAGCCGCGTTCCTCGAGCCGCTCGATCCAGGATGGAACGGGGCGGAGTCTGTTCCACCGCAAGTCCAGCTTTTCCAGTCGGGGGAGAAGGGCGAGAAACTCGGGAACTATGGTGAATCGATTGGTGCGCAGGTCCAGGTGACCCAGGTTGGAGAGACGAGCGAAGGACTCGGGCAGGTCGGACAGAGCATTGTTCCGGAGGTCGAGAATGCGCAGGCTGCCAAGGTGGCCCAGGCTCTCGGGAAGGCGAATGATCCGGTTTTCCTGAAGGTGAAGCTCGCGGAGCTGAGTGAGGCCGCCGAAGGAATCCGGCAACGTCGTAAGGGAGTTGTGGTAAAGGCGCAGTTCCCTCAGGCTGGCGAGGCCGCCCAGGCTTTCCGGCAGGCTGGTGAGCTGGTTGTGGGTGATGTTCAGATACGCCAGGCCCGCCAGACGGCCCAGCGAGGCCGGCACTTCGGTGAATCGGTTGTCGCTGAGGTAGAGAAAACGGCTCAGGTTCTTCAAGTCGCCCAGCGAGTCCGGGATCGCGGTGAGCGCGTTGTGCCCAAGGTCCAGGGTGTGAAGGTTAGTAAGCGCCGAGAGATCGCCCGGGTCTTCACAGAGCCGGTTCTGGCTGACGTTCAGCGAGCGCAGTTGCCGAAGTTGCCGCAGGCAATCGGGAAAGATGGTGAGTTGGTTGTCAAACAGGCTGACGTTTTCGAGTTGGACCAGCTTGCTGAGAGCCGGAGTGACCGAGGCGAGGCGGTTGCGATCAACGCGCAGGGTCCTCAAGTTGGCCAGTTCCCCGATCGCGGCTGGAAGTTCCGCGAGGCAGTTGCCGTCGAGATCGAGCTCCTCTATCTCCTCAATGTCAATCCGGGTGAAAACGTCCGCCGTGATTTGGGTGAGTCGACGCTCGGAGAGATCGATGCGCTGCATTTTGCTATTATGGCCCAAGCCTAAGATCTCTAGAAGGAAACGGGCGTGCCCCGGCTCGCGCTGCGCCGACGCAATTCTGCCCTGAGTTCGTGGATTCCTGTTAACATTGGCTTTGGTGGGCAGGAGTAATGGATGACAATCAAGACCATCAGGGTGAAGAATTTCAAGAGCTTTAAGGATGTTGAAGTCCATTTGGGCGACTTCAACGTTCTGATCGGTGCGAACGCCTCGGGAAAGTCGAATTTCATCCGGATCATTGAGTTCTTGCGCGACATTCAGCGCCACGGATTGGAGAACGCCATCTCACTTCAGGGCGGTCCCGAGTACCTCACCAACCTCGGTATCGGCACCCGCGAGAACGTTACCGTGGAGCTCGTGCTCTCTGAGCACGCCGGTGGCGTTGCGAGCGTCGTCGCGACGTCCCGCACTACCAACAGCTTCCTGCTTTTTGACCCCCGCGAGGTGCTCTACAGCTTGTCGGTCAACTTTTCCAAGAAACCACCAGCTTTCGAGATTCTGGACGAGCGCCTCTCCGCTACCGGTGATTTTGTCGCCTCCGGTAAAGGGAATGGAGACCAATCCCTTGGCCTCGGTCGAATCATCGTGGCACGACAAGGGATGCAGGCGAATGCGGAGGTGGGGCTGCCCAAGGGGAGCTCACTTCATGACTATGACTTTGGCCCCTGGCTCGTCTCCAATAACGAGCTTGGCTCTTCGCTCGTGCTGGAACGCGTTGCCTTCCTGGAGCGCCAGGTGGTGCCGGACCTCGCCGTCTACGACTTCGATCCCAAGCTCCCCAAAAGGGCCACCCCGATAACGGGGAAAGCAGAACTGGAAGAGGACGGCAGTAATTTGGCGATTGTTCTCAAGAGGATCGTGGGGAGCGATTCGGACAGGCGTAGGCTCCTGAACCTTCTGCAAGATCTTCTTCCCTTCGTGACTCACTTGGGCGTAGAGAATTTTGCGGACAAATCGCTTCTGTTCGCTTTGAAGGAGAGCTTCGCGAAGAGCAGGTACCTGCCCGCCTCACTGCTCTCTGACGGGACTATCAACATAACGGCGATGATCGTGGCTCTTTACTTCGAAAAGAAGGCCGTCGCCGTGATCGAGGAGCCGGAACGGAACGTCCACCCTCATCTGATTTCACGGATTATTGCCATGATGAAAGACGCTTCCCGGCAGAAACAGATCATCGTCACTACACACAGCCCGGAAGCGATCCGGAACGCCGACACAGGCGACGTGCTGCTGGTTTCGAGGGACGCGGAAGGATTTTCAACGATTTCCAGGCCGGCCGAGCAGGAAGAAGTCAAGGTCTTTCTCCAGAACCAGATGGGGTTAGAAGAGCTGTTCGCCCAAAACCTACTCCATGCCTGAAGGGGTTTACAGAAGACTCTACTTGCTCGTGGAAGGTGACGACGACGAGCGTTTTGCGCGACGCGTCGTCATCCCAGCGCTCAGCCCCCGATACGACTACATCCTGCTTTGGAAGTACGCGCAGCAAAAAACCGAAAAGGTAAACTCGTTTCTGCGAAGCCTCAAGGCAATGGGCGCCTCGTATTTCCTCCTCGCCGACATCGATGCTAATCCTTGCTTTCCGGCGAAAAGGGAGGCTCTTCTCGAAAGATTCACCGAGTTGGAAGCTGGCCAAGCCCTCGTTGTTGTGAGTGAGATCGAAAGCTGGTACCTAGCCGGCGTCCCCAGCGATAACAAGTGGGGTCTGCGGGTCCCTCCAGACACGAGCGGCGTCACAAAAGAGCAGTTCGATGCTGCGAGGCCGAAGAATTTTTGATTCGCGGATCGATTACATGATCGAGATGCTGAAGCTCTTTGATGTAGACACGGCGGCGCAGCGGAATCCCTCATTTCAGTATTTCGCACACCGGATCGGGCTTTCCGGCTGAAGGAACTGCCGGAAACAGAACGACAAGCTATAGGCAAGGATCTGCTGCGGGCGCAATGGCGGTGGCCGGTGGGCATGCCGCTGTGCCGTCCGTTGGGAGACGGCCTGTGGGAGGTTCGGACCGACCTGCCGTCTAAAACGCACGGCGCGGGTACTGCTCTGTCTGTACCGCGAGCACCTCGTCGCGCTGCATGGGTTTATCAAGAAAACGGGCCGCACGCCGGATGAGGATTTGGCGTTGGCGCGCAAGCGTCAGAAGGAGTTAGAGGGATGAGCAAGAAGCATATGGGTTCGAGCATCGATGATTTCCTCAAGGAGGAGGGCATTTTTGAAGAGACGCAGGCACAGGCGATCAAGGAGGTTGTGGCGTGGCAACTCGCGGAGGCCATGCGGAAAAGGAGAATATCCAAGAACCGGATGGCCATATTGCTCAAGACGAGCCGCACCCAGGTTGATCGGCTCCTTGACCCGAAGAACGACATCACGCTTTCAAGTCTGCAACGGGCAGCGGCGATGGTGGGACGCCGGGTGTTGATCGAACTGGTTTAGGACAAAACGCGGAGCGACACGCCGACACACAAGACCGGCCCAAGGGATAATGGCCGTGCCAGGGGGTGGACCGTTCCGGCGCGGACTTGAATGAGATGGGTATCGTTATGTTAAATATTCTTAGTGACATCCATCGTACGTATATGATATAGTTTCTTAAGTTGCTCACAGGAGAGTCGAAGAGCAACGGTGAATGGTGAAGGGGAGCTCAGAAAGTAGAAAGCAGAAAGCAGAAAAGGAAGGCGTCTTGGCTCTGATTTCTAATTTCTGATTTCCGGTGACCGTTGATGGAAACACCGAACGAACCCAAACCGAAGCGCAAGTACGTGATGACGCCCGAGCGCCACGCGAAGTTGATGGCCAACCTTGCCAAGGCGCGGCTCGCGCCCAAGGAGAAGGTTTACCGCAAGACCCCCAGGCGTTACGCCGCCAACGTCGGTAACCTGGCGAAGGCCAACGCCAAACTCCGCGAGCAGTCAGAGAGTCATCAGTCGGACCTGCGCGAAAAACTGGAAGGCCTCTTTCCGGCTCCCAAGATTCCTCCGCCTCCCATCATTGTCACCCCGTATGGACCGGCTTCAGGTGCCCCGCCCGTCTTGTCGCCGGGCTCACGAGAGCTCGACGAGGCGGCGGCCCTCATTGCCAAGCGACTGCGAAAGCTCCAGGCCGCGCGCCGGCGTGACGGCCGGCGGATCATGCGCCTGCTGACGGAGGCGATATCCCGATCCCATCCGCTGAGCGCTGAGGAAGCTTGCAAGCTGGTGCAGCAATTGCTCGCCTGCCTGGACGGCTCGCGCGTGGTGGCGGAGGCCCACCGTTTGAACGAGAAGATCGGCGAACTGCTGGTGAAGATGCTCGAGGTCCGCTATGCCGAGGACCCGCAGTTTGCGGGCTCCCCCCAGGTAACCATGGTGCGGGAGTATTGCGAGGAGCTGCGGCAACGGGAAGCGGCGCGACGCGAGGCCCGTGAGGCGCGAGCCGCCGAGAAGGCCCGGGAGGGAAATCCGGCGGCGGCCGGTTCGGGAGCCGGGGTTCGGGGTTCGGGATTCGCAGAAGAAGACGCAACGCAATCATCTTCTTCGGCTGGATCGGGATGCGGGGCGGGGCGTCCGGGGTCCGCAGAGGAAGGCGAACCTCAATCTTCGTCCTCTCCGCGAATCCCCAACCCCGAATCCCGAACCCCGAAACTGCCGGAGACCTTGGAGGAGTTCCAGTCGCTGGTGGGGCGGGCCCTGGACCTGGAGGGC
>DATFYM010000023.1:0-85314 GCA_035315065.1 Terriglobia bacterium
CCTGTTGGACCGCCAATCGCATGATTTCAACATCGGCAATCTCCAACCTCTGCATCGGTTCACCTCCCGGACCATTCTAGGCCCGAGAGGGTCGGGAATTCAATTTTATTATGCGGCATTACTTATGACGCCGCGTTTAAAACCAACGTCGTCCGCTCAGATCGCTGCTTTTGCCGCATGCGAGCACCCGCACAAGTCAATGCTTCGCCGCGCAACAATTAGAGCTTTCTCTATCTCCAAGTTGTATAATTTCGCCGACGTACGTGGTCCCGGAGTTTTCCAAGCATGGCTCAGCACGGCCGCACACGCCTGACGGTAATGGTCAGCAGCACGGTTCGTGACTTGCCTGACCACCGGCAGGGAGTCTTGGACGCCTGCCTGCGGCAAGGCATGTTCCCGCTGATGATGGAGCATTTGCCGGCCATCGACGCCGATGCTATCCAAGCCTCGATGGATTTGGTGAGTCAGGCGGACATTTATCTGGGCGTCTTTGCCTTCCGTTACGGCTACGTTCCCAAAGGACACAAAATCTCCATCACCGAGATGGAGTACAACCGTGCCGTTGAGCGCGGTATCCCGCGCTTGATTTTCCTGATGCACGACGATCACCCCCTCAAGGCAGCGGATGTCGAAAAAGGCGAAGGTGCGATCAAGCTGGAAGAGTTCAAGAAGCGAGTAGGGCCAGAGCGCGTTGCAAACTACTTCAAATCGCCCGCTGAGCTGCGCGCCAATGTAATTGACACCCTTTCGCACCGCCGGGAGCCGGACGTAACCGCCTTCCACTACGTCAGCGACATTCCGGCGCCGCCTGAGGCTTACATCGCCCACCCTTACACGCTCCTGCAAAGCAAGGGCTTGATTGGCCGGCAGGCCGAGTTGAATCTGCTCACCGACTGGGTGGCAAAGCCTGGCGCGGAGGTTTACCAGGCGCGCATTCTGAACGTGGTGGCCATTGGGGGCATGGGCAAGAGCGCCCTTACCTGGAAATGGTTTAACGACATTGCCCCGCAGGAGATGAGGCCGCTGGCCGGGCGGATGTGGTGGAGCTTTTATGAGAGCGACGCGAGTTTCGAGAATTTCGTCACCCGCGCCCTCGCCTACGTCACCCGTCGGCCCAGGGAAGAGGTGGAGAAAATTCCGCCGTTCGAACGAGAGACACAGTTGCTGGCCGCCCTCGACCGGGAGCCCTATCTGATTGTCCTCGACGGTCTGGAGCGAATCCTGATTGCTTACGCCCGCATGGACGTGGCACACGTGAGCGATGAAAAAATCGAACGGGAGATTCAGGAAGCGTCCAGCCGTCGCTCTCCCCGCAAAACCTCGGACCCGCGGGCAGGAAGATTTCTTCAGAAGCTCGCGCAAGTCCGGCAGTCGCGAGTCCTGGTGAGTTCGCGGCTTTTCCCCGCAGACCTTGAGACCTCGGCTGAGGAACCGCTCCCAGGCTGCTTCAGACTTCGGCTTGAGGGTCTTAGCGACAGCGACGCGGTCGAGCTCTGGCGCGCATTTGGTGTGAGTGGGTCTCGTGACATCTTGCTGCCGCTCTTCAGTACTTTCGGAAAACATCCGCTTTTGATTCAGGCCCTCGCCGGTGAGATCAAGCGTTACCGTCCGGCGCCTGGTGACTTCGACCGATGGCTTAAGGACAATCCACGCTTCAGCCCGTCACAATTCCCACGAATACAAGAAGCAATGGCGCATGTTCTGGAATTCGCACTGCGCGGGTTGGAGGAGGCCTCCCTAAAGGTGCTGCACACCGTCGCTGCCTTCCGCATGCCCGCGAGCTATGACACCCTCGCCGGCCTGCTGGTTGGGGACGGCAGGCTGTTCCCGAATGCTATGGCGATGGATTCCGCCCTCGCGGGCCTCGAGGATCGCGGATTGCTGGGCTGGGACAGGCGCGCCAACCGCTATGATCTGCACCCCATTGTGCGGAACGTAGTCTGGAGCGGATTGGATGACGACACCCGACGCGGCACCTACGAGGCCCTCGAAACACACTTCAAGTCCCTGCCGGCGGTGGACCCAAAGAATGTCAACAGCCTGCAAGACCTGACGAGCGCCATCGAGCTTTACAACACGCTGATCGGGTTGGGGCGCTACGACGACGCCATCGGCCTGTTTTATGAGCGCCTGAATAAACCGATGCTCTTCCGCCTTTGCGCCAGCCGCCAACTCGCCGAGTTGCTGGAAATGCTCTTCCCGGACGGGGTCGGCCAAATGCCGGCGTTGAGCAGGCCAAGCGACCGAGGCTTCACTCTTAACGCCTTAGCCGTCGGCTACGAGCTTATCGGGCAGCCTGGACGCGCCGCGCCGCTTTGTCGCATGGGCAATGCTCTGGCGAATAAAGAACATGATCGAAAGAGCCTCTCCATTAGCTTGCGCAACCATTCCCGCCCCCTCCGGCTTTCCGGCGCGTTGCGGGAATCAGAGGCGGCTGCGCGCCGCGCACTGTCGATCAGTCGCAAGTCGGCTGACGCGCACCAGGAGGCGCTCAACCTCAGAATTCTGGGTCTATCGCTAGCGGCAAGGGGCAAGAGTCGCGAGTCAGAGGCAGCGTTGGAGCACGCATTGCGCATCCACGAAGCCGAGGCGGGAGAGCACGCACAAGGACTCGATGCTGCATCTCTCGCGCAGCGAGCGCTGTGGCTGGGCGATGCCACCGCAACTCGTACGCTGGCGAACCATGCTTGGGACCTGATTCGCGGCGAACCACTCGAGCGTGGATTTATCCGCGCCGCCCGGCTGCAGGGCGCAGCGGTGCTGGCCTTGGATGACTTGGCGACCGCAAACGAGCGATTGCACCATGCTTTATCACGCGCGCGGGCGGTAAACTACGTCGAGGAGGAACTTCCCGCGCTGACCGCGCTGGCAGAATTGCGACGCAAGCAGGGCAATATGAAAGCGGCGCGTGAACTGCTGGATGACGTCTGGGAGCTTGCCGAACGCGGTCCGTACCCCCTCTTTCACGCCGATGCGCTGAACGTCCAGGCGCAAATCGAGCGCGACGCCGGGAATCGCGACGCGGCAGTTGAAGCCGCGACGAAGGCTTACCGCCTCGCCTGGTGCGACGGCCCGCCGTTTGCCTATCATTGGGGCCTGGAAGCGGCGCGAGCGCATCTGAAAGCCCTCGACGCGCCCGAACCCACTGATCTCCTGCCCTACGACGAGTCAAGATACGAGCCCATGCCCGAAGTCGAGATCAACCCTCCGGACGAATTCAGCGGAAAACAGTAGGCGGATGGCAGTAGGCAGAGGGCAGTAGGCAGAAGGCGGTCGGTAGAAAGCAGTGGGGTCGGGGCGAACAATGTAGACGATCCTACGCTTTTGGCGTACATTATAAGCTGTGCGCCGCTGACACCGGAAGCCACGAAATGGAATTCATCGAAGCGCCGACCTTCACTCGCCATATTCACGAGTACCTAGACGAGGAGGACTACGGCGCACTTCAGGCAGAGTTGGCTGCGAGTCCGGAACTTGGGCAGGTGATGCCAGGAACGGGTGGCCTTCGCAAGATGCGATGGGCTGACCGGCGGAGAGGCAAGGGGCGAAGGGGCGGCCTGCGAATCATCTATTCTATCTCGAGTCGGAGCAGCAGATCTGGTTGATGACTTTGTACGACAAGGATGAAGCGTCCGATTTGACTCCCAAAGAGAAAAAAGCGCTGAAAGCCGCGATTGACCTGGAAATGAAGGCCCGTGCCGAGGAACGGGCGGCGCGGCGGCCAAGAAGGATGAGCTGATGGCAAACAGGAAGATCTTTGATGAGCTGATGGAGGGCGTGGCGGCGATGAAGGGCCACCGCGAGGGCAAAGTCACGCTTCGCAGCTACAAGGTGGAGGCGAGGCCCCTTCCGAAAGTCGATTCGAAGTTGATCAGGGAAACGCGGGAGAAGCTCCGTTGCTCGCGGGCAGTGTTTGCGCGCAAGCTGCACATCAATGAGAGAACTCTGGAGAAGTGGGAACAGGGCCGCGCCAAGCCCAATCCGCAAGCGGCGGCTTTGGTGCTGCTGGTGCGCAGATATCCAGACACGTTACAACGTCTCGAAAAGCTTGCTGGATGAAAGTAGCGCGGGCGTCTCGCCCGCTGTGGCGGGAGCGTCCCGCTCCCGCGCGAAAGAGGGTCGAAGCGCCTGAGAGGACTAGGCAAATGCAAGCTGAAGATGGCGGGTCGGCCTGCGGGGGCATGATGCCCGCGAAACAGCGGGCGGGACGCCCGCGCTACATCCGATGGTCGATTGCACGTTAGTGCACAGTGGTGTACAGCTAAATTTTAAAACAGTTTGTGTGGAGATGCTGATGATGAAAACGGTCACTTTCACTGAATTTCGGAAGAACGCCTCCGAAATACTGGACCTCGTCGAGAAGGGCATCAGCATCCGCATACTCCGTCACGGCAAGGCGATTGCCAAGATCGTTCCTACTGATAGGCGCGAGACCGAGCCAGCCTGGAAACGCCCAGGCCTGCGTTTGGTGACGGCCGGGGCGTCCCTCAGCAGGGCGGTGCTGGAGGAAAGGCAGTCGTCGCGTTGAACGTTTTCTTGATTCATCGGCGCTGGCCAAGCGCTATGTCGAGGAGCCAGGGAGTGAGCGTGTCGACCGGATACTGTCTTCCGCCACATCTCTGGGAGTTTCTGTGATTTGCCTATCCGAGGTGGTCTCTGCGCTCTGCCGGCGGCGACGTGAAAAGAAGTTGTCGCCGCAACAGTACCTTAGGGCCAAGCAGGCGCTATTCGAGGACATCGAAGAGTCCAGCGTTATTCGCGTCACGGACCAGGTGGTCGCGCGCGCGGTCGAGCTTCTGGAACGGTGGCCTCTGCGATCGTCCGATTCCCTGCACGTCGCCTCTGCCGCCGAGTGGTCCGCAGAATTGTTCGTCTCGGCAGACCAAAGGCAGTGCGCGGCGGCACGGGGTTATGGGCTTCAAGTCGAGGAGTTGCCTACCAGCTAGCAACGCGGGTGCCATGCCGCTTCGTCAGTTTCGGTCTGGTTATGCCGCAGCTCCTGGACGGCAGAACATAATAGCGCAGAGAATGAGCGCGAATACCTTAACTGGACGAACTGACCCCTCACCCGGCTCGCTACGCTCGCCACCCTCTCCCCGAGGGAGAGGGCGGAAAAACGTGAAAAATCCAGCATGGCGTTTACCTGGCAGCGCTCGTCAATTCGGTACCACAACTGTGCGGCTTAGAGCCGAAAGGTGCCCGCCTTCGGAATCACGTACCACTTGGCGGACCATGTAAGGGCCGGGCGCGAGCGTGAAATCGGTGCGCATCGTCAGACCCTGGGTGCGCAACTCGGCGAGGTTGGCCTCGGGGACGATGACGTCGAGGTCTTTCTGCTGGCCGGCCACGTAGTTCCCATTCACGTCGAAGACGACCGCCACAAAGCGCAGGTGATTGACGTCGGTAGCCCCCTGCTGCCGGAAGTCGAGCCCGCGGGCGTCAACGCGAGCGATCAGGGTGAGCTCGGCCGCGCCCTGCTTGTTCTTGAAGAACTGCGTTTGCAGCCTCACCGGCAACTCCATCGTCTCGTCGGCTGAGTAAGCGGCTTCCTTGATTTGGGCGTCGATCTGCTCCTGCGCGCTCAGCACCTGGCGCGGCGCAAAGTAGCCTTTGCGCGCATCCAGAACGAGGCCGTGTTGGTTCGCGAGCTTGACCTTCAGCGCGTGGAACTTGCCGTCGGATTTGAGGTCGGTCGGCGAGTACGCCAGGGTGTAATAGACAGCCGGAGGCGCCGAGACGACGCTGAGGCCGTCGGCCAGGTCGTTGGTATTCCGGATCGCTTCCCCGCCCGTCGCGAATGCCAACTCCGCCGGAACATCCCACGCGGCCAGGTCGCGCAACTCCACGTAGCTCTGCCGGACGCTGGTCTCCTCCCGCTGGTCGGTGTTGATCTCGATGTTGTACTGCTGGGTGCCCGCGTCCGCCATTTGCATGGTGTTGACCAGTCCCCGCGGGTCAAGGGCGCCGATCACCACGTTGGAGCGCAGCGCCAGGTCCGCCGCGTCTTCGAGCATCGTCCTGAAACTGAGGGGCATGAAACCGGGTGTCACCAGCACGATTTCGCGCTGACCGGGCAGCAGCGCCACGCGGCGAATCATCTCCTGGAGCGTGTAGAGCGAGGTGTGAGCCTGGAGATCGTAGAGTTCGTACACTTGCTGCGCCCGGGCCATCACCATTTCCTTGATTCCGCCCACATCGCTGAAGGTCGTGAGGCCGATCGGTCGGCCCCCGGATGGGCCGTGTGAAGGCACGCAGCCTCGTTTAATGGCTTCGTTAGTCGCAATCGTGACCGCGTCTGGGTCTTCGTGGTTCAGAATCAAATCGGCCTGGTAGTCGGACAACTCCGGGCACTCATCCCGCGGATCGCCGATATTCGGACGGTATTGGAGCTTGGCCAGGGCGGCTTCGAGCTTGGTGCGGTCGCTGGTGTAGTCCTGATTGACGAAGCCGGACGTGGTGAAGATCCCCAAGCGGTCTTGCGAACGGATTCCTTTGGCCAGAAAACGCAGGCCCGCGTCGCGGACACGCGCCAAGTCTTCGGAGTGCGCGCGCGAGTCGTCGATGTAAAGAGCCACAAAGCGCTCTGGTGCAGCGAACGGCTCCACTTCAGAAGGCTGCGCCGGGTTTTGGGCTGCAGGCGTCGGCGCCGGCGCTTGCTCGGCGGGAGCAGCGGAGTGCTCGACTGCGAATTGCGCGATTGTCTGCGGCTTGCCGTTGTCGAAGAGTTGAAAGTCGTTTTGGGTGAGCCCGTCGACGGGTTTGCGCTTGCCGTCCCGCACCACGACGCGTACCACCACGACATTGGTTTTGGATTGGATCTTGTAGCCGGGCTGGGTTTGGGCGGAGGATGACGCCGTCGCCGAAGATGGGTCCTGCTGGGCCGTGGCAATGGCCGGAAGGAGGGCGGCGCAGGAAATGGAAAACAGGGCGGCCAGGTAAAACGGCCGATTGAGTATTGTGCTGAGCTTCTCCTCGAGTCTCTTCATCGAAGTTACCTCCTCAAGGTACTGAATACCGTTTTGCGGCACCACTGCCCGAGAAGGTGGCGTCGACAGCGCACGAGACCAGTGAACCATCGTTCTGATCACTGACTGAACGTGGCTACTACACTAGACGATGGCAACGCATGTGAGGTTGCTCGCCGCTAAGATAGTTTTCTGCTTGGCCCGGGAGCGCGGGCGTCCCTTCGCTTCGCTCAGGACAGGCCCGCCCTTTAAAAGACTGGTTAGGGGTTAGTGGCTAGTGGCGAGCAAGAGCGCGCTATGTTTCTTTTTCTAGCCACTAACCACTCACCACTAGCCACTGCGCTCAGGCGTGGCTCCGGCATGGCCCGAAATGGAGGATTGCACGCGAAGTTTGGCAGGTGTATATTAGCCAACATCGGCAAATGGAAACGGGCATCCCAGTCGAACGGTTGGTGGGCTCGGCTCCGAACTTCTTGCGAGCGATCGATCCCATTCCCGCGGCGGCGCAGAGTGAGGCCGCCGTGCTGATCAGCGGCGAGACCGGCACGGGAAAGGAACTGGTGGCGCACGCCATTCACTATCTAAGTGTGCGGGCGGCCCTTCCATTCGTCGCCGTAAACTGCGGCTCCTTTTCCGACCCGCTGCTGGAGGACGCCCTCTTCGGTCATGAGCGTGGGGCGTTCACCGGGGCGGAGAAGCGGAAGCAGGGCTTGGTTGCCGCGGCCGACAAGGGCACGTTGTTCCTGGACGAAGTGGATGCGCTTTCCGCCAAAGCGCAAGTGGATTTGCTGCGCGTCGTGCAGGACAAGAAATTTCGTCCGCTGGGAAGCAGCGTCGAGCAGCAAGTGAACGTGCGGATTGTCGCCGCCACCAACACGCGACTCGATCAACTGCTGGCGTCCGGCGGTTTCCGCCTCGATTTGTATTACCGTCTGTGCGTGTTCTCGATACAGCTTCCGGCGCTGAGAGAGCGCAAGGAAGACATCCTCGCCCTGGCCTCTCATTTTCTCCGGAAGCACGCGCCCCCGGAAAAGGGCCCGTTGAAACTCTCGAGGCTCGCGCGCGCGGCCCTGCTGGCTTGGGAGTGGCCGGGAAATGTGCGCGAACTGGAGAGCGCCATTATTCGCAGCATTTACCTCTGCCGGTTCGGTACCGTAGAGCCGGAGGACTTGCGTCTGCCGGTGGACGGAACAACGGCGGCTGGCACGACCGCCGAGGAATCGTCCTTGCTTCGGCCCTTCCAAGCCATGAAGCGCGAGGTGATTGAGGCTTTCGAGAAGAAGTATCTTCACCGCCTGATGTCGCAACACGCCGGTAATGTGACGCAAGCCGCGCGAGCCGCCGGAAAAGAACGTCGCGAACTTGGCAAGCTGCTGAAGAAGTACCGCCTCGACCCCAAGACTTTTCGCTTGCGCGGTTCCGAAGCCAGCGCGTGACCCCTCGCGAAGCAATTTTGGATTTTCGATTTTGGATTTTGGATTGAAGAGACAGTTGCCTTCGCTCTTCTCTTCAATCCAAAATCCAAAATCCAAAATCCAAAATCGAATCTGAACTAGAGAATCCGAAATCGGAAGATCGGGGCCCGGGTGGAACTTCCCCCGCCCGGGGGTACGCGCACCCACCACAGCTTTCGTTCCTCAAAACAGCCCGGTGACTACTCCGACCGCAGGTTCTGCGTGCTAAGAGCATGGGTGAAGGTCCACCCAGGCGAATGTTGCCGCGGCGCCAGGTTCTGCGGCTAATTCGTTTCTTCTCAATAGGATCTCTCCTGCAGCGGGCGCTGGCCCCACGATTGCCTAAGAGTCGCACAGGGGCAAAAGGGGGGCGGCGGGTGACGGCTGAGGTGGGTTGGATTCGGCGCATGGAAGAGTTGGCCGAAGCCGTAAGCGCATACTTGGCCCAACATCCTCAGGCTATGGATTCTCTGGAAGGAATTGCCGAGTGGTGGCTACCCCGGTCTTCGGGGCACGTGGATCTGAATGCCTTGGCGAGAACTCTCGACGTCATGGTGGAGCACGGCATTCTGGAGAAGGTTGGAACAGGGCGGGTCAGCTATCGTTTGAAAAGACAAGTTCCGTGACCTTGGGACCGCAAGGGTGTGAAGCAATTGCGAAGGACCTTCCAATGCAGAGACACAGAGTTGAAGCTGTCAGCCCTCAGAACGTATGAAGAATTAAGCACAGAGGCACAGAGACACGGAGAAGAGAAAGAGAATCACATGAAGATGTCGTTTGCTTCCCCACGTTTCACATTTTTCTCTGTGCCTCTGTGTCTCTGTGTTGGAAGGTCCCTCGCAATTATTTCACACCTTCTCAGCCTTCAGGCTTCAGCCTCCGAGTGGACCGGACTTGTTTGCTGAAAGCTGATAGCTGAGGGCTGAGAGCTAGGTTTAAGGTTTTGAGGAGACAATCATGGCAACAGCAGCCGCAACAGGAAACGGGCCCTTGGAATTCACCGATGCGAATGGCAACCAGGTGTCCATTCCGTTATCGGCGCTGCAATTTGTGAACGGCAGCCTGGGAGTGAATTCCAGCATCTGGACACCTTTCACGGGTTACGCCGCCGATGAAAAGGCAGTGATTAACGACCTGCTCGCCTACGCCTCAGGCCAGGGCCTCATCACTCCCGCAGTGGTTCCGGCTCCCAAGCCGGCCCTGACGGTAAAGGCCGTGAGCCCGGGCTCGATGGGCAACAATATCCAGGTGACGGTGGCGGTGAGCCCTGCGGCCAGCGGAGATCCTACGCAGGCCACGTTCAGTATTACGGTGACTGAGACGGACACCTGGACCGGACTCACCTCGGGCACGATTGAGTCGGTGCTGGGTAGCGACAAGTCAACCGGCTCGACGCCGGGGCTGGTTCATGTCGTCGACGGTTCGGTGACGAAGACCCCGACGGATCTCCCGGCCCCCCTGGCCTCCACTCCTCTGGTCGCCGCGGCCTCGCCCACCACGAGCGCGACGCTGGCGGTAATGGACGCGACCGCGAACCCGGTATTCACGCTGGAGGCCAAGGGGGTGGGCAGTGACGGCAACACCACCTCAGTGGCCATATCCGTGGACACGACAACCAAGACCTTCACCCTCGCGGCCACTTGGACTAAGCCGGCCCTCACGGGCCTTACCATTGCCGACGTGGCAGCGCAGGTGAAGTCTAACCTCAATTATGAAATTGCGGTGTCTGCGCCCGCCAGCGGCTTGATCTCGGTGCCGGCGGCCACCGGGAGTTCGGTGATTCAGTTGAGCGGCGGCTCCGACGGGACATCGCCAACGGCTGCTTCCGCCACCGTTTTTGCCAGTCAATAGGACGAGTTAACCATGACGACATAAGTGGCGACGCATCCGAATTCACTTTGGATTTTGGATTTTGGATTTTGGATTGAAGAACCCGCTGTGGTCGCCGCTCTCTTCAATCCAAAATCGAAAATCCAAAATCCGAAATAGACACCTCACGCCGCGACTTTGATCGCCCTGTATGGCAAGCTCGGCTTGCCGCTCAGGCAACGCATTCTACTGGAGGACAATTCATGCCGATCACACCGACCTACCCGGGTATTTACATCGAGGAACTGCCGAGCAGCACCCATGCGATAACGGCGGCGCCGACATCCATCACCGTGTTTGTCGGCTACACACACCCCTTCAAGACGAACCCGGCGAATTGGGGCAAGGCGGTGGAGATCTTCAGCTTCACCGACTACGAGCGGGAATTCGGCGGCTTATACACCAGCGGAGTGGTGGAATCGCATGTGGCGTACGCGGTGAACCAGTTCTTCCTGAACGGCGGCGCCGACGCCTACGTGGTCGCCCTCCAGCCCAACTACTATGACCCCTCGACGCAGCCCATGACGAACAAGGGCGCGGTGGCGCCGGCCGTCCTGCAGGTGGGCAGTGTGACGTTCACGGCGTTGGAACCGGTCGACCTCATTCCCATGACGGTGACCATCAACAACGTGCAGAACACGTTCACTACCGGCGACACTGCCGACATCCAGGTGAGTTACGGATCGAGGGCGGAAACCTATCGCAAGGTAAATCTGAACCCCGGCGACGCCAACTTCATCGGCAAGCGCATCAATGGCTCGTCGCAACTGGTCAGCGTGAGTCCTTCCTACGATCCTCCGTTCGTGGCCGCCACCAATGTGGCGATGAGCCAGGGAACCCCGGTTCCGATCGGGAGCGTCGCGTTTACTGCCATCCAGGCCACGACCACCACTCCCATGACCGTGACCGTGAACAATGTGCGCCAGACTGTAGTGGCCGGTGACACGGCCGACGTTTCCATCACCTACGGTGCCAATCCCCCCGAAAACTTCGTGGGCGTCACGCTGAATCCGTCCGATGCCGCGAACTTCATCGAGAAGCGCATCAACGGCGTCTCGGTGAACGTGACGGTCTCGCCGGCCTATGCGGCGCCTTTCGGCCCCGTCAACCAGGTGGCTCTAGGGTATCCCGCAGGCAGCCCCAGCGCGTCGTGGACCACTTTTAGTGCCGGGGACTTCGCGCCGGTGTTCGCGCAAGACAGTTCGCTGGACAAGGTCTCGATCTTCAACCTGCTGGTGATTCCGGGCGTCTGCGACAACGGCGTGTTGAGCGAGGGTGTTGCCTTCTGCGAACGGAAGCTGGCCTTCGTCATTGTCGATCCGCCCCGGCAGGATTCCGCCGATGGCGAAGACGGCCTGCCCTTGATCGGCGATGATATCCAGACCGCGATCGTACCCAAGAGTGCCAACGGTGCGCTGTATTTCCCTTACGTGCAGTCGAACGATCCGCTGACGGGTAACCTGCTGGAGCTTCCCCCCAGCGGAACGGTGGCCGGTATCTACGCGCGTACGGACGTGAACCGCGGCGTTTGGAAAGCTCCCGCGGGGCTGGAAACCACAGTAGTAAACACGATCGGGGTGGTGGAGCGCGGACGCATGACCGATATGCGGCAGGGTACCCTCAACCCTCTCGGTGTGAATTGCCTGCGCGACTTTCCGGGCATCGGCACCGTGGTGTTCGGTGCGCGCACGCTGGTGACCGACAATCCGGCGTTCGAGCAGTGGCGCTACGTTTCGGTCCGGCGCATGGCCCTCTTTCTGGAGCAGTCTCTCCGTCAAAGCATGGGCTGGGTGGTGTTCGAGCCCAACGACGAGCCCCTCTGGGTCGCCATTCGCATGGAGATTGAAAGTTTCATGCTGTCGTTGTTCCACCAGGGAGCCTTTCAGGGCAGCACACCCAGCCAGGCTTTCCAGGTGAAGTGTGATAACTCCACCACCACGCAGCAGGATATCGACAACGGCATCGTCAACATTATCGTAGCCTTCGCTCCGCTGAAGCCGGCGGAGTTTGTGATCATCCAGATCGCGCAGCTCGCGGGTCAGACCCAGTCTTAGGAGGTGGTTTCATGGGCAAGCCGTTCAGCGTCAATACCGACCGCTTCGACCCTTACAAGTCGTATGCCTTCCTGGTTTATTTCGGCACCAGCACCACGCCGGTGGCGGCGGTGAGCAAGGTGACCGGGTTGAAGCGTTCTTCCGACCCCATCGAATACAAAGAGGGCGGAAATGCGATCATCCTGAAAGGACTGGGCCGCACCAAGTATGACCCGCTCACCCTGGAACGCGGCGTGACGCACGATACCGACTTTGAAGATTGGGCCAATGCCGCCCAGGTGCTCGACAAAGGCGCGCCGTCCACGTCGCTGCAGAACCTGCGCCGGGAAGTGCGGATCGATCTGTTGAACGAAGAGCGCCAACCAGTGCTGCGGTTCATCGTCCATCGGTGCTGGGTCTCGGAATACCAGGCGCTTCCAGATCTCGATGCCGGGGCCAATGCGGTGGCCATCGAGCACATCAAGATCGAGAACGAAGGATGGGAGCGCGATCTCAGTCTGACGGAAGTCAAAGAATTCTGATTCGGAAATGTTTCGACTTCCCGTAACCGGATTCGAGGTGGCTCTCCGCAAGCCCACTGGAGCCGAGGAATTACTGCTGCATGAGAAGTCGAGCTCGAGCGCCGAGCTGGCGCTGGAGTTCGTCGCCCGGGTTGCCACCCGAGTGGGTGGCGAGTCCGCGGATTGGAGCGCCCTTCCCGTTCCCGATTTCGAGGCGTTGCTGCTCAGGCTTCGTCAAGCGACGCTGGGCGACATGGTCCGGGCCGACACTAGCTGCGTCACGCCGAGTTGCGGCGCGCGCGTGGATGTCTGGTTTCGGATCGGAGACTATCTGGAGCATGAACGGCCCAGAACGCCCGGCGGCATCGACGCCGACGCCGAATCCGGCTGGTTCCGCCTGCGGAGTGGGGCTGTACGATTCCGGCTTCCGGTGGTGGCCGATCAGGTCGCCACCGCCCAGTCCGCGCGACCGGAACGCGAGCTTATGCGCCTTTGCATTCAACCCGCCGAGATCGGTGCGCGATTGCGCAAGCGCGTCGAGGCAGCGATGGAGTCCATGGCTCCGCCGCTGTCGCGTCTTTTGCAGGGTCAATGTCCGGAGTGCCGCGCCGCCCTCACGGTTTATTTCGACGTTCAATCCTTTGTGCTCCGGGAACTGCGTGAGCGCGCGGCGTCGCTCTATCACGACGTTCATCTGCTGGCGTTCCACTACAAGTGGGCGGAAGAGACGATTTTGGCCCTCCCGCGCGACCGGCGCCTGTGCTATGCCGAGATGCTGCGCCACGAAGGAGGGCAAGCCTAGGATGCGCCGCCTGTCCTTATTTCGCACCTTGACTGGCCAGCTTCCGGCGGACACGCCGCTCTTAACGCCGCCTCGCACGCCGCTTTGGGAAGCCTCGCTGCTGTCCAACCCACGGGCCGCCCCCGATGCGCCAAGCAGCGGCCAGCCAGGATTTCCACGTCCGTCGTCGCCAGCCGGCGCAGAGAGCGCCGGAGTGAGGCCGCACCCCGCCGAAACCAGCGCCGGTCCCTCAAAGAGGCCCTCACCCGGACTTGAGCGTAAGGAATCCGCGGGACAGGATGCTCTACGAATACTTGAGGTATCGGCGGCCAAGTTCAAGACGCAAGTGGGGAAGCAAGTTGCTTCCCCAAGACCCATTGACCCCGGCGCAAGACCGCCGTGGCTAAGTGCTGGCGCCTTGCCGGCGCAGGCGTTTCGTCCTCAGCCTGTGTCAGAAGAACGCGTGAGGGTAACGGCTTCGCCGGATCCTGTGCCAGTGCCGCACGGTGATCCGGCAGCCAAGGGGCCGAGACCGCTCACTCTGTCGGAGGATGCTCCGGCGAGCGAGCCGCGCTTCGTCGAAGCTCGATCCCGCCCTGCGGGACCAAGGCGAGTTGATGCCGACGTGGAGTGCCGTACTCAACGTGAGGAAAGGCCGGAAGCTGGAGGTAGGATCGCGGTCCCCCAGCCGCCGATCAAGCCGGGCGCGAGCCATCCCCCATCAGACCGGGTGCCGTCACTCGCGCCGCGGGTCGAATCTCACCCTGCCGCCGCCCCGCGCGGGAGGGAGGCACCGCAGCGCCCGTCGATTCACATTGGCAGCATTACCGTGCGGGTTGTTCCGCCCGCGCCACAGCCTCGGCCGCAGGCACGGATCGTAGCCCCGGCGCCAAGGGTTCCGCTTTCGCGCGCCATGACGTCATCTTTCGGCCTGGTTCAAGGCTGAAAGGAAAGAAGAGATGCCGCTCAACCCGCTGGGAGTGCTCGACCTCTCGCACATCACGGACCGCTTGGTCCATATGATCGAGCACTGCCGCGATCACTCTCCTTTGTGGGCGACACTCAATTCGACAACTCCAACGTTTACGATGACCGTCTCGGGTTCGGCGCCAGAGAGCGTGCGGAAGGACGGCGGCTGCCAGGTGACAGTGTCGCTGATTCACATTTCGCAGGATAAGTTTCAGAGGAACTTCCTATATCCGCCGTCTCCTCAGCCACCGCCACTCCACCCGCCACCGCCCCGCGCCCAGGAGATTCCGGCTCAGCCGCTCGCGCTTGACCTCTACTATCTTATCAGCGCCTACGCCGAGAAGAACTACGTTGAGGAACAGCAAGCGATGAGTATCGTCTTGCGCTGTTTCCATGAGCACCCGATTTTCCGCGCGAAGGCCAAGATACCGGTTCCGCCCACCGAAACCGTCTCGGAGCAATTCACGCTGACGATGGAGATCGAAACCTCCGACGAAATGTCGCGGTTGTGGCAGTCGATCACCGCTGCTTATCGGCTCTCGGTAATCTACAAGGTTAGTGTGGTGTTCATCACACCGCCCGCACCGCCGACCGGTGCCAAGCAGGTGTCGCGCTTTAGCCTGGCCGTAGACCCCACTGCTTTTCCGTTCGCACTGACGGGCCAGGTCTTTGGCACGTCCTCAACGGCGAGCTTCACCTCGCCCAACACCGGTGAGGCGCTGAGCTTCGACTATTCACCGGCGACAGTCACACCCGGCGCGCGGTTCCTGCTTTACGGTGCGGGCCTGAATCAGTCCACGTCCTCCCGTGTTTACCTCCTCCTTCCGCCCGATTACAAGACGGAGCAGGAAGTCACGAGCATCTGGAAGGCTCAACCATTACCGCCTGACCCCGTTCAGACGGAGTCGCGCATAGTCCTCAATCTCCCGCCCAGCATTGGCGCTTTGCCTGCCGGGTCGCCTCCTCCCGGCGTGTACATGCTGAGAGCCGGCAGCGACGCACCCCCCGATCCGGCGACGAATCGGACGAACGCCACGCCGTTCAGCGTTGCCGCGCGTGTGGACGTCAACGTAGTCCTGCCGAACCCACCTCTGCTGAGCGCCGTCGGCGGGACTTACACGGTGCAAGGCATGGGATTTGAGAGCGGCAGCACCGAAGTCCTGCTCGAGACTATTCCGCTCACACCTTCCGGGGCCCTGGTGCCGGGGACTTTTACCGTGACCCCGACACAGATCCAGTTTCAGGCGCCGTCGCCGATCGCTCCCGGTGTGTACGGAGTGCGGATTCGAGTGAATAAAGTCGAGTCTCCTCCATCTTGGTGGATCAAGGTTCCTTAGCCAATGGTTGTGGATACGGAAAAACGGGATGAATCTCCGACGGTTGGCCGTCCCGGCGGGGCAGGCGAAGTGGTGTTGAACCGTGTGCGGCTGCGGGCGCGACGGCGTTTCCTCTGGATGCGCAGTGTCTGGGGCAATCAGCCCGCGCCGGCGCCGGCCTTTGCCATCTCCGAAGCCGAGGTCGAGCGCCTTCTTGAGGACCCGGCGCCGGCCGCAGCTCGCGAAGAGGCCTTCTATGCCAGCGACGCGGAAGCTCGGCAACTCAGCGAACAGATCAACGCGGCCGATCAGGAATTTGGGCGCGACGAAACGTGGAATTGGCTGCGGCGGCAGTTCGGTCTAAGCGACGCGGAGGTTGATCTGCTGGCGACGGCGCTAGCGGTCGAGACGGACCCGCCGATCCGACGCGTCTTTGGCTACCTCCAGGACGACGCGACGGCGGGGTTCGCCACTCCGTGGCTGGCCGCGCGCCTGTTCGGATGGCCCTCGCGGACTTCCTTTGGACCTGACTCGGCGCTTCTGCGTTGGCGGCTGGCGCGTCCGGTCGATGGGCTGAACAACCCGTGGGCAGTCACTGCTCCCTGGGTTGCCGATCCTCACATGATTCTCTGGTTGACCACCGGCCCTTGCATGGATCCGGCTCTGGGCACGGTGGTCCAGTTCTTTCCCGCGGCGGAAAGCAGGGAGAGTGCCTGTCTCTACCCGGATGAGCTTGCCGCCATGCTGGGGTTTCTCGAGCGAGTGCATCAGCGGACGATGGAACGTACGTCGTTCGCTGCGCGCGTACCGGTCGAGGTGGAACTGGTCGGACCGAAGGGCGCCGGCAAGCGCACGCTCGCCGCGCAATTCGCGGCTACGCTGGGATCCGATCTCCTGGCGGTAGATGCGGGCGCATTGCTGGGCGCGGACGCGCCGGCCGACTTGGCGGTGGAGCGCGCGGCGCGCGCCGTGCGGATGGCCCGGCTGACGGGCGCGGCCCTCTACTGGTACAACACTGACCACAGCAATCCGCGAGCTTTGCGGGCGGTGGGCGCCTTTTCGGATTTCGCGTTGATCGGCGCCTCCACTCCGGGCGCTCCCGGGGTGATTGCGGACGCGGTGCGGCGATCGTTCGCGCTGCCGGGGCTCACGCGTGCTGCGCGCATCAGCTTATGGAAAAACCTCAGCGAGGAAGCGGTGCCGCCCCAGGTGGCCGAATGGACGCTGGCTCCTGGTGAGGTCGTGAATGCCAGCCACGTCGTCGCCGCCGGCAGCGATGCGGTGGCCCAGGCTTGCCAACAGGATTTGCACCTGGAGGCCAGCGAGTTGTTTGCGCCCCTGGTTTGTCCTTTCACCTGGGACGACATGGTGCTGCCGTCCACGCTGCGCCAGCATCTCGCGGAACTCGAACAGCAGGTGCGCTTGCGCTGGCTGGTTTACGAAGAGTGGGGATTCGGCCGCCTTTGCCCCTTGGACCGGGGCATCACTGCCATGTTCGCGGGACCGAGTGGCACCGGCAAGACCATGGCGGCGCAGGTGATGGCGCGTTCGCTGGGGATGAGGCTCTATCGGGTGGATCTTGCCGGCGTCATGAACAAGTACATCGGCGAGACCGAGAAGCGGCTGAAGCAGGTGTTCGACTCCTGTGAGCGCGCCAACGCGCTGCTTTTCTTCGACGAAGCGGACGCCCTCTTTGGCCAGCGCACGCAGGTGAAAGACGCGCACGACCGCTTCGCCAACATCGAGATTGACTACCTGTTGCAACGCATTGAGCAGTTCGAGGGTGTGGCCATTCTGGCTACCAATCGCAAGAACGATCTCGACAAGGCGTTTGTGCGACGCATCCGCTTCATTATCGAGTTCATGCACCCGGGCCCATCGGAGCGACTGGCGCTCTGGCGGCGGGTGCTTCCGGTCCGCTCACCCCAGGGTGAAGAGCTTCTGGATGGGATCCATTGGGAGTTCTTGGCCGAGAAGCTCGCGCTCACCGGCGCGGAGATCACGGCAGCGGCTCTGGGCGCCGCTTTCTTGGCGAGCGCTGATGGCACGCGGATCGGAATGCGGCACGTTCTGCATGCCGCTCGCCGCGAAATGACCAAGCAGGGCCTGGTGTTGCGTGCCGGTGATTGGGAAGGATAAGTCATGCCGGATATCAAGGTGGACAGCCTTCATCTCGAAATGGCGGGCCTCTCCGAAGCAGAGGGAGAACGATTGACGCGGCTGATCGTCGAACAGTTAGGCAGCACCGCTTCGCCTGATTGGAACCCCCGCGAGATCGCGAGCCTGGAGCTAAAGGTGGCTGCCGCGCCGGAGACTCCGGTCGACACGCTCTCGAAGATGATCACCGCCGAGGTGGTTCGACAGTTGCAGCGCACGACTTGATGCGGCCAGAGTGAGGGCAGGCACAGATCGTACGAAGGACGGATGAGTCGTCCCAGAGGAAAAAGGGAGCATTCGATGCCGGGCAAGTATCTCAAAGGCGCGTTCGTGGAATTCATGCCGACGTTCCTGGTGCCTTTGCCCAACATCATCATTTTCCAGTTCAACCCCGAGACGATGACCCACACTTGGACGCCGTCGGCGCCGGACACGGCCGCGGCGGGCCCGAGCGGTACGGGAAATCCCCTGGCGGTGAAAGGACTGCCGGGCGAATCGTTTTCCTTCACGCTGGCCATGGACGCGTCGGACATGATCGCCGACGGCAGCCCGGTGGCCGTTGGCCTGGCCACTGCGACTGGAATCTACTCACGGCTGGCGGCGCTCGAAATGCTCCTTTACCCCACGGGGGCGTTTACCGGTAGTGGATTGCTCGGCCAAGTCTCCTCGGCGATCAGCTCCGCGCTGGGCGGATCAAGCCAGCAGGTAGATCGGAGCGTGCCGCAGTACACGGTGCCCACCGTGCTGTTCGTGTGGGGCCCGGGCCGCATTCTCCCCGTGCGGGTGACCAGCCTGACGATTACGGAGAAGCTCTACGATGCGCTGCTGTTGAACCCGACGCACGCCGAAGCTCAGATTGGGCTGCAGGTGCTGACCCCGGATGAGGTGGTCGCCCTTACGGATTCGCTGAGTCAGATCGCAACCGTGGCTTATGGATACTCGCAGGCCTTGCGGCAGGCGCTGGCACTGGCGAATCTCGCCAATGCCGCGGAATCGATCATCGGGATGTTGCCCATCGGGTGATTCGATCAAGGAGGCGCAGGCATGTTTTTTCCTGGCAGCCGTTACGCAAACATGACGTCCTACACGGTGACGCGGCCCGATGGGGTGACCGTTTCGGTGACGCGCCTGCCGTTGCCTGTCCAGAATCCGCTGCTGGGTTTTCATCAGCGACAGGAAGGCCAGCGGCTGGACCTGATCTCGTCGCACTACCTCTCGGATGCCACCACTTTCTGGCGCCTGTGTGACGCCAACGACGCGCTGGTGCCGGACTCGCTTGCGGTGCACGATTTGATTGGAATTCCGGGAAAGGGTCAAGGCTGATGGGAAGCACATTTCGACTGTTAACCGACGGCTCTCCGGCGGATGACAAACTCTATACCGTGATGGGTACGCTGGAGGTCGAAGAAAACGCCGACTTGCCCGGTGCGGTCCAGTTGAACCTGCCCGTCGACACCACGGACTCGCAGGATCTCACGTTCGTCACCGATGATCGCTTTCGGCCCTTCGCCAACCTTGCGGTGGTGGTGACGCCGACGGGGCAATCTGACCAGTGCGTTTTCGATGGCTACGTGTTGACGCACAAGCTGCGCCTGAAAAAGGGCACCTCCGGCTCCACGCTCGAGGTCTGGGGGCAGGATGCCTCGTGGCTGATGAACCTGGAAGAAAAAACCAGAGAGTGGGTGGATGTAACGGACGCCGATGTGGCCAACTCCATCTTCGGCGATTACGGAATCAGTCCTGCTCCCGATAATACCAGCGACGATTCTCCAGCCCACACCGAGGACGGACACAGCCTGATGCAGCGCAGCTCCGATATCCAATTTCTGCGCAGTCTGGCCCGGCGTAATGGCAAGTTGTGCCGGGTGGCCTGTACGGACACGGCTGGCCAGCGGACGGGATATTTCGCCAAGCCGAGCCTGGATGGTGATCCGGTGATCACGCTGGAGTTGAACGATCCTGACGCCTGGACGGTGGATGCGCTCGATCTGAGTTGGGACGTTTCGCGCCCGACCGCCGTGAACGCGAGCCAAGCCTTGTTTAACGACAGCGACCCGGACGGCGTCAGCGCCGACACCTCTGACTCCGGGCTCAGCCTGCTGGACGCGCGCGGCCTTGCCGACTTCTCCGCCCAGACGATGACTGTGATGCTGACCGCGACCGTGGATGACGCCCAGGAGTTGTCGTTCCGCGCTCAGTCGCTTCTCCGCGAAGCGGGGTGGTTTGTGCGTTGCGAAGGAGAGGCGGACATCGCGAGGCTGAAGGCTGTTCTGCGAGTAGGGACCATCGTCCAGATCAACGGCGCCGGCAGTCTGAATTCCGGCAAGTATTTCGTGTGGAGTGTGCGCCACACCATCAGCAAGGACTCGCACAAGATGAAATTCACGCTAGTGCGCAACGCCGTGGGCGCCGCGCCCACCGGGGGTAGCGGACTACTGGGGGTCCTCTGATGAGCGGTATGAACGATCAAGCGATCCTGGAATTACTGGAACGCGTGCGTTACCGCTTCTTCGGCAAGTACCGCGGAACGGTGACGGACATCGATGCCGGTACGCTCCGCATCAAGGCCAACGTTCCGGCGGTGCTCGGCCAACAGGAAACCGGATGGTGCATGCCGTGTGTGCCTTATGCAGGCCCCAATGTCGGCATGGCTTTTCTGCCTGAGGCGGGCGCCGGCGTGTGGATTGAATTCGAGGGCGGCGACGTCTCTTATCCGATCTGGACCGGCTGCTACTGGCGCAGCGGCGAGCAGCCTTCGGATGCCGCGCCGGCCGTCAAGGCCATCGTCACCAAGGCCGGTCACAAAATCCTCTTGGATGATGATGCCGGCTCGATCACCATCACCGACTCCAATCAGAACCAGGTGACGATGAACGCTTCCGGCTTGACGCTGACGCGCGGCAGCAGCACGGTTCAACTCACCGACTCCGAGGTCAACGTGAATAACGGCGCGCTGGAGGTGGTGTAGTGGCCAGCCTTCTGAACACCTCGAGCGTGATGATGTGTCCCCATGGGGGGACAGTGAGCGCTATCTCGGCCAACACCCGCGTCTCAGCAGCGGGCGATTTTGTTTTGCGGTCTTCCGACACGTTTCTCATCGCTGGGTGCCCGTTTGTGGTAGGTGTGGCACCGCATCCTTGCGTACAGGTCCAGTGGGTCGTAACTGACGTGCAGAGTAGGGCTGGAGGTGACTTCACCCTGAGCGAGCAGAGTGTGGGCCTGTGCGTGGCTGCGGACCAGGCCGCACAGGGAACGGTTCTCATTATTTTCACGCAGCCGCGAGTGTCCGGCAATTAAGCGGCCGCCAACCGGGAGAGTCATGAATCGCTTCGACTACGCTTTCCCATTTCGGATCGATCCGGCGTCGGGTCAGGCGGCGCGAACCGGCTACGACACGCACGTGGAGCAGATGATCCGGCAAGTGCTGTTGACGGCCCCCGGCGAGCGCGCCGACCTGCCGGAATTTGGCTGCGGGTTGAAGAAGCTGATCTTTGCTCCTCACTCCGATGCTTTGGATGCTACCACCCAGATCGCCGTGCAACAGGCGCTCAATCGTTGGCTGGCGGATCAAATCTCGGTGACCAAGGTCCAGGTGGGTCCGGCGGCGCCCGGCCAGGAAGAGCAACTCCAGGTGGAGATTGATTACGTGCTGGTGGAAACGCAGTCGGCGCAGAAAATCGTGATTCTGGTTTCCTGATATGCAACAAAAGGATCGCCTACAGAGATTGCTCGACCCGAGCAACACGACGTTGAACGGCATCGACTTTGTCGAGATTGCCAGCGCGACTCAGACTGCGTTGCGCGTCCACTTCCTGAATACGGTGCCACTCAAGGGGACGGTGGTTGCCGGGCCGGGCCTGGACGGTCGCACGGTACCCGCCGTACAAATCACCGGCGGCGAGACGATTCCCACGGTTGCGGCCGCGCCGATCCATGATGCCACCGACTGGTCCACCGACGCCGAGGGGCGCCCGACGCTGATGCTGAGTGTGCCGGCTCCCGGCGACTTTTCCATTTACACGCTCACCCTGAACAGCGTGGCTCTCGATGGCTTTTTCAATCACGTCAACTTTTCCTTCAAGGCGCTTTGTCCATCCGACTTTGATTGCGAGGCGCCGCCCAAGCCCTGTCCGCCGCTCACGGGTGACATTCCACCCATCGACTACCTGGCGAAGGATTTTCTGAGCTTCCGCAAGGCACTCACCGATTTCTCCGGCCTACGCTACCCGGAATGGCAGGAGCGCTCCGAAGCCGACTTCGGAATGATGTTCCTGGAAGCGCTGTCGAGTCTCGGGGATGACCTCAGCTACACCCAAGACCGTGTGGCGGCGGAAGCAACGCTCGAAACCGCCACCCAGCGCCGATCGATCGTGCGGCACGCGCGGTTGGTCGATTACGAACCGCGTCCCGTGACCTCTTCCAGCGCGCTGGTGCAACTCGATGTCACGGGAGGGCCGATTCCAACCGGATTGGTGGTGAGCGCAGCGGCACCTGACGGTAGCGCGATCGATTTTGAGACCGGAACCGGGCTGATCGATCCGAACACGGGCTCGCTGAACGTGACCAAGTACGCGGTCAGCCCCACCTGGAATCGATTCCTGGCTGACGGTGTGACTCCCAACATCGTGCCCTACTACTGGGACGATAGCCAGCGATGCTTGCTGGCTGGTTCCACGGAAATGTGGGTGCTCGGGCATGGCTTCAACTTCCAGCCGGGCCAGAACCTGTTGATCGACACCGCCGCCGCTACGACCGCGGATCCGCACGTGCGTGAAGTGGTGCAGCTTACGAGCGTTGATGAGCAATTTGATCCGTTGTTCCTCACGCCCCCGCCGAGCCCCGCGCCGACGCCGGTTACCCATCTGGTCTGGGGCCAGGATAGCGCGCTCGCGTCCAATCATGATCTCACCCGAACGATTCTGGCCGGCAACTTGATACCAGCGACCCAAGGCCGACGTTATACCGAAAGCTTCGCTATCGATCAATCGCCGGCAGGCTCGCAGACTCCGGTGGCGATTCAGCGCACCGGACCCAATAGCACGCCCACGTCCACTTCGCCGCAGTATTTGTATACACTGGCCAATGCACCGCTGGCCTGGTTGCCCCAGATCGACCCCACGTTACCGCCGCTCCCGGAAATACTGGTCGTGGAACAGCCTCAGCAGCAGGCGCTGCCACCCGTTGACTGGACGTGGCTCCGAAGCCTTTTGAACGCGGAGGAATTCGAAAACGCTTTTACCATCGACCCCGCCCGCTACCGGCGCATCGCCCGGAATTCCGATAGTTCCGTCTCATACGACTACGACGGGGATGCCGGCGATACGATTCGCTTCGGTGATGACGTCTTTGGTGAGATTCCCGAGTCGGGCTCAGTGTTTCAGGTGGCCTATCGCGTGGGTGGCGGCGAGATTGGAAACGTCGCTGCCGATTCCATCACCAAAGTCGATCCGTCATCCGCCGCGCTGATCTCGGCCGTGACCAATCCCTTTCCCGCCAGCGGTGGCGCGGATGCGGAGACTGACGAGCAGGTGAGGCGTCGCGCGCCTCAAGCTTTCCGGGCCATTCAATATCGCGCCGTCAGGCCTGAAGATTACGAGGCGGCCGCGCAAACACTGCCTTGGGTCTTGCGAGCCGGGACAGAGTTTCGCTGGACGGGAAGCTGGCTCACGGTCTTCACTACGGCGGATGCGGAGGGCACCGAGCAGATCACGGTGAACGAGCACACGCAGCTCATCGACCTGTTGAACCGGTACCGGCTGGCAGGCTACGAGTCGTACGTCCCGGCTCCTCACTTTGTCTCCATTGACCTGATCGTCGCCGTCTGCGCCTGCCCCAGCGCATTTCGCGGAGACGTGGAAGCTGCCGTCGTCTCCGCCCTGAGCACCACCAAGTTCGCGGACGGGAGCACCGGCTTCTTTTATTTCGACAACTTCACCTTCGGGACCCCACTCGAGCGAAGCGCGCTGGAAGCTGCCATTCAAGCGACCTACGGGGTTGCCGGCGTTGTGTCTGTCCAATTTCGCCGCCGGGGCGTTTCTTCGCTTTTCGTTGATCTTCCGGAAACGCTCCAGATGGGCCCGGACGAAATCCTGCGCATGGACAATGATCCGAGCCGGCCGGAATCCGGTTCGCTCCAGGTCACAGTGGGAGGAGGTAAATGAGCAGCTCGCCCACCATCTGCCCGTGCGATACATTTGTCCACCCCCGGGTGATCACCAATCTCCCTGGGCAGAGCTCTATCGCTTATCGGGTGGGGGATTACATCACGTTTCGCCACGCCCTGTTGCTCTCGCGTACCGGTGAAGTTGAGCTTGCGAACTGGCGGCCCAGCGCCAAGGGTGACTTGGCCCTGCAGATGATGGAGTGGTGGGCTTACGTGGCCGATATCCTGACCTTTTACAACGAGCGCATCGCCAATCAGGATTACCTGCGCACCGCCGACCTGCCGGAAAGTGTGCAACGACTGATTCGCATTCTCGGTTACCGTCCGCGTCCGGGCATTGGTGCTACCGGGACGCTGGGCGCGCTGATGACGGGCGTGGCGCCCTTCACGGTTGCGCAAGGATTCCAGGTGCAAAGCAAGCCGGGGCCGGGCCAGCAGGCACAAATCTTCGAGTTGAGCTCAGACACGCTGATTCAGGCGCCGGCGGCGGTTTCTGCCGACCCGCTCCCTAATCCCGCCTTGCTGGGCCCTGACGGTGCCAGCGTTCTGTTGCAAGGTGTCGTCTCATCCGTTAAGAAAGACGACGACCTGCTGCTGATGGAGAGAGGCTGGGGCGGAACGGATTCCAATTACGCATTTGTCACCGTACAGACCGTGAGTCAGGAAAGTGATCCCCGCGGTAACAAGAACACGCGGGTGACCTTCACTCAGGCGCCCAGCCTGTCCCAGGGCGCTCTCGCCTCCGACTATCGACTGTTGAAGAGTAGTCAGACGGCGCACTTCTGGCAGTACCCAGCCAGTCCGTCGCAGGTGCTGGCGGGTGGCGGTGCGGGCGTGGCGGATCTTGACTCTCTGGCGCGCGGGATCAAGGTCGGCGACGTCGTCGAGTTCGAGATCGCCGGCGGAAACGCACAGCCGCAGCTTGCCAGCGTCACTCGTTATAGCGAGAAGATCTGGTACGCGAACCCCAAAGGTTATCCGACCACCACCAACCCGGACCCGTCGGTAGCTCCGGACCAGCCGGCGGTGGCCATTCCCATTCCCCACACTGAAATCGGGTTTCAACCCGGGTTGCCGAACACTTCATGGTGCTGGGGTGTGAACGGTCCATCGCTGGCCCAGATTCTCAATCAGAACCAGGCTCAGCCCACGGGCATTACCGCCTATCTCGATCAGGACCAGAGCCTGAAGTTCGCGGCAACCATGATGCCCGACTCTGGAGCGGCTTGGTGGTGGTACTGGGGCATCGACGGCCCAACCCTAGCTCAACTACTGACTGCCAACGCCGCCCGCCTCACGAGCCTCGACGCATACATTGACACGGACAAGAAACTCAAGTTCGTGGCGGTGATGGTTAAGGCCTCGGGTTCCGGCTGGTGGTGGTATTGGGGATTGGACACCGCCACTCTCAACCAGACGCTGACCGCCAACAATGCGCGGCTGGTGAGCCTGGATGCCTACATTGATACCGACGGCACCTTGAAATACGCGGTCATCATGGTGCCAGAGGGCGCACAGACTTGGTGGTGGTACGCGGGGATCGACGGTAACAAGCTCAACGAAATCCTCCAGGCGAATAGTGCGCAGCTCATCAGCCTCAGCGCCTACGTGGATACGGACAAGAACGTGAAGTTTGCGGCGGTCATGGTTCCCAGCAGCGGTCAAGCCTGGTGGTGGTACGGCGGAACCGACGGCGTGTCCCTCAGCCAGAGCCTGGCCCAGAATAACGCCCAACTCAACGGCCTCCAGGCATACCTGGGTACGGATGGCACGGTGAAACTGGCGGCGATTCTGGGGCCGGCGGCCAGCCAACCGGTCATCGACTGGTACGGAAACCTCAGTTCGCTCCTCGTGAACTATGCGTTCCAGGACGTCGGCGAACTGGTGGGAACGCCGGCAACGGTATTTGACGGCTCGCAACCCTCGCTGCTGGCGGTTCAACCGCCGACGTTTCCGCCGGGGTTTGATGTACCGCTCCTGCTTAGCGACGCCAACGGCAACGGCGAGTCCGCACAAGGATCGGCGGGCGGGGACCTCTCCACGCTGCAACTGGCCGGTCTTGCCAGCCCCGCTGTCTCGCTGATGCCACCGATCAACGTGCTGTTCGACCTTCTCGCGGTGTCGCGCGGCAAGACGGTCGCGAACGAGATTCTGGGAAGCGGTGACGCGACCATCGCTATCGGCCAGGAATTCGTCTTGAAGAATTCCCCTCTCACTTACCTGCAAAGCGCCGATTCGACGTCCGGCAGCGGCTACCAGAGCACGCTGCGGGTGTGGGTGAACGGCATTCGGTGGAAAGAAGTGCCGAGTTTCTATCAGCAACCCGCCAACGCTTCGGTGTTCGTGACGCGCGAAGACGAACAGAACCAAACCCACGTGCAGTTTGGCGATGGCATCAACGGCGCCCGATTACCCTCGGGCGTCAACAATGTGGTAGCCACCTATCGCTACGGCAGCGGCGCTGATTCGCCCGCTTCCGGCACGCTGACCGTGATTCTGAAGCAGCAACCCCGGCTGAAAGCGATCTTGAATCCGCTCGCGGTGGGCGGGGGAGCCGATCCGGACCCGCCGCAGCAGATCAAGCGATACGCTCCACAGTCCGTGCTCACGTTCGGCCGCGCCGTCTCGGGCGATGACTACGAAACCATCGCGGCGCAGGCTCCCGGCGTGGCCCGTGCCAAAGCGTATTGGACCTGGGACGTCGCTCAGCAGCGCACCGTGGTCAAAATCTATGTCGGCGACGACGCGAACGCAGTGGGTGACGCGCACACCGCCCTCGCTGCCGCGGACGACCCGAATCGACCCGTGGTGGTAGTGCTTGCGACGGCCGTTCCGATCTCACTGGGGTTCACGGTGCTGGTTGACCCCGCCTACATCCCGGCGGACGTGATGAATGGCGTCACCACCGCTCTCGTCGACCCGCAGAGCGGCTTGTTGGGGACCGACGTCATTGCGATTGGGCAGAGCATCTACTTGAGCCAGATCTACAGGGCGTGCCTTAGAGTGCCCGGCGCAGTGGCCGTTCACAGCTTGAGTTTCGAACGGAAACAGTTGCAGAGTTATCTGCTGTTTCCGTTCCGGCCGCTGCACTTTATCTCGAAGTTCTTTCCGCTCCAGATCGGATTCCCGCTGCTGCATCTGCTGGAGGAATACCGGTTCGATCCCGGCGAAGGAGGCTTCTTTCAACTGTCTGCGTCAGATCTCAATGTCTCCACGGAGGTAGCCGGCAATGGCGGGTGACCGCGACCACTACGAGATCTACTACGCCGATAAGCTGTGGAACCTGCTGCCGGCGATTTACCGCACCGAAGATACCGATGTCTTCGACCGCAATGGGCCCCTGCGCGAACTGGTGAATCGGATTGGCGCCCAGGCGGCCATCCTGCGGCGCAGCATCGACCGTCTGTGGGAAGACCAGTCGATTGAAACCTGCGACGACTGGGTGATTCCCTACATCGCCGATCTGCTCGCCACCCGGCTAGTGGCCAGCCTGGACGCGCGCGGACAGCGGTTGGATGTGGCGAAGACCATCTACTACCGCCGTCGCAAGGGCACCGTAGCCCTTCTGGAGGAGCTAGCGGCCGACATCACCGGATGGCAAGCGCGCGTGGTGGAGTTCTTCCGTCGCTTGGGCCGTGCGCGGCACGCCCTTGATCCCGAAATCGGTTTCCCCGCCGATTCCTCCGACCCGATCGGGAATCGTGCGTTGCGGCTTGCCGAGGGCTTGGTCGGAACGTGGACCGACACCGGGATCGGCGGCTGGGCCGATCTGCGCAACGTGTACGGCGCCTCGAAGGTGAATTCCGCCTTCGACGAATTCTTCCACACGGCGGACTTTCGGCAAGGCCAAGGCCAGACCGGGTGGTACGACATCCCACGGCTGGGTGTGTTCTTGTGGCGTCTCATAAGCTTCGGCGTTGACCAGGCAACGCCGGTGGAGTTCGCAAAGTGCCCAGGCTACTACTCCTTCGATCCCACCGGCCGCGAGATTCCGTTGTTCGCGTCTGCCTCCCGCCCGTTGGGAGACACATGGGTCTCGCCCCAGGAGTGGCAGCTTCCGGCTTACATCACCACGCCGCTCCTCCAGTCGACGCTCGAGGACGGGGAGGCGCTCTACGCGGCGCTCGATCCTTCCAACAGCCTCGCCCTGCTGCCGAACTCGCTCGGCGTTTTCACGCTACCCGGAAGCTTCTATGAGCTGATCGACGCCTCGCAGATTACGACCTATCCAGAGCCGCCTGGCACAACGCATCAGGTGATGATCTTTCCGGAAACGGGTAGCTTCAAGGCGCTCCATCCGCCCCTGGACGGACCAGTCTCCGTAACCTATCACTATGGATTCTCGTCCACGCTCGGCGCTGGTCCGTACGACCGCCGCATTTTGGGGCAGCAGCCGAATCCAACTCCGGCCCCGGTGCGGCACGTGCTGGGGGGGGCGTCGGCACTCACACCGCAACTGAACACCGTTTCTCCTGTGGGAACGGTCAGCATCGATGATTCTCTCACTTACACGCAGGTCGCCGACGTGACGGGCATCGTGCAAGTCATTCTGATGGCGCGGAACACCAGCCGTCCGGTCATCCGCCTTGCTCCGCCAGCGCCGGACGTGACGGAGTGGAGGTTCAGCGGCAACGACGGGAGTTCACTAGTTGTGGAAGGACTCCTGGTGAGTGGCGGTGACATCGTGCTCCAAGGCGTTTTTGACACGGTGACGCTAACTTGCTGCACGTTCGATCCGGGCAATTCGGGCGAGTCCGCAACTCCCCCAACGGTGTTTACACAGTCCGTGGACGGGCGCGATCTGATCCCAACCAAGCTCTGGGTTGAGGGTCAGGTGCGGCTACTGGCGGTCGATCGCTGCATCATGGGCCCGATCGCCACGCGGGCGGGCGGGGAAGTGGAGATACTGGAGATCAATGACAGCATCCTCCAATCCATCCGCACGTCGTTGTTCGGCCCACTGGCGGTGGCCGATCTTCACGATCCTGGCCGGTTGGCAACGCGGTTACGCGATGGAATCGATCCCCTCTCGCTCTATCTGCAGGGGCACTTGACCGCACCCACAAAGGCGCTGCTGAACGCCTACACCGGTCCGCAGCCTCCTTCGGCGGCGCTCCAGCAGGCGCTCGTGCAAGACTTGAATACGGTCCTTGCCGGGCCATCGATTTACGATGCCCAGCGTTTCGCCCTGGTGAACCTCTATCCGGCGACCCAGCAGCTCATGGCGGAGAATCCCAAGGGTGCGGACCTGCTCCGCTTGAATCGTCTGCTACTCGAAGAGGCCTACCCCGTGGAACTGGCGGACCTGGCACTCGCGCTCAGCAGCGGTACGGTGGAACTCAGCCGGTGCACGGTGCTCGGTCCCGCCTATGTTCACCGGATCGAAGTCAGTGAGTCCATCCTCGACGATGTGGTGGTGGTGGAGGACGCGCAGGACGGCTGCGTGCGATTCTCAGCCTGGCCGACCGGCAGCGTGCTGCCCCGCAAGTATGAGAGCGTGGAGGTCGCGCCGCAATCGCCGTTGTTCGGCTCGCGCGCCTTCGGGCGACCGACCTATGCGCAGCTCGTGCAGAATGTCGACAACGCCATCCTCTCCGGCGCGCCCAACGCAACCATCAGCGCGGGGGCGGAGGACGGGTCGGAAATGGGCGCGTTCGCACGCCAGAAGAACGCTATTAAGGAGCGCAGCCTGCTGATCAAATACCAGGAGTATATGCCGTTGGGGCTGGTCCCGGTGGTGATCTACGTGACGTAATCAGCCTGCGTCGCGACTCGTGCCATGTTTGCAGAGCGCACGAGGCAACCCCGGTTTCGACGGTAGCCTATGCGGTTTCGAGGAGGCAGTTATGGGCAGTGATCGAGCGCGCCTATCTTACGACGAAGAACAACAGTATCGATCGGTGGTGATGCAGCAGGGCCGCGTAACCCTGGAAGCGGACTGGAACGAAAGCCAGCAGATCGCGAGCGAAGCACTCCGCCTGGAAACGCTGGACATTGTCGGGCCCGCCGGCACTCCCGATGACGGATATAAGATAGTCCTATCGGGCAAGCCCACTACTCCTCCGTATGACTTTCGAATCCATTACGGCACGATGTACGTGGGCGGCGTGCGGGCCTTCCTGCCTAATTCCATTCGGTATAGCCATCAGAGCGAGTGGCTGGACGCGAGCGACGATCCCGACTGGGTGGCTCCCGCGACGCTGGCCCAGACTCCTCCCGCCACCGAGTTCGTGTATCTACTGCTGCGCGAGCAGGAAGTGAGCGCGGTAGAAGATTCTGATTTGAAGGACGTGGCCTTGGGAGGCCCGGACACGGCGCAGCGCACGCGGTTGATCCAACATATCGCGCGCCTGAGTTCGCAAGCAACTGCGTGTGCATCCGGGTTGGCGGTTGCGGAAGCAAAGTGGGATTCCGAAGGCTTGGACTTCAACCCGGCGACCATGCGGCTCTCGTCGCGCGGACGCCTGGAAGTGGGCTTCTCAGGCCAGACCGGCTCCAGCGATCCCTGCCAGCCACAGAACCAGGGTGGTTATCTCGGTGCTGACAACCAGCTCATCCGGGTGCAGATTTCGGGCGTCGATCAGGCCACCGGCAATCCGACTCTGCTATGGGGATACGACGACGCTTCCTTCCTCTACCGCGTGGATCTCAATTCTGCCACCCCCCAGGTGGTGCACCTCCAGTCAGCGCCCGTCGACGCATTACACCAGCCCCGCTCCGGACAGACGGTCGAGGTGCTGCGGTCGGCGGCGCTATTGCACAATGGCGAGTACGTCGCTTCCACCGGTGGCATCGCTGCGACGCTCACCGCGGCCTACGACCCTGATTCGCAGACCATCAACCTGCCCTCGCCCACCACACTTACGTCGGAGTATTTCGACACAACCAAAACCCCTCGTGCGTTTCTGCGGGTGTGGGAAGAGCAAAAGGTGTTTACGCCCGGAACGCCCGTGGTCCTTGGCATGACGGGACTTCAGGTGACGCTGAAGCTCGAGAGCGGCAAGGTCTTCCACCCGGGTGACTACTGGCTGTTTGCGGCGCGTCCCAGCACACCGCAGGAGGTCTATCCAGAGAAATACCTGGCCGGATTCCAGCCGCCGGATGGACCCCGCCTATGGGCCTGCCCGTTGGGCGTGATCACTTGGAGCCAGGGGCTCGGAACGCTGGCTTCCGACTGCCGAATCCCTTTCTGTCATCTCACCGACGCGTGCAACCGCGGGCAGGGATGTTGCGAGATCTCCGTGAAGCCTGGGGACCTGACGGCAACCAACACTTTGCAGACGATTGTCAATCAGGCAGCGAACCCCACTCTCTTGATCCAGGCGGTGGACCCGGGAGCCGCCGGCAACAACATTACGCTTTCCATCTCCAACCAGCAGACCGATCCGACGTCCGGTTCGACCACTTTCGACCTCACGGTCACTGAGATCGATACGTATAACAGTCTGACGACCGCGCAGATGGAGGGAATCGTCGGTGACGATGAGGGCGCCGGAACTGCGCCCGGTTTGGCGCACGTGCTGGCGGGATCGGTCAACGTGCAATCGTTGCCCGCCAACAACCAGACCTACACCCTCGCCAGCAGCCAGGGAGGCAGCGCCCAGGTGAACGTGTTGGATGTTAGTGGCCAGCTTGCCTTCACGCTCCAGGCGAAGAAACCGGGTGTGGATGGGAGTCTCATCAGCGCGACCATTTCCAACGCCAACATCACCGATAGCTCCTTTACCTTGACCCTGGCCTGGACTAAAACGCAAACGGGCCTTACGCCGGGGAATCTCTTGCAGAGCGTGCAAACCAACTTCGCCTATGAGATCACCGCCCAGGCGCCCTCCGGAAGCGCGTCCGCCCCCGCCGAAGGCAACACGCAACTTCAGGGCGGTACGGACGGCGCGAACGCTACCACGGCTTCCGCGATCCTTTTCGGACAGCCCACGACGATTTGCTTGCTGCCAGGCAACTACCGGCTGGCAGCGCCCTTGCGCCTTCTTCCGGAACACTCGAACCTCACTATTAAAGCGTGTGGCGGAGGAGTGACGATCTCCGCCGCCTTCGAGAGTCCCCGGGAGTTTGCCTTGGGATTGGTCCTGGTGGACCGCGCCAGTCATGTTGCGTTGCGCGGTCTCTCGTTCGAGTTGCCGGCGGTGCCCTTGTTCAACGCTGGGTTTAGGCTTGCCAATCTCGACCAGGAAGCATTGACGCGCGCGGGCGAACAACAACTCGCGAGCGTGGTGGTCGCCATCGGCCTCCGGGTTCTGAGCGGCCAGTGGTTGACGGTGGAGGGCTGTACATTCAACTACCCGTCGCTTCAGAGCGGCACCACGTTCACGGTTGGCGTTTTTGCGGCAGGTGACTGTGCGCACCTGAGCGTGAGAGGCAACAGCTTCCTCGGCGCTCCGTCGGTGTCGACAGGCGCGGCCGGCGGTTCAATTCCGCTGACGTTTGGCTATCTCCAGGCCGAGAACCTGCAAGTCCTCTCGTCGGCGAACAGCGGCGAAGCCGGAAGTGCCGCCGCTGGAATTCTGATACCGTCTTCTCTCGATGACGCTACTTTTCACGACAACCGGTTTCAGAATCTGCAGGGCGGGATTGTTATTGAGGCAAGCGTCGGCTCGGTGAGGTTTGATTCCAATCAGATGGACTGTTCGGAAGCGGGGATCGATATCCTTTCGTTGGAGTCCTTGGTCGATGCGGCCAAGACCGGTCAAACCGATGTCGACCAGGCCGCGACCAGACAACTTGGCCAGCAACTTTCCAGCAAGCTTATCCAGTACGGAGCGTCCATCGCCACCGGTTACCCGCTGCCGTCGTCCTTCATCCCTTCCCGTAAGATCGTGCTCTTGCGGCCGGCGGTCGCGACTGGCTCTAGCGCCGCCGCAGTTGCCAAGGCGATTCCGGTCTCGAAAACCGCCTCGGACGCGGCGACTCCGGAGGCGGTGAGCACCCAGCCGGCCAGCGCTCCTGCCACGCCGCCAACTCCGGTGACGGGCGCCGCTTCCGGGCCCGCGTTGCAGTCGCAGATGTACCGTCCGCTTTTGTCGCACATAGTCAACTTCGCGAACGACGCCCTGGCAGGGGCCGAGGGTTCGACGCTGGGGCTGGTCGCTAATGTAGCGATCTCGAACAATGAGATCAACGCAGTCCAGCCGGCTGTGGATGGTGTCGCCCTCGCGATTCTGAGCGTCGGCAAAAACAGAGGCGGCGCGCTCACCATGGTCGGCAACAGGTTGCGCAACCTGTCGGCGACCTATCCCACGGCGGCGGTCTCTTTGCTGGACCGGATTGTGATAGCGGGGAACTTGATCCTGAATGAGCAACCGGTGGAGGTCAGCTCGAACGTCCCCTCGGCGCCACCACCCAGCTTGTTGGTGCGTGCGTCGACGGTAGTCCCGACCTGGCCGGGCGAGCGGGTTAGAGCAGTGGCGATCACCGGAAACGTGCTGCGCGGCACTCCGACCCTTCCCCTGAGGTCAATCCTGCCACCGCCTCTGCCGGTGTTGCCCTCGCCCATGGACCGCTGGGAGGCTTACAACACCGAGGTATGAGCGGGCGCTTTACTAGTGTCCTGGAACATCCGATTCTCGACACCCCCTCAACCCCGGCCACTCTCTCCCAAAAGGGCGAGGGGAGCAGTAATCTGAATTCACTACCCTCGCCCCCTTGGGGGAGAGGGTGGCCCGCAACCGGCGATTTCTCCAGCCGGGGCGGGCCGAGTGAGGGGGTTCCTCGGGAACGATCTCATGAATGTTCCCTCAAGCCCCCTTAAGTGAACAGTATTGGGGTTGTAGGAGCGATCCGATGTTGCACGCGCCCAGCAGCGAAGCGAAGCGGCAGACCACGTCGCCCATCGCGCCGTCTGCGTCTCAGCCGGAACATCAACTGCATCCGCACCTGAGTACGGTTGCCGGTCCGCGATCGGCCGGCGTCGCGAGTGGCGGGCCGCCTGAGAGCAAAGGCGGTCCCGCCGGGCGGTCTCAAGTCTGGGCGGATCTGCAGAAGACCCACGGTAACCAAGCGGTGCTGCGCATGCTGGGGAGCCGGGCGCGTACCACAACGGCCGCCGCTTCTGCTGCCGCCGGCGTTCTCCAGAGAAAATGTGCCTGCGGCGGTTCAACCCAGACAGGCGAGGAATGCGCTGAATGTAAGCAGAAGCGCGAAGAGGGGGCGGAAGGCACCGGGGGCACGCTCACTGCTCCAATTCAAACCAAGCTGGCCGTCAGCGAGCCGGGCGACCATTACGAGCAGGAAGCCGACCGGGTGGCGGACCACGTCATGCGTATGCCAGACCCCGCCGGGCCGGTCGTGCAGCGGCAATGCGAGAAGTGTGCCGAAGAGCGCGAGCCGCCCGCCGTTCAACGCGTATCTTCGGGGCCGGTGGTGCAGCAGACGGCTCCCCCTATTGTCCACGACGTGCTGCGCTCCCCCGGGAAACCGCTGGGTGGTGTGACTCGCGCCTTGTTTGAACCGCGCTCTGACCGGGATTTCAGCCACGTCCGCGTGCACACGGGCGCTCGCGCCGCGGAATCAGCGCGAGCAGTGAAGGCTCTGGCCTATACCGTGGGGCGCAACATCGTCTTCGGCGAGGGGCAGCATTCTCCCCATACCTCGGACGGTCAACACCTGCCTGCGCACGAACTGGTTCACGTTGTGCAACAGCAGGGGCAATCCATGTCGAGCAAAGCACCCCTGGTGATGAATAGGCTACAGTGGAAGTGCGCCTGCGGAGGCTCCGGCGGAAGCGGTGGCGAATGTGCAGAATGTGCGGAAAAGCGGGGAGCAGGCGTCACCGAGGAGCCTTTCCACGTTCAGGTTCGATCATCGGCTCCGCCGGCGCAGTCCCCGTCATTTTCTCGGGGCGACTACAAATGCGGCTGCGCACCCAACCACGCGGCGAATGGCACAGGAAGCTTGAAGGAGAAGACGGAGGCCTTGAAGGGAAAGGAATATCATTGTCCGCCGGCTTCGGGCACACTATTCGACATAGAAACAGCCGGCGGCGCGGGTACCCTGGGGCTGACGAAAATCGACAAGGCCGCCAGCAAACTTATCTGCGCGCCGACGTTCGTCGTCAATCCTACAGCGGGGACATGTACGGTCAAAGCCCTGCCGGTAAGTTTGTCGATGATCTCCAAATTTGCTCCCGCCAATGCCAAAAGTCCTACGAGCCGCACGCGAGCCGTCCCCAACTGTGCCAAATCGGTGCCCGTTTTTGTGAACGTAACCAGCGCAAACGAAGCTCTCATCAAAGCGGGCGAGCAGGAGCATTGTGACGACCACACGCGCGCTTTCAATCTAACCCTGAAGCCGTGTTCCGCCGCTCTCAACAAGCTTGATGGAACAGATGTCCCGGGGAAGAACGAAGACCAATGCTATGCAGCCGTCGTGGCCAAGTTGGGATTTGACCCGATCGACTGCACCAAAGAATTCGTGGCTTTGGTGAGCAAAACCCAGGATCGCGACGATCAAGGTATGCACACCTTCGATGAGACTCAGGTTTCCGCGAATTGCACTGAGGTCATTGATCAGATTCAGAAATCATCGACGAACAAGATCGGAGATCCGTCGGTAGCTCCTGCGGCATTCATTCCGGCTGCGACCAAGTGCGGCACGACTTCCACATCTCCGCCTCCGCCCCCGCCCCCAGGTCGTCGAGGCGCTGGGCAGATCCCGCCGACAACGCCCACCTCGGAGACCGGCGAACTTCGGAGCCTGGCCAGAACAGTTGCCCTGGGGGCGGAACCCGATGCCACAGGAGCCGGGCAGGCACCGAAGGTACAGAATCAGCCAGGCATCTTTCAGCAGCCGAAAGGCGATTGTGATGCGCCCACCCGTCAGTCAGTGAATATGCCCATACCTTCTTGTTGCACTCAGTCGATGTTGCAGGAAATATGGAACCTCAGGGGCACCGCTATTCCGATCTGCTGGAATGCCTTCCGGAAGCTGTTCAAACCGGGTGGAGTGAGTGCAGCGCTTTGGGATCACTTCCGGGTGCGTCCGAACGATACTCTGCGCGTGGTCAAGATTCAGAACCAGTTCAGCAGTATGCTCGACGTCATGGTTAGCGACCGCATTCAATTCATGTGTCGCGATGCAACGGATTCTATGTGCCGCGGCTTTTTTGGCTTTTCCGATCAGTGCTCTAGTACTTCCCCGGTCCACATATGGCTGTGCGGCGGGTACGTCTTTGCCACCGTGGGTGGATCAAAATTCCTCGGAGAACCTCATTGGCCGCAGACCTTGATTCACGAATACGCTCACGCTGGGTGCCCAGCGGTAGGCGCAATCTTGCCCGCAGGAAGCGAGGTTTACGCTTCGAAAGGAGGGTATCCCCCTGCCGATCCTGATGTTGCCATCAAGAACGCCGATTCGTATGCCAACTTTGCGCTGGCGGTGAGGTGAGATTCCAAGTGTAAATAGCTACGGGCACGCACGGCTGACCACGGTAATCAAGGTGAAGTGGGAACCGGCCGGCCGGAGAGTTCGTCGGAAGGTATCGATATAACCAAAAATATTTTAGTTGACAGCATCCATTGTGGGTGCTATCGTAAGGGTGCTGGGCTCGCTCCTCTAGTATTGGCCAATCGTTACCAGGGCTCCGGCGCCGAGTCCAGCGAACGGACCCATTGAAGGGAGGTCCGGTCGATGCCGCGGTTGGTGGGTGTGAAGTGCGAGGCTTCGGCATTGAACACGTGGAGCGCTCAGAGGTTGAGGACGCGAGCGGTCAAGGGGTAAGTTACGACAGGCCCAAGCCGATCCAGCAACGGGCGGCTTGGCAGTCTTCGTCGCCGGAAAGTTGTTGATTAACGCGCTTGCTTTCTGAAGATTACGGACGGATGCATGGCTTCAGATGTTCAGGATAGAGGGTACGAAGGGGTTGGGACGAGGGGCGCTGAGAGAGTTGTTGCCGGGGCGATGGTCACTGAAAACGCGAAAAAAGGTCAAACGAAGCCAATGATGTGCTGTAGAATCAACAACATGAACTCCAAAACGAAGCCAAAACGGAGCCAATAACTCCTTTAGAATCGAATTGCCCCTGAAAACGAAGCCAAAACGGAACCAACAAGCCCTTTAGATTCGATGTGCCCTAAAAAACGAAGCCAATCCTTCGGCAGGCCATCGTTAGCGTCGCACTTTCGTCTAGAATTCCTTAAGAGTTACTACTAGACGAGTTATTAATAGTCATGAGGATGCCAGTCGTGTCCGTTCACGGCGTTCGCATGGAAGACCTCGGCTGCCCGGCAGGAACTCAACACCCCTGACACCTGCCACCCTCCGTCCCTCGCTCCCGGGGGCCGCTGAATCCGGGCGAGGTCTTGCGTGAACAGTCGCCGACCCGCGGGGTTTTCCAACGAGTACTGCCCCGAGGCGAAGACCGCGTCGCGCCCCATGGTGTAGGCTAGCGCCCCTACGGAAGGCGCGGACTCCGCCACGTGCGCGTCCGTGTGGACCCTCACTCCGTCCAGGCCGACCGCGCTTCCGCAGCAAATATACCCATTGCAAAATTCGCAAGAAAGCGCCAAACTCATCGGCCGGAGCTTTCTAGATTACGACGAAGTGAGCTCATCGTCATGCTGCGTTCCTTTGGTGGTTCGACGGTTCAACCGCCCTGCCATGAAATCCTGCTGAACCCGGTTTTCTTCTTCCCTCTCATCTTCTGTCTATCAGTTGCGGTTGCCATCGGCGGCGAGACGCCCAGCGCGACCATCAAGCTTGACCAGGTGGGTTATCCCCTACACGGACGGAAGATCGCCCTGGTCAGCTCTCCGGCACGGACCTTCGAGGTAAAGCGCGCCGGCGACAATGCCACGATATTTAAGGGGAAATTGAGCGCCGGCGCCCCGGATGCCAACTCCGGCGACACTCTCCAGGCCGCGGACTTTTCCAGCCTTCAGCAACCCGGCATGTACTATCTCGAGATCCCGGGCGTAGGCCGCAGTTGGAACTTCTCTGTCGGGGAGGATGTTTTTTCCCGTACCTTTTATCTCGCGGCCCGTGCATTTTACGGACAGCGCTGCGGGACTCCCGTGGACCTTGGACCCGAGTTCCGCGGGTACACCCACGCCGCTTGCCACCTCAAGGGAAGTTTTCATGGGTCTTCCGGCAAGGAGGGTCCGCGCGACAACGTCGGCGGCTGGCATGACGCCGGGGACTACGGACGTTACATGGTGAATTCTGGAATCACCACCGGAACGCTTCTCAGGGCCTGGGAGTTGTTCGGCCCCAAGCTTACCGCCATCAAGTTGAACATCCCCGAAACCGGAAACGGCACACCGGATCTCCTCAATGAGATCCGCTGGAATCTTGAGTGGATGCTCAAGATGCAGGACAACGATGGCGGTGTCTGGCACAAACAAACCAGCGAGCATTTTCCCGGCTTCGTGATGCCGGAAGAAGATCGGCTTGTCAGTCTGGTGATCGGCACCGGCAGCGCGCCGTACAAGAGTACCTGCGCGACCGCTGATCTCGCTGCGGTGGCCGCGATCGCTGCCCGCGTCTATGGACCGTATGACCAGAACTTTGCCGCCAAAAACCTGCGAGCGGCTCGGCAAGCCTGGTCATGGACCGAGCGTTATCCGAACGTGACGTTCGAGAATCCGCCGGGAATCTCCACGGGGGAGTACGGGGATACGGATTGCGGAGATGAACGGCTGTGGGCTGCGGCCGAGCTGTGGCGAACCACGGGCGAGGCAGTCTACCACCGCCATTTCCTCGACAACTATGCGAGGTACCTGCCGAATCTCCGTGCTCCTAGTCCCGAGTCGTGGCGGGAGGTGGCGCCCATGGGTTTGTGGACGTACGCGCTCGCCACTCGCCAAGGAGCGGACGCCCAGGCTCGCGCCGCGATTCGGCAGGGGGCGCTCGCCGCGGCCCGCGAGATTGTGAACCGCACGCGCAGCAACCCCTATCGGGTCAGCCTGGTCGCAACCGACTATGCCTGGGGCTCAAACGGCCTAGCCGCCAACTACGGCGTGCAGTTGCTGGTGACGAATGCTCTTTCGCCCGATCCGGCCTTCGTGGAAACCGCTCTCGACAATCTCCATTACCTTCTCGGGCGTAATACCTTCTCGCTCTCGTGGGTGACGCAGGTAGGCGACAACCCCTACCGTCATCCGCATCACCGGCCGAGCGGCGCCGACAAGAACCCTGAACCTTGGCCAGGGCTGCTCTCCGGCGGTCCCAACGCGGCCAGACAGGACGCTGTCCTCCAAGCTCTGCCTCCTGATTTGCCGCCCGCCAAGGTCTACAGTGACAATCAAGGCTCCTACGCGAGCAACGAGGTCTGTATTAACTGGCAGGCGATGTTGGTCTTCCTTCTCGCCGGAGTGCGGCCGTGAGCTGCGTAGCGGTGGCGCCGCCGGATGTGAGGGATACCAGCAAGGAATTGCCGATTGCAGATTGACGATTGACGATTGACGATTGGAAGAGAAGAGTAGGCAAGCCGCGGGGCCCTTTCAATAGGCCATCCACGATCGTCAATGAGCTTCTCTTACAATCGTCAATCGTCAATCTGCAATCGGCAATTATTCTGACCCCAGATCGGCTGGGCACAGACGTTGTAGAGGATTGAGTGTTACAACACTTTAGTGGCGGGCGTTCAAAACGGCCCGAAGCTTAACGGCTGGCGGAGTATGAGGTGATAGATGCATCTTCACGGAATTGATATCGCTATAATCCTGGCCTTTTTGGCCAGTTCGGTAATGGTGGGATACTGGGTCTCTCACCGCGCCTCGCGCGACATCAGGGCATATTTCCTGGGCGGCAATGTAATGCCCTGGTATCTGCTGGGCATCTCCAACGCCTCGGGGATGTTCGACATCAGTGGCACTATGCTGCTGGTCTACTGGGTGTTCATTTACGGCCTGAAGAGCGTCTGGATCCCGTGGCTCTGGCCGACCTTCAACCAGATTTTCCTGATGGTCTACTTGTCGGCGTGGTTACGCCGTTCCAATGTGATGACCGGCGCCGAGTGGATCAAGACGCGGTTCGGTACGGGCCGGGGCGCGCAACTGGCTCACCTGATCGTGGTGGTCTATGCGTTCGTCAGCATCATTGGCTTTTTCAGTTATGGGTTCAAAGGGATCGGGAAGTTTGCGGCGACGTTCCTGCCTTGGCACCTGTCACCCAACCTATATGCCACCATCTTGATTGCCATCACCGCCATCTACGTCATAAAGGGCGGCATGTTCAGCGTGGTGATCACGGAGGTGATCCAGTTCTGCATACTATCCGTTGCCTCGTTTGCGGTCGGGATTATTGCCATGCGGAAAGTTGCTCCCGGCACGCTTCAGCATTTTGTTCCCGCCGGCTGGGACCAGATCTTCTTCGGTTGGCACCTGAACATCGATTGGTCCGCGCTCATCCCCTCGGCGAACACCAAGATCGCCGATGACGGCTACGGAATTTTCGGATTTTTCGTCATGATGTTGTTGTTCAAGGGAGTGCTGATCAGCATGGCCGGCCCGGCGCCGAACTATGATATGCAGCGGGTTCTCTCCGCGAAGAATCCCCGCGAAGCCTGCATGATGAGCAGTTGGGTGAACGTGGTGCTGACCTTTCCGCGCTACTTCCTGATCACGGGTTTGACCGTCCTGGCCCTGGTTTTCTTCAGCGATCAGATTCGGGGGATGGGAACCAATATGGATTTCGAGCTGGTCCTTCCCTACGCGCTGGGCCGCTTTGTTCCGACCGGCCTGCTCGGGTTCCTGATCGCCGGATTGCTGGCGGCGTTCATGTCCAACTTCGCCGCCACGGTGAACGCCGCGCCGCCCTACTTTGTGAACGATATCTACAAGCGCTTCATCAACCGCAATGCCACCGCCCGGACGTATGTTCGTTTGAGCTATCTGAGTTCGTTCGCCGTCGTGCTGGTGGGCGGGGCCATCGGCTGGTACGTCGCGTCCGTGAATTCGGTGGTCCTTTGGATTGTTTCCGGGCTCTGGGGCGGCTACACGGCTTCCAACGTTTTGAAGTGGTACTGGTGGCGCTTCAACGGCTACGGCTACTTCTGGGGAATGGTCACGGGCATTTCCGGCTCGCTGATCATGCCGTCAATTCTCCCTCAGGTTCCGCTCATTAAGGCACTGCTCCAGGCGCATTCGGTGAACCTGGATGTGGCGGTGGTTTTTCCGGTGGTCTTCGCGATCTCGCTGGCGGGATGCCTGGCAGGAACTCTGCTGACCCAACCGGAGGAGGACGAAGTCTTGAGAGACTTCTATCGCCGGGTGCGGCCCTGGGGCTTCTGGGAACCCATTCTCGCCAAGGTCCGTGCCGAAGACCCCACCTTCGAGCGCAACCAGGACTTCGGGCGGGACATGTTCAACGTGGCGGTAGGCATCGTCTGGCAGGTTAGCCTCGTAGCTTTACCCATTTATCTTGTGATTCAGAAGTTCAGTTCCGCCCTCGTGACAGCAGCGATCATTGCTGTGACGTCGATCGTGCTGAAGTTCACCTGGTACGACCACCTGAAGGCTCTCGAATCTGTCGAGCAGTCTAATATTCTGAGGGATGCCGCCAGCGTGCGGTAGCCTACGGGGTTCGGGATTCGGGGTTCGGGATTCGCAGAGGAAGATCGCGGCTCGGGGGCCTGTTCTGCGAACCCCGAACCCCGAATACCGTACCCCGCTTTCATCGTCATGGCATTTGGGAGATGCAGCACCAAGGGAGCGTCGGTGTGCAGAATCTTCGTCAACGAGTCGAGACTGAACTACGGTCGAATATCCTGCCATTCTGGCTGAAGCACGCGGTGGATGAGCAATATGGCGGCTTCCGCGGGCAGATCGCCAATGACCTCACCATCGATTCCTTCGCGAACAAAGGCCTCATCTTGAATGCGCGCATCCTATGGACCTTTTCCAAGGCTTTCAGCGTTTACGGCGAAGACGCCTACTTGCAAGCGGCGCGTCGAGCCTTCGATTACCTTACCCGGCATTTCTGGGACACAACATTCAACGGCGTCTTCTGGATGGTGGATTATCTCGGCCACCCTGTGGAAACCAAGAAGCGCATCTATGGCCAGGCGTTTACCGTCTACGCGCTCGCTGAATACCACCGCGTCACCGGCGATCCGGAAGCCCTCACCAAAGCGATCCAGATCTATGAGGCCATTGAGTCCGCGAGCCACGATGCGCTCCATCGGGGTTATTTCGAGACCTACGAGCGCGATTGGACCCTGGCGAACGAACAGCGCCTGAGCGAGGTGGACATGGACGAGAAGAAGTCCATGAACACGCACCTCCACCTTCTCGAAGCTTACGCCAACCTCTTGCGCTGCCAGGATAACCCGGCAGTGCGTCGCCAGCTGAAGGAACTTATCCAGGTTTTCCTCGAACATATCATCGACCGCCAGGCCCATCATTTCGGAATGTTCTTTGACGAAGAGTGGCATTCCAAATCCGATCACGTTTCCTTTGGGCACGACATCGAAGGAAGCTGGCTTCTATGCGAGGCGGCCGAGATACTTGGCGATGAGCCGATCCTCCAAGCGGTCCGGCAAGAAGCCTTGCTGATGGCCCGGGCCGCGCTCGACCAGGCGGTGGACTCCGACGGCGGGCTGCTTTACGAGGGCGATGCCAGCGGGATTATCGACACCGACAAGCACTGGTGGCCGCAAGCCGAAGCCGTGGTGGCGTTCCTGAACGCCTATCAGCTTTCGGGACGAGAGCATTTTCAAAGGGCCGCCGAAGCGAGTTGGGACTTCATCGAAAAACACATCGTCGACCGCCAGCATGGTGAGTGGTTCTGGAAGGTGTCGCGAGAGGGCATCCCCAGCCAGGACAAATTCAAGGTAGATCAGTGGAAATGCCCCTACCATAACAGCCGGGCGTGCTTCGAAGCTATGGCACGGTTAGACGAAATCGGACAACATCGGCCTGTCCACGGCTCGCCGGTGAAGACCGGCATTCCGGCAATCGGAGAATGACATGAAACAGGCTGAATTCAGAAAGCGGCTTCAGGCGCTCGGGAAGCAGCACGAAGAGCTGCTGACTCGCAAGAATCGCCGAATCCGCACCGGCAACGGGGTGTACGATCGCTACGCATTTCCCGTGCTGACCGCCGAACACACCCCGTTGTTCTGGCGCTATGACCTCGATGCGAAAACGAATCCTTACTTGATGGAACGCATGGGCATCAATTCGACTTACAATGCCGGAGCCATGGAATACGAAGGCAAGATTGTGGTATTGGCGCGCGTCGAAGGGGTCGATCGCAAATCGTTCCTCGCTGTTGCCGAAAGTCCCAACGGCATCGACAACTTTCGATTTTGGGATTACCCCATCTTCATGCCGGAGACCCGCGACCCCGACATCAACGTCTACGATATTCGCGTCGTGCGGCATGAAGACGGATGGATCTACGGCCTTTTCTGCACCGAGCGCAAAGATCCCAAAGTCCCCTCGTGGGACACTTCCTCGGCCGTCGCGCAATGCGGCGTCGCCCGAACCAAGGATTTGAAAAACTGGGAGCGGTTGCCCGACTTGAAAACCAAGTCGCCGCAGCAGCGGAACGTGGTGCTCCATCCTGAGTTCGTGGATGGCAAATACGCGTTCTACACCCGGCCTCAAGACGAATTCATCCAGGCCGGCAAGGGTGGAGGGATCGGCTGGGGTCTCGCCCCGAGCATGGAAAACGCGGTGATTGAAGAGGAGACCGTCATCGATAACCGTGAGTATCACACCATCAAGGAGGTGAAGAACGGCCTCGGTCCCGCGCCCATCAAGACCCCGCAAGGCTGGCTGCACCTGGCGCATGGCGTCCGTAACACGGCGGCCGGATTGCGATATGTACTGTACCTTTTCCTCTGCGAACTCGACCGTCCGCAGGTGGTCACCCACCGCCCGGGGGGCTACTTCCTCGCCCCACAAGGAGAGGAACTGATCGGTGATGTTTCCAATGTGGTGTTCAGTAATGGTTGGGTGGCTCGCGAAGATGGCCAAGTCTTCATTTACTATGGCTCCTCGGATACGCGGTTGCACGTGGCCACCAGCAGCGTCGCCAGGCTTCTGGATTACGTGTTGCACACGCCCGAAGATCCGCTGCGCAGCCACGCGTGCGTCGAGCAGCGCTACGCTCTGATCGAGAAAAACCTCGAAGTTATGGGCTCCCTGCGAAAGCCCGCAGCCAAGCAACGAGCCAGCCGCATAGGCAGGGCGGTATGACCGCGCGCTTCACCACTTCGCCGATTCCGATGGCCAATACAAGAAGCGGAGACAACCCTGCCCTATTCGGGACCGCAGTGGATTTGAATAAAGGAAGCGCGAGCAAGCCTGTAAGCCGAATTCTGTATCCCGCTGAAGCGGGACGGCGATCATTCATCTAGTCCCGCCATTGCTGACGGGATCGAGCGACCTACCCGAGAGTTACTCTGTAGCGGCGGTCTGTAACGCCGAGGACATCAGCGATTAGTCACCAGAGTCTCCGACTGATCACCAACGCGTGATCGGTGACGGCTCTCTATGCCCGGCGCTCACAGAGCGCCGCTACAGGTTTGGCGGGGCGGGCCGCCCCTCCTCTCCTATTTGGTCTTGCTCCGTGTGGGGTTTTCCATGCCCCCGGCATCGCTGCCGGGGCGGTGCGCTCTTACCCCGCTCCAGCGGGGTCGCCTTGGGGCGACCGCACCTTTTCACCCTTACCCGTATCCCGCCGCGGCGAACCGCAGTCGAAACGCAGGCGGTATGTTTTCTGTGGCACTTTCCGTGTCGGAGGCGTACGGTCTTGCGACATCCTCCCCCGGCCCTCGCCGTTAGCGAGCACACTGCCCTGCGGAGTTCGGACTTTCCTCTCCCCCACCCCTGCCAGCCGACCCGCGGCCCTTGCGGACCCCGAGACGGCGCTAAGGCGGGGCAGCGATCACCCGGCTTGCTCGCGCACGTTGTATGATAGCAGTTGTCGGTTGGCAGTTGCCAATTATCCTCCGCTGGTTGAGAAGGAGCAGTATCAGCCTCGTGAAAGTACCCTTGAACCATGGAACCACGGCTGCGCGTCGCGTGACGACGCCACGGCTCGGCATGGCCCTCTGCGTCTTCGCCCTTCTGGGAGCAGCATGGCGACTGCCGATTGCCTATTGCCGATTGGAACGAGACGACTCCAGCCGGAGCGTGTCTTCAAATCGTCAATCGTCAATCGTCAATCAGCAATCGCAGGCCCTGCTCACTGCTGCCGACGAGGTGTTTCAGGAGGTCAGCCGTATCACTGGCCTGCCCATCAAAGCGCCGCTCCAGAAGGAGGTCGTGAACCGCGACCAGATGCGCCAGTACCTTATCGAAAGCCTCCACGCCGACTACGCGCCCCGCGAGATGCACGCGCAGGAAGCGATGCTGAAGGCGTTCGGACTCGTCCCGCCCGACTTCGACCTGGAGAAGTTCCTTATTACGTTTTATACCGAGCAGGCAGCGGGCGTTTACGACCCCAGGCGCAAGACCATGCTGATCGCGGGCTGGGTGGACCAGGACACGCAGAAAGTGGTACTGGCCCACGAGCTGACGCATGCCCTGCAAGACCAGAACTACGACCTCCGGAAATTCCTGGAGGGACGTCGCGACGATGATGACGCGACCGCCGCGCGCCAGGCGGTCGCCGAGGGGCACGCCACCGCCGCGATGATGCAGGTGATGATGACGCCGCAGCAACTTCAGAGCCTGCCGACGGTTGTCCCCCTCATGAACATGGCCATGCAGATGCAGATCGAGCAGTATCCGGTCTTTTCCAGCGCGCCCTTTTTCTTCCGCTACCAGGCGCTTTTCCCGTACGCGGAGGGCGTCAACTTCATGCAGCGCGGCCTCAAGCAAGGCGGCTGGCCGGAGTTGCGAGACTTCTTCCTTCATCCGCCCGAGACCACGAAGGAGATCTTTCAGCCCGACGTTTACTTTGAGCACCAACGCTTGCCGGAAGTGACCTTGCCGGACCCTAAACCAATGGGGCCGATGGGGCCGATGGGGCCGATGGGGCAAGACCCGCGGCTGCGCGTTGTGGATCGCAACCGAATGGGCCAGCTTGGCTACTACTGCCTGCTCGGGCAGCTCCTCTCGGAGGACGAGGCCAAGAAGGTAGCGCCGTCGTGGCTCGCGGACCGTTATGTCGCGTACGAGGATCCTGCCGCCCATCGTTACGCGGTGGTGGCTCGTGTCCGCTGGTCGAGCGCCGAAGCCGCTGCAGACTTCTTCCGCGACCTCCACGCCATCCTGGTGAAGAAGTATCCGGATATGGGCACTATGCACGCTGTGCCTTCGCCGGCTCCGTCAGGCGGGTCCGACCCGCCCGGAGAGAGCGCCGCCGTCGTGGGCTCTACCACCGTCGGCGCGGTAGTGATTATCCGCCGCGGCGATGAGGTCCTTTGGGCCGAAGGCGTCCCGAGCGCTCAGACGGACGCGATGCGGGATTGGTTGTCGGCGGAGTGATTTTGGTAATTTTGGATTTTGGATTTTCGATTTTGGATTGAAGACGGAAGACATTCGCGATTTGTGGTCTTCAATCCAGAATTTAAAGTTCAAAATCCGAAATGGTTCCGTTCTTTAATCCAAAATCCAAAATCGAAAATGAAACAACGGAGAAAAAAGACGATGCCTCGCGGCGAACTCAAGGTGATCATCGGCAACATGTTCGGCAACAAGACCGGAAGACTGATTCTGGAGATCGAGACCCTGCGCGAGTTCGGGCGCAAGCGCGTGCTGATCTTGAAGCCCGACGTCGACACGCGCAGCGGCCACTGCCTCATCAAGGACTATCACGGCAAATCGATGCCCGCCCAGGAAGTGCCCCCCAAGGACGTTTGGAGCGCGCTGCGGATCATCCGCGAAAAAGAGTCGGAGATCGGCCGCCGCCTCAACATTATTGCCTTCGACGAGGTGCAGTTCTTCCCCACTGACTCGGGCTTCTTCCAGCTTGTGGACGAATTGCTCGATCGCGGCTACGACGTCATCACCGCCGGCCTCGCCCTCGACTTCAAACGGCAGCCCTTCGGCTCCACGCTGCTGCTCTTCGGCCTCTGCCGTAGCAATCACGACTGCACCTGGCTCACCCCACTTTGCTCCCGGTGTGGCAAGCCCGCAGCGCTGCCGCAGCGCATTCTCGACGGCCATCCCGCGCCCTACGACTCGCCCCAGGTCCACGTGGGCGGCAAGGAAACCTACGAACCTCGCTGTTACGACTGCCACGAGCTGCCGGGCCGGCCGGTGCCTCCGTATTGAAAAACGGGAGTCGGGAGTTGGGAGTAGGGAGTCGGGAGAAGATCGGGAGGGAAGAAGGACGGTCAGAAGTAGGGAGAGGCAAACGGGGTTCGGGGTCCCGACTCCCGACTCCCTACTCCCGTCCTTGCCTTCAATCGAAAAACCGAAAATAAGAAAGGAGGTCCTTTTGGCCCAATCGGCCGAACCGAAGAAGCTGTTCTTGATCGACGCCATGTCGCTTGTGTTTCGTGCCTTTCACGCTCCCATGCAGACGGCGCTCGTCTCGCCCACTGGATTGCCTACCAAAGCTGTTTACATCTTTGTCCGCACGCTGCTGAAGCTGCTCAAGGATCACGATCCGGCCTATCTGGCCGTCGCTTTTGATCTGGCGGCGCCTACTTTTCGCGACCAGCTCTTTGCCACTTACAAGGCCAACCGTCCGACTTTCCCCGAGGACTTGACGGTGCAGCTTCCTTACGTGCGGCGCTTCTGTCAGGCGCTCGGCTTGCCGTCGGCGGAGAAGGAGGGGTTCGAGGCCGACGACGTCATCGGCACGCTGGCCAAGGAGGGAGCCCGGAAGTCGCTCGACGTGTTCATCGTCACCGGCGACGAGGACATGTTTCAGTTGGTGGGCCCGCGGGTGTCCATTCTCAAGCCGTCGCGCGGCGCCAATGAGTCCGAAACCTTGATTGTCTTTGCAGGGAGCGCGGGCGTCCCGCCCGCTCCTGGTGCAGCAGGTTCCGACGAGACCAAAGGCAAAGGAGCGGGCGGGACGCCCGCGCTCCCAGGGTCGGCCAAGCGCTCGTCGGCGAAGGTAACGACCGTCGAAGAAGTGTTTGACGGAGTTCGGCCGGACCAAGTGGTGGACTGGCTGGCCTTGTGTGGCGACCCGAGCGATAACATTCCGGGAGCGCGTCCGCTGCCGGGCCAGGAAAAGGCGCGCGCCGACGGCGAGAAGAAGCGGAGCTACATTGGTCCTAAGGGAGCAGCGGACCTGATCAAGGAATTCGGCACCCTGGAGAACGTTCTGGCGAACTACCAGAAGGTGAAAAAGCAAAGCTACCAGGACGCGTTGCGCGACTTCCGCAACGAAGCGCTGCTCAGCCGGGAACTGGCAACCATCCGCACCGACGTGCCGCTTGATGCCACGCTGGAAGGGCTCGCCAGGCGCGATCGTGACCTATCGGCGCTGATCGCCCTGTGCCAGGAGTTGGGCTTCTCCACACTGCTGCGGGAGTTTCTTGTTGACGCGCCGCCGGCGGTCCCGCTGGGCGGGATTGCTTCAGAAGCAGAAGCGACGGAATTGCGCACGCCCGGCGAGATCGAGCAGTGGATGAAGGGCCTCGATCCCGGCGCTCCAATCTCGATTGGCCTGGCAACGGAGGGCGACGAGGGCTTCTCCGGGAAACTTGCGGCCCTCGGGTTTGCCGACGGCAACCGGCTGGCCTCCGTCTCACTCCGAGCGCCGCTGAGCGCGCCAGGGTTGAGCTTCGGGACTTCCCCAATTGGCCCAGTCGGCCCAGTTGGCCAAGCTCGCGAGGCTGGCAGCGCCGGCACTGCAGGAGCTGAAGCCGAGTCCATCGCTGCGCTGAGGTCCGTGCTGGAAGACGCGAGTCATCCCAAGGCCGTGCACAACTCTAAGCTTATGCGCTTGATGCTCGGGAAGCACGTGGTGGACCTGGCCGGTGTGACCGAGGATACCTTGCTCTATGCGGCCCTACTGGAGCCGCTGGCGATGAGCGACGCCCTGGAAGAGGTGGTGCTGCGCCGGCGGGGTTTGAAGATGCGGAACACGGTGGCCGAGGCGGCCGCCGAGACCCGCCAGCTTGCGGCGTTGCTGGCGCCGGAGGTGGAGCGCGAGGGGCTGCGGGCGCTCTACGATGACATCGAATTGCCGCTGGCCACAGTTCTAGCCGACGTGGAAACTGCGGGGGTGCGGATCGATCCCGCCATCCTGTCCGATATGTCGCGCCGATTTGAGGCTGACCTCCTCAATCTGACGCGCCAGATCCACGAGCTGGCGGGCGAGCCGTTCGACATCGATTCGCCCAAACAACTGGGCGAGATCCTTTTCGAGAAGCTCCGGCTGCCGGGGGGCAAGAAGCTCAAGAAGAGCGGCCAGTATTCAACGGTCGCAACCGTGCTGGAAACGCTCGCCGAGCAGCACGAATTGCCGCGCCGCATCATCGAGTACCGCACGCGCGCCAAGCTCAAGTCGACTTACGTGGACGCGCTACCGCGGTACATCAACCCGGTCACGGGCCGGCTGCACACCAGTTTCAATCAGGCCGGGTCGCGTACCGGCCGGCTCTCTTCCTCGAACCCTAACTTGCAGAACATTCCCATCGGCGACGAGTTTGGCCTGCTCATCCGCTCTGCCTTTGTCGCCGACCCTGGCTGGAGTCTGATCTCCGCCGACTACTCGCAGATCGAGTTGCGGGTGCTCGCCCACATGTCGGAGGACCCGCTGTTGATCGAGGCGTTTTCGCACGGCGAGGACATTCACGCCCGGACCGCCCAGGAGATCTTCGCGGTGCCGCCCGGGTTGCAGACCCACGAGCACCGGCGCATGGCCAAGGCGATCAACTACGGCGTCATTTACGGCCTCAGCTCGTTCGGCCTCGCGGCGCGCACCGGCGCCAGCAAGACCGAGTCGAAGCAGTATATCGACGAGTACTTCAAGCGCTACAGCCGTGTGGCCAGCTTCCTCGAATCGTTGCTCAAAGAGGCGCGGTCGACGGGCCGCGTGCGCACCATTTTCGGGCGCTTCCGGCCGATTCCCGAAATCAACAGCCGCGACGTGATGTCGCGCAATCGGGCCGAGCGCGAAGCCCTGAACGCGCCCTTGCAAGGCACCGCCGCCGACCTGATGAAGCTGGCCATGGTGAAACTGCACGCGCGCCTGCGGCGCGAGAAGATGCAAACGCACATCATCCTGACGGTCCACGATGAGTTGGTGGTGGAGGCTCCCGATGCGGAAGTGGACGCGGCGCGGGAGATCGTGAAGCACGAAATGGAGGGTGTGCATTCCATGCGGGTACCGCTAGGCGTGGACGTCGGGGTAGGGAAGAACTGGAAGGAAGCGAAGGGCTAGGGAACAGGGAACAGGGAAGTAACTAGCCTATCAAACTAAATGAGTCCCTACTCCCTACTCCCGACTCCCTACTCGCCACTCCCTCACTTCGGCTTCAGCAGCCCTTCCTCATCGAGCCAATCGCCAAAGCGCTCGATCCAATGATCGGTCGGCAGGCCCTGCTTGTTCATGCCAAAGCCGTGCCCGCCCTTCGCGTACATATGCAACTCGACGGGATAGCCGGCGGCCTTCCACTTCGAATAAGTGGCGACGCTGCCCACCGCGGCGATCGGATCGTCGGTGGCGCAAAGGATGAACAACGGCGTGGAATTGGCAGGAGTTGTCTCGCCTTCCGCGATGCCGGCGCCATAAATGGGCGCGGCAAAATTCGGGCGGCTGTCGGCGTCGTGCTCCATGAGCACTCCCATAGTGACCATCCCGCCGGCGGAGAAGCCCATCAGGCCCATGCGATTGGGATCGAGGCCCCATTCGGACGCGTGCTGACGCACCACCTTCATCGCTTGCCGGCCGTCCGCGATGGCTAGAGGCATGACCTTGCGCATCGATTCCGGCAGACCGCCCTTGCCCGGCGGGCCGAAGAGCGCCGCCAGCGCCTTGCGGAAGTCCTCCTGGGTCGGCCCCGTATCCACGAGCCGGTACTTCAGCACAAACGCCGCCACGCCGTGGGCGCTGAGCCACTTCGCAACTTCCGTTCCCTCACTGTCCCAGGAGAGAAAATGAAATCCGCCGCCGGGGCACACGATGATCCCAGTTCCTTTCGCGACCGGAGGGTTGGGCAGGTAGACGGTGAGCGTGGGTCGAACCACGTTGCGAACCAGAGGACCGCCGGCCGCCAACGGGGGGAGATGCACCACCTCTTCCTTTTGCGTCCAGTTCTCGGATCCGGGCGCAACCCCGGGCCACACTGGAATCACCTGCTCTTGGGCCTGGCATGGCATCGCCACGGCAAGAACAACAACCAGGATCCCCCAGCAAGCACCCTGCTTGGCACCCCGCTTGGCACCCCGCATTTGGATTCTCCTTTGACCCATTTTGGATCTCGACCCTTGAATTGAGAGCGGATTCTCAGGCTTGACTTCCGCGGCCAGAGGTAGCCCTTTCGAAATCCCCATGAATTCTCACTCCGATTTTCGACCACCCCTCTGCGTTTAGTCTCACAGCCCTCAGGCGGCACGCGATGGAGCCGGCGCGGACAAAACACGCGCTCACTTTTCGTATACCACCTTGCCGCCGACGATCGTCGTCGCCACTTGAAGGTCCTTGATTCGATCGGGAGGAATCCGGAAAAGATCCTCCGACAACACCACCAAGTCCCCCAGTTTGCCCGGAGCGATGGTGCCCTTTTCGTTCTCCTCAAAAGCCGCGTAGGCGCTGCCTTGAGTGTAGGCGCGCAGGGCCTCCTCGAGGGTGAGTCGCTGCTCGGGGAACCAGCCCTCGGTGTGCTTGCCATCGAGCGTGGCGCGTGTGACGGCGGCGCAGACGCCCAGCAAAGGATTGAGCGGCGCCACGGGCCAGTCAGTACCGAAGGCCAGCGGGGCGCCGGCGTCGAGGATCGAACGCCAGGCGTAGCTAGTGCGGGCGCGATCGTAACCGATGCGCTTCTCTGCCCAGCGGCCGTCGTCGATGGCGTGATAGGGCTGCATGGAGGCGATCACACCCAGCTTGCCGAACCGCGCGATGTCGGCGGCGCGGAGGTGTTGGGCATGCTCGATGCGAAAGCGGTGCGTGGCCGGCGTGGCGCCGCCGATCTGCTGGTAGATATCAAGCATCTTCGCGTTGGCGCGGTCGCCGATCGCGTGAACTGCGAGCTGAATGCCGGCTTTGTCGGCCGCGCTCAGAGTGGCCATCATTTTAGCGGGCGGCGTCATCAGCGCCGTAGCCAGTCCGGCATACGTGGGATCGTCGGTGTAAGGCTCGAACATCCAGGCGGTGCGCGAGCCGAGCGACCCGTCTGCAAACGCCTTCACCGCGCCCATCTTGAGAAAGTCGCTGCCCATATCGTGTGAGATGCCAGCCGACTGGAGGCTTGGCCACGCGGCAACGGGAGTGATCTCGTAAAACCGGCAGGTGAGCCAGCCTTCGCGCTCGGCGCGACGCAACAACTCGATCTCGCCTGTGAAGCTACGGTTGGGAGAGTCCGCGCCCACGCTGATGTCCTCCACCGAGGTCACGCCCACGCGCCGCGCTTCGGCCAGTCCTGCCCGAAGCGCCTCTTCAAACTCAGCATCGGTGGGCAGCGGAATCGCGCGATCGACGAGGCCCTCTGCCGCGTCCTTGAGGAGGCCGGTAGGCTCGCCGGTCTTAAGGTCGCGAACGATGACCCCGCCCTCGGGAGCCCGCGTTTCCTTGGTCACACCAGCGAGCTTCAGCGCCAGCGAGTTGGCCAGCGCCGCGTGACCGTCGTAGCGGCTGATCCAAACCGGATTCTCGGGCGTGACCGAATCGATCATCCACCGCGTGGGGAGCTTGGCGTCAGGCCAGGCCTCCTCGTCCCAGTCGCCGCCTAGCATCCATTGACCGGGCTTCAAGTCTCGCGCCTTCTCGGCGATGCGCTGGACAAACTCGGCCTCGTCCCGGGTGTGCTTCAAATCGATCTGCAGAAGCTGGAAGCTCCCGTCCATGAAGTGGACATGGCTGTCGATAAAGCCCGGCATGGCAAACCGACCCCGGAGGTCGAGCACCTGGCTGTTCGGCCCAACGTAGGCTTCTGTCTCACGATCTGAGCCGACGGCCAGGATGCGCCCGTTGGCGATCGCCACCGCCTCGGCGAATTGAGCCGCCGATGACTTTTCTCCCGGCTTGGCGTATGGTTCGCCAGTCCAGATTCTGCCGTGCAACAGCACGAGGTCAGCACCGCGTATCAATTGCGCACCTCCCGGACCGGTCGCCCAGGGCGAGGACGGACCGCCGCCGCCCAGCTCCGGATTCGCAAGCCGAGGGGATGCCTTGTGCCAAGCCAATAGAATGAGAACTCCCCCAAGGAAGAATTGGGTCACAGAGTCATTAAGCCATGGGGTCATCAAGCACCTCAACTCCTCTCTCCGTTCCCATCTTTTCCATCGGAAAGGGTTGACAGATCCACCGGTTTGGCGGATCATGGTACCATATGAACCCATTAAGAAGCACTGTGCAACGCCTCTCGCCGCAACCAACGACATGCAGGTTCGTAGTCCGAAGAGAAGAGAGCTTGGGGGAAGTCTATCAGTTTGTTGTGGGAGGGCTCGAAGTCGGCCAGCAAGTGGTGGCACTGGCCGGACCGACCTGCCTCAAGGACCTGGCTAGCGCTCTTGGTGAGAGCGGTCTGCGGCCCGACGCCTTGCTTCGTAGCGGTCGCCTGGTGTTCATCACCGCGCCCGATTCCCTGCCCGCTCTCTTCAAATCCGGGGACCTCTTCCGGCGAGGCCAGTTGCGCCTCAACGGCTCCCTGCTGCGCTGGGTCTCCGACTGGTCGTGGGCGTGTGGTTGTGACGACAAGATCGACATGCTCCTCGACTATGAACGCCGCGTCCACCAACTGGTGAACAGGTGGGCAGGAGTCTCGCTCTGCTCGGCAAGCTGCGAGAAGATTGGCCGCAGTCCTCTGCTCGCCATGATGGCGGAGCATCGACGCGGCGCGCGGGCCCCGCACTTGCCCCCGCGCAGTACGGTGAGTTTGCCTTCGAACAGCTAAACAAGAATTTTGGATTTTGGATTGAATGGGAGGATCCTTCCAAGGGTGTGTTCGTCTTTCAATCCAAAACCCAAAATTCTTCCTTTCAGAAGAAAGTTCCCGAATAGTTGAGGGCGGGCGAACCCGTGCAACTCACGGCGTAGCCGCACGCCCAGAGGGAGAAGTTGTCGATGGTATAGACTCCGTGGAGGGACAGGATGACCAAGTTGTAGGTACCCGGCGGCACGCCGTTCAGTGCATAGGTGCCATCCGCGGCGGTTAGCCCGTCCGTCACGGCAATTCCGGTTTGTTGGTCCAGCAGGACGACGTGGGAGGCGAACGCCGGCCCGCCGCTCAACGTGACTGTACCGGCCACAGTCCCGGTCGCGGTGGCGAAGCTTCCACTCGGATAAAGGAAAGCCTCCCCCACCGCGTCATCGACTCCCAGGGAACGTTGCGCGGTGGTGCCGGAGTCGCCGAACGGAAACATCGTCGCGTGCGCAAGACCGCTGTGATCGAGTCCCAGCATGTGGCCGACCTCATGCGTGGCGATGGCCTGAAGGTCGTAAACGGGTCCGTTCGGACAGGCGGCCAACGAGGCAGGCGGCGATTGCGCCGTCGAGAAGCAATAAGCGCCGGTGTTAAAGACCATATCCGCGTCGACGATCTGCGTCGTCAAAGACACATTGACGGTCTTTCCGCCGGTGCAGTTATTATAGACGTAGGGCGGCGAGGGATTGGGGGGCGACATCACCGACCCCACGAAGGTCTCTGCGACAATACCCGTTGCAAAGTTAACTGTCGTGGGCTCAAATGAGATCACATTGTTGCAATCGATCGCGGTGTTTTGCAGAGTGCTTTGGGAACCCTCTGTAACCGTGAAGGTTGTGATCGACTGGAGGCTCCCCTGCAGTTTCACCTGCGCTGTAGTCCAGGCAGCGAAGGCATTTTGCAAGGCAGTGTCGACGCTCCCTCCGCTGGTATCCACTTTGTTGGGGTCAATGGTGGGGTTTATTTGCCAAGTGAAGGTCGGCTGGCCGCTGGCCGGGGCCCATCTAAGGATCCCCACTTTGGTTCCGACGATGTCCTGCTGGAGAGTGTAAGCAGCCACCACGACCGCCGAGAGCACGGCCCCCAGAATCACTCCGCTAACGAGAATTCGGTTGCGCATCTTGGTCTCCGAAGAGTCGAAGGTTGAAGCAGGGTACAGGCAATAGGTTACAGGGAACAGAAAAAAGACGGATCTTCTTCTGTTCCCTGTAACCTGTTTCCTGTTCCCTTTAACTCATCTCGCCTCTACCACTACTTTCATACCGGTCAAGCTTTCGCCCGCTGTGAGTTCGCTGGTTCCAGTGAAGGGCGCCCGCTTCCCGCGCACCGAAACCGAGTTCCACCGAATCTTCCACGTGCTGTCCACGAGTGTTGCTTCGCCCTCAACGCTGCTGCCGGCCGGAAGCGCTAAGCGGGCATTGGGAAAGAGCGGCACGGTGGTTTGCGCCTCAACGTGCAATCGACCGGCACCTTCAGATGCGGTGCGCACCACCATCAGCGGGAGCCGCACGCCGGCGGGAATCACCAGGGGCGTGCGTAGCACGGATTCCACCTCAGCCCGGAGGTCGCGCAATGGGAGCGTGTCCGCCGTCAGGTTCTGCGATTCCGCACTGCGGTAGACCACGCCGCCCATCGGCCGGATCAGCCTCTCCTCGCCGGTGACCGCATCGGCGTAGATCCGATAAGCCCCCTGGAGCAATCCGACCACCAGGTAGTGGGGCGCGGACTGCTGCGGCTCGGGGGGCGCCGGCTCAAGAAAGAGCACGTAACTGGTATTGGGCTGGAAGTGCACCGTACCCGGCACTCCGACGCGATAGCTCCCCACTCGCCCGCCTGGCTGCTCCACCACGATCGTCCCGGCAGCCTGTCCTTTGACCGCCTGCTCTACAGCTATGGTGGTGAGGGTGACGATTTCGGTGCGTTGGACGTTCCAGGTGCTTTGCTGGGCAATGGCCCGCCCGCGCACAACATCAGACGACGCCTGGACGAGTTGGTCCAGACTCAATTGCACCATGGTGGTAGCGCGGGTCGATGTCGCCTGCACCCCGAACCAGAGAGCACCGGCCAAAGCGCCAACCGCGGAAGCACGAGACCACCAACGTATTCTCATGGCTCAACTCACTGAGTAATCAGCAGGCCGCCGGGGAACACCGAGATTTCCCCGTCGACGTTTATTGCCGTGACTGACCGGGGCCCCAGCCCCGTGGTCGCATTAACCGCACTGAGATTGATATTGAAACAAACGGCGCCCGAACCACACCTGATAAAATCCGACGTCCCGTCACCAGTTCCCGTCACCGGCTGAGTAACCGTGATATCGCCGGACCCTCCGGTAAACACAAAGAAAGTGCCGGGCATGAGCCCGGAACCGTAAATGATCATCTGCACCTCGCCCCCATTCGCGTTCGCTTGGGTGAGACTGACCGAAGTCCCGGACTGCGAAGCGGAGCAGGACAACCCGGCGCAGGTCCCGACCAACTGGAGCGAGAGTGTGGGCGAAATCGGGCTGAGGTTGACGTTCGCACTCGGCGAACCGCCGGCGCTCACCGTCAGCGTTTGTCGCGAGACCAAGGGGACAATGTAGAAGCTCGCCGGAGCCGTGACCGTGCTTCCAGTTTGCACCGTCACCTGTAGAGTACCTGGCAGCGTAAGATCTCCGGACGAGACGGACGCCGTTAATTGCGAGGAACTGACGAAAGACGTTGTCTCCGCCTTCCCGTTGAAAAGCACCGTGTTGCCGTTGGAGAAGCCGCTGCCGTTCACAGTAAGCATGAACGCAGGACCGTTCTGCATGGCGACGATCGGAGCCAAGCTGGATAACGTCGAAGTGCTGGCTCCGTCGATGGTTACGCTGACGCTTGTCTTGTTTGTATTGTTGGAAACACTCGTCGCCGTCACCGTATCCGTGCCACTCGCCGGAGCGGTGTAGAGACCAGACACCGTAGTAGAAAAGGTGCCGGACGCGGCGGTCCAGGTGACGGGTACCGCTGCCCCGCCCGCCGTGGCCGTGAACTGTACCGTACCATTAGCGCCCACCACCACCGGGCTAGCGGGGCTGACCACGATACTCAGCACGCTACTCGTGATGGTCACCGCGGTCGAGGCCGACTTGGAAGGATCAGCGTTACTCTTCGCCGTCACGGTATCCGTGCCGCCCGCCGGAACGGTGGCCGGGGCGGTGTAGAGGCCGGCCACCGTACTAGAGAAGCTGCCAGAGACGGCGCTCCAGGTTACGCTGGTGTCGGTGCTGCTCCCGCTTACCGTCGTGGAAAACTGCTGCTGCGCGCTAGTGTTCACCGTGGGACTAGCGGGGCTGATGGCGCCGACGCTCTCGTTTGAGGCAATCGTCGCCGTGGTGCTGCTCGATTTGCTCGGATCCGCTTGGCTCGTCGCCGTCACCGTCACGCTGGTGCTGGCCAGCAGATCGTTCGGCGCCGTGTAAAGACCGCTGGCGCTGATCGTCCCTGACCCGCTGGCGGGGCTGATCGACCACACCACCGTCGTATCCGTGCTGCTTCCGCTTACCGTGGCGCTGAACTGCTGCGTCGTGCTCAGGTTCACCGTCGGCGCCGCCGGGGTCACCGCCGAGACCGACTCCGTCGAAGCGAGTGTCAGCGTCGTGCTGCTTAATACGCTTGCATTCGCCTGGCTCGTCGCCGTCACTGTAACCGAGCGGTTGGCCGGCAAATCGGTCGGCGCCGTGTAGAGACCGGTCGCGCTGATCGTCCCCGACCCGGTGGCGGGGCTGATCGACCACACCACGACCGTGTCCGTGCTGCTCCCGGCCACCGTGGCGCTGAACTGCAGCGTCGTGCTTAGGCCCGCCGACGGCGCAGGGCCCTGGGGCGAAGACACTGGCGTGATCGACTGATTCGAAGCAATTGTCGCCGTGGCGCTGCTCGATTTGCTCGGGTCCGCTTGGCTCGTCGCCGTCACTGTAACCTTGGTGTTGGCCGGCAGATCGTTCGGCGCCGTGTAGAGACCGCTGGCGCTGATCGTTCCTGACCCGCTGGCGGGGCTGATCGACCACACCACCCCCGTATCCGTACTGCTGCCGCTCACCGTGGCGCTGAACTGCTGCGTCGTGCTCAGGTTCACCGACGGCGTCGCCGGGCTCACAGCGGAGACCGACTCCGTCGAGGTAATCGTCACCGTGGTACTGCTCGATTTGCTGGCGTCGGCATGGCTCGTCGCCGTCACCGTCAGGCTGCACCCCGGGAAAGGACAGGGCGGATTGGCCGGCAGCTCGTTCGGCGCCGTGTAGAGGCCGCTCGCGCTGATCGTCCCTGCCCCGCTGGCGGGGCTGATCGACCACACCACCCCCGTATCCATGCTGCCGCTCACCGTAGCGCTGAACTGCTGCGTCGCGCTCAGATTTACCGTCGGCGCCGCTGGCGTCACGGTGGAAACCGAGACACTCGGGATGGTCACCGTGGTCGAGGCCGACTTTGAGGGATCAGCATTGCTCTTCGCGGTCACGGTATCTGTGCCGTTCGCTGGCACGTTGGCTGGGGCTGTATACAAACCACCGCTGGTAATCGAGCCGGAGACCGCGCTCCAGGTTACGCCGTTGTCGCTGCTGCTTCCGCTCACCGTCGTCGAAAACTGCTGCGGCGCTCCAGTGTCCACCGTGGGATTGGCGGGGCTGATGGCGGCGACCGACTCAGTCGAGGCGACGGTCACCGTGGCGGAGCCGAACGTCGTGTTGTCTTGCTGGCTGGTGGCCTCTACCGTGACCCTCGTGCTGGTGGGCAAATCGTTGGGAGCGGTGTATTTCCCGGTCTGATCAATCGACCCGATGCTGGCAGGAGATATCGACCAAGTAACAGCGGTAGTGGTGCCGTTTTGGACCGTAGCAGAAAACTGCTGGCTGAGGCTCAGGTTCACTGTGGCGCCAGGTGGCGAGACCGTGACACTGAGTGCGGGAGGGGGCGGGGGCGACGAACTGCCGCCGCCGCAGGAGAGGGCGGTACTAACTAATGCTAACGCAATTGCAAGAACGACCGCATTCCCGCGCCTCGTTGGCCTCATCCGCAAGCTCCTGCCGTAGATTTCTTTTTACTACCTGATTGTAAGATATAGGTCTGTGAAATGAAAGTCAAGTAGAATCTTTCAAGCCTTGCAAGACAACATCCAGGGCCCGGGACGCGGGATTTAAACGCACACTTTGCTCTGATCACGGCATACTCCAAGCCCCAACCTTCTTGGAGATGACCAATGTCGGCGCCCGCGAACCCCCTAGAAGGTGAAAATGCACCGGACTTATCCGCCCGATCCTTGCCACAGGTCGACGTGAGTAGATGGATCATGCAAGGTGAGAATATCATTCTATAACGTATAGGTTAAGTCGCCTTTTGTTTATCTATTCAGGCCTTAACAACTCATTGTAACAATCTTCATGTCGTACACCGGAGGGACAAAGACGACTCGCGTCATGTCCAAGGCCGATCCCAGCTAAACGGTCAAAATTATTCCATCATCTCTATGCAGCTCGGGGCGTGCAAAGGACCTACTGTTGATCGGGACCGCCGGTGGGCGGCTGCGCCGGTGGAGGCTGGCTAGGCTGCGGCGGATTCTGGGTTCCGGGGCCTTGAGTTGGGGAACCTTGCGGAGCTTGCAGCCCTGTTCCCGGCGCGGCGCCGCCTGTGCCGGTGAAGAGTCCAACGAACTCCCATTCGTCGTAGTGCTTCTTGTGGTTCCAGACGCGGATCGACGCGTGATGACTGGAGCTGGCAACGCCAGCGATGCCGGCGCCAAAGATTTGGCCCCCGAAGGCTGATCCAGAGCCACTGCCAGACTGGCCACCCTGGACTTGGCCGCCTGCCCCGACGCCACCCGACTGGTCCGGCTGCCCCGGCTGGCCTGTTTGGGCTGGTTGACCGGGTTGGCCCGTTTGGCCGTTGTCTCCAGTAGGCGGGGGGGACTGGTCTCCGTTGGCCTGGGGCTGATCGGATGACGACGATCCAAATGATGATGACGATCCGAACGATGATGACGCTGAGCCCAATGTTGACTGATCGGACTGCGACGAGCCGAAGATCGACCCCGACTGGCCAAACTGGGACTGGCCAAATTGGGAACGGCCAAGTTGCGATTGTCCGAAACTGCCGGAGTTCCCCGCTGCCGATCCCAGTGCGGCCTGGCCCAACGGGTTCGCCCCAAGGGTGCTTTGGTTCTTCGAATCAATCAGGACGCCGGCAGCATTGATGTGAATGAGGCGCCATTTGCCGTCCTTGGTCATGGGGTCCTTGAACTCTTTGCGCAGAAAACGAATGCCGTTCGTCTGAAGCAACTCCTTAACCGTGGCCGGATAACGGTTGAACTTGGCGTGGAACATGCCGACGGCCCGCGCGTACTGGTTGCCGCGGAAGATCAGTTCCTCCTCGCGCTCGCGCCGCCCCTGGGTGAAGATGTCCGGAACCGCAACCGTGAGGGCGATCAGCAAGAGCGTCACGATCATCATCAACAGGAGCAAGGCGTAGCCTGAAGCAGAATTATGAATGATGAATGATGAATGATGAATTAAGACCGAGTTTTCGGACGATTTGTCTTTGTCCATTTTCTGCGTGCTTCCCAGATTGCGAGAAGTTCTTCAGTTTATCGTTCATCATTCATCATTCATCGTTTTCTTCAGCTACTGCGGGAACGGAAGTTGCGCCTTCTGGTGGCCCGACTCATCTTCGACTTCCACCGCCGTGGGCGTGATCTGCAATACCTTATAGCGATTTGCGAACGACTCTCCTGTCCGGACGTTGTACACGTCCAATTCCTTATCGCCCGGCGAGCAATTGGCGTCACCCATGCAGTCGGTGATGAACGCCTGCCGCGCGCCACCCTGCGCCTCCTCGTAGCCGAGAGCCTTTAGGGTAATCGGAGGCAGCGGCGGGGGAGCAGGGGGCGGGGGTGGAGCCTCGGCGATTCTCTTCTTTTCTGCCTCCGCCTCTTTCTGCGCCGTTTGCTGTGCCGGCGAGAGGCCGAAGTCAACCGGGCTGCGCTCAAACTCGGGCGCCGGACGCGCCTGGAATTCCTCCAGCGCGGCCGCGTTGACCTCCGGGTCATAGGATGCCAGAGGGTCGTCCGGCGCGCCCTTCGCAGGGCGTTCAGACCGGGCGGTCGGGGCTGGCGCGGCGACCTCCGGTTGAGAGGTCGGCGGCTTCGTCTCCTCGCCGGACCCGCCGCCGTGAGTCCACTCCATGTAGCCGATCGCTATAAACAACACGCAGACTGCCGCCAGGGCGGCGACCTTCTTCTTGTCGTCTTGTGCGGAGTTCTTCTTGTCTTCCATAGAACCTTCAAGAAAGTCGAGAGTCGAAAGTCGAGAGTCAAGAGCAACCGACATGCTCGTCCTCAACTTTCAACTGTCGACTTTCAACTCTCGACTCTTCTTGTCGACTTTCGACTTCTTCACGGCGTCACGTACAAATCCGCCGCCAGCCGCAGGTTGGGCTGACCTTTATCCCCCAAATCGAAGGCGACGTTTCGGATCAGCAGAAACTCGTCCCCAGACTCAAGACGGTAGGCAAAGTCCATCAGGGCGTTGAACCTGCCCTCCGCGTTCACTTCGACGCGCAGCCACTGAAGAGGGTTAGGGTTCTTATGTTCCGGTTCCAGTTTGTAACCCTCGGCCGTGAGCTGGACGCCGCTCTTCTCGGCAAGCCTGGCTACCAAGCCGTAGGCAGTCGAGTACGCCCTACTCCGAGGCGGCACGTGTTTCTCCAAAAACTGACCGATCTGGCCGTCGGCGGTGGGCAACTTCGAGGCGTATGTCTCTAGCTTCTCAACCCGCTTCTGCACCGGCGCTAAAGTCGCACGCGCCTGCCGGTGACGAGTCTGCTCCTCCCGGACGCGATCCTGGAGCGGACGGAGGACGGCGAAATACACTGCGATGTCCAGGAGCACCAGCGTCACCGCTAGTCCCTCCAGAATATGGGTCAACAACTTACGACGGGTGGTGTTCATTGGTCCTCTGACTCTCCGGAAGGCGTCGCGCCCAGATAACGCGCCTGGCAACTCATCGTGACACCGCCCGCTGCGCTCGACGAGTTCTGCTTGTCAAAGCCGACGCCCCCCACCGTCGGGCTCGCAAAATCGGACGACTTTTCCAAATTACTCACAAACTCATCCAGCGCCTCCTGGCTTTTGCCAGTGACCTCCATCCGCACCGCAGCACTGTCGAGCCCCTCGGCGTAAAGCAGGCGTACCAGCTTCACGTCCACCGGCAGCAAATCGGCGACCTTGGCAAACAACCCGGGCACGCTCAGTTTTTTCTGCGCGATCAGCGCGTTCACAAACTTCACCTCACGAAAGGTGCCGGAATATTTGGGCTGTCCCAGGTAACGGCGCAGATCTGCTTCTTTCTGCTGCAACGCGGCTTGCTCCCGGGCGTCATCAGCCGCCTGAGCTTGTGCGGCACGGTAATCTTTGTAGTTCGCCCACACCGAGTGCGTGAGGAAAATCAGCACCATCAAGGTGATGGCAGCCGTGGGTGCGGACACGGCCAAGGCGTAGCGATCACGCAAGCTGGGGTTGGTTGCCAAGTTTAGTGAAATCTTCATGGAGTTAGTCTTCAGTTCTCAGTTTTCAGCCTTCACGGGCTGTGAAGCAATTGCGTAAGAGCTTCCAACGCAGAGACGCAGAGGCACGGAGAAAAATGGGGCACATTCGGGAAACAAACCACATCCCCTGCTGTTTCATTCTCTCCTCTGCGCCTCTGTGCCTCCGTGTTTAATTTCCTCACGCGTTCTCAACTTTCAATCACGCCTGGCGCGGCCCGCTGACGGCTGATGGCCGATAGCCTCCGAATTACACGCGAGGCCGGCGGCCACCGCTCCGTAGCGCTCGAAGTCCACTCTTTCCTCCCCCACCAGCAGCGAACCGAGTTCCGGAGTGGGCGCCAGTTCCTTCACCTCGCAACGGGTAGCGCCAGCTAGTTCCACCTCCAGCCCCGGGAGCGTCATAGGCCGCGCGCAGAGCCATACCTCGCCAATTTCTACCTGCAAATGATCGCGCGAGCCGGCAAGAACCCGCGCCGCTTCGGTCGCCACGTCCGCCACCATATTGACGGCACCAGGGCGTACCTCGCGCGTTCTCCAGAAACAGACTCGGCTACCCAGAACCACCACCGCGGTCACCCATCGGCAGCAAAGGTGGATCAAGAGTTGTCCAGCATCGCTGCGCTCCGGGATCAGCGGCAGAAGGGCCATCGTCGACGGCAGAACCAGAGCCGGGGTGCCGCGGCCGGGCCCCAAAACTGACTCGTACTGGCCGAGCACCTGATCCCTGCCCGCCAAGGCCAGAACTTCCACGTGGCCGGGCTGGTTCAGCAACACCTGGTAGTGAATCCGAGCCTCTTCGGCCGGAAACGGCAGGCTCTCACCGAGCTTCCACCGTACAAGGACCTCCGCCTCACGATGATCGTCAGGAAGGGTCTCAAACGCGAGGACGCCCACGCGGGTCGCCGCATCAGAAAGCAGGAGGCCGAATCGATCGCTCCCGTTGCCGAGAGCCGACATGACAGTGGTGGCCGCCTCGCGTACCGCGTCAGGGTTGGCCACGTTAGTCTGGCCGGTGTGTGGGTTAACGGCCTGAGGTGGAAGCGCCGCGACGTGAATGCGGCGAACCTCGCGCTGGTGCTTCACGGTGGCCAAGCGCGCACCCGCGATGAAGTCAGGCTGGATCTCCAGCAGCACAGAGGGTAATGTAAACGGTGCCGTCCCTCTGATTGTGCCGCTTGTAAATCGCCTCTTGAGGTCTTTCCAATCCATAAATGTCCGCCGTCAAATCGCTCATCCTATTCAAAACAAATTGGTAACCAAGAATCGGCAATATAGAGAACCCTTCACTCCTCCCTTATTTGCTGAAAATCAGGCCAAAAATCCTCGCAGCTCGTTGATTATAAATCCACTTGACCACAGTGGCTTCGTTCGTGTCGGTTTCCTCTCAACTCACTGATAATGAGGGCTTTGACCGAATGGCTTCGATTGGCTTCGTTCGCGCCCTCCTTTCTCCCAGACTCTGGCCAGATCATGGGAGCGCGCGCGTCCTGCCCGCTCCTGATTTAGGCTCTTACGAGAAGCGAAAAGCGGGCAAGATGCCCGCGCTCCCAGACTAAGCCTCACGCACCAAGTGGAGCCGCTCTTCGATGCGCTCGACGCGCCGGTCGAGAGCACCCATCGCTGTGTTAAACTCCAACCGAATCTCAGCGAATCCCTCTTCATTTCGGCGCGAACGGCATCGAGTTTAGAGTATACCTCGCGCCGCAGGGATTCCACGCTGGCGCTGGAAATAGAAGCCAAGCACCAGACCGATCACGATGATGGTCACTTGGCCCACGGCAATCGACAACGGGTTCATCCTTATCTTCTTGATCCTCTTGCTTGCTCAAGGCCAGCCTCTGGCCGCTCTTCAATCGTCAATCCCAAATCGACAATCGTCAATTCCAGATCACTCCACAAACGTGACCTTGTTAATCTCTTTGAAAGTGGTGATCCCCGCCCTTACTTTCTCCAGGGCAGACTCCCGCAAGGTTACCATGCCTTCTTGTTTGGCCACGCGGCGCAACTCGGAGCCGGCGGCCTTCCCGAGGATCAGCTCGCGAATGCGGTCGGAAAGTTCCAGCAACTCGGCGATGGCGGTGCGGCCGTGGAATCCCGTATTGCTGCAATGCTGGCAACCAACCCCTTCATAGAACGTGACGTCCCGCCAGGCCGCCGGGTCCTGGCCCGACTCTTCCAGCACTTCCCGCGAAACCTCCACCGGCCGCTTGCACTGCTCGCAGATCACGCGCACCAGGCGCTGCGCCATGATGCAGTTGAGCGCCGAGACAAAGTTATAGACCTCCACCTTCATGTTAAGAAAACGGCCCAGCACGTCGACCACGTTATTCGCGTGCACGGTGGTAAACACTAGGTGGCCGGTGAGCGCCGACTGGATTGCGATCTGGGCCGTCTCCTCGTCGCGGATCTCACCCACCATGATTTTGTCCGGGTCGTGACGCAGGATGGAGCGCAAGCCGCGGGCAAACGTCAGCCCCTTCTTTTCATTCACGGGAATCTGGGTCACGCCGCGGATCTGGTATTCCACCGGATCCTCGATGGTGATGATCTTGTCTTCCTCGGTTTTGATCTCGGAGAGAGCCCCATACAGCGTCGTCGTCTTGCCGCTACCGGTGGGCCCGGTCACCAGCACCATGCCGTAGGGCTCGCGAATGAAGCGCCGCAGCCGTTTCAGCTCGCGTTCCGGGATGCCGAGCACATCCAGGCGCAAGGTGCGGAATTTTTCGCTCAACGATTCCTTGTCGAGAATGCGGAGCACCGCGTCCTCGCCGTTGATGGAAGGCATGATGGAGACGCGAAAGTCGATCGGGCGGCCGCGGTAGCGTACCCGGAAGCGGCCGTCCTGGGGAACGCGGCGCTCGGCGATATCCAGTTCGGCCATCACCTTGATGCGGGTGATGAGGGTGGACTGGTGCTCGCGCGCCAGGGCCGAGGCCTGTTGCAGCACGCCGTCGATGCGGTATTTCACCACCACCGAGTTGTCGCGGCTCTCGATGTGGATATCGCTGGCGCGCCGCTCGAGCCCGGCGAAGACCAACGAGTCGACCAGCTTGATCATGGGGTCCACTTCGCGATCCTGCACCATGTGCTCGAGCGACAGACCTTCCTCGCCGCCTTCTTCATCGCGAATGACGTCCAGCCGAAACTCCGACGTGGCTTCATCGAGCACGCGCTGGGAAGGATCGGTCTTTTTCAGGAAATCGCGTACCTGGCTGGGCGCGGCCACCTTGATCACCAAGCGGCGGTCGAGTTTGCTCTCCAATTCGTCCAGACGCGCGAGGTCGGTGGGATCGGCCATCGCTACCACCATCTGGTGGTCGGGGGCCGCGATCGGTAGAAATTGGTAGCGGACCATCAAATCCAGCGGTACCGACCGCAGGAGTTCGATATCGGGACGAAAGTCCGCCAGGTCTACCACCTCAAAGTGATAGCGCCGGGCGATGTCGCGCGCTCGTTCAAGTTCCGCATCGAGAACCGCCTGTGATTCAGCCACTTTTCCCTCCAAAGCAGTGACAAGTGACGAGTGAGGAATTGCCGATTGACGATTGTCGATTGAAAGGCAACCCTGCCTGTACTGGAGCCCGACCGCAACCGGTCCTACAATCGGCAATCGTCAATTCTCCACTAGCCACTAACCACTAGCCACTGTTCTTAATGCACTTGGCTCGCCAGCTCAAACAGCGGCAGATAGAAAGCGATCAGAATGAACGCCACCACGATGGCGATGAGACCAAGCATGATGGGATCGACCAAGGAAACCAGCGTCCCCAGATCGATCGCCACGTCCTCCTCGTAGAATTCGGACAGATTCTCGAGCATGGCGGGCAAGGCGCCAGTGCTCTCCCCCACCTCGATCATATCGAGCGCCATCGGCGGAAAAACGACGTTCGCTTTCAAGCTATTGTAAAGGGATTGGCCGCCCAGGACTTCCTTTCTCGCCGCCTCGAGAGCACGGGCCACCAGAGGGCTCGAAACCGATTCACAGGTGGTCTTGAGCGCCATGATGATCGGCAACCCCCCTTGCAGCAGCGTCGAGAGCGTGCGTGCAAACTCCGCCACCGAGAACTTCAGTAGCAGCGAACCCACCACCGGGACCTTGAACTTAAATCGGTCCCACGCCAGGCGCGTATTCTCGCGGCGAAAAGCGGAGCGCACGCCGGCCACCACCGCGCCCAAGCCGATCAGGATCGGCAAGATCATGCGGTTGAGGTTCTTGGAGACCGAGATCACAAACAGCGTAATCGCCGGCAACTCGACGCCCAAGTCATTGTAAAGCAGCGCGAAGCGCGGCACTACAAACATGACGACAAAGGTGATGAGAACAGCAAGGAAAGCCACCAGGAAGGCCGGGTAGATGAGCGCGGAGAGGAATTTCTTGCGGAAGCCGCGACTCGTTTTCTGATACGCGACGTAATGGGCCAGCACCTTATCTAGGCTGCCGCTTCGCTCGCCGGCGCGGAGGGTGGCGCAATAGACCTTGGGAAAACGCCCCACCGCCTCGAACGCCTCAGAGAGCAGCTTGCCGCCGCGGATCTGTTCGCGAACGCCTTCCAGGGCTTCGCGCAGTTCGTCAGTCCGCGTTTGCGCCACCAGCAGGTCGATGGACTTCTGGAGGGAAAGGCCGGACTTTGACAGGGTGAGAAACTGCTGGTTGAAAATGAGAAAATCATCCGGCTTGATCTTCTTCTGCCGCCGAGCGATGACCCTGCCGCCTAGCCCTCCGCGGGAATGAACCGAGAAGACCAGGTAACCTTCCGCCGTCAGGCGCTGGCGCAGGGCGGACTCCGAGGTTGCCTGCTCCAAGCGGGTGATCACCTGTCCGGTGTCGCTGCCGATTTTGCAGACATATTCCATGGAAAGAAGTCAGCAGTTGGCAGTCGACAGTTCACAGCACGAAGACGCAGCCAAGCGACGAGTTCTGCGAACTGCCGACTGCCAACTGCCGACTGTCAACTCGCTTCACCACGTATCGTACGTCGTCGTCCCGTCGAGCGCCGTCTCCGTGGAGCCGCTGTGAACGTCCGTGATGCCGCTGGCCGACTCGGTGCCCGAAGGAACCTCCTCAGTCTCCGTCTGCCACGTGTCATTGCGGCCGGTGAAGGGATCGGTGGGGAGCCCACCTCGAAGGTAGCCCGCGTCTACCAAGTCGTCCAGCGAAGCGGGCGGCTCCTGCTTGTCGATCGTGTACTGGTCGATCAGCTTACGCAACGTGTAGAGGTCGTCGCGCAGCACCGCCTCCCGGGCATGAACCACCGCCGTGTGATAAGTGGGAACGGCCATGGAGGCGACGATCAAAATGAGGGTCAAGACGACCATCATCTCCAGCAGGGTGAAGCCGTAAGACAATCGACAGTCGACAGTCGACAGTCGACAGTCGGACGTTGAGGGCCGAAACCGGTGGCGCGCGATGCCGCGCCCAGTTCGGGTCTCTGACTGTTGACTGTCGACTGTGAACTGTGAACTTTCGAGATTACCAGTCACTGTACTTCGTCCCATCCAGGGCCGTTTCCTGGCTCTTCGTATAGATGTCAAAAACATTGTCGCCGCCCCAACTCGTCGAGTCGGGATCATCCTGCATGGCTCGCAATCCCCATTCTGCCTTGCCGGTCATGGGATCAACCGGGATTCGGCGCAGGAACTTGTATTTCACCCCTTCCTTGGCGCCTTTAATCTCTACGCCTTGCACCAGCGTGTCCAGGTCCGGCGGATACCCGTAGGTATCAGCCTTCATCGGAATCATCTGGCGGTCGGAGAAATCCTTATACCGGTCAATGGCGTCGCGAATATCGCGGAGGTCGCGCCGCAATTCGAGCTCACGAGTCCGCTTCACCTCGGTGCGCGCCAGAGGAATCGCCATGCTCGTGAGCAGAAGCATGATAGTGATGGCGGCCATGAGTTCCACCAGGGTGAACCCTGCACCCTTTGGAAACTCGAAAATCGAAAATCGAAAATCGAAACTCGAAACTCGAAACTCGGGAAGGTGGGTTCTCCGGGTTGGCAGGGCGCGAACATCCTGCATGCTCGTCACTCGCGACTCGTCACTTGTCACTTGCCTTCTCATTGCGGCTCTTGCGGAAATCCAGGAGCTTGCGGCACGGCCTCCAACGGATTCGGTTCCCCTATCAAGCCGGGCGTCGAGCTCGACCCCACCACGAGGGTGTTCGACTCCCGGAGATCCGGCAGGCGAACCACGTGCGGCGTCAACATCACCATCACTTCACTGTCGGCCCGATCGGTATGCTCGTTCGTAAAGAGATAACGCAGCAGCGGAATGGAACCTAGAAAAGGCAGGCCGGAGACTGAGTGGGTGACCGTGGTCTCATTAAGGCCGCCCAGCAAGCTGGCCTCGCCCTCCCTCAGACGAATGACGTGCTCGATGTTCTTCTGCGTGAAGGTCGGCTGGCTGATGCCCGCGATGGTCACTGGCGCGCCCTCGGCGGAGATTTCGATTTTCGTCTTCAGGCTCACTTCTCCATCCGGCAACACCGACGGCGTAATATCCAGGCTCACGCCGACGTCCTGATACTGAAACTGGGTGCTGGCAAGCAGCCCTATGCCCGAAGAGGTGCCGGTGGTACCAGTGCCGGTCCCCGACGAGACCGTCCCGCCATAGGAAGGCAAAAAGCTGCCCGTGGCGATGGGGACCCTGGTGCCAATCTTCAGCTTGGCGCTCTCGCCGTCGGTCGCGCGGATCGTGGGGTTTTGCAGAATGCGCGTGTGGGTGTCACTCATCATGGCGGTCGCCGCCGCACTCGGCAATGCAATGCTGAAATCATTGCCGGTAAGGTCTTTGAGCTTGTTAAGAGTAACTGCGGCAGGACTGGTGCTGGATGCATTCGCGGGTGTGAACCCTATACCCACCAGAGTCCCTTCGGGCGCCCCGCTAACCGCAAGCGTTTGGGGCGCCAGGCCCAGATCTCTCAGTCGGTCGCGATCCGCTTCCACAATCGCGACCTCCACCAGCACCTCGGCTTTGCCGTGATCGAGGTTACGGATCAACTTTTCGGCGGCTGCCACTTTCGCCGGCGTATCGGCCACGATGATCGCGTTGACGTCGGGGTTATCAACGACCTGTTTAAGTTGGAGGACCGACTTCAACGCCTGGGTGATCGAGTTGCGGTCCGTGGGCTTCACCGGATTGTCGAGGTAAATCGTCTTCACCACCAAGTCGTCGAAGTCCCGGTGGTTAGCCACATTTTCCGGAATAATCAGAATGGTGTTGGGGGTAATCGGTTTCCAAAAGGTGTGAGTCTCGTAGCCGAGAATTCGCAACGCCTCCTCGAGTTTGACGTTGGTGAGCTCCAGCGAGATCGGCTTGGGCTGATATCCTTCCAAAAAGGCGACGTTAAAGTCGCCGAGCTTGGCCAGCGTTTCGAACACCTTTTTACTGTCAAGCGGGCCGATGCGGATGTGGGCCATCGGCTCTGGCGGAAAAGGCTTCAGTTGCATGGCGCCACTCGACGGGACCTCCTCGCCCTTCATCGCCTGCTTCAATTCCTTCTCGCGCTCCTTCTTGGCAGCAACTTGCTTCGCCAGGACCCTGGCCAGTTCTTGACGGGCGGCGTCGTTGGACGGATCGATGGCGGCGGCCTTCTGAAATTCCCCGGCCGCCTGATCGAGCCGGCCCTCTTCAAGGAACCGGCGTCCCTGCTTCAAATGGAAGAAAGAAGCCGCATCCCGCGCGTGCTTCTCGGCCACCAGATAGCGCGAGTCATCGGGATGTTGCTGCACGGCCTTCTCATAGTCGACGAGGGCTGTATCGTAGTCCTTGCGCAATTCCGCCTTCTCGCCATTATGGTAAGCGCTGCCGGCGCCGCCGCCGCAGCCGACACAAAACACTGCGAGTATTCCCACCAGGTACAGCCGCGTGTCTTTCACGTGCGCCTCTCCTCGCGCCAGCCGGGGCCGCCGGCGCCTCCACGAGTTGCTGGCCACCGCACGAATCCGGCGGACGGGCCCCCCAACCCATAAAGTTATTATCGCAAATGCCCTTGCACAAAGCAAGTTCTCCTTGGCCACAGGGTGTCCCGGGCTTAGACGCGCCAGCACACCCAGAGGTGGTACGAGGAATTGACGATTGATCCCGCCCAGCGGGACAGATTGACGATTGAAAACAGCTTTCAGCTTTCAGCGGTCAGCTCTCAGCACGGAAGTCCGGTTCTTGCCGATAGTCTGATTGCTCCTTCAACCTGTAATCGTCAATAACCTTCGCCATTTAGCGCTGGCGACGGAACTGAACACGTAAAACGGATAGAGTTCCCGAAAGACTCCCTCCACTTGGCGCGCGAAGTTCGGGGTGCCGAGGCCGCGAGCATTGGGCAGGAAGAGCTTGCGCACGATCCATGCCTGGAGCGTTTGCCAGTCCTCGTCCCGACGGGGCAAGCCGGGATGCTGCGCCCAGTCGCCCTTTTCCATCCGGTGCCAGTAGGTTTCGTAGCGCTTCTTGCGCACGATCCCATCCAGCAGGCGCTGAAAAACTTCGCCGTGAGTCCTCTGCCGCAAGCGGAAGATCGTTTCCAAGGCACCTTTCGACTTCTTATCGCCGGCATAAATGGAGAAACCTGCCGTGAGGCACTCGGCATTCAGGCCCACATAGAGCCGCCCGGCATAGCCGCGGTCCTGCCGTCTATCGTAGACGTAGAGATAGAAGTTCGGCTTGTACGGAGTCTTGTCCTTGCTGAAACGGATGTCGCGATTGATGCGCGAGAAGTTGCCGTTGGTCTTGCCGCCGGTCTCAAGGTGCGGGTTCAGCTCCAGTACCGAGGGCGCGATCGACCGAAGCAGGCCGCGGAATGCACCTACCACGTGCTGGTCGTAGCGCGGCCGATTCTGGTCGAACCAAGGCTTGTTGTTGTTTTGGGCGAGGCCGCGAAAGAAGGAAAAAGATTCCGCCGTGAAGCCCGGGAATTCATCACTCATAGTCCGTCTCCGATTCAAACGATGGTATGATCTCACAGAAACCGATGATTGACGATTGCCAAAGAGCAATCAGCACTCAGCGATCAGCTCTCAACAAGAAAAGAGCTGATGGCTGAAAGCTGAAGGCTATTGAAAAGCAGCATCCTGCCAAGACTTCTTTTAATTCGTCAACCGGCAATGGGGGCCCTTTTATATGGTCGTAACCACCACGTTTTCCGTTGAAGGCTATCGCATCCGCGAATACAAGGGCGTCGTGCGAGGCATTATCGTGCGCGCTCCCACCATAGCCCAGGGCATTCTGGGCGGGCTCAAGAGCATCATCGGGGGCCGCATCGGCGCGTATACCGAGATGTGCGAACAGGCGCGCCAGCAGGCCTACGATCTGATGATCCAGCACGCGCAGGAAGTCGGCGCCAATGCCATCGTCGGCCTCCACTACGACGCCTCCGAGGTAGTGGACCGCGAGTCCGCCACCGAGGTGTTGTGCTACGGAACGGCCGTCGTCATCGAGGCAGCGCGAACGTAACCTCTGAATAGCGAGTGTCAAGGTTGAAGGGTAAAGGGTAAAGGGTGAAGGGTAAAAGGTGAAAGGCAACAATGGCCTGATCCTTTTACCCTTTACCCTTTACCCTTTACCCTTTACCCTTCGCCCTTCAAAATTCACTATTTCCGCCGCCTCGCTAAGATCTCGTAAACTGGCTTGTTGTCGGCGAACACCCGCCATTCCGCCACCTTGCCGTCATGAATCACCGCCTTCCAAGCCGCCGGCGTCTGCCACTCGTCACTTGTCAGTTGTCGATTCGCTTTATCGGTATGTCCCGACCACCAGTGTGCACAATCATCGTTGTGACGCGGCCCTGGTTGTCCGTTTCGAACCTAAGAACGTCGTCCGAAACTTTTGAGAAGAAGTCCCGATCGCTCTCCGGGAAGACGTCCTGTTTGGGCTCGTCGTTTTCCTGCACCGACAAGTGGTCGCCTTCCCGCCGGACCGTGAGGATGAGGTTTGGCGGCTCTCCGTATCGCCCGACGTATCTCTCCAGCACCTCGGGACCGACGTGCACTTCGGTGTGCTGCTTCAGCGGGGGGCGCGGCGGCAACTGGTCATAGGCGGTAAAGCCTTCCCACACGATCGGCGTGAACGTGTTCCTAAGGACGGTTTCCAGAAGCTCCTTGTAGATCCCCTCGCCATTCCCGCTGTTGGTCATGATGACCATGCCGGTCCCCACCTTGTCAAAGCAGACCGTGTAGTTCCTCCAGCCGTCGGCATGGCCTTCCTTGAAGAACGCCCTGCCGTAGGGCGTCCAGTAGAGACCCCACCCCAAGCCATAGCCTAGCCGGATCGGCTTGTTTTCGTCGGTAGTCTCGTTTTCCAGGCTTGGGAACTCGTGCTTTGACAAAATCTGAATCTGCGGGCTCAGCATTTGCTCTCGCATCTGTTTTGACAAGCCTTCGCCCGCCATCACCGCCTGCATAAACCTCGCAAAATCGCGAACTGTCGTGTTCATCGAGCCCGCCGCGTCCGCTTGCTTTCGTTTCTCCGGGCCCAGCGAGCGTCCATACTCGTCGTAGCCGTTCGCATAATCGCTTTCGAACCGGTCCTGCCACACCATGCTGGTCCGAGTCATGCCAAAGGGCTGGAAGACATGCTTTTGCATCAGTACTTCCAGCGGCTTCTTCGTGACCGTCTCGACCACCAGTTGCAGCAGATCGATCCCTTCGCCCGAATACGCGTACCTCGACCCCGGGTCAAAATGGATCTTCAGCTTGCGGTCATCCTCAAATGCCCGCCAATTCGGGAAACCGCTGGTGTGGCTCAGCAACATTCGTGCGGTGATCTGTTTGTACCGCGGATCATTAGCCAGATCCTTGTACGTTGGATATTCCGGCAACGGCTTCGGCAGATACTGATATATTGGCTTGTCGAGGTCCAACGTCCCCTGGTCCACCAGCTTCATCACCATGTAGGCAAACGTAACTTTGCTGAACGAAGCCGCGTACATTGCCGAATCCACCGTCAGGGGCAGATTCTTCTCTTTCTCGCGCGTCCCGAATGACTTGAGGTAGGCAATCTTTCCCTCGTTGAACACCGCCAGACCCACGCCCGTGACTTCCGCCGCTTTCATCAGGCGCGTCACCGTTGCGTCAATTTCAACCGGCTGGATGCTGCTGCCATCGAGGCGCGTCAGTTCCTCTTGTTGCCTTGCCATCGAGACCGCGCCGGCGAGGACCGACACGGCCAGCATCACTGATCTTCTTCTCATTGGCACCCCAACTGAAGATACGCAAAATCGCTCGGGTCAGGTTGAAATTCTTTCGGGGAGGCGTTGCGCAGTAAATAATGGTACGGTTGACGGATGCTGAAGAATCGCTCCGTGCCAACCGATACTGTGCTTCCGCACATCGTTTATCAGAACGTTGCCGATGCAATTGCCTGGCTAGCCACCGCATTCGGATTCATCGAGCATTACCGCTACGGCGACCCTGAAGGCCCGATCAGTGGTGCGCAGATGCATCTCGGCGAGGCTTGGATCATGCTCAACCGAGTTCGAGCCGGCAGGGCCAGTCCGGCGCAAGTCGGCTTTGAAACTCAGAGCCTGACCGTGTTCGTCGACGATGTTGACGCGCACTTCCAGAGAGCAAAATCGGCGGGCGCCAGGATCGTGGAGGATCTCCACGAGACCGTCTATGGCGAACTCCAGTACGGAGCGGAGGACCTCGATGGTCACCACTGGCTGTTCTCACAACACGCTCGGGATGTGAGCCCTGGCGAATGGGGCGCGAAGATCGCCGAACGCCGAGGAGTCCTGCCCGAGATGGCGCCTATTGGTCGCGAAGCGTCCTGGCCGGGTCGACCTGCACCGCCCGGATCACCGGGGGCAGCGCGGCTAGGACCGCCGCCGCGAGAATGATCAGTGAGGGCAGCGCCAACATTCTTGGGTCGGTCGCCTTCACCTGGTAGAGCAACGTCTCAACGTACCTGACCGATGCAAGCCCGAGCGCGAGCCCCGCGATTGCCCCGGCGACCACCATCGAGAAGACATCAGCGGTCACCCGTTGCGCGACATCGCCGGCTTGCGCGCCGAGCGCCATGCGAATGCCGATCTCCCGCCGCCGCTGCATCACCGTGTAATCGAGCACCCCATAGAGCCCGACGCCGGCAAGCAACAGCGCGACCACCCCAAAGAAGAACGCCAACCTCGCCAGCAGACGCTCGCGTACGGTTTGCGCCTGATCGATCTCCATTTGGGTGCGAACGTTGCTGACGCGAAATTCGGACCGAGCGCGCGGCACTTCGCGGCGCAAAATCGACGCCAGCGCCATTGGGTTCACGCCGGACGTGCGCACGATGAACGTCCCCCGGCCCTCCGGTCGCAATGCACCCTTGGCGTCGAGCGTGTGATATGGGAAATAGGCCTGGGGCAAGATGGGCTCGCGGATGTTACGGTAGGTTGCATCGCCGACCAAGCCCACGCATTCAAAGTGAAGGCCTTGGCCTTGATCGAACGCCACGTCGAACGGCTTTCCGACCGGATCCGCGCCGTTGAAGTACACCTTCGCAAACGTCCGGTTAACGATCGCAGCCCCGCGATAAGTGTTGCCGGGGCGGAATTCTTTACCGTCACCGGGATACACCTCGCCAGGGCGGAAGTCTCTACCGTCGATGAGTGGAATCTTCATTGCCTCGATCCATCCCGGCGAAATCTTCTGCATGTAGGCCAGCACCCCGTTGGGGGTCGCGCCGTCGACCGAAATGAAGCTGTTCCAACTCCACCCGCTCAGCAGCACCTGATTGCTCACCGCCACCGTTTCCACACCCGGCACCGCGCGCAGATCGTCCATCACCAGGTCCCAAAAGGCCGGCGGTTGCGGAGTCGCCGTGACCGTCTCGAGTGTGAGTACGCGGTCGGCGGAAAAGCCGGTAGGGTGGTGGGACAACCGCTCGAAGGTGGCCACAAACAGGCCGGCGACGAAGAGCACAAGAAAACAAAAGGCAGCCTGTGCAGCGGTAAGCACGTGCATCAAGCGGCGCCGCGCGTGCGGGTCCTCTCCGCCTTTGAGCGCGCTCACTGGCTTGACAGTCGAGGCGCGCAGCGCGGGCGCGAGACCGAACAGCAACATGACGCCGACGGTCAAAGCCATGCCGAAACCCAGCACGCGCCAGTCCGCCGGGAGAAACAGGCGCGCCGGGTTGTCCGGCGGATTGATCATGCTGACCACGACCGGCGCGGACCACCAGGCGAACCCCAAGCCGATGACGGCCGCGAGTAAGGCGAGCCAGGCGCTTTCCACCAGGACCAGTTGCACGAGGCGCCCACGTCCGGCGCCAATCGAGACGCGGAGCGCCATCTCTCTCGCCCGCGCCGCCGCCTGGGCCGTCATCAGGTTGGCGACGTTCGCGCACGCGATCAGCAGCACCAGCACCACCAGCACCGCGAGAGCGGCGAGCGAAGTGCGGTAGTCGCCCTGTAGATCGGAGACCCCTGCGGCCGCAGGCAGCAGCAATAATCGCTGGTTCAGAAACTCCTCAATTTGTTGTTTGGACATTCCGCCGAAGCCTTTTGCCCTCTCCTCCTCGAAGGCTCGAGAGGTTGCGTCCAGCTTGGCGCGGAGGGGCTCCATGGCGACTCCGGGCTTCACCCGCGCCAGCGTTCGCATCCAGGTCCAGTCTGGACGCTGAGCCCCGGGATGCATCATGGTGGGAATGAAGATGTCGATCATGGTGCCGGGCTCGGTTCCGGTGAAGCGCTCCGGGCCAACGCCGATGATTTCGTAGACGTCGTTGCCGATTCGGAAGGTGCGCCCGATCACCCTCGGATCACGTCCGAAGCGGCTCGACCAATAGTTGTACGAGAGCACGGCGTAAGGGTGCGCACCGGGCTTCAAATCGTCGCTTTCGGTGAACAAGCGCCCGGCGGCGGGCCGGAGTCCAAAGCAGTTGAACATCCACCCGGAAACGTACTGGCGGTAGGCCTTTTCCATCTCCGCGTCCGACCCGAAGGTCAGATCCGTACGATCGGCATAGGAAATCGCCATCAACTCGGCTTGATCTTTCGCCGCCCCACGCATCAGAAGGAAATCCGGATACGCCCAACCGTCGAATGTCTGGGGCTTGCCTTCCGGACCGATGCCTTGCCGCGCCAGAGCATACAGTTGCTCGGGCTCCGACACGGGTAACGGCCGCAGCAGCAGGGCGTCGATCAGCCGGAACGCCGAGGAGCATGCCCCGATCCCGAGAGCCAGTGACAGGATCGCCGCCGCCGACGTCACCTTTCTCTTCATGAGCTGCCGCCAGCCGAAGACGGCGTCGGCGCGTAGCGAATCGAGCCAGGTGATCAGCCGAACGTCGAGACTCTCCTCGCGCAGCCGCAGCGCCGAGCCAAACGCTCGTCGCGCCTCGGCCGGGTCGCGGCCTTGCTCCGCCGCTTCTTCGAGATGCGACTGGAGCTCCTCATCGATCTCGCGGCTTAGACGATCCGGACGAAATACATTGCAGATGCGTCGCCACCATGACATATCAGGTTATCCTTTAGCTTTACTACGTCAAGTTATTCACAATAAGAACGTTCGCTTACCATCGACATGCCGGCCCTCTGGGGGTTAAGCCACCACCCACTTTGCGCCCGGCGACCACGTCGGAAGTTCATTCGTCGCGAAGCGTCTTGGCCGGGTCGATTCGTACCGCGCGGAATAACGGCGGCAGCGCCGCCATTAACGCCGCAACGAGAATAGTCAGCGCGGGAAACGCCAACATCCTCGGGTCCGTGGCCCTCACCTGGTACAGCAGAGTCTCAATGTATCGCACCGCTGCTAAGCTGACCGCGAGCCCGAGGAGCGCTCCGGCGAGTACCATGGAGAAGACATTCACGGTCACGCGCCGTGCGACATCGCCGGCTGGCGCGCCGAGCGCCATGCGAATGCCGATCTCACGCCGCCGTTGCAGCACCGTGTAGTCGAGCACCCCGTAGAGGCCGACACCCGCAAGCAACAGCGCGACCACCCCAAAGAAGAACGCCAGCCTCGCCAGCAGCCGCTCGCGAACGGTGTGCGACTGGTTGATCTCCAACTGGGTCCGAATGTTGTTCACGTGGAATTCGGGCGAGGCGCGCGACACTTCGCGGCGCAGGGTAGGTGCCAATGCAACGGGGTTCCGACTGGACGTGCGCACGATGAACGTGCCCGACTCCATGGGCCGCAAGTTGCCTTTGGCGTCGACCCAGCGAAACGGAAAATAGGCCTGCGGCCAGATAGGCTCCCGAACGTCATCGTAGCAAGCATCGCCGACCAGGCCCACCACCTCGAAGCGAAGACGCTTGCCTTCAGGGAACACCGTCTCAAACGACTTGCCGAGGGCACTTTCGCCGTTGAAGTATTCCTTCGCGAAGGTTTGGTTGACGAGTGCAAAACCCGGATACGTCTCGCTGGAGCGGAAATCTCGACCGTCGATGACGGGAATCCTCATGGCTTCTGTCCAGCCGGGCGAGACATACAAAAAAGCGGCTAACGCCTTGCTTGTAGGCGCGCCGTTGATCGAAATATAGCCGCCCTCGAATTCGTCGCCGAGTAGCGGCGAACTGGCCAGTGCGACGGTCTCGACACCGGGCACTGCGCGCAGGTGTTCGGCCATCTGGCCCCAGACCACCGGTGACTGAGTGGGTTTCGCGACCGTTTCCAGCGTAAGAAGCCGGTCGGCGGAAAACCCGGTGGGCCGATTGGACAACCGCTCGAACGCGGCCACAAATAGGCCGGCGACGAAAAGCACTAGAAAACAGAAGGCGGTCTGTGCGGCGATAAGCGCGTGCATCAAGCGGCGCCGCGCGCGCGGGTCTTCCCCGCCCTTGAGCGCGCTCACGGGCTGCACGGATAAAGCGCGCAGCGCGGGCGCCAGACCGACCAGCAGCATTACGCCTACGGTCAACACCAGACCGAATCCCAGAACCCGCCAGTCCGCTGGCAGAAACAGGCGCGCCGGGTTGTCCGGCGGATTGATCATGCTGACGACGAGTGGCGCGGACCAACAGGCAAACAGCCCGCCGATGGCGGCCGCCACCAATGCGAGCCGGCGCTTTGCACCAGGACCAGTTGTGCCAGACGTCGCCGCCCCGCGCCGATGGAGACGCGCAACGCCATCTCACGCGCCTGGGCCGCCGCCTGCGCCGTCATCAGGTTGGCGACGTTCGCGCACGCGATCAGCAGCACCAGGGCCACCAGCACTCCAAGAGCCGCCAGCGAAGTGCGGTAGTCTTCCTTCATAGGCGACACGCCCGTGGCAGCCGGTTCCAGCAGGAGCTTCTGGTGAAGAAAGTCCTCAACCCGCTGCTTCGGCGCTCCGATAAACCCCTTTGCCCTCTCCTCCTGAAATGCTTGAAACGGCGCAGTCAGTCTCTCGCGAACAGGTTCCGCGGCTACGCCTGGCTTCAGTTTCACGAAGGTGCGGAACCAGCTCCAGTCTGAATGGGTAACGCCGGGATTCATCATGGTGGGCAAGAAGATGTCGATTATCGTGCCCGGTTCAGTGCCGGTGAAGCGCTTAGGGCCTACACCGACGATCTGGTAAAGGTCGTTGCCTATGCGGAAGGTGCGCCCAATCACTTTCGGATCGCGTCCGAAGCGGGTCGCCCAATAGTCGTACGAGAGCACGGCGTACGGGTGCGCGCCTGGCTTGAGATCGTCGTTTTCGGTGAGCAGCCGCCCCAAGGTAGGCCGAAGTCCGAATGAGCTGAACATCCAGCCCGAGACGTATTGCCGGTACGCTTTCTCCATCTCCCCGTCTGACCCGTACGTCAAATCAGTGCGGCTCGCATATGACACCGCTATCAGTTCGGCTTGATCTTTCACGGCCGCCCGCATCTGACGGAAAAGCGGATACTCATTGCTTTCGCTGATCCTGTACCTGCCATCGGGTCCAATTCCCTGGCGGAAGAGAGCGTACAGCCGCTCGGGCTCTGCGATTGGTAAGGGCCGCAGCAGCAAGGCGTCGACGAGCCGGAACGCCGAGGTGCATGCCCCGATCCCGAGAGCCAGTGACAGGATCGCCGCCGCCGACGTCACCTTTCTCTTCATGAGCTGCCGCCAGCCGAAGACGGCGTCGGCGCGTAGCGAATCGAGCCAGGTGATCAACCGAACGTTGAGACTCTCCTCGCGCAGCCGTAACGCCGGGCCCAGCGCTCTGCGAGCCTCAGCCGGGTCGCGGCCTTGCTCAATCGCTTCTTCAATGTGCAACCGGAGTTCTTCGTCGATCTCTCGGCTTAAACGATCGGCACAAAATACGTTAGCGATACGTCGCCACCATGACATATCAGACCATCCCCTTCAGGCCATCCTCAGAACACGATTTACGGCCGCAGTCACCGCCTGCCACCGCGATTCTTCGGCGGCAAGCTGCTTCTTGCCCGCCGCCGTCAGTTCATACAGGCGCGCCCGCCGCCCGGTATCTTTGGTGATCCATTCGGCGCGAATCCAGCCCGCTTCCTCCATGCGGTGCAGCGCCGGATAGAGCGAACCCTCCTCAGCGCGGAGCACGTCGCCGGACATGTCCTGGATCGCCGACATGATGGCGTAGCCGTGCAGGCGCGGCCGGCGCGAGAGGATCTTCAGCACCAGCAGATCGAGCGAGCCTTGCAGAGAGTCGGGCTTCGGCATATTTAGACCTCGCAGTATATAGACGTCTGAGCATGGGAAAGGTTAGCCCGGATTTCTCATCACGCTTGGGATTGCTGGAATGGCGGCGCGGAATTCAGCCCTCTCCCGCGCGGGGGGGAAAAGGTGGCCAGCGTAGCGAGCCGGGTGAGGGGTCAGTCTGTCCAAGGGAGAAGTCTAACGAAGGTAGCAGGTCCGAAAACTTTCAGGCATGTCATTCTGAGCGCAGCGAAGAATCCCTCTTCAACTCCGCGGTGGGCGAAAACAAAGAGAGATTCTTCGCTGCGCTCAGAATGACATGCGAACGCACTTCCGACATCATGTAGAATTCAGTGCTCGACTGTCCTCGTCAAAATGTAAGTCGCGCGCTCAACTGAACCTCGCGTCCGGGGTGCATGGCCATGGTGATGGTCCCGAACTGCGGTTCGTTGACGAATCGGTTCGGGGTACCGTAATTGGTGTGGTTCAAGGCGTTGAAGAACTCCGTCCGGAATTGCAGGTGGGCTGCTTCGGTCAACCGGAATTCGCGTGAAAGCGCAAGGTCCGTGATCTGCATGCCCGGACCCTCCACGGTGTTACGTCCCACGTCGCCGAACTGGTAGGCCGGCGGAGCGGCGAACGCTGCAGGGTTGAACCATTCGGCTGAGGTGTGGGTGCCGGAGGGGAAGATGGGCTGCCCGGTCAAGTTCGCGCGGACGGGGTTTTCACCCAGCACGGTGCCCGCATTGGCTGTGTCGCCGAAAACAGAAATCGTAAGCGGATAACCCGTCTGCGCCTGGTAGATGGTGGCCAAGTTCCAACCTGAGCTCAACGATCTTAAGAAACCTTGGCCCTGCCATCCCGGCAGGTTGTAAACGAAGCTGGCCGTGAATCGATGCCGTATATCGCAAGCCAAGCCCTTTTCTGCCGCGAGGTCGGAGTTGTTTTGCGGTATTGCCGCCTCATCCATGGGTGAACGGAAGTCCGGCGCATCCGTGAGGCTCTTGGCAAAGGTGTAATTGGCCAGGAACGTGAGGCCGTGGCTGAACCGCCGGCGAGCGTCCAGCCAGCCGGCGTCGTACCAGCTTTGCGCCGAGTTCTCGAGATAGTTAATGGTGGAAACGGGGAACGTAAGGGTTGTGTCTCCGGGAGCGATGGCCACCGAAGAGGGGAACACCGTTCCGGGCAGGAAGCTGATGGTCTGGTACGGCCGGGGATGAGTCTTACTGCCAGGCACGCCGGGCCCCGGGACGGCATTGTTGATCAAATGCGATCGCTGCAGATGGAGCCCGTGTGCGCCCTGGTACCCTGCTTCCAGCACCACCTCGCCGGGCAGCGTCTTCTGAAGCGAGAAACTCCACTGATTGATGTACTGCGGCGGGCTGTTCGTTTGCGCTGAGGCGAAGCTGATCTTCGTCGTGCCGAGCACCGCGGGGTTGAAATTGAACCCGTTGAGGCTGGGAGCGTAGTTGTCGCTCTGCTGGGTTTCCGCGAACACTAACGGAGGGACGTGGCGCTGGTTGCAGAATGTGTTCAAGTCGATGGGGGTGTAATAAATGCCGTAAGCGCCGCGAACCACGAAGCCGAAGCGGCCGTGGACGATGTGGGCAAAGCCCACGCGCGGAGCGAAGTCGTGCATTTGGCCGTAGATCAGCCCGCGCGGCATTCCGAGCTGGCCTCCGATGAAGGCGTAGGGTACGCCGTTACGGAACACCAGGTTGCTGCTGGTGTTCGAGACATCCGAAAGCGGAGTCGCAAACTCGTAGCGCAGGCCGAGGTTCAGCGTCGTATCATTCGTAACCCGCCAATCGTCTTGTACGAATCCTTCGGTGCCCCACTGGCGCAGGTCCATGCTGGGTATGCCGGCTTGGCGTTGCTTGACGGCGGGCAGTCCGAGCAGGAAACTTGCCATCGACGCTCCGGTTCCGTCGTTGGTTTCCGTTTCGGTTGTAAACCCGTTCGTGAACTGGTAGTAGCCGCGGTTCTGGAAGAATCCCCACATCGGCCACCAGTAACGGCGGAAGTCGCCGCCCACCTTGAGCGAATGGCGGCCCATCTGGCGGTTCAGAATATCGCCGAATTGCAGCATGGTGTCCCAGGCTTCCATGGGTGTGGCCGCATAGGTGTCACCAAATTGGGTGTAGCCCTGAAGCACAAAATACGGCATGCCCCAGGCGCCCTTCCCGCCGAAGCCAATGCCCTGAATGCCCAGCGCATCGACGTAGTCGTTGGTGTTATCATTCTGGGAATATCGGTCCATGGCGAGCCGCGAAGTCCCCAGCCAAAGTGTATTAACCGTGGTGGGTGAGAAGACATGGTTATAGGAGACGGTCAGGTTCTGCGCCTGGTTGTTATCAAACGATCCGAAACCGGGAAGGTTTTGAGGCGTGAAGTCCCTTTCATGCTCGAGGGTGTAACGCACGAACAAGTTGTCGCCACTCTTGAAGTTACGGTCCAGCCGGACTGTGCCTTGATCGGAAAAATTGCCGCTGGTTCTCAAATCAAGATAGTTGTTGGAGTCTGGGCCTGCTCCAATGGGGGTTCCCATCGCCATGCCGCCCATCGACTGGCCCATCGCCATGTTCGGCAGCGGAATGCTATTCAGCACCGCCATGGATACGGAATTCATCCGTGCCATGGGCACGACATCATTGGGAAACGGATTGCGCAGGAACTTCGGATTGCTGGGGCTCGTCGGCAGACTCGAATTATAATTCGGATTGGCGTAGGTGGTGGCGGGGTCGTAGACGGTGACACCGCTCTGGCTGAAGTCGCCCATCCGCTCCATTTCCGTGGGCACGGTTTCAATCTGGCTCACTCCGTTGCCCAGGCGGAACCCTTCATAGTTGACAAAGAAGAAAGTGCTGTTCCGTCGGATTGGTCCGCCTAACGCGGCTCCGAACTGATTCTGCGCCAGGTGAGGCATATTGCTGGGATCGGTGAAAGTCCGCGCATCAAGGGCATTGGTACGGTTGAACTCATAGACGTCGCCGTGCAGCTTGTTGGTTCCCGATTTGGTCACGATGTTGATCTGAGCGCCGCCGGCTCCCCCGTATTGTGCCGAGTAACTGCCCGTTTGAACTTTGAATTCCTGGACCGCATCCAGGGAAGGGCTGAGGGCCAGCGTGTTGAACGTAGGATCGGTGTCGGTTGAGCCATCCAGGAGAAAATTGTTCGCGTTGGGACGGCTGCCTCCGACGCTGAGAGATGAATTCTGCTGCGGTCGCCAATACAGCGGGTTGGTGGTCCCGCTTTGCGCCCCCATGGCTTGGTGAACGCTGGGAGCAAGCTCCGCCAAGTCGAGAAGGTGCCCGCCGTTCAAGGGTAACTGGCTCGTCAAGGCGGGCTCGATGACCTCACCGAGACTAGCGTCTGCGGTTCGCAGCATCTGAGCTGAGCTCACCACGTCCACGTGTTGCGTCACCTGCCCGACCTTCAGGCTGACGTCGGCTCGCAATGCCTGGTTCACTTCCAGCGTGAGGCCCCGCACGTCCGTGGTGAAGCCCTGGGCTTCCACCGTCAATTGGTACTGGCCCGGGTTCAGGCCAGGAAACTGGAATGTGCCTGCGGCCGTCGTCGCGGAGGTGCGGGAAAGGCCGGTGCGGACTTCGCTCAGAGTGACCTTGGCGTTGGGCAGAGGGAGCCCGGTGGCATCACTCACGATTCCTTCGATCTGGGCGCCCGTCCCCTGGGCAAACGCGCCCGGCCGGGCAACCGTCAGGAGGGATGTGATAACCAGCAAGAGAGTCAGTCGTCTCATGGGAGAACTCCTTCTCGCGCCTCGTGGCAGAATCTGCGGTCGCTCTGAAATAGTTGGAATCTCCAGTTGGAATTGCCTTTCGAGCTATCGAGCGTCGCGCACCTTTTGAATGAACACGGCCCAGACTGAAACACCCAGTTATTCAGTGACTTTGGAAGACTACCGGCGCGCCTGGTTGGAGTCAATGATCGGGAATGACTATGTGGCGTATCCATAAACAATTACAGGGAAGGATTTCTTCTGCAATCAGCCGGATTCAGTGACGCCCTTGGCGTGCGCGGCATCCAGCGCGTCGGCAAGCTGGATGCCCAGCTCCAGTAGCTCGTCGAGCGGTAGGGGAGCGCGGAGCGCTCCCCTACCAATCAACTGCCTCAACGTCTGCCCTTCCAGCAATTCCATGGCAATGAACGGCCGGCCCCCGTGCTCGTCAATATCGTAGATGGTGCAGATATTGGGGTGATTGAGGGCGGAGGCGGCCTGGGCCTCGCGCTGGAAACGCTGTAAAGCCTGATGGTCCTTGGACATTTCTTCCGGCAGGAACTTGAGCGCAACGAAGCGATGGAGTTTGGTGTCTTCGGCCTTATAGACCACACCCATTCCACCGAAGCCGAGCTTTTCCAGGATGCGGTAATGCGAAACCGTCGTCCCAATCATGATTTTGGGAGGTCACCTGAGAACCAAACGATCTTAGCACAACCGGTCGAACACGTTGCCAACAAATCCAGGACTCTCGCAAGCCGACAGCTCGCCGGTTGGCGAACTCGAACGGATCTGGGGTTCGACTCTGCCGTGTCCAGCGTCGACACTGTTCAACAATAGACTTTATTCATAAATAACGATATGATACTCTCCTTCGGAGTAATTTTATTGACCAGTAGTTCGACGGAGGAAGGTTTTATGTCACTTTGTAAGCGACCAACCATGACCCCCAAACGACTGGCGGCCAATGCCGCGAACGCCCAGAAATCCACCGGGCCGCGGACCATCCGCGGCAAGATCATCTCCTCCCGGTTCAATGGGCGGAAGGGTGGTCGGCCGCCACTTCCCGGCAGCCTCGCTTTTCTGTAGACAATGCCAAGCGGCGGGGCGCGTTTGGGGGATGGATGATCCCGGGTACCTCAAATTGTACCTGGACGAACTCCAGAAGCTGAACCCGAGCGAGTACGCCATGACGATGCGGCTTCACCCGGAATACCAGAAGACCCTGGATATGGGATCGTGAGGCTGACGACTAAGAGTTTCGGACTGATGATTTTACCATAAGAGTAACTGGGTTGTTTGAG
>DATFYM010000024.1:0-18244 GCA_035315065.1 Terriglobia bacterium
ATCGAGGGTCGGCAGCGCCTGGCGCGAGAGCGCCAGCACTGCTGGCTCGTGGCGCAGTTGCATGATGTAGCGGTAAGCTTCGACCACCTCGTTGGCGTCGGCGGGCCGCAGCGTGATCAGCCCGGGGATGGCGCGCAACGATGCCAGGTGCTCTACCGGCTGGTGGGTGGGTCCGTCCTCGCCGTCGCCCATGGCGTCGTGGGTGAAGACCATGAGGGTGGGCAGCTCCATCAAGGCCGAGAGCCGGATGCCTGGCCGCGCGTAGTCGCTGAAGATGAAGAAGGTGGCTCCAAAAGCTCGGAGCTTGGACAGCGAAAGCCCGTTCACAATCGATGCCATCGCATTTTCGCGGATGCCGAAGTGCAGGTTCCTCCCGCCCGGGCTGTCGGCCTGGAACTGTCCCGCACCTGCAAACGTCAGGGTAGTCTTGTTCGACGGCCCCAAATCCGCCGAGCCCCCAAGCAACCATGGAATGTTCTGCGCGAGTACGTTCAGCACCTTGCCGGAAGCTTCGCGCCCCGCCATGCCCTTCGGGTCGGCTGGGAAGACCGGGAGATTCCGATCCCACCCTGCCGGGAGCTCCCGCCGCTGCATCTGGTCGATCTCGGTGGCGAGGTCGGGGTACTTGGCTCTATACACAGCGAAAAGTTCCGTCCATTGCTGCCGGGCTTTGGCACCACGTTCGCCTATCTCTGCTGCGAAGTGTTCATACACACCGCCTGGAACGAAAAACTTCGCGTCCTGTGGCCATCCGTAGCTGCGCTTGCAGAGGCGGGCCTCCTCCTCGCCAAGTGGCTCACCGTGGGCTGCAGCGGTGTCCTGCTTGTGCGGGGAGCCGTAACCGATATGGCTGTCGAGGATGATGAAGGTGGGGCGGCCCTTCGTCTTCTGGAAAACCTCGAGGGCGCTCTGGATGCGATCGATGTCGTTGGCATCGCCCACCCGCAGGACGTTCCACCCGTAGCCCAGAAACCGAGTCGCAACGTCTTCCGTAAAGGCAATGCGCGTGTTGCCTTCGATGGTGATGTGGTTGTTATCGAAAATCCAGCAGAGATTATCCAGGCCCAGGTGGCCGGCCAGTGACGCCGCTTCTGACGAAACGCCCTCCATCATGCAGCCATCTCCGCAAACAGCATAGATGTTGTAATCGAAGACCACGAACCCCGGCCGGTTGTAACGAGCGGCGAGCCACTTCTGAGCGACGGCCATCCCCACGCTCGTCGCTACCCCTTGGCCAAGCGGGCCGGTTGTAGTCTCAACGCCCGACACCCAGTGGTACTCGGGGTGCCCGGGAGCCTTGCTATCGAGTTGGCGGAATCGGCGGATGTCGTCGAGGGTTACCGAGGGCTGCCCCAGCCTCTCGTAGTCGGCATTAACCGCTTGGGTCCGGGTGAGGTGGAGCGCGGACCACAGCAGCATCGAGGCGTGACCGTTCGAAAGCACGAACCGATCACGGTTGGGCCAGATCGGGTCCTGGGGATCGAAGCGCATGACGCGGTTCCAGAGCGTGTAGACCAGCGGCGCGAGCGCCATCGGCGTGCCGGGGTGTCCGGAATTGGCCGCCTGCACCGCATCGATCGAGAGCGTGCGGATGGTATTGATACACAGTTGATCCAATTGCGCGCCTGTCATCGGTTGAGCAACTTGCGTGGTACTCATGGGTTCCTCCTCACTGCACTCTGATTTTCTTGCTATCACCCGCACGGCCGCCTCCCCCGCGTCGTGGTCTGCGTCCTTCACGATCACGAGCGCCACCGGGCGCGGGTTGTATAGATCTACGTCTTGCGCGGCGTGGCTCCGACCCCTCGCCGGTCGCTGATCACTTCCGGCTCCAGGGAAGCCACTTTGCCCAGGCGGCGCAGGTGGCGCTCGGCTTGACTGAACCCCGCCGCCAGGAACGTCTCGACCAGGTCCCAGGCCACGCACGGTCCCACGGTCCGGCCGCCCATGCAAATAATGTTCATGTGATCGTCCTCGACCCCTTGCCGGGCAGAGAAGTGGTCATGCACCAGCGCGGCACGGACGCCTGGAATCTTGTTAGCACAGACCGACGCGCCGACGCCGCTGCCGCAGATTGCCACGCCGCGCTCCACCTTCCCCGCCACCACAGCCTGAGCGAGCGGGATGACAAAATCAGGATAGTCGTCGCCTGGAGCCAGGCTATGAGCACCGAAATCGATTACCTCATGCCCGGCTGCCCGCAACTGGGCGACTAGCTCTTCCTTCAAGCCAAACCCACCGTGATCGGTGGCAATTCCCACGCGCATGTTATCCTCCGACTACTTGATGTTCACTCGCAGGTGATCCATGGCAGCGATCTGCGCCATCTGCTCGGGCGTCAGCGCGCCGTTCCAGCCGAACATTCCAGTCTCGAACGAGCCTCGGTGGTCGAAAGGCAGGACATACAGAGCCTTGTCATACCCGTGAGTCATTAGGATCTCTCCTTGAGCTTTCGGTAGCGATGGATCAGGTTGTTGGTCGAACCATCGTGGCCGAGCGCGGGCTCTGCCTGGCTCTCGAGTTCCGGGATAATACGCTGGGCCAGCACCTTGCCAAGTTCCACGCCCCACTGGTCGAACGAGTTAATGTTCCAGATGGTGCCCTGGGTGAAGACGCTGTGCTCGTAGAGGGCCACGAGCTTACCGAGAATTTCCGGCGTCAGCCGCTCGGCGAGGATGGTGTTTGACGGGCGGTTGCCCTCGAAGACCCGGTGGGGTACCAGCCAATCCGGCGTGCCCTCGGCTTTGACTTGCTCGGGCGTCTTCCCAAACGCCAGCGCCTCGGTCTGAGCGAAGACGTTCGCCAGGAGCATGTCGTGGTGCCGGCCCAGGGGATTGAGCGGCTGGCCGAACGCGATGAAGTCACACGGGATGAGCCTGGTGCCCTGGTGGATCAACTGGTAGAAAGAATGTTGCCCGTTGGTCCCCGGCTCACCCCAGTAAATAGGGGCCGTTGCGTAGTTGACTTCGGTCCCCTCGAGCGTGACGTGTTTGCCGTTGCTCTCCATCGTCAATTGCTGCAGATAGGCCGGGAATCGCTTCAGGTACTGCTCGTACGGCAAGACAGCCACAGTCTGGGCGCCAAAGAAGTCGGCGTACCAGACGCCCAGAAGGCCCATGAGTACCGGCAGGTTGCGCTCGAACGGAGCGGTTCGAAAGTGCTCGTCCACCTCGTGGAAGCCGTCCAACATGGCGCGGAAATTGTCCGGGCCGATGGCCAGCATGGTGGAAAGGCCTATCGCCGAGTCCATGGAGTAGCGCCCCCCGACCCAGTCCCAGAACCCGAACATGTTGGCGGTATCGATGCCGAACCTGGCCACTTCCGGCGCGTTCGTCGAGACGGCGACAAAGTGCTTGGCCACCGATTTTTCGTCACCCCCCAGACCCTTCAGCGACCAGTCACGCGCCGTGTGGGCGTTGGTCATCGTCTCCAGCGTTGTGAAGGTTTTCGAAGAGACAATGAAGAGCGTCTCTGACGGGTCCAGATCACGGACAGCTTCCGCACAATCGGTGCCATCAATGTTGGAAACGAACCGGAAGGTCATGGCGCGCTCACTGTAATGCTTGAGCGCCTCGTAGGCCATCACCGGCCCCAGGTCGGAGCCGCCGATGCCGATGTTAATTACGTTGCGAATGGGCTTACCGGTGTGGCCCTTCCACTCGCCGCTCCGGACGCGGTGGGAGAAGTCTGCCATCTTATCGAGCACGGCGTGGACTTGGGGAACGATGTCCTCGCCGTCGACCAGGATGGATGCTCCTTTGGGGGCGCGCAGAGCCACGTGCAGGACGGCTCGGTTCTCCGTGATGTTGATCTTCTCCCCTCGGAACATGGCGTCGATCCGGCCTCGCAGACCCGATTCCTCGGCCAGTTGAAGGAGGAGCTTAAGGGTTTCGTCGGTGATGCGATTCTTCGAATAGTCCAGGAAGAGGCCCACAGCCTCGACCGTCATCCGCTCGCCGCGTTTGGGATCATCCGCAAAGAGATTGCGGAGGTGTAATTCCCGGACCTGCCTATAGTGGGTTTGGAGAGCCTTCCATGCCTTGCGTTTGGCAAGCGGTTCGATGCCCTGGCGTTTGGTAGCTGTTCCTACGCGTGTTGCCATCTTCGTGCTCCTTTCGTCTCCTCGTAGTCATCGAGAACGAGTCTGTGCTTTTCGGTGGCGAGAAACTCGAATCGGTCCCCTACATCAACGGCCAGCACGGCCTCCCGACCGGTGATTCTTCGCCTTACGAGTCCCTTGGGCCGCGCATGTCCCGCCGTTCAAGTAACTAACCCGCTGCTTTCTTGAGGGCCGCACTCTTGGAGGTGATTACCGCCATCAGTTCATTCCAGGATTGGACGAAGGACTTAGCTCCTTCGTCCTGAAGCCGGGCAGCCAGGGCGTCGACATCGATTCCGGCCTTGGCGAACTGCGCTAACACTTCCTCGCAGTCGCCACCATCGGCTGGCAGGATGGTGCCCAATTCGCCGTGATCGGCGAGGGCTTTCAAGGTACCCTCCGGCATCGTGTTCACCGTGAAAGGCGCAGCGAGGGTCTTGATGTAGAGAACGTCGGACGCCTTGGGATCCTTGGTTCCCGTGCTGGCCCATAGGAGCCGTTGGGGACGCGCGCCGGCGTTGAAAACGCGCTGCCAGCGGGGAGAGCTCAGGAGAGCGCGGTACGCCTCGTACGTACGCTTGGCGATGGCGATGCCGAGCTGATCGCGCAGCGAGTCGGGCACCTTATCCATCACCGCGGAGTCCCACCGACTGATAAACACCGAGGCGACGGAACCGACGACAGGCTTAAGCCCGGCCTCGATGCGCCGCTCGATACCGCGCAGGAATGCCTCCGCCGCCGCCAAGTACTGCTCGCGAGAGAACAGCAGGGTGACATTGATCGGGATGCCGGCAACGATTGCCTCTTCGATGGCGGGCAGGCCTTCCCTAGTTCCCGGGATCTTGATGAACAGGTTCGGTCGCCCCGCCCGGTCATGGAGCTCCTTGGCTGCTGCCAGGGTGCTGCCGGTGTCATATGCGAGCAACGGCGACACCTCTAACGACACCCAGCCGTCCACACCCTCCGTCCGGTCGTAGATGGGCCGGAACAGGTCGGCGGCCCGAGTGAGGTCCTCCAGGGCCAACTCGAAAAAGAGTGCCTCGCCCGATCGGTTCTTACTCAGTTTCTCGCGGATTGCGGCGTCGTATGCCGTGCTGTTCTTGATGGCATGATCGAAGATCGTGGGATTTGAGGTAAGTCCCGTCACCGACAGCTCGTCGATGTACCTCTTCAGCGTGCCGGTGTTCAGCAGATCACGGGTGATGTTGTCGAGCCAGATGCTTTGGCCGAGATCGTGAAGTAGTTGCGTCGCTTTCATCATGTCTCCTTCGTGTCATGACCGACCCGCATCCAATGCGGGTCATCATTCAGAATAGTGAACTTAGCCCTGAACATCGTTCTTACTAAGGCTGCGAGAAAACCGCTGCGTTCAGCTTAGTGCGACTGCCTCCAGCATTCTTCCCGCATGCGCATCGAAATCGGGCGCTGAACGGTTCGAATCCTTCGTCAGATCGCGCAGCCCTTCGAAAGCAGGATCGGAGAGCATTTCTGGTGTGCAGCGCCAGCGCCAATTACCGTCGGCACGGCCGGGCACGTTCATCCGCGCCTCCTTTCCCAGATTCAGCAGATCCTGCAGCGGAGCCATCGCGAGCACCGCGGCAGAGGACCAAGCAAGTTCCATTAACGCAGGCGCAGCCTCGTTGCTGGTGCCCGGTGGACGCTTCAAGTATCTCCACACGTTCTGTCGTTGTTCATCCGGCAAATCTTCGAACCAGCCACGAGTCGTGGGATTGTCATGTGTGCCTGTATACACCACGGAGTTGGTCGTATAGTTCCCCGGGAGGTGCGGATTATCGGGATGACCGTCGAACGCGAACTGGAGGACACGCATCCCGGGCAGGTGGAATTGGTCACGATGTGCGTACACATCGGGTGTGATCAACCCTAAGTCCTCGGCGATGAACGGGAGAACGCCTAACTCTCTCTGCGCCACCTGAAACAAGTCGGCTCCCGGACCGGGCACCCACTCGCCAGTTTGAGCCGTTGGTGCACCGGCAGGCACGTGCCAGGCTGCCGCGAAACCACGGAAATGATCCAAGCGAATGACGTCGACGTGGGCCAAGAGCGACCGCAGCCGATCGATCCACCATCGATATCGGGACTGGCGAAGAGCATCCCAACTGTAAACGGGATTGCCCCAGAACTGCCCCTGTGGGCTGAAGTAATCGGGAGGCACTCCGGCGAGGAAGCGCGGCCGGCGCTGGTCGTCCAGCAGAAACAGCTCCGGATTGGCCCAGACATCGCTCGAGTCGGGAGACACGAAGAAGGGCAGGTCGCCGATCACACCCAGACCTTTACTATGTGCGTAGGCCTTCAGCCGCTCGCCTTGACGTAACAATAGGAACTGCGCGAAGCACATCTGATCGATCTGCTCCCCGAGTTCGCGCCGGATGCGGTCGAGAGCTGCGGGATCGCGCCGGACCAATTCTCCTGGCCATTCCAGATAATAGGCGTTGTCGAACCTGCCTTTTAGCGCCCGAAAGAGCGCGTAGTCTTCCAGCCAGTGCGCTTGGTCGCACCGGAATTGCTCGTAAGCTCCCCTTAGATCAGGACGCGCTCCAGCGCGGAAATTGACCCACGCCCTTTTGAGTAGCCGATGTTTGAATGGGATCACCGAATCGTAATTGACGGCGCTGGGATCGCTTGAATGATATTCACAGTCGCTCGCTCGCAGGAGTTCATCTTCGATGAGCCAGTCCGGGCTGATGAGCAGCCGATTTCCAGCAAAGGACGACAAGGGTTGATACGGCGAATTGCCGTAACCGGTGGGGCCCAGCGGCAAGGCTTGCCACCAGCTCTGGCCCGATTCGACAAGGCGATCAACCCAGGTCAACGCCGTTGGTCCCACATCACCAATGCCGTAAGGTGAAGGCAGGGATGTGACGTGCAGCAGCAAGCCAGAGGCGCGGTGGTCCGGACAAAATGTCGGCCTGCTGACTCCTTCAACGTTCGTACATTGATTACCCGGCATTGACCAATTCCTTACCCCAGTGGGCATGGTCTCACCTTTCAAATGTCGGCAGTGCATTCGGCAATGGTGCGATCGCCGGAGAACTTCCCCGCGCCCGCCATTGTTACTTCAGTTCGAACCGCCATAGGCAAATTCGCTTGACCACTTTACGTCCCGCTCGGCTCCCGAACAAAGCGCCTCAATCGTGTCAGCAGCAATCAGGTGTGGTAGTGTGTCCTCGACGATGTGACTTCGGAAACGTGTGAGCGGCTCCTTTAACAACGCACACATCAGGAGAGCATTGATATGTTTGTGGCCAATGACCAGAACCGATTCGCCGCAGAATGATAACGCGGCGTCTCGTAACGCCTGTGCGGCGCGTTGCTGTGCAGCCTGCACCGTTTCGCTAGCGCCGGGTATTGCCAGGCATCCCGGATCAGATAGCCAGTTCGCAAACCCGGAGTTCTGATCTAAGAGCAGTTCCTTCACTTTCCTGCCTTCCCAGTTCCCGTGATCCAACTCACGCAGGTGCGGCGTACGGTAAACAGGCAATTCCAATAATTCTCGATATTGCTGTGCCGTTTCGTCAGCTCGACGGGCGGTGCTACAGACGATACGAGACACGCCGAGATTACGGACAACAAGAGCGTTGGCTTTTGCCTCCTTAATACCAGTTTCGGAGAGGGGTAAATCAGCGGTACCTTGCAGGCGGCCTTCGACATTCCACGCCGTCTTGCAGTGTCGGGATAAATAAATGGCGGCAAGCCTGCTATGCATTCTGCCTCGTTTCGGTAACGTCGCTCGGGCCACCGTACGCCCACTTTATCGATTGTCCGCAACCTTTTCTGTCATGGTTTCCCACTCTAAAATTTCACTAACGTCTCGAACGCATATGTCCACTGATGGCTTTGTGAATGCAACGCCGTTGTTGGGCCAAACACGGGATTATCGGCTCCGTCCCAACGGACTTCGGGACGAAAGTTAAGGAAACGTCTCGGCATGAAGTTCATTCCCCCTGTCAAACAGCGCGCTCCAACAGCAGCAAGCCCCTTCGTCTTCAAAAACTCGCGCCGCTTTATTTTCTTCAATAGCTCCTACCTCCTTTCAAGACTCTTGGCTCATCTAACGCACGATTACGGCTAATCCATCAGGAATCACCGCGACCCTGGCGTTTCGGCCCTGAAGCTCATATGCACGGCGCAGCGCCTCGTCAAAGGAATTGGCATGCTCCATGTGCATGGCTCTGACTATTTCGGGCTTAATCAAATCGGAGACCATGATGACGTGGTGACGATTGAGAATGCGCGCGAGCACCTGTGATTCCCATTGATCAGCGACCGTTTCATTGCGCCCGACATGCGATACGCGGTCCAGGAGTTCTTTTGGACTCTTAACCTGCGCCAGGTTGTTGTAAAAGCCTTGACCACCTGTGCCGTCCGACAGGCCGGCCACCATGATGATGACCCCGTCCTCCTTGTTTGTGGCTTCGGCAGATGTAAGGCCTTTGACCGCTTGGTAAATGTTCTGGTCCAGAGGATAGCCGCCATTGGTGACAACCGTGACATCGCACCGGACTTTACTGACCGAAGCCAACGAGGTGAGAAATTGACAGCCTGCGGAGTGAGCTTGTTCCAGATCTCCTGAAAAGGAAGCAATAATGTCTCTGTCAGCGTTCAATATCACATTCACGATGAATTTCAGACCGGCGGTTTTCGCGGCATACAACATGTCTTTGTGAATGGGATTGTCCTGAAGGATGCCAGGGCGAGTGTTGGGAGAATTGATGAACTCGCCACAGTGGTTTGCCATGATGGTCTTGTAGGAGGAGATTCCGGGGAGCACCGATTTCCTGCCGCCCGAGAACCCGGCAAACAAGTGTGGCTCAATGAAGCCCTGCGCAAGCAGCAGGTCCGCTTCGGCTGCGACCCGGTTGACAATGCATTCTCCCCCGGATGGAAGCGTGCCGATTTTGACCATGGCGGCGTCATCGGTAGAAACGTGCATGACGATTTGTTCGTGATCCACGATCTCCTGCCCGTATTTATCGATCAACTCCTGGCGCGTTGAAGGCCGATGAAAACCTGTTGCGACCAGAATCTTTACGTTCGCGTCCGGCTGCGCGGAGCGAATACGCCGGAGCAGGATGGGCGTAATGATATTGGAAGGCACGGGTCGGGTGTGGTCGGAGCTTACAATGACGATATTGTTCTTCCCCCCTACAAGCTCCTCGAGTTTGGGAGAGCTAATTGGATTGTCCAGTGACGCTTCGACCAGTTGCTGCTGCGACTTATCCGGTCGATAGGACTCCACTTTTGAAACCAGCGACGCGACAAAGTTCCGATCGTCAATTTCCACGGCAACGGTTTTTTTGTCGTACGGCAACTCAAATCTCATCGCTCCTCCATTAAGTACTCGAAGTGGTTAGGGCGTTCGTGTTTCGCTCTTCGACTAATTTCGGCACGAAAAGCGGTAAATCCTGGGCCACAGGGAATCCCCGTTCCTGCCAAGCCTGAAGGCCCCCCGCAAGAGGTCGAACGCGGCGGAACCCCCGCCCGCGCATGGCCAGAGCCACGCGGGCGCTCGTGAACTCATGCGGACTATCGCAGTAAAGGACCATCTCGCGGTCGCGAGGGAGAGGAGCCCGCGTTTTGATGTCGTAAGCTCTGTATTGTTCAAGCCGATGAGGATCGATGCGAACGGCACCGGGGATGCCCTGACGGTGGCGCGAATGCCCGCCCTGTAAATCGACAATAAAGACCGGTTCGCCAGCGTCCAGCTTCCGCTTGAGCTCCTCTGGCGTGATCCGTGCCAATCGAAACTCGCGTATAAAGCGACACCACCGAGCCAGCTTAGGACCGAGGTAGATACACAGTCCAGCTAAGGCAACGATTACGAAAAGCTGTCCCATTCTGGCGGCGTAAGCGACCGCACGGTTCAGGTCTCGGCTGAAGGCGTAGCCGAGTCCGGCATAGGCGCATGACCAGAGGCTGACTCCCGCCGCGTCAAAGGCCAGGAAACGCAGGGGACGTATGCCGGATATCGCGGCTAAGGGAGGTGCAACCGCGTCCAAGCCCGGCACGAACTTGGCCACCAGCAGAACCGCAGGCTCATACTTGGCGAAGTTCTTTTTCGACTGGCGCTCGGCGCCATCCGGATCCGTCGCGAAGTGATGAATGAAGTGCAAGATCTTGTCGCCCCAGCGTCGACCGGCCTCGTACCACGCCCAGTCAGCCAGCATACTGGCCGGGACGGCGAGGCAGAGCGCGACGGCCAAACTCAACCTTCCGGAGCCTGCGAGTGCTCCGGCTGCCAGGAGAAACAGTACGGACGGTACGGGCAATCCCGCCTGGTTGGCGAATACCGCGGCGAAAAGGACCGAGTAGCCATGCTGTACAAGAAACTGGACAATAGAATTCATAAAAGACTCAACCCCGTACTCAAAGTCCGCTTCCCTGGCGCTTCTCCCTCAAATTCGTTCGGCGCTGAGGAATAATCGCGGTCCGGTTACCTCGATCAAGGCTCATGCGTCGCTTCATTCGGTATTGACCAAATCCCTGCGGCACCGGGCATGGTTTCACCTTCCAAATGTCGGCAGCGTATTCGGCGATGGTGCGGTCTCCGCCATCATCTCCGGCTCTTACCAGCGCTGCTTGCTCGTTCGTCCCTCGCCCCCTACTTATTGGGCTGAGGCGGGTAATTCTTAAAAAGCTTGGCCATAGCCTTTTGCAGGTTCCTGTAATTCTTATCCGGGTCTTTCTTGAGATCGATGGTCTTGCTGGCATCTCCGCGCCAGATCAGTTGCTTTCTTCCCGGGTCATACAGGTTCACCAGCAGCATCCCGACGGGAATGGTAGAAGTCTGGCCCTGCACTGTACCGTTGCCCCACGGGCCCCACCCGCCGAAGCCGCCGCCCGTGCCCCACAGGTTGACGCTCTTTTCCAGATCGATCGCAGCTTGGTAGCCGACGTAAAGGTCCGCGCCTTTCTCGACCTTCGTTAGGCCTTTCTGCGCGAGCTGTTCGTCGACTGACCGCTTAATCGCCTGGTCGATCAACTGATCCGGCACTCCGCCCGGGAGGTCGACCCATTGGTAGGTTTTGTACGCTGCAAAGTTGGTGCCTCGGTCATAGTTGTAGTGAACGTCCTGCCCATGGACGCAAACGCCCATAAACAAAAAAGCCGGTAGAAATGTAAGCCACTTCGTGAATCTCATGGTAATTCTCCTTTCCGTTGTGCCGGCCGTCCGTTCCACCAGAGCAAACTGGCCAGGTTGCGGCTCATGCTCGTCCTTTCGCTGAATTCACCTTACTGATCGCAAAGCCGACATACACCACGACGCAGTCTCCAATCCTGGGGTCGGCAATGTATTCCAGGCACGCCTCGCGGCTGATGCCGCCGTAATCGATTCTGCCCATTCTCATGCAGCGGGTTTCGTGGAGCTCAACAATCTTTCCGGGTATGGCAAGCCACATGGCGAATGGCCCCCTTCAGAGCCGGATGGCGTTCTCGAGGACGAAAGTCAGCCGCGTTTCGGATGGAATCTTCACGCGTTGGCCCTTGGTCAGGATTTCCGCTCCGGCGCCTGCCGCGGCGCCGGCTCCCAAGCCGATGGCGGCTCCTTTGCCGCCGCCGGCGATGGCCCCGATAATCGTGCCCAACGCCGCGGTGCCTCCAGCCACCTTGGCGGTGCGCGCGCCGCGCGAGGAGCTTTGCTCGGTGACCGTTTCCGTGTTGACGTCCACCATGCGGCCATTCACTTTCAGGGACATCAGATCCACGGTGAGAGTCGTACGTCCGGTGAGTTTCCCGGATTCCGTGGCATCCACCAGCTTCACCACGACGTCGGCCCCGCGTGGAATCACGGTCTCACCGTTGATGACGACCGGTTCGTCCAGGCTCGCGGCGAATGTCTGTCCGACGGAGTTCCGTTCCGAGTCTACCCCGTCGATCATGCGAATGACCAAGTTGGTGCCGGCCGGGAGCTCGATCGCGCCCGCGGCCGGCGATGTTTCAAGCTCACGCCGTTCCCGAGCGGCGTCAAATTCAATGCGCAGGATGTCCGCGACGTCCAGCGTCTGGATCTGATTGCCGGTCTCGATCTTTACCCCGCGCGGCGAACCGCCCAGGTAAGTGCCCTCGATTACCTGGCCGTTCTTGAGCGTCACAGTGTCCGCTGCAAAGTTGGTGCCTCGGTCATAGTTGTCGTGAACATCCTGCCCATGGACGCTAACGACCATGAACAATAAAGCCGGTAGAAATGTAAGCCACTTCGTGAATCTCATCGTAATTCTCCTTTCCGTTGTGCCGGCCGTCCGTTCCACCGGAGCGAACTGGCCCGGCTGGTGTTGGTTGGACGACTTCGAGGGACGAGCACTTTCTTTGTGAAAAGCGCATTGTTCGGCTTCCAATTGGACCTGTCACGCCTTCTCTGGCACCGGGCACGGTCGTACGTTCCAGATTTCGGCCGCGTATTCGGCGATGGTGCGGTCGCTGGAGAACTTCCCCGAGCCCGCCACATTCAAGATGGCCTTGCGCGCCCAGTCGTTGGCGTCAGCATACGACGCGCACAGCCGCTCATCTGCCTCGAGGTACGACTTCAGGTCCGCAAGGTGCATGTAGTAATCGCCGTGGGTTAGCAACATGTCTTGCAAGGGGGCGAAGACGCCCGGTTCATAGCGGCTGAAGTAGTCTGAGAAGATCAAGTCCAAGGCCTTGCGGGTCTCGGGCTCGTGTTCGTAGTGCCAGTGCGGGTTGTACCACCCGCGACTGCCGGCTACTTGTTCCGCCGTCAGGCCGAAGAGGAAGAAGTTCTCCTCGCCGGCCTCTTCGGCCATCTCAATCGTCGCGCCGTCACGGGTGCCGATTGTCAACGCGCCGTTCATCATGAACTTCATGTTACTGGTGCCGCTGGCTTCGTAGCCTGCCGTCGAAATCTGGTTGGAGACGTCGCTTGCCGGGACCAAGTGCTCTGCAAGTGAGACGCAGTACTCGGGCAGGAATGCCACTTTAAGCCGCCCGCGGACTGCGGGGTCGCCGTCGATGGCATCAGCCAAATTGTTAAGGAATTTGATAATCAGTTTGGCGAGCCGGTATGCAGGCGCGGCTTTGCCGGCGAAAAAGAATGTCCGCGGCGTCATCTCCAGTTCCGGATTCTCCCGCAGCCGGTTGTAAAGGACTGTGATCCGCAGCGCATTGAGCAGTTGCCGCTTGTACTCGTGAATCCGCTTGATCTGGCAGTCAAAGATGGCGTCCGGGTCCACCGTCTGACCGGAGGTTGCCTTTAGCCAGGTGACAAAGTCCAATTTGGCTGCCCGCTTGGCCCTCCTGAAACTCTCGCGAAAACCTCTATCCTCGGCCAGCGGTTTGAGCCTGCTCAGTTCGCTAAGGTCGGTGACCCAGCTATTGCCGAGGGCCTCAGTGATCGTACTGGCCAGCGCCGGATTGCACAGCAGCAGCCAGCGCCGCGGCGTGACCCCGTTCGTCTTGTTGTTAAAACGTTCAGGAAAGACCTCCGCTAAGTCTTTCAGGGTTGTTTTGCGTAAAAGATCGGAGTGAATCGCAGCCACACCATTGGTACTGTGGGAACCTACGACCGCAAGATTGGCCATGCGAACCTTCTTGCTGGCCCCCTCTTCGATAAGGCTCAGGCGCTGAGTACGGCCTTGATCGCCCGAAAACCGCCCGCGAACATCGCCCAGAAAACGTCGATTGATTTCATAGATAATCTCGAGCTGCCTGGGCAGTATGTCTTCAAATAACGCCACCGGCCATTTTTCGAGGGCTTCGGGCAGCAAGGTGTGGTTCGTGTATGCAAGCGTGTTCTGTGTGATCTGCCAGGCATCGTCCCATTCAAGGTGCACCTGGTCAACCAGGATCCGCATCAGCTCCGGCACCGCCAGGGCCGGGTGAGTATCGTTCATCTGAAACGCGACCTTCTCTGGAAACAAGAGCCAATCCGAGTTGCCGCGTTGGAAGCGGCGCACCGCATCTGCCAGCGAGCAGGCAACAAGAAAGTACTCCTGTACAAATCGCAGCCCCTGGCCCATGAATGTTGAATCATCGGGGTAAAGGACGCGTGTCAGGGTTTCAGCCGAGAGAGTCTGAGTAAACGCCTCGACAAAATCGCCGTGAGAGAATTCTGCAAAGTTGAAGTTGTCCGGCGCGGCCGCGGCCCAGAGGCGGAGCGTGTTGATCGTGGAACCGCCGTAGCCGATTACTGGTCGGTCAAAGGGAACGCCGAAAAAAGTCGATGGACGCCCCGGTACCGGGCGCACACTGCCCTGTGTAAGCTCGAACGAACAATTCAAGCTGATTTTCACCTTCTCGTTGGGGCGAGCGAACTGCCACGGGTCGGGTGAACGGAGCCAGTTATCCGGCGTTTCCTGCTGCCATCCGTTCCGGATGGATTGCCGGAAGATGCCGTACTCATAGAGCAGCCCGTAACCCATAACCGGGAGCTGCATCGTCGCCGCCGATTCAATGAAGCAGGCTGCCAAACGCCCCAGCCCGCCGTTACCCAGTCCCGCGTCGGGCTCCTGCTCCAATATTTCGAGCAGGTTGAGTTTCTTGTCTTCGATGACCTGTCTCGCCACCGGAGCGAGCAGAAGATTCGTGACATTGTTCATGAGTGCGCGGCCGAGGAGGTACTCCATCGAGAGGTAATAGACCCGCTTCGGGTTTTGCTGCTCGTAGGTCTTCTCGGTTAAGAGCCATCGCTGAGACAGGATGTCGCGGACTGACCGGGCCAGCGCCTCGAACCGATCGCGCGCCGTCGCCGCGTCCAGATCAACTCCACTGTCAAACAGCAGGTGCCGTTCATACAGTGCTTCGCTCGTTCCGGCGAAATGTACTGGGCCGCATCCGTATTGCTTCTCAATGAGTGCAGCGGGATCCGGCAATACCTGGGTTTTCCCTGTCTTTGTGCTCATGGTCGAGTCCTTTTCATCCTTTCAGACGAACACTAATACGGCCACTTCCAGTCCGTGACGTCTGGTCGATCCACGCCGAATTCATAAGCGTGGTTTTCGCATGCGATCTGCTGGCTCAGCAGAGCCTCGCGAACGCTGGACCCCGTGACGCGGAAACGGGGTATCCGGTCGATGGCGTCAATGGCCAGGCTGAAGCGGTCGGTCTGGTTGCGAATGGCCAGCTCCAGCGGCGTGTTGATGTTGCCCTGCTCCTTGTAGCCGCGCACGTGGATGTTGCCCTGGCCGGGACGGCGGTAAGTGAGCCGGTGGATCAGCCACGGATAGGAGTGGAAGTTGAAGATCACCGGCTTGTCCGGAGTGAAGAGGGCCTCGAACTCACGATCTGTGAACCCGTGTGGGTGTTCGGAGTCCGGCACGAGCTTGAACAGGTCGACCACGTTCACGAACCGGATCTTCACGTCGGGCAGGTGCTGGCGAAGCAGAGCCGTGGCGGCGAGGGACTCCATGGTCGGCAGGTCGCCGCAGCTCGCCATGACCACGTCGGGCTCGGCGCCCTGGTCGTTACTGGCCCAGTTCCAGATGCCCGCGCCCTTCGTGCAGTGCGCGATCGCCGCGTCCATGTTTAGGTACTGCAGGTGCACCTGCTTGTCCGCGACAATGACGTTGACGTAGTTCACGCTGCGCAGGCAATGGTCGCCGACCGACAGCAGGCAGTTGGCGTCGGGCGGTAGGTAGATGCGCACCACGTCGGGGCTTTTGTTGGCGACCACGTCGAGGAAACCGGGATCCTGGTGCGTGAAACCGTTGTGATCCTGCCGCCAGACCAGCGCCGTGATCAGCAGGTTGAGTGACGACACCTTGGCCCGCCAAGGCAGCTCGTTGCACTTCTCCAGCCACTTGGCGTGCTGGTTGAACATGGAATCGATGACGTGGATGAACGGCTCGTAGCTGTTGATGAAGCCGTGCCGGCCGCTCAGAATGTAACCCTCCAGCCACCCTTCCACGGTGTGCTCACTGAGCATCTCCATAACGCGGCCGTTTGGGGCCAGCTCGCCGCCGTCGGCGTCCTCTGGGAAGTAGTCCCCCAGCCAGACTTTCTTGCCGACGTCGTAGAGGGCCTCGAGCTTGTTGGACTGAGTCTCATCCGGTCCGACGACGCGGAAGTTGTGCATGTTCTTCCGCATGACCTCCCGGAGGAAAACGCCAAGGGTGGGAACGTTACCAGCCAGAGTCGCGCCGGGTTTCTTGACGTCGACTGCAGATTGGCGGAAATCGGGCATGTCCAGGGGCCGGCGTAACAGACCGCCATTCGCCACCGGGTTTGCGCTCATCCGGCGGTTCCCTTTGGGGGCCAGGGCCTTCAACTCGGGGATCAGCCGCCCCTGCTCATCAAAGAGTTTCTCCGGCTTGTAGTCGCGCATCCACGTTTCCAACACTTTCAGGTGGGCGGGGTTGGTGGCGATGTCCGCGATCGGAATCTGGTGTGCCCGCCAAAAACCCTCCAGGTAGTGCCCGTCTACCTGCCGCGGAGCCGTCCAGCCTTTGGGGCTGCGGAGGATGATCATGGGCCAGCGCGGCCGGAAGGCCTTGCCCGTCCGCCTCGCCTCCTCCTGGACCTTGCGGATCTCCACGACGCAGTGCTCCAGGGTGGCGGCCATCGCCTGGTGCATGCTCTCCGGATCGCTGCCCTCCACGAAGTAAGGTGTGTACCCGTAGCCGACGAACAGAGCTTCCAGCTCTTCGTGGCTGATGCGAGCCAGGAGAGTGGGGTTGTTGATCTTGTAGCCGTTAAGGTGCAGGACCGGCAGCACCGCCCCGTCAGTGATGGGGTTGAGGAACTTGTTGCTGTGCCAGCTCGTGGCCAGAGGTCCGGTCTCGGCCTCGCCGTCGCCCACCATTACGAGCGTGATCAGGTCCGGGTTGTCGTAGACCGTCCCGAAGGCGTGCGAGATGCTGTAGCCTAGCTCTCCCCCTTCGTGGATACTGCCGGGCGTTTCCGGGGTGGCGTGGCTGCCGATGCCGCCGGGGAAGGAGAACTGCTTGAAGAAGCGCTGCATTCCTGCCACGTCTTCGCTCTTGTCGGGGTAGACCTCGGAGTATGTTCCCTCGAGGTATCCCTGAGACAGGACGGCCGGCGCCCCATGTCCGGGGCCGGAGACGAAAATGGCGTTCAGGTCGTACTTGTTGATCAGCCGGTTGAAGTGGGTGTAGGTGAAGCTCTGGCCGGCGTCCGAGCCCCAGTGGCCCAGCAGCCGCGGCTTCGTGTGCTCCACTTTCAGCGGCTCCCGCAGCAAGGGGTTGTCCTTGAGGTACAGCATCCCCAAGGAGAGGTAGAGGCTGGCACGCCAGTAAGCGTCGATCTTGCGCAATTCCTCGGATGTCAGCGGCGCCCCATGGATTGTTGATCTGGCTGCGCCATAAGCGCTCAGGTCACTCGATTCAGTAACAGGGTCATTGATCAGTTTCGTCATAGTAATGTGAACCTCCTAGGATGCAGTGTCGTGATGCTCACTCAGTCGGATACGCCAATGGTCCAGGTGGAATTGGGGACCGAGCCTCCGCATCCCACCGGATCAGCTTCAGAGTTCTAAAAACTCTGGCGGAGGACTTCAGCGACCTTCTTGGAAAAATCGTAAGTGGCGCGCAAGTTGCCGCCGAAGAAGCGGACTTTGCCTTCCACGTCGCGGTCCACTAGCACGGTGCCGTCGCGGCCGGTGACTTGCACTCCCAAATCGACAGAGGTTGCCCCGGCCACGGTAGTCGCGGCGCGCGCCCTCTCGCTGCCCTGCTTAAAGCCTTTCACCTTCATGCGCAGGGTTACGAGATCAGGCGCATCGGCCGCCGTGCGGTCGCCGCTGCGATAGACGTGTTGGAACTTTCCCGACTTGCTCACCTCTGCGAGGAGATGCTCGTACACCGCGACGCGGAACTCCGGAGGCAAACGCACATCGCCGTTTTCGACCGGCTCGATTTGAATGGCGGAGGCGGCGAGTTTTTTCGCCGCTTGCATCGCGCTGGCTGAAGGCGATTGCGCGGCTGAACCGGCCAGGGCCAACAGACCCCCACCACCCGGAAAAACTGCGCCAGCGGCCACCAGTAAAACAGCCAGCCATGACGCGACGATCCGCGTGCGGCCCGCGGGCCTGCCGGAAACAAACCTGCGGCAACAAATCGCGAGCCCACTTCGAATTTGATTCGTCATTGTTTTTTCTCCTCTGGCTTCGCTGGTTCTTCCGGCGGAATGCTGGCGTGCGCGCCCGCCGCAACG
>DATFYM010000025.1:0-2492 GCA_035315065.1 Terriglobia bacterium
GAGGTGTACCGCCGGGCGGTGGCGGAGTACGGGGTGCCCAAAGAGATGCTCTCCGATCAAGGCCGCCAGTACGCGAGTTGGCGCGGGACCACCCGTTTCGAGGCGGAGTTGCGCAAGGATCGGGTTCACCACATTAAGAGCCGACCGCATCATCCCATGACCTTGGGCAAGATCGAACGCTTCTGGAAAACCATCTGGGAGGAGTTTCTGGTGCGCGCCCAGTTCGACAGCTTCGAGTCGGCCGGCGAGCGGATTCGGCTGTGGGTGAAGCACTACAACCACCGGCGGCCCCATCAGTCCTTGGAGGGGTTGTGTCCGGCCGATCGCTTCTTTGCTATTGCCCAGGAGTTGCGCCAAGTCATCGAGCGCGGCATGCAAGAGAACATGCTGGAACTGGCGTTACGAGGGCAACCGCACCGTCCGTTCTACATGGTGGGGCGGATGGGTGAGCAATCCGTAGTCATTCGTGCCGAGAAGGGCCAAGTGAAGATGCTCGTCGATGGCGAAGAACCGCGACCGCATCAGGAGGTCAGCTACGACCTGGAGGAAGGAGATCATGTCCACCGAAATCAAAGCCAAGAAGGAACCGCTGCCATACAATGCCCAGCAGCGAGCCCAAGCGGTGCTGTCGATCTGGACCGAGCGTCGTCGCCCGGCGGAAGTGTGCCAAGAACTGGCGATCAGTCCGGCCGTACTGTCCCATTGGGAGAAGCGGGCGCTGGCGGCGATGCTCAAGGCGCTGGAGTCGCAGACGCGTCTGGAACCGGGACCGGCGCTGAGTCCGAAACTGGAGCGGTTGCTGGCGCGCCAAGCGTTGCAACAGAAGGGGCGCATGGCCAAACTGGAGAAGCGGCTGGCCAAGCTGCAAGAACCGAAATCACCCCCGCCGAGCAAGTAGACCATCCCTGCGGGGCGGGAGGATCCTGCGATGAACGATCCGCAACCCAGCGCTCACCAGCAAGCCTTGGCCCGGCAGCGGGCGCAGTTGATCATGCAGGTGCGGAGCGGGGTGTTGAGTGCCCAGGAAGCCGCCCGGCAACTGGGCATCTCCCGCAAGACCTATTACAAGTGGGAGCGGCGAGCCTTGGCGGCGATGGTCGAGGCGCTGGGCAATCGGGAACAGGGGCGCCCGCCGCGGCCCCTCGACCCGGAGAAGGAGGCCCTCCAACGCCAGACCCAGGAGCTGCAGGCGAAGCTCGAAGTCCTGGAGCAGACGGAGCAGATCCGTCAGCGGTTGGAACAGCCGGATAAAAAAAAATCCTGAGGTAGCCGCAATGATGGTTACTACCCTGAACGGACTGAAACGACAAGTACGCTGGCCCTACCCCCGCCTCTGTGCGTCCCTCGGGCTGCCGTATGGGAGCTTCCGGCGTTGGCAACACCGCCTCCAGCAGGGCCCGCCGGCCCTCTGCAAGCCGGGTCCCCGAAAGGTGGCGCCGTTAAAACTGGAGGAGTTGCGCGTTGACTTGTGCCACCTGCAGCACGGCCGCCAGCGCAGCCGTGGAGTCGGCAGGCTGTACCGGCAGTACCAAGACCAGATCTCCCGTCGCGATCTGCAGGCGCTGACGGATACGGTGCGGCGGGAGCTGGCCCATCAACACCAGGCGGAATTATGCCACATCACCTGGCAGGTTCCCGGCCTGGTGTGGTCACTGGATGATGCCGAGTTGGTGAGGTTCGCCGACCACAAACTGTATCTGCATCAAGTGCAGGACCTGGCCTCACGCTATAAGTTCACGCCCTTAGTGGGAGAGCGGGTGTTGGGAGAAACCGTGGCGGTTCACCTGGAGCAACTGTTCTTGCGGCATGGACCGCCGCTGGTGCTCAAACGCGACAATGGTTCCAATCTCAATCAGCAGGCGGTTGATGAGGTGCTCGCCCGTTACCTGGTCATCCCGCTGAACTCGCCCCCTCATTATCCGCCTTACAACGGCGGGATGGAATGTGCGGTGCGGGAACTGAAAACTCCGCTGGTGGAAAAGATCCTCGCCGGCGGCCCGACTACCGAGTCCCAGGTGCAAGCCTGGGCGGAGGTGCTGGCGCATGAATTGAACCATCGCTCCCGTGACTGTCTCCACGGGCATGTTGCCTGCCGGGTGTTTCAGGATGCGAAGCCCGCCCTGAAGGCGTATACTCTCCGCAAGCGAAGGGAGATCTTCGATTGGATCAACGAACTGACCAAGGCGCTTTTCCAAGTCTCGGCGGTTCACACTCAACCCCAAGTCGAAACCGCCCGACGTCGGGCGGTGGAAACTTGGTTACAAACAAACGGAGTGATCACCATCACTCGGAACAAAAAAGTGTTACCCACTTTCCCTGAAAAAACTGCTCATAATTAGGTTGCCCGCACAAGATTGACGGGCACGGCCAGCGGCTGCTGTGGGTGGGGAAGGATCGTACCATGAAGACTTTGCTGCGCTTCTTTCGCTCCTTCGGGAAAGCGCGTGCCGGGCGGCTGCGTTTTATCTGCAGCGACCTGTGGAAACCCTACC
>DATFYM010000026.1:0-81682 GCA_035315065.1 Terriglobia bacterium
CCAGCAATTGCAGCAAGGGTAGCGCAGACCTGCTCCACAAGGTCTGCGCTACCCTTAGCTTCTTTCGTCCCTGCTGTTTAACCGCCGCGCTTGCCCTCGGCCATCATACGCTCCCGGGGCATGGTGTTGATCCGGCTCAAATGCTCCTCACCCTTGGACTTCAACCAAGCCAGGACGTCCGCATCGGTGGGGAAAGAGATTTACGGCTTGATCGGCCGACAGCAAGTGCAGGGCAGGGTCGTCTGCGGCCCTTTCAGTAGGAGGTGCTCGTCTTGCACCGGATGGCGGGACTACGCCACGCCGATGAGGCGATTGTACTCTGCGTGGGGCCCAACCCAGAACCACACCACTTCCGCGTCATGTTGAACGGCAAGCGCCCGGTAGTGCAGACCGACCCGCACCGACCAGAAACGGCCAATCCTCTTGAAGTGCAGGGAGGGATGCCTCGGGCTTTGCCGTAAAAGCTGGTAAGATTCGTCCGCTAACCGCTGGATGTCCTTCGGGAGTCGCCGGTAGCTCCGCCAGAACCTTGGACTGGCCCTGTGTCTCATCGATCGGTGCAGCGGCCCTCCCGGAGATCGTTCAGGGCTTCATCAGCCAACGCATCGAGTCGACCCGCCGCAACATCCTCTTCAATCTGGCGGTCCCAGGCGGCAGCGTCCAGCTCGGCGAACCACGCCCGAAAGGCGGCGAGGTCCTTAGACGAAAGCTGGCGAACAGCATCCTCGATCTGTTTCAGGGTGCTCACGGTACTAAGCTTACTCCACCTGACGAGCCGGTGCAACGCCACAGTCGAACGAGGACGTTAGTATCAACGGCCCGCATGGCGTTCCCGCACGTACCGCCTGATTCCCTGCTTCAGTTCAGCGAGAGTGCGAGGCCTCGGGGGCCGATCCGGGAAAAGCGCCCTGTGAACATCCTCCCAACTGTATCGTGCCGATCGCCGTACCACGATCTTCTCGCCCTCTTGATTCCACTCCAGGACCGATCCGGGACCAATCCCGAGTCTCCGGCGCACTTCCGCGGGCACGGAAATCTGACCCTGCGCGGTGACTTTAGAGCGAGCCAATGCCATACATCCATCTTACCACGGTAATGGATTGAAAGTCGTAGTCAGAAGGCTAAGTCGGCTTTCCAGTCTACCGGGCGTCAAAACGTGGGAGCAGGAAGGCCACGGCCTACTCGTGCCGCAATGCCACCATGGGATCCAGGCGCATGGCGCGCCGTGCCGGGAGGTAACAGGCTGCCAGCGCCACCAGGGCCAAAAGAATCGCGACGCCGGCGAAGGTGGGCGGATCGCTCGCGCCCACGCCAAAGAGCAGGCTCGACATCAGCCGGGTGGACCCGAACGACACCACCAGACCGATAACCACGCCGATCGCGGCCAGCGTCAGGCCCTGGCCGATCACCATTCGCATCACGTCGCCGGGCTGGGCTCCGAGCGCCATGCGGATGCCGATCTCGCGCGTCCGCTGTTTCGCGGCATACGCGACTACACCATAGATACCCACCCCCGCGAGCACCAGTGCCAGCAGGCCGAACACACCCACAAACGAGCCCGCCATTCGCAGGACAAAAGAGGATGCCTGGGTTCGCGTTTCGAGGGTGGCAACGTTGAAGACGGGCAGGTCCCCGTTCAGTTGGTGAACCGCCTGTTCGACGGCGCGCGCCTGCTCCATCGGATCGCCGGCGGTGCGGACGTGAACCGTTACACCCGGAGAGTAGAACTGGTACAGGGGCAGATAAAGAAAGGGCTGCGGCTCCTCATGGAGATCGTAATACTTCGTGGTGCGGGTTACGGCGACCACTGTGGCCCATTTCCCCTCCACTTTCATGCGCTTCCCGATGGGCTCCTGCTGCGGCCAATAGCGCTGGGCAAGCGCGTGGTTGATAATCACGACCGGCTGCGAATCCGCCCCGTCCTGAGGAGTGAAGTCGCGGCCTTGCAGGATGGGAATGCTTAGGGTCGCAAAATAACCCGGGCTCACATGAGCGATGCCCGCCTCGATGGCCTCATGCGGTCCGGGCACGTAGCCCTCGGGAACAAACTCATCGGAACTCGAGCCGAACCCGAGCGGCACCCAATCAGCGAGGCTGGCGGCTCGGACCCCGGGAAGGGCTTTACTCTTCTCCAGAAGCTGGCGGTCAAACACGATCCCATCAGCTTCTTGGTAGCCGTTGGGGAACAAATCGTAGGACTCCAGCAAAACGCCCTGAGGATCAAAGCCCGGGTTGAATCGCTGCGCCGCCCGGAAGCTGCGGATAAACAGGCCGGCGGAAACCAGCAACAACAGCGAAAACGCAGTCTGTACCACCACGAGTCCGGCGGAAAGCCGCGCCTTGCGGGCGCTTCCGGCGATGCCACCGGATTCACCCCTGAGCACGCCGGCGGGATTCGTTCCCGAAGCCCGTAGCGCCGGCAGGATGCCGAAGAGCACGGCGGTGACGACCGAGATAACCAGGGTGGCGAGAAGCACGCGCCGGTCCACGCTTACGGAGAGCCAAACGGGAAGATTGCTGCTGGGCGCAAAGTCCATGAAGGACCTGGCCGTCCAAACGGTCACGAGCAGAGCCAGCGCTCCTCCCGCCAGCGCCAGGACGAAGTTCTCGACGAGAAACTGCCGGACCAGACGCCGCCGGCTGGCGCCGAGTGACAGCCGGATGGCCAATTCCTTTTGCCGCGACACGCTGCGCGCCAGGAGCAAGTTGGCGAGGTTGGCGCAGGCCAGCAGCAAAACCACCCCGGCCAGGCCGAGCAGAATCGGCAGAAGCTGGGAGAAGAAGGCATTGGCGCCGTTCGGAGCCCGCCAAAGCGGGTAGGTCATAATCTGGTTTCTGCCTTTGTGGGAATCGGGATACTGCCGGGCGATCTGTTGAAACAGAGTTGCCAATTCGGCTTGCGCTTGTTCGCGGGTCACGCCGGGACGAAGCCGGCCGAGTGCGTTCATCCAGGTAGTGTTTCGCGAAACCAGCCGATCTTCCACCCCAATCAGTTGCGGGACCATCATCATCGGTACCCAGAGTTCCGAGCGAAGTCCCGTGTAGCTGCCTTGAAAGACGCGCGGAGCAACGCCCACGATGGTGTAAGCGTGCGTGTTGATGTGGATCGTCTGGCCCACTACAGACGGATTGCCGCCAAAGCGATTCAGCCAAAGGCGATAGCTGATTACCGCGACCGGCGCGCCATTCTGCACCTTGTCTTCCGCGGGCAGGAAACCTCGTCCGAGGACGGGCTTCACGCCCAGAACGTCGAAGTAGTTGGCTGTTACCATCGTTCCCCAGACTTGCTCGGGTTTGCCGTTTCCGGTCAAGCTCACCGGCCCGAGTGCAAAGCCGGTGAGACCCGAAAAGCTCTGGCTGTGGTCGCGCAAATCCACGAAGTCAGGATAGGATTGGGAGCCGGCGTGTCCGCGTGTAATCGATATGACTTCGCTGGCGTTAGACATTCCGGGGATGGGATTGAGCAGGGTCGCATCGATCCAACTGAAAACCGTGCTGTTGGCCCCGATGCCGAGCGCCAGGGTCAGCACGGCGATGGCGGTGAACCCAGGCTCCTTACGCAACACCCGCACGCCATAGCGGAGATCCTGTAACAGGCTTTCAAGCATCGGGATACCCCCAGGGTCGCGTTGCGGCGAGCTTCACGGGCGCGACCCGAAGCGCTTTCGAACCGATGAGCCGGACACACGGCCGTTTCATGCGGGCCTCAATGACTCTTACGAGACCCACTTCCTCAAAGTTCCGAGCGCCCGAATCACAAAACGCCGTAGGAGCCACCGGTGAGGATGCGATTCGTCGGCCTAATCCCTGTCGGCCGACCGGCGCATCTTGCCCTCGACGAATTTCTGGAATTGATCAGGCTTTCCGGGAGGCGCCATCTCGAACGTGATCGCGATATGGTCCGGTTGTGTCAGGTTGTAGGTCAGCCGGTAGCGCGGGGCTCCGGGTTCCGCATCGCCAAGGAACACGGCCCCCTTGCCGTCGGTCGAAGCCGTCACCGTGTAGTGGATCACGTTGCCCTCGTTATCCGTGTAGAACGCTCGAAGCTGCTGCCTTACCTGGTCTGGATAGATGATCATCAAGTCGTCGTGCGAAATCGCCGGGCGGCCGTTCGTCGCCGGATACTCGGAATGGTTCTTCCGCACCAGCACCTTGTCCTGCAATCCGGCCTCGAACGAACAGTACCCCGCGCCCGCCTGCCCAGTTTCCGCAGTTCCCTCGCCTACCCACTTCCCGAGCAAGAATTTCAACGAATCCCAATTGACGCTCGTCGCAGTCCGTTGCGCCGGCACCGCCAGCGCCTGACAAAGTAACAACACCACGACGCTCAGTGCCATCATCTTCGCGAGGGAATCTCCTTTCAACTCACGCATAACTGCTCGCTGCCGCGGCCCGTCCCGCCCGCTCGCGCGTGATCCGATCCAGATAGCCACTGGCACGGAACGCCACCAGGGGATCCTCGCCGAGCCCGCGCGCCCGCCGCCACTCGCGGATGGCGGGACGAACATCGGTGGAGAAGGCGTCCTTGTAAGCGTCCTCGGCATCGATCAGCCGCTGCTCCTGCTGCGCCCGCGCGAGCTTGGGAAAGTCGATGATCGCCGCCTTGGCGTAAAGCTCCTGCGCCGTGGTCACCGTCTGGATCATCTCCTCGATCTTGTTCTTCAGGTTATGGCTCTGGTCCACCATGTAAGCGATGTCTGCCTTGGTGCCGGTTTCCCACTCGTAGGCGCAGATCTCGGCGAAAATGCGGAAGAGCTGATAGGGATCGATGGAGCCCAGCGTGAGATCGTCGTCCGCATAGCGGCGGTCGTTGAAGTGGAACCCGCCCAGCATCTTCTCGTCCAGCAGCCACGCAACGATCTGCTCGATGTTCTGGGCCTGGTAGTGATGTCCCGTGTCCACCAGCACGCGAGCCTGCGGCCCGGCGTCGCGCGCCAGCAGCAGCGCCATGCCCCAGTCGCCGATATCGGTGTGGTAGAACGCCGGCTCGAAGGGTTTGTATTCCACGAGCAGGCGTTGACCGGGGGCCAGCGCCGCGTGCGTCTGGCGCAGACCCTCCGCCATCCAGTGCTTGCGGGCGCGAATGTTGGCGGTGCCGGGATATGACGAGCCGTCGGCGAACCAAAGCGAGATGTCGCGGCTGCCCAGATCCTTGGCGATCCGCACCGAGTCCAGCAAGTGATCGAGCGCGTGCTGACGCACCGAGGCGTCTTCGTTCGAGAGCGACCCGTACTTATAGATCTGATCCTGGAAGACGTTGGGGTTGATCGCTCCCGCCTGGATCCCATAGCGCTCGGCGAGGCGCCGAATGTCCTCGGCCTTGGTGCCAGCCGGGACGTCCCATAGCACGTGCAAGGCCAGCGTGGGACAAGCCCCGGTGAAGGCGTGCACCTGGGCTGCGTCGGCGAATTTCTCCTCGATGGTGCGGGCGGCAGGCTGGAGGAACTTGCCGAAGCGGGTTCCGGTGTCCGCGAAACCCCAGGAAGGCAGCTCAATACGAAGGCCATCCAAAGCTGCTGCCACCTTGCCGCTCACGGAAGTAGTCGAAGTTGACATGATGTCCCCCGCCTGGTAGCGCGCGCGTCCCCGCCCGCGCTTCAGAAGTGGCGAGTGGCGAGAAAAAAAAGTAGGATGCCCTCTTGCTAGCCATCATCCACCAACCACTTCCGAAGAGCGGGCGGGGGACGCCCGCGCTACCAGGTCAATCTGGCGCGCCTGGAGGGACTCGAACCCCCGGCCTACAGATTCGAAGTCTGCCGCTCTATCCATCTGAGCTACAGGCGCGGCGTCTAACCTATACGTTTTAAGTCTAATGTAACGCTCTGGACATGGCAAGGCCAAAGCGAAAGCCCGCAGACCTCGATCTGTAGGTGTTGCAACCGTATTCTGGATAACCCGGTCCAATCTGGTGACCTCATCTTCGGGATGGCTGCAGCCTTCACCTCGTAGCTTCTCGGCCGAGGGAACAACAACGGAACGAAACCAACATTCGAATCTCCTTGTCAAGTGCACGGCTCACTCGCCGTTTCCTACCTTAGTCGCTGGAGTTCGCCTATCTATCTAGCCCTGCGAGAATCAAAATAGATTACCGATAACTCCCATTGATGTTGACTAAAAAGTCCGGTATAATGGCAGCTTGTCTGATGAGTTCCAACACCGCGCGCCTGAGTCGCTTGCACAGTCGAATTCGAGGGTGTCTCTTCTCCACGTTGGCATCGCGTATCCGACTACGTTCTTGTCAGCAAACAGACCGTCAAGTCGTTTGTTTGCTGTCACTTGTGACAAGCGCCGAGGCGTGGTCTGTCGCTCTCGACTCAGATCATCAAAGGGCGGGCGTCTTTATGGCGTGGCAAACGTGCAGGACTCTGCTGATCGAGAACGTAGCCCGTCGTCCCCAATTCTTAACTCTGCTTTAACTTAGGGAGCTTGAACACGGCTGTATCGCCCAAAGCGTACACGCTGTGCTTTTCTCGAACAGCGGGCCCCCTCTTGGTGAGCTTCGCTGTTCGATAATCGGAGTGAACTAGGATGGGACTTGGAAAACGGGTTTCTTATGCCTTGCGTTGTTTCGTCTCGATTCTGTTACGGGGTGAGATACCGCAGCACATTGCACTGGAGCTGGTGAAAACGCCGGCTCTTATTGCTACAACCACCGGCGCCGCTGAGTTGACCGCCGTGCGGAAGGTAGAAGAAGTTGAGAAGCCCCCGTCGGAGTCGTTTGAGCGAGCGGTTCAGATGCTTGCCTTGCTGCAACGCGACGGACGACTGATCGACTTCTTGGCTGAAGATGTGGCGTCGTACCCTGACGCACAACTCGGCGCTGCCGTGCGGACTGTGCACGAAAGTTGCCGGCAGGTTTTCGAACGCTATCTCAAGCTCGAACCGATCATCGCTGCGGATGAGGATCAGGTGGTCACGTTGCCGGCGGGGTTTGACCCAACATCCATAAAACTAATCGGAAACGTCACGGGCAAGTTGCCCCTTCGGGGTCTACTACGACATCCGGGGTGGCGCGCAATCCAGGTGAATCTGCCGCCCTTGCCGGAGGGGCCGGGTCGGTGGGTAGTAGCCCCGGCTGAGGTTGAGGTTCCTTAGAAACGGGGCAGGCAAGGCCGCATTGTTGCTGCTCGATGGCTCGATTCAGAACGGCCACCTGATCCGCAAAAGGAGGCTATTTGGACGCCCGATACATCGTTGGCATCGACTTGGGGACCACCAATTCGGCGCTGGCGCATTGCCAAGCCGCCGTTGCCGAAGATGCTGAGCCGATCAGTGTCCAGGACGTCCCACAGCTCGTCAATCCGAACGAAGTCGCGGAACGAAGATTACTTCCGTCTTTCCTATATATACCCGGCGAAGTGGACTTTCCCAAGGGCAGCGTGGCATTGCCTTGGGAGCGAGAGCCGAGGTTTGTGATTGGCGAACTGGCGCGCAAACGCGGCGCTGAGAGTCCGGCGCGGCTGGTAGCTTCGGCCAAGTCCTGGCTCTGTTACGCTGCCGTGGACCGGACGGCAGCTCTCCTACCATGGCAGGCCCCGGAAGAGGTTCCCAAACTTTCCCCGATCGAGGTTTCGTCGCACTTCCTGCAGTACCTGCGCTGTGTGTGGGATAACCAGTACGCGAAGAAGAAACCGGAACTGGCTCTGACCGAGCAGGAAGTCTTGCTTACGGTACCCGCCTCGTTTGACGAGGAGGCACGTGAGTTGACACGGCTCGCGGCGGAGCGGGCGGGCTTGAAGAACGTGACCCTCCTGGAAGAACCCCAGGCCGCCTTTTACGCCTGGCTCGACAGCCAGGGTGATGGCTGGCGCAGACGCATCAAGGTCGGCGACCTGGTTCTGGTCTGCGACGTCGGTGGGGGAACAACGGATTTCAGTCTAATCACCGTGTCGGAGGAGGGCGGTGAGTTGGCGCTCAAAAGGGTGGCCGTCGGCGACCATATCTTGCTGGGTGGGGACAACATGGATTTGGCTCTGGCCCGACTGTTGCAGCAAAGGCTGGAAGCCAACGGACATCACATCGACAGGTGGCAGTTGCACAGCCTGTGGCATCAGTGCCGGCTGGCCAAGGAAAAGCTGTTTGAGGAACCGAAGAGCCAGAAGCACGCCGTCACCTTGCTGGGCAAAGGCGCCAAACTGGTGGGCGGAACGATCAAGACCGAACTGACCCGGGAAGATCTCAATCAGGTCTTGGTTGACGGTTTCTTTCCGAAAGTAGCCAGCGACGAGACACCTGCCCGGCAGCGCCGAATTGGGTTCCAGGAACTGGGCTTGCCCTACGCGGCGGATGCGGCCATCACTAAGCATCTGGCGCGTTTTCTATCGCAGCAAGTTCAAAGCAGTCCGGAATTGGAAAAAGTGCGGCGCGGAAAGAGTGGGTTGGCATGCCCGACGCACGTTCTCTTTAACGGCGGCGTAATGAAGGCCGCGGTGCTCCGGGAACGGTTGATTGACGTGCTCAACAGTTGGTTGCGTGACGAAGGCTTCGAACCGCTAAGGTCGAAGGAGGTTCTGGATGCGCCAGACCTGGAGCACGCCGTAGCGCGCGGCGCAGCCTACTACGGCAGGGCAAGACGCGGGCGGGGCGTACGGATCCGCAGCGGCGCGTCGCGCACTTATTACATAGGTGTTGAGAGTGCAATGCCGGCAGTGCCCGGAGTGGAAGCGCCGCTCAAGGCCCTGTGTGTGGTTCCTTTTGGCATGGAAGAGGGGACGGAGGCGAAAATTCCGAACCGGGAGTTCGGGCTGGTAGTTGGTGAGGCGGCCGAGTTTCGCTTTCTGAGCTCCTCGGTGCGGAAGCAGGATCAGATTGGCAACCTGCTGGAGGATTGGGGTGATGAGATTGAAGAGTTGAGCCCACTGGAGGTAACGCTGAAGCTGGACGGGCACGAGGGCACCGTCCTGCCTGTACGGTTGGAAACACGCGTCACGGAGGTCGGCACCCTCGAAGTCTGGTGCGTCTCGCGTGACGGGACCCAACGCTGGAAGCTCGAATTGAACATCCGTGAAAGAGGTGAGAAATGATCCGGTGAAACACTGGACTTCCTCTCTTCTGCCCGGAACCATTCATGGAAGATTCTAGCCGTTACATTATCGGGATCGATTTGGGCACGACGAATTCCGTAGTGGCCTATATCGATAAGCAAGGAAACAAGAACAAAGAACCGTCGGAAATACAGATCTTCCCGGTACCACAACTGGTGGCGCCGGGTGAAGTCCGCTGGCTGCCTACTCTACCGTCGTTCCTCTATTTTCCCAACGACCATGATTTGTCGGTGGGAGGCCTAACGCTTCCTTGGGAGAAGGAGGCGCCGTCTCTGGTCGGCGTGCTGGCACGGGAGCAGGGGGCGTTGGTGCCGGGGCGTCAGGTCTCATCGGCCAAGTCGTGGCTCTGCAATGGGGCGGTGGACCGGCGGGGCAAGATTCTGCCTTGGGAAGCAATGCCCCCGGAGCCCATGGTCTCCCCTGTCGAAGCCTCAGCTCGCTATCTGACGCATCTACGGGAAGCCTGGAATCACGCCGCGACGGCGACCGCTTGCGGCGATGCCAGGACGCGTTTCGAGAACCAGGAGATCTTTTTGACGGTTCCCGCCTCTTTCGATGAAGAGGCCCGTGAGCTGACGGTAGAAGCGGCGCACCATGCGGGACTGGAAAAACTGACGCTCCTAGAAGAGCCCCTGGCCGCTTTCTACGCCTGGATCGCCGTTCATCAAGCCCGGCTGGAGAGAGCCCGGCTGCCGAGAGAACTGCGGGACGGGGACCTAGTTTTGATTTGCGACGTCGGGGGTGGCACCTCAGACTTCAGCCTGATTAGGGTTGGCATGGTTAACGACGAAGTGCAGTTTGAGCGCACGGCGATCGGCGAACACCTGTTGCTGGGAGGCGATAATCTTGACTTGGCACTGGCGCAGCGCGTGGAAGAGAAGCTCAAGAGTCCTAAGCTCGGCCTGCGCCAGCTCCAAGCACTGCGGCGAGCGTGCTGTGCCGCCAAGGAGCGATTACTCAGTGACCCCAGCCTGGAACGTCTCCCGATCGGCGTTCTAGGCAGCGGACGAGCGGTTGTCGGCAGGATGCTCAAGGGGGAACTGACTCGCGACGAGGTGGTAGAGATTCTGACCGGGGGGTTCCTGCCACTGACCGCCCCGGACGATCTGCCTGCACACGACCGACGGGTGGGCTTGCGCGAACTGGGTTTACCCTACGCCAGCGAGCCCGCCATCACGAAACACCTGGCCGCGTTTCTAACCCAAGCAGCTTCGGCGGTGGAGCGTGAGCCCGCTACGGCGGAGCTTTCCTCCGAGGGTCCGCGAATGGCTCGCCCGGACGCCATTCTTTTCAACGGCGGGTTCTTCGCGCCGCCCATCACGCGGGAGAAGATTGTGGCAGCGGTAAGTGGCTGGTTTGGCGGCCACAGCCACCGATGGCAGCCCAGGGTCCTCAACAACCAAGCTCCAGAAAGCGCGGTGGCCCTGGGGGCCGCGTACTATGGTCGCGTGCGGCGTGCGGGTGGCCTGCGTATTAGGGCCGGGAGTGCGCGGACCTACTACGTTGGAGTGCAGTCCGACGATCGGTTGCAAGCCGTCTGCGTCCTGCCCGCCGGCATCGACGAAGGCACCACGCTGTCACTCGCCAATCGTGAATTCGCTGTCCTCACCAATCGGCCGGTCTCTTTCACTCTCTATAGCTCGACCACCCGTCACGACGCCCACGGCGAAGTGGCGGTGTTCGAGGAAGAGCAGATCCATCGCCATGCCCCGCTGGTCACCTTGTTGCGCTTCGGCAAGAAGTCACGTCAGATCGAGCTCGGCGTGCAGTTGAAAGCCAGCTTCACGGAGGTGGGAACTCTCGAGCTTTGGTGCGAGTCGCTGAAGACCCAGCACCGCTGGCGCCTACAGTTCGAATTGCGGGGCGACGAGGGACAGCCGCAGGAGGGTGTACCGCTGCCGCCGCCAGCACCTCCCACCATCCCGGAAGAGTCGGTCGACTCGGCCGGGAAACTGATTCGGGCGGTGTTTGGCGGACCGCACGATGCCTTGGAGCACGAGGCGATCGGGCCAGAGGCAGTCATGAACAACCTGGAAGCAACGCTGGGCCGCAACAAGGATTCCTGGCCCATGGCCACGATCCGCCGACTCTGCGATATGCTCGCCGAGGTCGCGGACGGACGCGCCAAAACCCGCCGGCACGAAGCTCGCTGGCTCAACCTGTTTGGTTTTTGTCTGCGGCCCGGCTTCGGCGCGCTCCTGGATGACTGGCGAATCAATCAAGCGCGAAGAGTCTACCTGGCCGGACTGGCTTTTGGTAACGATCTTCAATGTCAGGTCGAGTGGCTGGTGCTGTGGCGCCGGGTGGCCGGGGGGCTTAATGCCGGTCAACAGCGTGATCTTTATCAGAAGTACGGAGCGTTGCTGGGAATCGGCGGCAAGAAAACGACTGGGCGGCTAAACCGCCAGGTGGAGCATGAGGGTTGGCGCCTGCTAGCCAGTTTGGAGCATCTTCCGGCGGCCTGGCGCGCGGACCTGGGTGATGAACTGCTGGCCAGGATCAAGAAGGAGCGCACGGACAGGAGTTGGCTCTGGTCGCTTGGCAGGCTGGGCGCGCGTATCCCCTTGTATGGCCCCCTCAACTGTGTCGTAGGCGTTGGCGCCGCGACCCAATGGCTCGATGCCCTGCTCACTCTACCCGAATTCACGCCCGAGACGGCGTCGGCGGTGGTCCAGCTCGGATCACGCACCGATGACCCGTTTCGAGACATTGACGATGATCTGCGGCAGAGGGCGATCGACAGGCTGGCGGAGGCGGGGATTGGAAACGAATTATGCCAGGGCCTCCGCCAGTACGTTCCACCGGCCCAGGCTGACGCCCTTCGTATCTTCGGCGAATCTCTGCCCGAAGGGCTCCGTCTGATAGGCTAATCCTCAGCCTTCCCGCAAAACTCACGGCACAGCGCGACACTCGGAGGATCTTTCCCCGAAGACCACCCTCACAAGTTGACGACTGTCATCCCTGCCTCTGAGTACCGCTCGCCGGTCGCAATACCCTTCGGCGCAACGCAACCCGGTGCCGTACATCGTGGCCAGCAGAGCTCGATGTTTGAGGTTCACCGCCGCGTCCAGGAGCCTGCTTGCCTCTTCGCGGCTTAAGACCGTAGGAAGCTTGCGCTCATGGACTAGCTACAACTGACTTCTTCCAATCGGCAATCGTCAATCGGCAATTAATGACGCCTTCCCCGCCACCTTCCAGTAAACCGCGTAGCGCTGGCCCGACACGCGGTGGAGCGGCACCAGGGAGAGGTTATCGCTCTGGCCCACCGCGCGGAAGGTGAGCGCCTGGTCCTTCACCGGCTCCACCCAGCCCGTCGGGTCGTGAGAATTGTTGGCAATCGCCGGCGCGGGAACAGGCTCGCCTTGCGGTGCTGTATCATAGCCCGGGTAGGTCAGCGCCGGCGTCAAACCACTGGCGCCAAGCTGCCCAGCCAGGACCAGGGGTCCGTACATCACTGCCTGCAGAGTGGTGTCGTCCGGCATGGGATCCACGTGTAGAGACATGGGCAAACTCACTTCCAGCCGGTCGCCGTCCTTCCATACGCGCGTCACGCTGAGGTAACTCGAAGGGCTGGAAAACACCGGCAGCGCCTCGCCGTTCAGCTTCACCGTTCCCCCTCGCGTGGCCCAATAAGGAATCCGCACGTGCAGGGTCAGTTCAGCCGGTGTCTGCGCGCGCACCACCAGCGTGGTGCTTTCCTGTTCCGGAAACTTGGTTTCCTGCCGCAGCCGCAGTCCCTTCTCCGGCCAGCTCAGCTCCGAAGCAATGAAGAAGTTCACGTAGACGCTACGGTCGTCGTGGAAGTAAATCGAGTCGGCGAACTTGGCGAACTCCTCCACGCCGGTCCCGGTGCAGCACCAGAACGAGTCCCACTGCGAGTTGTAGTACTTCCAGTAGCCCGAGCCCAGCGGCAGGAAGTAGCTTTTGAGGCCTTGTGAATCTTGCGTGCCCAGGCGATGGTTCCACAGCACGCGTTCGTAGTAGTCCATGGCGCGCGGATCGGCCGTCCAGCCGAAGACGTGGCGCGTCAGCTTCAGCATATTGTAGGCGCAGCAGCACTCTTCCGTGTATTCGCCCAACTCGCTGGCCAGCTTGCCAGGGTCCGTGGTCCAGTGCTCGCCATTGCTGGTCCCGCCGGTGCAGTAGGAACGCTCGCTGGTGACTTCGTCCCAGAAGTAGCTGGCGATATCGCGATAGCGCGGCTCGCCGGTGAGCTCGTACCGGCGCGCGGCCCCGATCACCTGGGGGATATGGGTATTGGCATGGATGCCCTTGAGTTCGTCGCGGTGATCCGCCAGGGGGTCGAAGAACATTCTCTTTTCAAAGCGCCGCGAAAGACCGAGGTATTGTCCCCTCCCGGTGACCGCGTAGAGGTTGCACAGCACTTCCTGCATGCCGCCGTACTCAGTCTGGAGCATGCGCTGGTTGTGCTCGTCGCTGATGCTTTCGAAATAGTGCCCCACCCAGCCGGCCATCTTCTCCGTCATGTCCAGGGCTTGATCGTTGCCGCAGTACAGGTACATATCCAGCAGGCCAGCCATGATCTTGTGATAGGTGTAGAACGGCGCCCACACGCGTTGGCCTTCCCGCAGCCGGTCAAAAAGTTCAACCGGGTAGGCACTGAGGTAGCCGTTCTTGAGCGCCTCCTGGCACTTCCCCATCTCGCCCACCACCGAGTTGGCCTTCGCTTTGATCTCATCGTCTCCGGTGCTCGCATAGGCCAGGGCGCAGCCCGAGAGATAATGGCCGCCGGCGAAGTGCCCGCGCAGCTCACAGTCGGGCCTCTCCCATCCGCCCAGCGGCTCGGCCGAGGACGCCAGGCCCGCCGTCAGCCGGAAGCTGTGGAGCAGCCGATCGCCGGGCAGCGCGCGCAGCCACTGGCTGTTCACGTCCATGGCGTCCTTGAACGGCCCGTCGAGCAGGCGCACTTGCGCGAGCGGGAACGGCTTCACCAGCCAGTTGGCCCGCTCGTGGAGTCCGTCCTTTCGCTTGGTCCGAAGGGTATCAATGACCGGGTCCTGCGCGGTAGCGGCGGCGTCCTCACCGCCGTGGTGGGGGAGAGCGGACGCGGCCGTAGGAATCAGCATCCCTCCGGCAGCAGTCGCCGCTGCGGAAACGAATTCTCGTCGCGTAACGGTGTGTAGCTTCATGGTTTTCTCCTGCAATCAAGCAGTGGCTAGCGGCTAGAAAGCTCTCAGCCCTCAGCTATCAGCTCTCAGCGAACAACCCAGTCCGTTTTACGGCTGAAGGCTGAGCGCTGTGGGCTTGCTGGCCACTCACCACTAGTCACTAGGCACTGCGTTGCTTCACTTGCCCTTGGGCTCAATGGACAGCAGTTCGACCTCGAAAATGAGCGTGGCGTTAGGCCCGATGCTGCCGCCCGGGCCGCCGCGCGGCCCATAGGCCAGGTCAGATGGAATGAAAAGTTGCCACTTCGATCCGACCGGCATGAGTTGGAGGGCCTCCGTCCAACCCTTGATCACTTGCCCTACCCCAAACGTCGCCGGTTGGCCACGCTTGTAGGAGCTGTCAAATTCCGTGTTGTCGAGAAGCGTGCCTCGGTAGTTGCACACGACAGAGTCAGCGGCCGAGGGCTTCGGCCCGGTGCCTTCTTTCAAGATCTTGTATTGTAAACCGCTCGGCAGTGTTACCACACCCTCTTTCGCTTTATTGGCCGCCAGAAAAGCTTGGCCGTCTTTCAGGTTGCTCGCTCCCGCCTGTTGCATCTTCGCTTGCTGCTTTTGGCGCAGATCGCTCTGGACTGCCGCGAGGGCGGCCTTCGCTTCATCGTCAGTCAGGAGCGTCTTACCGCCGGCCAACGAGTCCTTTATCCCCCGCAGGAGGATGTTCGGGTCAACGTCTACCGCATCCCTTTGGAGGCTCTTCCCGATACTCAATCCGATGGCGTAGCTGGCCTTGTCTTTCGGCGTTTTGAGCACGAGAGCACTCGGAGTCTTTGCCGGCGCTTGGTGAGTCTTTGCCGCTGGTGCTGTTGGAGCCTTCGCCGCTGGGGTCGTTTGAGACTTCGTAGCCGGAGCCGGTAGAGGATTCGCCGACGGAGTCTGCTGGGCCATGACCCTCCCAGCCAGCATGAGGCCGGCCGTCAATAGAGTTAGCGCGGTGATGAACGATTTTTGCATAGAGGCAATATTATCACAGCGCGGCCCTACGGCCGCAACCAAAGAACTCAACACGGAGTTCACTGAGGCTTCACAGAGGCCACGGAGAAGAAAGCCAACAATGAGGCCCTGCTCTTCGTCTTCTCCGTGACCTCGACGAGCCCTCCGTGAACTCTGTGTTGAGCTCTTCTTCTTGGTGCGCCGTGGAATCCGAAGCTCACATTCTTCGCGGCCCACAAAGAATTTGCGAGACAGTAGTACAGGTTGCTGGGCGAATTTCTGACAGAGCAGCGACCCGAATCAAACGACCCAACGAAGACGGTCCGGTGTATACTTGAAAGCCAGTCAGGCACGAGGAGCCGTAATTGCCGCCGTTCTTGAGTTTCGCGAGCGTGGCAGCGCTTCTGTCACTGACCCTGTTCCCCACCTCCGTGCCCCCAGAAAGCGTCCGACCCACGTCAGCGGATTTCCAGGTTCCTGTGGGTCTGCCACCCATTCCCTGGCCGGAAGACAATCCTTACTCACCCGCGCGCGCCGAACTCGGCAAGCTTCTGTTTTTCGATGGCCGCCTCTCTGCCAACGGCGTGGTATCTTGCGCCTTCTGTCATGAGCCGGCGCATGCCTTCGCCGGCAGCACGCCGCTTTCAAGGGGCGTGAATGGCAAGCCGGGAGTTCGTCACGCACCCACGCTGGTCAACCGCGCCTGGGGCAAGTCGCAGTTCTGGGACGGCCGGGCGCCCACGCTCGAGTCACAGGTCATTACGCCTGTGACCAATCCCGATGAGATGGGCATGACGGCGGACCGAGTGGTCCAACGGTTTCGCGGCATTGAAGGCTACGCTCCCCTTTTTGCTGCCGCCTTCGGCGACAGCGCCATCACCTTTGAGCGGATCGCGAAAGCCATAACGACCTTCGAGCGCACGATCCTTTCGGGCGATTCTGCATACGACCGCTACCTGGCGGGCGACAAGTCCGCACTTACAAAACAACAGAAGGACGGTCTCGATTTCTTCAACAAAAAGGGTGAATGCGCCGAATGCCACTCCGGGCCGAATTTCACCACGGAGAAATTTGCGAACCTGGGAATCGGCATGGATCAAGTCGACCCCGATCCGGGCCGCGAAGCTGTCACGAAGAAGCGCGGCGATTTCGGGAAATTCAAAGTGTCGACTCTGCGCGATCTTGCCTATCGCGCTCCCTATATGCATGACGGCCGCTTCAAGACACTGGGTGAGGTCCTGGATCTCTACGCGAAAGGAGGGTTGCCTAACCCCCACCTCGACACTCGCCTCACCCCCTTCTATATGGACGAGCAAACCAAGCAGGATCTGCTCGCTTTTCTCGCTACCCTCAACGGAGAAGGCTGGCAGAAAATAACCCCGCCTACCGACTTCCCTCAATAGATATCGCAAATCTGGCCCGCTGTGAGGACGGCTGGCTCGCGGCGCCATCGGACCGGGTTCCGGTCGGCGGATTGCGAGCGCGCCTCCATTTGGCTGCCAACAGACTGTCCCGCGAACCCATGACCCGTTCAGGGCAGGCCCCAAAGGTCCACGGTATTGACAGGCTTGCCTTGGAGCTTCAAGTAGTAGAACAGTTGGCCTTTGTGCTGGTCGAGATGCTGGACCATCCTTAGGAGATGGCAGCCGAGGGCAACTGGCGCGCCGGGAGCCCAGGGAGCGGCGATCTCTCGACTAGCCAGATCATTCTCGCCAGCTTGGTCGATCATCTGGAGGGCAATGGTCTTATCCTGTGCGAGTAGATCCTTTGCCTTTTCGATACTCTCAATTGCCGGCATCTTTTCGGCGGGTGGCAGCATTTCCTCCGGGGAGAGGTCTTCCAGCCTTGTCCCTGCTGGCAGCCCCCAGTCACCGGTAACAAATCCTCTGCACCCGGCGCCACAGGCGTTGGTGATGTGCTGAAGGAGCTGGCCCACGGTCAACCAGTTGTGGCCGCTCTCCGGCTTCCAATCGAGGCCGTCTGGATCGACTGCATCCAGAAGTCTCGCCGTGGTCGCGTAAGTGGTTTCAACTTCGTTCTTCAAGAGTTCTGTCCAGTTCACGACGATTCTCCTTTCGCGGGATCACCCCGGTGGCGCTACGATTGTGAGCGAAGCGTAGCGCAGGCCCCGGTCTTGGGTCTGCGCTGCCCCTTTCCCCTCTAATTCTCGCGGCTTCATAGGCGGGTAACCGAACTGTCTGCGCGACTCTTGCTCCTCGTAATGAACTCGGGCGGAGTAGAAGCACATTGGCCATAGGCTTACACGAGAGGATTCTTGATCTCCAGGTCTCCGAATTGTTGGCTAGACTGGAGGTCTTCACTGTATAGGACGTTGCATTCGCCTTCGATAGCTGAAGCGATGATCAGGAAATCATACCAGGAAAGGCGGAACCGGCCGCTGAGCCGGAGAGCCTCTCCGTAAAGGGCCTGCGAAGAATGGATGGCCAGCAAAGGGCGAAAGACAACTGAGAGGTACTGTTCAGCGTCGGCCGCGGTCATCGGTCTCGCAAAGCGCCGTAGGGCAACGTTGAACTCTTGCACCATTTGGTAGCTGACGATCCCTTTTCGTGTTTCTACCGCCGAGCGTATCAACTGCGCAGCGCGGCGAGCCTTCACTGGCGCGCTTCTGTCAATCTAGCTGTCATCAGGCTCGGCGAAAATCGAAGCGTGCCCTGGAGATCGGGGTGCCCACCACTTCGATTTGGTTCAAGTCGCGTGTACCCACACCCAGGTGTTCTGCCAGGCGCAGCGTACTGTCGCAAGTCTCGAAGGGGGCCGTACCGCGGTCCGCCATCGGATCGAAACCCATCAGGGCCATGGCCACCGCGTCCGTGGCCACGCAATTCGTTCCCGCCACCAGAAGACCAGGTTGGACGTGGCGGCGTCCGGTGGTCCAGGGACCTTCGCCGCCCGCCATCGTGTGGATTCCGTCGATCACCGCCAGATGCACCGGTCGCGCCGCCACCAGGTCCGCCACTACCCGAGGCACGCGGTAGCCCGGATCCGTCGAATTGTTGCCCTCGGCGGGCGGGGGTGCGCTCTTGGAAGGCAGCCGATTCCCGAAATGGAAAGGTCCGCGCCCACCCCTGGGAACTAGGCTAGGTTGGTCCGCAGGGGAATCATCGCCATAGATCGTGCAGGGAGTAATGCCGAAGCAATTCTTCATGGAAAGGGTGACGCCGGCCGTGACGTGCTCTTTGAGCTTGGCCAGCGATACGAATACGTCGCAGTCTGCATAGGAGTGGTTCAGGTCGTACCCCTTGAACATCAAGCCGCCTCCCGGAACCCAGAAGCGCGAATACTCCTTTCCTCTCCCGAGGCAGTTCGTGTTCTCAAACTCCACGCGGGGAGCGGCGACTGAGAAGTCGCGCGGCTCCCAATTGGCCTGGAGCATGAATTCTTCCAGCGGCTCGGCCGTCGACATCGGGCTTTCGAGCAGGCGTATGCGATGCGCTCCCGCCTTGCCGAGCAGATGGACTGTGGCCCCGACAACCTCAGGGTGGACCCAATGGGTCAAGCCCGCCGGAGCATAGCCCAGCCGGTCATAGGCCATCCCGGTGAGATTCAGTTTTACGGCGACGGTCTTCCCCGCTACCAGTCCTTCCAAACCGCCCAACTGATCGAACATGTTCTCCAGCACGCCGACCACGCCCGGTCCGTACTCGGGGCACTTTCCTACTGCCACCCGTACCGCGGGAACAGAGCGAGCCCAAGAGATAGCCGGCCGCGCCAGCCACAGGCCAGCCGTCGCGCTCGCTGCGCCGATGAACTTTCGGCGGGAACAAGTGGTGGTCAACATGGGTTCGAGCCCTCGAATTCCAGTGCACAATAAGCAAAGATGGGGGGCAGGCCGAACTCTGTCCCCGGGGTTGCGTCGGCGCCCTGGACCTGGAGAGGATCCTTGCTCTCCGGCCACCAGAGGCGTGCCGAGTGGCTCCGAGTGTTCATCCACAGGGTCACGAGATCGGCTGGGTTTGCGGAGTAGTTCAGAATCTGAACGAGCCGTTTCCTGTTGCCGGGATCAGTGCTGGAGCGACAGTTGGTCGATGCCGGGTTGTATAGGCGCACCAAATCATTCCGGCGACTCACGAGCAGATGTGCGTCCACGGCGACCTGGTACGGATCCTGGAACCCTGCTTCCGTCACGGCAATCAGCCCCTTACCGACATTATACAGAGCGTAGCCAGGATAGGTGTCCTTTTTGATCGCCTTCACGTCCGGGGGACCCCAATAGGCGGCGGTGATCACCAGGCCCTCCCCTTTCCGGACGAAGTCGAACAGCTTCGAACGCTGTTGGGAGGTGGGAGCTTCCTCGTCCAACCAGAGAATCGCCTTCAAGCCATCCAGGGCTGCGGACAATGTCCTAGCTCTTTCGACGATCAAGAATTGGACTTGACGACGGTTGAGAAGGTTCAGTACTTCCTGACTCAGAGACGCGTTGTCGCCGCGGAAATCGGAGATGACCGCCAGCACGCCTTGCGATCGGAATGCCTGCCAATCCCGGTGACGCTCGAAGAAGACGAGCGTTTCACAAAGCTTGCCCCAGACCTCCATCGCCTGAGAGTTCGTTTTCACCAGTGCTGCCCGAAGCTTATCGTCCAGGGAGACGATCCACCGGCTGCCGTACGCTCGGCTGTCGGCGATCGCCAAGCCGTAGTTGGCAGGGTGCGACGCGCTCGACGAGGCCGGAGGGTCGCAGTCCAGCCATAGCGCCTTTCCTGCGGTCAGCTCATGAGCCAGCAGTGAGAACCAACCGTTCGAGTCCACCCACGGGACGCCCGTCGGTCCGGCGATGCCGGTATCTCCTTCCATGGTCTCCAACCGCAGTCCCGGCCAAGCGTTGCCGGTCGAGCTGAAGATGGGAGTAGCTACTTCCCACGCCACCTTGTCCTGCGAGAACTGCAGAATGACGGGGAGATCGTAGGGCTGGCCGGAAGCATCTCCGAGCATCACGGCGGAGAGGCCGGCCGCCCGGCCGGCCGCCACGGCCGCACCCGCACCCTCCTTCGTCGCAATCTTCCCCACAAAACGGATGCCAAGCGTGCGACCCGCTTCGAGGAGGGGCTTCAAGGCCTGCTGCTGAGCGGAATCCTCGGGCTCTCCGTAAGCCCAGGCAACGATCAGGCAGTTGACGGGTGTCCCCTTGAGCAACTCCAGGGCGGCCGGTCGACTCCACGCCTCGAGTGTTCCGTTAAGCTCGGCATTCGCGCTTGCGGACTTCTTCCGCCGAGCCATTTCCAGAGGCCCGCAGGGCCACTTCATCGGTACCCACGTCGGGTCCAGACTCATGCGCCGTCTCCCACAGAAGCTGTGAAAGAATGAAACACAGAGGCGCAGAGACACAGAGAAGGAGTGAGAAGATTACGTGAGATGTCATTTATTTCCATACGCTTGTCATTCTTCTCCGTGCCTCTGTGTCTCTGTGTTGGAAGCTCCTTCGCAATTATTTCACACCTTCACACGATCTCCTGTCTTCTTGACCTGACCCGCCCCGCCTAGCGTGATGGCGCCTTACGCCGCCACTTGGCGGGATCAACTCGCCGCCGCTACCGCATCAACTTGGTCCACTACCGATCATCTACGCACCCGCTTGCTCAATCGCTCGTTTCAGGGACGCTTTCATGTAAGCAACCCCATAAGCGGTTTGGGCGTACCGGCCGCCCAGCATGTCGGGCGAGTGGTCCAGGATCATGATGCCGTCAAACTTGATTTCCACCAGGGCTTTCGTGATCTTGTCCATGTCCATGTATCCATTGTCCATGAAGGTCTCCACAAAATGCGGCAGGGGCGCACTGACGTTGCGAAAATGGATTTTCCAGACCTTCCCTTGGGCGCCGAAATAACGAAGCGTCTCGACTACGTCCTTGCCCATGAGGGGTCCACCTTCTAGCCAGGTCCCGCAGCACAGGCACATGCCAACGTTGGGGCTGTTGGCGATTTCGAAAGCGCGCTTGTAACCTTGAAAGTTACCGAAAATGCAGCGGGGCACGCCGGCCAGAACGGGCACGGGCGGATCATCCGGGTGGATGCCGATCCGGATGCCCTCATTTTCAGCGACGGGAGCAACCTGCCGGATGAAATACGTGTAGTTGTCCCAGATTTCCTCCTTGGTGAACTGGCGGCCATGGGAAAGGGGTTCGTAGAATTTGGCGTCGCCCCAGGTGCCGACCTTATTGGGGCTTGCCATATCGAACTCTCTCGCCGAGGCGCCACGGCTATCCGCCCGGCCGCTGCTCCAAATGCCGTTGCCCATGTGAGCGTAAGTGGTGTAGTAGATTCCAGCCTTGCCCAAGTTGCGCAGATAAGCCTTGTACTCTTCGATTTTGGCGTCGCGTCCGGGGAGGTTGAGCGTCACCTCCGGCATGTTATGAACGCTCGAGTTGCCGATGTTCCACACCGTGATGCCGCCTGACGCATAACGCTTCTTGATCTGGAGAAAGCCCTCCGCCGGTCGCAACTCCGGCGGGGCCCCGACGCTGACGTATTCCGCGCCGAGCTGCTTCAGAAAAAGGAGATCGTCGTCGGTAGGAACTGCCGGCGACTGGACGGAGATCTTGATCCCTGGCGTGTTCTGGTGGATAGCTGCGGCACGGGTGCCCGCGGACGCGAGCAATGCGGCCCCGCCCGCGGCGCCGGCAAGAATCTTCCCAAAGTCTCTCCGGCCAAACTCTCGCCGGGCGAGGTTAAACTTCGCGTTCACCGCGTGATCTTCCGATTCGGAGTTGCTCATTTTGACCACCTCCGTACCCTTCGATTTACAGCTTGACATCAGCCACGGACCTGACACGTTTCGATAAAATCGGTCGCGAAACCCCCCCGATTTCCTGCCATTATCTGGACGTTTTTGTCGGAAAATGGCAGGATTTGGTGGGATTCTGCATAGAAAAGAGGCCTCAAAACGGAACTCGTCTTCAAATGAGCGTTCAAGGCTCGGCGGAAGACCGATTAGCAACCCCTCTTGAATGAGTAGGCCTTCGCCCGCTCTCCTCGCCAGTTTGGCTAACAACCCCTGTTGAATCAATAGATCGGCCTCGCCGCGCTTCGACTGCCTGCAAGACACGAGATGGTCGCCCCACCGCCTGGCGGAAACACACTTAACAAGTCCTTTAGATTGAGCAAGCCTCTGTCTGTTCTTCGCATTAAATTCGCCATCAACCATTGCTGAATCAACAGATTGCCCTCGCCACGCTTCGACTGCCGGGCAAAACCCGAGATGGGTCGCCCCACCGTCTGGCGGAAGCACAATTAGCAAGTCCTTTAGATTGAGCAACCCTTTGTCTGGTCTTCGCATTAAATTTGCCGTCAACTGTTGTTGAATCAATAGATTGCCCTCGCCACGTTTCAGTCGGCCGACAAACCCCAAAAGATTGTCTGTCGGTCGCCGGAGACGCTCTTAAGTCCGCTGCTAAGCCCTTTAGATTCTGCATGACGTGATTTCTTCGGCTGGGGAATGTTGGATATAACCACCATCGAATCAATAGATTGGCCTCGCAGACTTTCGGTAGCACCCGATGAACCCCGGAAGAGCCGCTCGGCGCCGTTCACGGCGATCTCAGTTCTTGAGTCGCAGGTCGGCGGGTCGACGAGGACTGAAGGCCGATTACGGATGACTGATAACTGAGAACTTAAGGCTTGACACAAGCCGTAGGACTTGACACGTTTTAATAAAACCGGCGACCCAAAACCCCCTATTAGATGGCCCTTAACTGCCTGTTCGAGGCCGTTCGCTGCACGTTTTTGGTAAAAAATGGTAAAATTTGGCACGATTTTGTAGCCCCAAAAACGCCCGAAAACGGACACTGCCTCCAATAACCACTTTGCTTGCAACACGCGCTCCCCACCAAGGTCGGGGATGGGTGGGGGAAATTGGCAATTAAATCCCAAGATTAATTTTCTCAGTTTGACCATATCAGTAACCGACCAGCGACCCGCTCGTGAAATCCTGTGACCGCCACCGGCAAGGTATGGCAGGCATTTGTGGTGCTTTCGGCTTGCCTGGCAACCGACTTCGCACCTGTCTTTTGGTTCTATCGTCAATCAGCGACCGTCAATCCTAACGGCAGGCGGTTGGAGACCGTAGCCTCCCGACGCTGGAGTTCCATCCGTACGGGCTCCGGGAATAATTGATGACCTCCACTTGGGGGTTCTGAGAGCTCCAGCGGGAGGGGTTCGCGCTTGCGGAAGAGCGGTCGAAAAACGCGGACCTTGAGGAACAGATCCGCGCCACGCTTGTTGTTCCCTATTCCCTATTCCCTGCTCCCTGTTCCCCATCCTGGCCCAGGTTTGTTTCCGGGTTTGTTTTTGGGCTCACTTCCGCCGTAAAGGACTTACCAGGTTTGTTCCAGGTTTGTTTTTTGTGACCCTTCTATTCTAAAGGACTTACCAGGTCTGTTCCAGGTTTGTTCTAAGGGCCATGCTTATGATTTTAATAGACTTGTAAGGTTTCATTGACCCATTTTTTCCATTTTCCCCAAGATTCCTTGCGGTGGAGGGCCGTTTCATCCCGTTTGGAACATTCGCCAGAGCTTGAATCTTCATTCTCGAATCCTCAATCGTCGGCCAAGCCTCCCTGAGCCCTGCCTTCGGACCACTTATTGTCCCGGCCTTCTTCCGTGCTTCAACCACCAAAGCGCCCCACTCTTACTACTCTATACGATACTAACTCCTCTGTCAAGAAAAATCGACACACCGGCCCCTGAAAATAATTGCCTCTATCCTGAGTCGGCAACTCAGGTAGCCAAGCGGCGAAGTCGCCATGGGCGGGGTCCTCAGGCGAATTGACGATTGCAGACTGCCCATTGACGACTGCAAAAGCGGCTCATTGACGATTGTGGATGGCCCATTCAAAGGGCCGTGCGGCTTGCCTACTCTTCTCTTCCAATCGTCAATCGTCAATCTACAATCGTCAATTCTCCTGAGGAGCTGGCCGTTGTCAAGAACTAACTGTTACAGCGCACTAGGCAACGCTGAGGCGGTCGCGATCCGAGTAAGGATCGATCTCGACGACAATCGTTTTGACGGCTACGCTGGGCGCCCTTCGCCGGCCGACCGCCTTCATGGTGATGAGCCCTGCCGATTCCATCTTCGCGAGCGTCCGGGTGAGGTTCGGCTGCGCCCGCCCGCTCAGGTGCACCAACTCCGCCACCGATTGCGGTTTGCGGTCGCGGATGATGGCAAGCAGCCGCCGATTCTCCGGCGTCAACAACCGGACTACCGCATCAATAGAGCTAAAGCTCGGTTTGGCGGCGTCGGCCGGAGCTGGTCGTTCGCCGCGTGCGACTGCCTTCATTTCGTTGCGCAATGCCCGCAGACTTTGAACTTTGTATCTGGTCATTTCAATCTCCGTCTCTCTTCCTCGGCCACCACGGTCGTCCCAATCCCGCGCTCGCTTAGCACCCGCTCCACCTCGTTGAAAAGGTCTTCGATCAGGGTTTCGGCGTCCTTGAATTCATACGGTCGGCCCGGATCGTTCTCGGTCCGGTGCCAGTGATCGCTCGCTGGCGGTTGCCGCTTGAACCTGGATCGCGTAGCCGGAACGGCGTGAGCGTTGTCGAAACCGACGAGCCGCGAGCCGTCCGGCGCGTGCAGCGTGAACGAGTACGAGAGGCCGTGCGGTCGCTCCTTGGTCGCCTTGGCGCGTTTGATCTCAAACTTGATCCTGTAGCCCTCTTCGAGGTGGTGGATGCGCCCGTCGAAAGCCAGCAGGAACTCCAACCCGTACTCGAGTGGCTGATCGCCCATACCATATCCAGCGATGATATATTACATTTCGTTGGGCATGACGGTCAAGAGCTTCAGAAAAATCGGCACCGGCTCCTGAAAATAGTTTCTTTATCCGGAATCGGCAACTCGGCTAGCCAACCGGCGAAGTACGGGGTGCTAGACTTGTCGAGACGGGAAGATGGCCCGTCGTTGATTGGGCGGGGTCGGCCTTCGGGAAGCCGCGTGAATATTAAAGGGAAAGCCGCAGAAGCAAGGGCGGGGTGTGCGCTTGCTTGTCTTCCTACCCTCAGGCTTCACGCGGCCGTAGAAGATTTTCCCCAGGGCGTACCTGCTCTGATGTAGCATTCCAGTAGTTTACCACCTGGGGAGCCCATGGAGCCCTCGCCGGGGAGGTAACGCGCCTACTGGTTGAGCTCACGAGGGGGGAGTCCTGATGCCGAGGCCAAGCTCGTCCCGGTTGCACGATGAACTTTCCGAGAAGGCCGGGAAGGGAAGATGAAATGACTCCGGACCGGCAGGAGCAGCTTAAGGAGGTATTTCAAGGCAACCGAGAGTGTGGGATGACGCACTAACGGCCCACTTTGGCGCGAGTTCCGCATTCTACAGTAAGGGGTCAAGAAGGTGTCGACGTGCGTTTTTCTGGTGGGCTAACGGTGAAGAAAACGGTAGAAGCCTTGGGTATCTCGCCGCGCACGGTGAAGCGCCGCCGGAGGGTGGCAGGGGCTTGGTTGCACGGAGAACTCTCAGGGAGGAAGAGAAATGACTCCGAACCGATGGGAGCGAGTTAAGGAAATATTTGAAGGCGCTCGGGAACGGTCGCCGGAGAAGAGATCTGAGTTCCTGGTGGAGGCCTGCGCAGGGGACGAGTCTCTTCGTGAGGAAGTACACCGCCTGCTGGCTGAACACGACCGGGCGGGTAAATTCATGAACGCCCCAGCATGGCCGAAGGGTGCTCTACCGACTTCTACCACCGAATCCGACGTGCAGGGCGCTCAGGGAGTGATTGCGCCACCAGGTTCGCCTCCAGCGTCTTTCAAGGCTGGCGAGACCTTTGCCGATCGCTATGAGATCAAAGGCGAGTTGGGACGGGGCGGCTTTGGGGTTGTTTACCTCGCCTTCGACCGGGGTCCGCTACAGCGAACCGTAGCGTTGAAAGTGATTCGCTTGGCCTCGGGTCAGCCTTCCGAGCTCGCGGCCCTGGCCCGCCAGCGCTTCCTGGAAGAGGCCCGCGTCGCGGGCAACCTTTCCCACAGCAACATCGCCACCGTTTTCGACGTAGGTGAATCCGGCGGGTGCGTCTACATGACCCAGGAGCTGGCGCCGGGCCGGGATCTTCGCAAGATCCTGGACGAAACCCGCGCTTTGCCGCTCCGCCGCATCATCGCCATCGCCCGCCAAATCTGTGAAGGCTTGGCCCACGCTCACGCCCGAGGCATCGTCCACCGCGACATCAAGCCTGGCAACATCGTGGTGGGCGCGGAGGACCGGGTCAAGGTTACCGACTTCGGACTTGCCCAGCCGCCTCAGGGCGAGGACTCCGCGCTCAACCAGGCCATTGCCGGCACGCCGGGTTACATGGCGCCCGAACAACTGCGCGGGGGACGCGTGGATGGACGAGCCGATATCTTTGCCGCGGGGTGCGTTCTCTACCAAATGCTCACCGGACGCCAACCCTTTGACGGATCGACAGCCGCCAGTGTAATTGAAAAGACGCTTCACACTTTTCCCCCGGAGCCGAGCCGGGTGCGAGAGGACCTTCCCCGCACCCTGGACCGCATCGTGGCCCGGGCCATGCGGAAGGATCCCGACGAGCGCTATAACAACATCACCCAACTCCAGCAGGACTTGGTTAATTACGACCAGTTCGAGTACCTCACCGAAGCCAAGACCGGAGCCGCCGAGATCGCAGCCGCTTTGGAAGCACGCCAATGCACGCTTTTTCTCGGGCTCCGCCTTCCCGTCAGCCTCAACGAGAAGCATCCGCCCACGGCCGAGGCTCTGATTGCCGAATACCTGGCAGAGCGGCTCAGCAGCCCGCCGAAGGAACGGAGCCTCTCGCGCTTGGCGCAGGATCTCGAACTGGAGCGCGGCCGGCCGGAGATGCTCAAGTATCTGACGGCGGCAGTGCGCAGCCCTCGGGCATCACCGCGGGAGATGATCCGCCGGGTGGCTCGCCTGCCTTTCCCCGTTATCGTCACCACGGGATACGACACTTTCCTGGAGGAAGAGCTGGCGAAGGTCAACCGCAAGGTTCGCCGGGTGATCAATTGCCGCAGCGTGCCCGACGATCCCGCCGACGCGGACCTCCTGGTGCGGCTGTTCGGCAGCGTGGATAGCGAAGGCTCCATCGTAGTCACCGAGGACGATCTGTGGAATTTCTTCGGCAGTTTCCAATCGCTGTCTGACGCGCTGAAGTCACTGTTCGCGCGCCAGCGGTTGCTCTTTGTTGGCTACGATCCGGAGGACGAAGGCTTCCGCCATCTTTTCTCGGAGATTGCGCGCTTCCGCGTGGGTAGCACGGAAGCATGTTACCTGGCCGCCCCGGACGCGGTGCTGCCGGCAGTTCGCTGGGCGCAGCGGAAGGCCCTCCGGTTGATCGACGCCGAGCCGGCCTCTTTCCTCTCCCTGGTGGAAGAAACCACCACTGAAAGACGAAGGCAGAAACGGTCCGCCAAGGAAGAGCCGTCCGAGGCGCCTCTTCCCAGCCGTCCGTACAAGTTCCTCAATTATTACGACCGGGAAGACGAGCGGATCTTCTTTGGCCGCCAGAGTGAGACCAGCCGACTGCTCACCAAGATTCACGCATACCCGCTGAACCTGCTGTATGCGCCGTCGGGGAGCGGCAAGACGTCTCTGATTTGCGCGGGCCTGATGCCGCAACTGCGGCGGCAGGGCTATACACCGGTCTATTGCCGCGTCTACGATGACCCGGCGGGCGAGATCCGGCGCGCAGCTCTCGAAGCCGTAGGCGCTTCACCCTCAGACTTTCCGCCCGCCATGCCGCTGCAGACTCTGTTACCTGAGGTTGCCGGGCCGGAACGAGCAGCGGCTGGTGATCTTTGTGGACCAATTTGAGGAGATCTTCATCCGCCACGACCAGGAGGCGCGCGACCGCTTCTCGGCTTCGCTGGCCGCGACTTTGGCCGAGGGTAAAGGCAGGGTGCGATTTGTTCTTTCCTTGCGCGAGGATTTCCTGGCGCGCCTTTCCGAGTTCCGCGAGCGCATTCCGAACATCTTCCACAACGAGTTCCGCCTGGCGCCGCTCTCGGAGGCCGAATCCCGCGCCGCTATTGTCGAGCCCGCCCGTCTGCTGGGGCTGGAGGTTGAACCGGAGCTGATGGAAAGGCTGATTGCCGACCTTTCCCGCGAGGGCGTTGACCCGCCCCAGCTCCAGATCGTTTGTGACACTTTGTACGACGCGCTGGAGCACGGCGAGAAGCGGCTCACCCTCAAGTCCTACCTGGCGCTGGGGGAGACGCGGAAGATTCTCGGCAATTATCTGGAAAGGGTCCTCCACGAATTCCCACCTCCCGAGCGCGACGCGGCCCGCGAACTGCTCAAGAGCCTGGTGACCTCGGAGAAGACCAAGACGGTGGCGCAAATCGCGGACTTGGCACGGGCGGCCGGCCGCCCGGAGGACGAGGCCTCGCGAATTCTCGCTGAGCTTTCCAACCGGCGGCTGATTCGGCGCGTGCAGCGCGAAGAGGGTTACTGGTATGAGCTCACCCACGAGTACCTGGTGGAGGAAATCAGCCGCTGGCTTTCCGAGAAGGAAATGCAGCTCAAGAAGCTTCGCGAGCTTCTGGAACAGGCGATCCGGAACCACAGAAACTTGGGAATCCTGATGCCGGCGGCTCAGCTTCGTTTGGTTCAGGCGCAAGAGGACGACTTGAATTTGTGCAAGGAGGAGCGCCAGTTCCTCCGGGAGAGCGCGCAGGCGCTCAGCACGAGGCGAAGGAGACTGGCGGCCGGGGCCGCCGTGGCTGCCTTGTTGCTCGTGGCTCTGGGCGTTACGTGGAGATATGTTTACTTGAGGACCCACGTCTTTATCCAAGCTCAGGACAAGGAGTATATCGATTTCAATTCGGGTAACTTCTTCGGCACGAAGCAGGCTTACCGCCTGGAGAACATTCGCGTTTATGCCGGGTCGCCGGCCCGCTGGTGGCTCGACGCCCGACTCGGCTTCCCAAAGCCGGTCTATCAAACGGACTTCGAATTGGACCAACTCGATCCGGCCCGCCGCGACGCCGTCAAAACCGGCCTAGTGTTTCCGCGCAACGTTTCCGTGCAAAACGAGATCTGCAACATGCTGCAGCCCGACGTCAAGGTCCGCTTCCTGATCACGACTGGAAGATTGGATGAGGCTCTGAAGTTTCTGCGGGGGTTGTATAAGGATCGATCCGTGAATCAGGACGATCTAGACGGCATTACAACAATGCTGGGATATTCGGGGGCACAAGACGAAGGCTTTGCGCGAGACGCAGTCGGGCACGCTTTCCGCCTTACCACCGTTCGGCCTTCATTCGGGAACAGCAGGGCAGGCCCTCTGGTTGGCCTGTTGGCGAATCTACCCGACGAGCACTGGCGTACGTACATTGCTCCCCTCTTAAGCATGCCCGCAACACGTGCTGGTGCGGTCGAAGTGCTCGGGCTCATGGGGAATCTAAATGACGTTCCTCTTATAAACCCTTATGTTGATACCTCGGCCGAGCAGGATGAATGGGGAGATACCAAGTCTTCCGCCATTAGTGCCCTCATTCGCCTGGGCGACTGCTCCGCCCTGCCGACAGTCCGACAGCTTCTGAGAGAGTCCAGTGCGGGTCCCGACACGCAGATGAGGGGTGTCGACTACATCCGGCACTGTGGTGGTGAGCCCGACCTGAGCGAGTTGGAGCAGTTCGCGCGCCGACTAGCGTCCGCCGGCGCAATGGGAGCGTCTTACGCTTCTTACTCGATTCTCACGATGTACGCGATCGATCCTCACGCTTCCCTCGCGGCGATCAAGAGAATGCTTTCTGAGGGATCGTTGTCCTCTTGGAAAGCGGAAGCCCTGGGAGAGATTGCTGCCCCTGAACTCCTGCCCGACCTGCGCTCAACCCTTGCAGCCAGGCAACCTTCATTCCAGGCTCAAGCCGCCAGCGCTCTTGCAGAGCGAGGAGACGATGAGGGATTGGCCGTTGCTGCGGGACTCGCGCTTGACAAGGGGCAGGAAATGCGCCATCGCACTGGGGCCCTGGCCGCATTCCAGTTCTTCAAGGGAGCCGACCTGGAACGCTTTCTCCTGAGTTTGTTTAAGGCTTCTCAGCCCCAGGAAGGCGAAATTCGTGCGGCCGCCCTCAGGGGTTTGCGCTGGTATGATGACGACGAGACCTTGGAGGCGCTCGCCCTAGGGCTCCATGACAACGACGGTTCGGTAAGAGCAGCCGCCGTGGAGAGTCTGACCTCTCAGAGTTCGACGCGCGTCCGCCAGTGGCTTCATCAAAGAATCCAGGACCGAGATGGGGTGACAAGGGTTTACGCCGGACAAGCGCTCCAAACCTTGGAGGCAGTGAGTTACCAAGATGTCTTCAAGAACTATCTGGAACAGCGTGCGGAGGCGACAAACGATTACGGTACCCTCGTTGAATCCATTATTGGGCTGCGAGACTCATATATTGCTCAGCCTGAAGCAGTGGCTGTCGAAGCGTTGCGTAGCCCTCGGCGTGATGTCCGGCTCGCAGCCACATTGGCTTTGACGGAGCACCCGCACACGACGGAAGCAGCCGAATTGCTGTCCCGCGCCCCAAAGGATAACGATCCCTGGTTTCACCTCGCAGCCCTCCGTGCACAATGGGCAATAAATGCCGCTCACAAAGCGGCCACCGTTCGAGAAGAGGCCCGCGGCGCCCTCACACATGACAATGTACAGCGAGCCTGGCAACTCCTAGACCGGGTCGGAGAATCCGGCACTGATTACCAACTGGCACTTAAGATGGCGTTTTCGGCTGGTAAGCCCCTGGGTGGTCCCTCTGGCTCTAGCGTAATCATTATTACCGGAGGCCCAGGATACTTATTCGATGCCGTGTTTTCACCTAAGTCAGCCCAGTTCGAACTGCTTAGATCAGAAACCCGATTCAAGCGACGCCCGCCTCCAGATGCAGTTCAGCGGTTGATGTACCTGTTGAGCGACAACCCTGGCTCGAGGAAAGCTGCCCGCGACGACCCCTACTTCGCGTCGCTCCGGGGGTTCTACGAGTTCCGCGTCCTGACCGGAATGCAGGAACCCATCACCGTCGAGAAGATCAAGCTGCCTCAACCGAACTCACCAAGCCCAAAAGCTTCGGTGGAGAAGTCCAAATAGCCCGAGATGAGGCTGAGGATTCTGGATTCTCTCCGGCTCTGAAGGAGGGCGCCAAAATCCGCATTACCTGGTGCTAAGACAACCGGTCTCTATTACAGGGTGCCGAACATCCGGCTACCCGGAGAACCCCGAAAGGTTCAAGTCTCGAGCGAAGTCGCTGGCATGTCCGTATCCAGTGCAGCGTCTGGCGAGCAGGTGGGGCCAGTCCTCATTAACGTTTGAGAGCATTTGCGGGTGGTTTGGTCATCGCCTTCCGCAGCGGGCAATCAGTGCCTCAAAACGTCTCGGTTGATTATGCGACGCTTGCCCTGTTCTTGAAGAAGACTACACCAGGAGTGAAGCGTCGGCAAAACCTCCTGGAATAGACGATGCACCGGGTTACTCCTGGAACTTCCGACGGATCGTAACCGTCCGATCCAGCTCATCCACCGCCTGGAGGATCTTCAGTTGCAAATCCTTGTCGAGGGTCGCCGTTCGCAAGTACTCATGAACCTCGGCTTGGGCGGACGTCGATTGCTGTCCCTCCAGAAACGCACTCATAAAAGCGGTGGCGAGTGACGAGTGGCGAATGGCTAGCCGACCTGCCGCCGCCTCCCAGGGTTCGGGATTCGGGGTTCGCAGAAGGGACGGAATTCGGGATTCGGGGTTCGGCAGAGGACGACTACGAGCCCCCTACACCAGTTTGTTGCGTTGGGCGTGGCGGTCCAAGAAGAGTTGAACAATCTGGGGCGAGGCACGGAAGCCGGTCTGGAGCAATTGTTGGAGGGTCGCCGGGAAATCTTCCACAAGGCCCCGACCGGCAGCCAGGTAGAGAACAGTGAGAGTACCAGCGATCTTGAGATTTCGACGCGCGGCTTCTTGCCGCCCGCCGAGGTCATCCATCAGGAGCAGGTCCGCGCCAAGGTTTTGGGCCAGAATAATCGCGTCGCGCTCACCCGCGTCCAGATGCACCAGGGCCGGATCGGCTGGAAACAACCTCGGGTCAACCTCCAGCCAATCGGGGCGATGTGTGATCCAAGCCATGACTTTTAGTGGGGCGCCTTGGGCTTGAAGCTCAGAAAGCACTGCGGCGGGAGCGATGACACGAGCGTACAAGGCCTCCAAGATGCCTGCCTGGTCGATGAGAATAAGGTGGTTGAGCGGGGTAGTATCAGCGATGACGATCATTGTGACCGGAATTCGCGCTCCCGGCATTCGAGCAAGCGTTCATTGGCATTGATTTCCTGATCGATTTCAGAGGGCGTATAGTTGTAATAGACTCCGCGGTCCTTCAAGAAGGAATTCACTTCCCAACGGGTCTGGAAGCCAAGCACACGGCGCACTTGCGACTCCGTTAACGCCCCGGAGCGGTAACCTTCCAAAGCGATTGCCTCAAGGGCGTGGCGCGGTAAGTCCTTCCACTTGGCCTCAAGGCCCGCCACGATGTCTTCGGGCAATTCGATGGCAACTTGCATGGGTCCCTCGACTGCTGCTCCTTATTTATACCACGTTTCCCCTTAATCCGGGAACTTCCGGCGGATCGTAACGTCGTATCCAGATCATCCACCGCCAAGGCAGGGAGTCGCGAGTCGGGAGTAGGGAGTAGGGCGGATCGCAACCGTCCGGTCCAGCTCATCCACCGCCTTGGGGGATCTTCAGCCGCGAATCCTGGTCGAGGGCCGTCGTTCGCAAGTACTCATGCACCTCGGCTTGGGCGGACGGCGATTGCTGTCCCTCCAGAAACGCCCTCAATCATAGAGGGAGTACATCACGTCGGCTTCTCCACCGGAGATGTGACTCACCTGAAGGGTCTGGTGCGAAGGCTCGTATACCGCGCGATGGACTCGAAGTCCCGGTCCTTGTGCCACACCGGTACGCGATTGTCGATGGCGATCGCAGCGATGAGGCAATCCGTGGAGGAACGAATCGTGTAGCCCTTTGCGCGCCCCAGGCGGTAAATCTCGGCCGCCGATAGAAATGCGGAGCCGGGCAACGGATCGCTTAGGACCGGCAGTGCCAGCAGCCCCTCCCGAAAGGCCTCGCTCGCCGGATCTTGGCGGAGGCCCTGCAGAACCTCCTGCACGACGGGTCCGCAGGTGACAAAATTAAGCAACTCCTCTTGAGAGACCTTCGAGCCCAACCTCCGATTCAGGAGTTCGATCCAGACGGAGGTATCGACCAAGATCATCGCCGGCCCCGCTGCCGCCTCTCGCTGGGGCGCCGCCTTTCGACCCTATCCTCGCGCATTTCCTGCAAGTCTCCTTGCCAAAGCCCTTGGCCAAAGAATCGAGGCAGGTCCTGAATCTTGCGAAGGCGCATGACCTCCGCTAAGGCCAGATTGACAGCAGCCGAGTATGTCTTTACGCCCAGCAGATGCGTGGCTTGATCGAGCAGTTCCGGGTCTAACACAAGATTTGTACGTTTCATGCGCATAGTATACATCAAAGCTGAATGAGGCGGTAGAGTCTGAATGAGGCGGTAGAGTCTCGTCCAAGGGGGGATTCAGGGTCCTGGCGAGTCAGCGGGTGGGCTCAGTCTCCCATTTGCACTTGGAGTGCATTTCGCGTACATTGAAAGCATGACGGTGGAAGCCATCAAAGAAGCGATCGCGGTCCTTGCCCCGGACGAGAAGACCGGTCCGGCCGCGTGGCTCCTCCAGCAGGACATGGAGGAGTGGGACCGACAGATCGAGGAAGATTTCTCCCCCGGCGGACGCGGGATGGCTCTGTTGGAAGCGGCCGAGTCTGACGTCGGGCAAGGGCGAGCGAAGCCAATGGACGAGTTTCTGGCAGAGTCCAGATCCAACCGCAAGCAGACTCTCTAACGGTGATTTCCTTTCGATCCTCCACTTGCCTAGTCGATGAGAATAAGGTGATTGAGCGGGGTAGTATCAGCGGTGACGACAATTCGGTACGCTAAGAAGAAGGCCCGCGGGGCCGAAAGAGTTTAGCCCAGGGCGCGAGCCCTGGGTCCAGACGCCCTCTGCTGCGAGGAAGTAAAACTCCGCATCCAATCGCGCGTATAGGGGGCGCGAGCCCTGGGTCCAGAAGCCCTCTGCTGCGAGGGGAGCCCCAGCGGGGCGAAAGAACGCTTGCGACGCGGAACCCGTGATGTTCTGGCGCCCCTCCGGGGCTTGACCGGCGCTCGGGCTCAGAATCCCAGGGCTTACGCCCCATAGGCGTTGACCTAAGGGTTGGAAGCGTTCTAAAGCCCGCAAAGCGGGCGTCGTCATTTAGCCCACGGCGAGCCAGCCGTGGGGCAGAACGCGACCGGTAGAATTGAGAAGCCCCGTAGGGGCGACATCCGGCTCCGTTCGGGGGGAGTCGAGCACCATCCGCGGTAAGTTGTGGCCGTGAGAAATCCCGGACGCCGCCCCTACCGGGGCTGACAAGACTCATATGCCGCCGCCGTCCCACGGCTGGCTCGCCGTGGGCTACAGGATGTCGCCACTGCCGTGGCTTCGGATAAGGCCACCTCCATTAGGTTAACGCCTACGGGGGCTTGCGCTGTGGCTACTTTCTGGCGCCCGCTACGCGGGCTTCCCCGGAACCACAATCGCCGTTGCCGTCGTGAGCTGCCACAAATGCGTCATGCGCAGGCGGCAGGGTTTCCACTTTCGTGTAGCAAACCCGTTGCAGATCCCTGTCGCAGGCGCCGTTCGCAAGTGCTCAATGCACCTCGGCTTGGGCGGATGTCGATTGCTACCCTCGACAAACGCACTCAGCCATATGAGGGACGGCATCACGCCCGGCTTGTCCACAGGGGATGTGACTCACCTGAAGAGTTTCGTGCGAAGGCTCGTATACCGCGCGATGGATTCACAATCCCGGTCCTTGTGCCACACGGGTACGCGGTTCTCGATGGCGATCGCAGCGATGAGGCAATCCGTGGAGGAACGAATCGTGTAGCCCTTTGCGCGCCCCAGGCGGTAAATCTCGACCGCCGATAGAAATGCGGCCCTGGGCAACGGATCGCTTAGGATCGGCAGCGCCAGCAGCCCCTCCCGAAAAGCCTCGCTCGCCGGATCTTGGCGGAGGCCCTGCAGAACCTCCTGCACGACAGGTCCGCAGGTGGCAAAATTAAGCAATTCCTCTTGCGAGACCTTCGAGCCCAGCCTCCCATTCAGGAGCTCGATCCAGACGGAGGTATCGACCAAGATCATCGCCGGCCCCGCTGCCGCCTCTCGCCGGGCCGACGCCTTTGGACCCTATCCTCGCGCATTTCCTGCAAGTCTCCTTGCCAAAGCCCTTGGCCAAAGAATTGAGGCAGGCCCTGAATCTTGCGCAGGCGCATGACCTCCGCTAAGGCAAGATTGACAGCAGCCGAGTAGGTCTTCACTCCCAGCAGGTGCGTGGCTTGATCCAGCAGTTCGGGGTCTAAAACAAGATTTGTACGTTTCATGCGCACAGTATAGATCAAGGCTGGGTCACGGGTAGGTATAGCCCTTTCGAATCTCGCGCGTTTCGCATCCGCCGCCGTCTCAGCGGAATTCGTCCTCTGGCTGGGGAGGGACCTTGGGAGCGTTCTTCAAGAACTTCATCAGCCCAGCTCCCGTGGCGCTTCCGGCGCGCTTCTTGAAGAACTCGGCGGCCGTTTCCACCACCCCAACCTTTTCGGCGACGGCGGCGATCCACTGATTCAGCGACACCCCGTCTTCCTTCGCCAGGCGTTGCGCAGCCTTCTTGACGGAGAGAGGGCGTTTCAAGGACGACGCTAGTGCAGCGCGCGGTTCGTGTCTTCTTCCTCGGGTGGCTTCAGCCGTCGAAACGCCGAATAGAGGAGTAAGTCGTAGGTGATCTTGATGCTGCCACCCAGGAAGAGTGGCGTCGCCAGAGCTACGTGCTGCATGACGTAACCGGCCAGAGACGGCGTTATCGACCTCGAAACACTGCGGGCAAGATTCGTTACCCCGCTCGCAAGAGCGCGCTCGCCGGGTTGAACTACGGCCATGATATAGGACTGCCGCGTCGGAACGTCCATCTCTACCAGGGATTCCCAAGCAAGGTAGAACAGCATGGCCCAGCCGGGCGACGGAGCAAGTGGCACCGCCATCATCAGCAGACTTGATGGAATGTGAGTGAAAACCATGGTGTTTAGGAGTCCGATGCGGCGGGCTAGCCAGGCCGCGATGAGGTATGAACCGGAGTTGAGCAGATTGCCGGCGAAAAAGAGCAGCCCGAGGGTCCCCTCCGAGATTCCAAAGCGCTGGAAAAACCAGTAAGCGATCAGGGCATCCGTGAGGAACCCGCCGCCCAGACTGTCGATTCCCGACAAGGCTGCGAGTTTGGTGACGACCGTCCGCGAATGTGGAGAGAGCCGCGTTGCACCCGTCGCGGTGACGGCTGGGCTCCGTGCCTCGATATCACGCGAGAGTAATGGGTACAGGAATGCCGTGACCAGGTTGATAGCTCCGTACAAACCGAAAGTCACCTTGTAAGCCAACAGGAAATCGACGCCGAGCCGGTGAACAAGCAGCCAAGGCAGTCCGGCGATCAGCGCTCCACCTGCATGCCCAATGTCCATAATGAGGCTGTGCCAGGAAAGGGCGACCGTTCGGCGTTCGGTCGAGGTGGTTTGGGGAATGATCGCCTGCTCGAGGGCAAAGGCGGGCCCACGGTCCGTACCCATGCCGTTGACCATCCCTGCAAAGGCAAGGGCGAGAATCGCGTGAAACCGACCGGTCAAGGCAAAGCCCAGGCCGCCGAACGCAGCCAAGAGCGAAATACTGGTCAGAATGCGCCGTCGGCCAAGCCGATCGGCTCGCAGGCTCACAATCAGAGTTCCCACAGCCGCCCCGGCCAAGCCGGCGGTAATGACGAAGCCGATCTGAGTGGCCGATAAGCCCACTCGCGAGAGATAGACGCCCAGGACAACGCCGGTAAGTCCAACGCCGGTCGAGCGCAGCAGCGCGGCTGCGTAAATGAGCCGCAAGTTGTGGCTTACCTGAGCAAAGAAAGCCATGGTTATGGAACCCCGGAAGTCTCACCAGAGGTCAGAGCTGAGCCTATCCCTTTCTAAAACGTGAATCGCATCTGCAGTTCCATTCGGCGGTTGTCCGCCGACTCGGAGAAGCCGGTGCCGCCGAGGGTACCGACGCCATAGGGTTGGTTGGCCTGCCCGAATCGCGGCGATTCGATATTGCCAATGATCGGGCCGGGATTATTTCGATTCAGCACATTGCGGATCGACATCGAGATGGTCAGGTTATAGCGGCGGCCGGGAGAGGAGGTGTCGCTCCGCGGTCCACCCACGTTGAACGGGCCGGTCTCGGCACGCCGGCCGTAACCTCCCGACGCCGCCCCGCCGCCTCCACGCTCCGCTGCTCCAAAGGCGAAAACTTTCGAAACGCGAAGGTTGGGCATGATGATGCCAGGTCCACGGCCAAAGTTGCGCGGAAGAATCCTCTCGCCGGCTATCGGATTGGGATCGAGCAGACCGTACTTCGTTTGAACCAACCCTGGCTTGTTCGGATCCACGGCAACGCCGGGCCTGCCGTTGAAAAGCGTGTCGCCATAGAGATCCTGGCCTGCGGTGATGTCAAAAGGCGCCCCCGAGTTGGCGACCAGGAACGGGTTAAAACGAAAGCCCCAACGCGTACTGATGGACCCGCCGAAGGTCACACGATGACGGATATCCGTCGCCGCCGGTCCGTACTCCCCCGCCATGCTGTAGGGATTCGCCGGGAAAGTACCGAGGCCGTCGGTATTGCTCTTCGCATGGTTGTAAAGATACGAGCCGAACAGGGAGATGTTCTTGCCGGCTTGAGAGTTGAAGTTCGTAATCAACTGAGTCTGATTGTAGAGGCCCGACGATTCCATCTGGAACACGGGATTGGAATTGCCTAGCGGAAACACGCCGCTCCCGGACGTCTCCGGATTATAGGTGCCCGGCAGTGGAGCGTTGACATCCTCCGATCGCAACTGATGGAGCCCGTGTGTGTCAGCGAAGGTCACCGCCACGGTTGTATGAGCAGGCAGTTGGCGCTCGAAGGCGACGGCGGACTGCATGAGATAGGGAGCTCTTAGGGATGAGCTGACTCTTTCGATCACCTGTTGGCCCGCCAAGCCGGCCAGCGAAGCGAGAGGCGGAACCGACGGGTAAAAGTCGGGGCGGGTGATCACGTACTGTTGCTGCACGACGCCGTTGTAACGATCGGCGGCAAGCGTATTCGTGACATCGAAGCGATCATAGAAGACCCCGAATCCCGCGCGGATCACGTTCTTGGGGCCGGACCCTTGCGATTGCTTTCCCGGGGCCCAGGCCAAGCCAATGCGCGGGGCGAAGGCCCGCCAGTCGCGGATGTTGGTTTGGGCTTCGTAGCGCAAGCCGTAACTGAGGGTCAGATTGGGCCGGGCCCGCCAGTCGTCGCCCAGGAAGGCGCCCACGTCCCACTGGCTCACCGAAAGGGACGGCAGTCCGGCAGCGATGCTGAATTGCGAAGCGCCGCCCCCCAGCGTCCGAATTTGATTCGGTGTCAGGCCCATCCGCATGAAGAGGAGAGTCCGGCGGTAGTTTTCAATTGAGGTGATGTTGACGAGAACCGGCTGTCCATTAGCGTTGAGCACCGGCTGGTTGTCAGCATTCAGCGCGGGTGCGAGACCGCCCGAAAAGACGAACGTGCCGCCGAAGTTCGTCGGAGACGTGTCGTCGAGGTGCACGGCGCGTAATCGCGCACCGAACCGCCAGGTATGCCCTCCGCGCAGCAGGCTGGTGTAGTTCTGTAGCTCGTAGTCGTTCTCCACATTGAACGATTGGCCCGCCGGCGCTCCCCCGCCAATGAACGAGCCCAAGACCTGGACCACGGGGGACGGTTCTTCCGCCAGGCTCGACAGATTGAAGCGGTAAAACTGAAAGCGGGTCTCATTGATGGCGTTCGCGCTGAAGACGACGGTATTGGCGGCCTGCACCGTTTGGCTGTCACTGTGATTGTGAAGGCCGGCGGATACGAGATTGAACCCACCCACGCCGGCGTCCTGGATATCGGCCGTCGAGAAGCGATAGCGCACAGATAGAGTGTCGTTTGTACTCATCTGGCGATCGATGCGGGGACTCAAGGTGAGGCGGCGCTGCGGAATGCGGAACACCTGAGTATAGGGATCAATGATATCGAGCGTTGCGGGGTCGAGCGTGGTTCCATTGATGATGGCGCCGTTGTCGATCGCCGCCCGGTCGACGTTGAAGAAGAACGAGGTCTTCTGGTTGAGAGGTCCGCTGAGGTTGCCTCCGTATTCTTTGAGCAAGAAAGGAGCCTTCTCAGCGGCGTAGGGGTTGCGCGAGTTCCAGAAGCTGTCACCGAAGTTGTTGTAACCTGTGCCGTGGAAGCGGTTCGCGCCCGGCTTGGTGAAGACTTCAATCCGGCCGTAGCCGAGCTTGTCGTACTCGGGCGAAAAAGGATTCTGGTTGATGCGAATCTCACGGATCTCGTTCTTGGAGGGAAGTTCGCCGCCACTGAATCCGTCGATGTAGATCGCGCCGCCATTCGGGCCGGCCGAGGGTCCGGCGAGCGCTTGAAGATCGGCGGCCAAATCCGTCGGGTCGTCCGAGAGGGCCTGTAGGTCGTCCCTACGGAGCACGAGGGCGCTGGCGTTGCTCCCGGCGGCGGCGCTTACCGAGGGTACCGCGTCCCCCTGTACCGCCACCTGTTCGGGCGGAAGCACGACCTTCAATTGCAGATTCAGTGTCTCTGCGCCTGATTTCAGTGATATCTTCACGGGTTCTGGGAGTGCCAAGTTGGGTGCGGATGCTTGTACGACATACCCACCCGCCGTGAGTCCTGAAAACTGATACGTTCCGTCATTCCCGCTCTTGGTCGATTGCTTCAAGCCGGATGGCCCGGTTAACGTAACAGTTGCGCCGGCAACGATGGCCCCGCTTTGGTCGGTGACCACTCCATGAAGCACCGCTGTCTGCCCGAAGAGGTCTGATATTGTCATGAGGACGGCCAATAAGAGAAGAAGACCCTTTAACACACCCACCTCCGGAAGGCATGAACGGGCGTCGGAGCAGCCTGTGGCCCGGGCGGAAATGAAGCAAGATTATGAACACCCAAACAGTTTAACCATACAACCTGAAGAAAATCTGAAAGTTTCGTCGTCTCGTAGCAGGCGCACCGCAGACCGAGCCCCGCTTGCTAAGAGTAAAGGGGCTGGGTCCGACCTGCCGACTTTCGAGTTTCGATTTTCGCAGACTTGACAGATAATTGAAGCATCGGACGGGGCAAAAGAATCTAACGTGGGAAGGCATCAAAGGTCATGGTAAAGCCGTTTCTGTTGACCGTGGATGACGACGCCGAGGTGCTGCGAGCGGTGGAGCGCGACCTGAGGGCTCGCTATGCCGAGCGCTATCGCGTGCTGCGGGCTGACTCCGGCCAGACGGCGCTGGAGGCCCTGCGCAGCCTCAAGAAGCGCGACGAGCCGGTGGCGCTGCTGCTGGTGGATCAGCGCATGCCCCACATCACCGGGGTGGAGTTTCTCGGCCAGGCGATGGAGCTCTATCCGGACGCGAAGCGCGTCCTGCTGACCGCTTACGCCGACACCGACGCCGCCATCCGCGCCATCAACGACGCCAAGATCCAGCATTACCTCCTGAAGCCCTGGGACCCGCCCGAGGAGCACCTCTACCCCGTGCTCGACGATCTGCTCGAGGAGTGGTGGGCGTCGTTCCGGCCTACGTTTGACGGGGCCCGCGTGCTGGGCACCCGCTGGTCGCCGCAGTCCTACGCGATCCGGGAATTCCTGGCGCGCAACCGGGTGCCTTACCGCTGGCTGGACATTGAAACTGAGAACCCCGAGGTGCAGCGTCTGAAGAGCGCGCTGGGCGCCGACGCGTCCCGCCTGCCGGTGGTGTTCTTTCCCGACGGATCGTCGCTGGCCGACCCGGGCCTCGCGGCGCTGGCCGAGAAGTTGGGCCTGCGCACCCGTGCGGAGATGGCCTTCTACGATCTGGTCATCATCGGCGGCGGTCCGGCCGGCCTCGCGGCCGCCGTCTATGGCGCCTCGGAGGGCCTGCGCACGGTGATGATTGAGAAGTCGGCGCCGGGCGGGCAGGCGGGAATGAGCTCGCGCATCGAGAACTACCTCGGCTTCCCCGCCGGCCTCAGCGGCGGCGACCTGGCGAAGCGCGGCGTCGATCAGGCCCGGCGGTTCGGCGTGGAAATCCTGGCGCCGCAGGAGGCGACGGGGGTGCGCGTGGAGGGCCCGTCGCGCATCGTGAAGCTGGCGGACGGGAGCGAGCTAGGCTCGAAAGCCTTACTGATCGCCACCGGCCTCTCCTACCGCAAGCTGGAGGTGCCCGGCGCCGAGCAACTGCAAGGCCGGGGTGTTTACTACGGCGCCGCCATGACCGAGGCCGCTTCCTGCAAGGACGAGGACGTCTACATCGTGGGCGGCGCCAACTCCGCCGGACAGGCGGCGATGTTCTTCGCCAAGTACGCCTGCCGGGTGGTGATGCTGGTGCGTGGCGAGACGCTTTCCACCTCCATGTCGCAGTACCTCATCGACCAGATCAAGCAGACGCCCAACATCCAGGTGGAGACCCGAAGCCGCGTCGTGGAGGCGCACGGCAATGGACACCTGGAGGCGATCTCCATTCTCTGCGAGCGCAGCGGGCAAACCGACCGGGTGCCGGCGGCCGCGCTATTTGTCTTCATCGGTGCCGAGCCGCGCACTGACTGGCTGGCCGGCGTCGTGGAACGCGACCAGCGCGGCTTTGTGCTGACCGGGAACGATCTGGTACGGGAGGGCAAGCGCCCCAAAGGTTGGACGCTCGACCGCGACCCTTACCTGCCCGAGACCAGCGTGCCCGGCATCTTCGCGGTGGGCGACGTTCGCCACGGCTCGGTGAAGCGCGTGGCCTCCGGGGTCGGCGAAGGCTCGATCGCCGTCCAGTTCATCCATCAGTACTTGAGCGCGGTCTGAGGAATTTTGGATTTTGGATTTTGGATTTTGGATTGAAGACGGGCGCCCTTTGGTTGGGTGGTTCCTAGCACTGGATTTTGGATTTCGGATACGGCTGCGCGAAGCGCCTTGGAGTGCGGCGGCTTGACGCCGCCTTCGTATCCGATCAACACAGAAGGCGGCATCAAGCCGCCTTGGTATCCCATCAACACAGATGGCGGCGTCAAGCCGCCTTGGTATCTGATCAACACAGAAGGCGGCGTCAAGCCGCCGCACTCCAAGGCGCTTCGCGCATCTTCTGTGGGTCGCGAATTCGATAGTTTAGTCTGGACAGTAGAATGACAGAAAATCCGTCCGTCATGACCCCGGAAATCTTGCGGGAAGACCTTCGCCGCATCAGTGTCTTCTCCGACCTGCCCGACGACCAACTGACATGGCTAGCCGAACGGATGGTGGACCAACGACTGGAAAGGGGCGAGCTGCTGGCGCGGCCGGGCGACCCGGTGCGCTTCATGACCGTCATTTTGGAAGGCGAAATCGAAGGGCGCCGAGAAGGCGATCCCGGCCCGCCGATTTTTGTCGCCGGGGCCGGGCAGGTGACCGGTGCGCTTCCCTATTCGCGCCTCACGAGTTTCGCCGCCACCGTCCGCGCTGTGGGTCCCACCCGACTCCTGCAGTTGCACCGCGACCAGTTCCCGGAGCTGGTGCAACGGTTCCCGCTGCTGGCGCAGCGCCTGGTGGGCATCATGTCGGACCGCATCCGCGAGACGGCCAGGCTGGACCTGCAGCGGGAGAAGATGGCGGCCTTGGGCAAGCTCTCGGCGGGCCTGGCGCACGAGCTCAACAATCCGGCCGCGGCAGCCCAGCGGGCTAGCGTAGGATTGCGCGAGGCGCTGGAAACGGTGCGCGAGGCCAGCTTGCGGCTGGCCCGCCATTCCCTCACCCAGGAGCAGCGCGAGTTGATTGCCGCCTTCGAAATCGAGGCCTGGCATCAGAAGAGCGCCGCCGCCGATCCCCTGGCGCAAAGCGATCGGGAAGAGGCGATCGTCGCGTGGCTGGAACAGCGTCAGGTGCCGGAAGCCTGGAAGCTTGCGCCCGTGCTGGCGGACTCCGGCGTGGATGTCGGCAGGCTGGAAGTTCTGGCGGCCGGCGTCGGCGATCGGGCGCTGCCCGACGCTTTGAAGCGCAGCTCGACACTGCTGACCGTCTTCAAACTAACGGTCGAAATCGAGACCAGCACGCGGCGCATCTCGGACCTGGTGCGGGCGATCAAGGAATACTCCTACATGGACCAGGCCCCGCTCCAGGAGGTCGACGTGCATCAGGGCATTGAGAGCACGCTGACCATCCTCGGCCACTGGCTCAAGCGCGGCGTCACCGTGGTCCGCGACTTCGATCCCTCGCTTCCCCGCGTCTGCGCTTACGGCAGCGAGTTGAACCAGGTGTGGACCAACCTGATCGACAACGCCATCGGGGCGATGCACGGCGAAGGCGAGCTTCGCATTCGCACCGCGCGCGAGAACGACTGCGTGCTGGTGGAGATCGGCGACAACGGGCCGGGCATCCCCCAGGAAATCCAGCCCCGCATCTTTGAACCGTTTTTCACCACCAAACCCGTGGGCGAGGGAACGGGGCTGGGACTCGATACGGTCTATCGCATCGTCACGCGCCACCACGGCGATATCCGGGTGGAGTCCAAGCCGGGCGACACCCGATTCCGCGTTCGCCTCCCGGTCACCCAGCCGCGCACGGGGTAGCTTGAAAACAGGGAGTAGGGAGTAGGGAGTAGGAGCGAGCAGCCTTCTTCCCTACTCCCGACTCCCTACTCCCTATTCCCTGTTCCCTCCTGCTATACTGAATCGCGAATTCAGCGACGCAAACAAAAGGGGGAAATGGCTAGCGCATGTCGGAGACAATGCACAAGCTGGAATGGGCCACGATCACGTCCCGCCGGGATCTCAGCGACGACCTTTGGGTGATCCGCGTGCGGCCGCAAGAACGGCTGGCCTTCAAGCCGGGGCAATACGTGGCGTTGGGGGTCGAGGTGGAGGGCCGGGTCATCGAGCGTCCGTTCTCGATCGCTTCCGCCCCCCACGAGGAGGAGACCGAGTTCTTCCTCGAACTCGTGCATGGCGGTGGACTCACGCCCCATCTCCACGCGCGCCACATAGGGGATAAGCTGTACATGCGCCGGCAAGCGAAGGGCCTGTTCACACTGGATAGCGCCAGTCAACACAAGAAGCATTTCCTGGCGGCCACCGTGACCGGTGTAGCGCCTTATGTGAGCATGGTCCGCAGCTTGGCCGAGCAGTCGCGCCAGGGGCATCAAGTCGATTGCGAGTTTGCGATAATACAGGGAGCCAGCCGGCCTTGGGAGTTCGCCTACCAGGAGGAATTGGAAGAACTCGCGCGGCAGGTTCACTGGTTTCGCTATTATCCCACCATCAGCCGTCCGTGGGAGGACCCCTCCTGGACCGGCGAAGTGGGACGCATTGAAGATGTGCTTCGAAAGTATCTCGACCTGCTGAACTTCGAGCCATTCAACACCACGACCTATCTTTGCGGGCATCCCGAGATGATCTTGAATTGCAAGGGAATCCTGGCCCGGCGCGGGTTCGCCAAGGAATTCATCCGCGAAGAGGTCTACTGGGTGCCGAAGAAAGGAGAGCATCCGGAGCAGCAGTAGATTGACGATTGTCGATTGTCGATTTCGAAGTCGTCAGCTATCAGCCCTCGGTTCGCTTACTTTCCCTTTGGCGGCGGGCCGAGGGTCTGCGTCGGCGCCGTTCGCGAAAGTGGAAGCGGTGCTGCTGCTCGCCACCATCGCCCAGAGGTTCCACCTATCGTTGGTGTCGGACCGCCCGGCGCCGATGTTGCCTTCCATCACGCTGCGGCCTAAGGAAAGAATCAAGGTGGTGCTGCACCGGCGCGCTCGAAGAATTGACGATTGACGATTGGAAGCGAAGTTCTCAGTTTTCAGTTTTCAGTTCTCAGAACGCGTCAAGTCGAAAACAAGAACATTTCTCGCCAAGGCGCAGAGTTCGAAAAGCAACCAAAGGGTTTCTTCTTTGCGACGCTGCGGGCCTTTGCGCCTTTGCGAGAAACTTCTTATGCCACCCGGCAATCTGCAATCGTCAATTCTTCATTTCTTGGATTTCTTGGGTCACATTGGGCTATATAAGTATCATGTCCCGTCGCCATCTCTCCGCCAGTGAACAAGCCGTCGCCGACGCCTGCCGCGTGATGCCGGGCGGAGTGAACAGCGCCTCGCGCCGCATCCTGCCGCACCTCGTCTTCCGCCGGGCCGAGGGCGCGATGCTCACCGACGTCGACGGTAAGCGTTACATCGATTATCACGGCGGTTTCGGGCCCGTGATTCTGGGTCACAACCATCCCGAGGTCAACCGTCGCGTGGCCGAGGCTCTCGAGTCCTGCGGACTGCCGGGCGCCGGCGTCACCGAGCTGGAAATCGCGCTGGCCCAGAAGCTCTGCCGGCACGTGCCCTCGGCGGAGAAGGTGCTGTTCTGCACGTCCGGCTCGCAGGCCACTTTCCACGCCATTCGCGCGGCGCGCGCGTTTACCGGGCGCAAGAAGATCCTCAAGTTTCAGGGCTGTTACCACGGCATCGAGGATTCTCTGTTGCTCAACGTGGCGAGCCCGCGAGAGAAAGTCGGCCAGCTCGACCCTGGCTCGGCGGGCATTCTGCCGGAAGTCCTTGCCCACACACTGGTCTGCGACTTCAACGATCTCGACGGGGTCAAGCAAGCGCTCGCTGCCCACGCCGGCGACGTGGCCGCCATCATCCTCGAGCCGATCGCCCACAACGTCGGCTGCATCCTGCCGCGGCCCGGCGTTCTCGAAGGCCTGCGTGCGCTGGCAACGGAGCATGGTGCCGTCCTGATCTTCGACGAGGTTATCACTGGCTTTCGTCATCACCTGGGCGGTTATCAGGCGATCTGCGGCGTCAGGCCCGACCTGACCGCGCTCGGCAAAGCCATCGCCAACGGCTTCCCTATTGCCGCCGTCTGCGGTAGGGCGGAGATCATGGACCACTTCAGCACCTGCAGGGAAGGCGACACGTACTTCGCGGGAACTTACAACGGCAACGCCATCGGTTGTGCGGCGGCGCTCGCCACCATCGAAATCCTGGAGCGCGAACCGGTCCACGAGCACGTCTTCCGCCTGGGCGAGCGGATGCGCAGCGGCCTGGCCGAGATCCACCAGCGCCTGGGGACGCCGGCCACCGTCGCCGGGTTTGGATCGATCTCCGTGACATACTTCATGCACGGCGTCGTGGACCGGCCGGTGGAGAGCTACACCGATCTGCTGCGCAACGACGCGAGGCGCTTCGTCGAGTATCGCCGGCATCTCATCGACCGCGGCATCTTCACCATGCCGCTGAATCTGAAGCGAGACCACGTGAGTTACAGCCATACGGATGCGCACATCGACCGGACCTTGGAGGCGTGCGAAGAAGTTCTCACGGAATTATGAATGGTGAATTGTGAATAGTGAATACTGAAAGAGTGGCAAACGGTAAGAATTGGCAGCACGCGTAGGGGTCGCCTTCAAATTCACTATTCACCATTCAGTTGCTTTTGCCTTGGAAGAAAGGACCTCTGGGAAATTGGCTTCGAATCCCCCTCCCCCGCTTTCCCAGGCCCCCTGGCACGACTCCCTCTTCCTGCGTGCCTGCCGCCGCGAGCACGTGGAGCGCACGCCCATCTGGCTGATGCGCCAAGCGGGCCGCTTCATGAAGGAGTACCGCGAACTGCGCGCTCGCGTTCCTTTCCTTGAACTCTGCAAGAGCCCTGACCTCGTCACCGAAGTCACAGTCACTGCCGCTGAGAAGCTGGGAGTTGATGCGGCCATCATCTTCGCCGACCTGCTGCTGATCGTCGAGCCGCTGGGCTTCGGGCTGGAATACGGCAAGGGCGAAGGTCCCATCGTCACGCCCGCGCTGCGCAAAGCGTCTCAAGTGGACGGGCTGCACCAGTTCGATCCCGAATACTCCCTCGCCTATCTTTACGATGCCATCCGTAGGACCCGAGCCGCGCTTCGCCCTCAGCTTCCGCTGATCGGGTTTGCCGCCGCGCCGTTCACGCTGGCGTCTTACTTGATCGAAGGCGGCGCCTCGCGGAATTTCACCCACACCAAGGCCTTCATGTACCGCGATCCGGGCGCGTGGCGTGCCTTGATGGAACGCCTGGCGCGCGACCTCGCCCGCTACGTCAACGCGCAGATCGCGGCCGGCGTCCAGGCCATCCAGATCTTCGACACTTGGGTGGGCTGCCTGGGTCCCGCTGATTATCGTGAGTTCGCCATGCCCTACACGCGCGCGCTAATGGATTGGATAACGCCCGGCGTTCCCGTTATCCACTTCGGAACGGGCACGGGGATGCTACTGGAGTCCATGCGCGAAGCGGGCGGCAGCATCATCGGCCTGGATCACCACGTGGAGTTGGACGAGGCGTGGACGCGCCTGTGCTTCTGCTCAAGCTTCGGGTCCCGCTTGGAGTCTGGCCGAGGCATCGGCGTCCAGGGCAACCTGGATCCCGCCGTCCTCTTTGCCGAACCGTCCTACATCCGGCAGCGCGTCCAGCGAGTCCTGAGCCAGACGGCAGGCCGTCGCGGCCACATCTTCAACCTCGGTCACGGCATCCTGCCCGACACGCCGTATGACAATGTCGTGGCGCTCGTCGGGATGGTGGGGGAAGAGAGCAGTAGGCAGTAAGCAGAAGGCGGAAGGCAGAAGGCAGTAGGCAGAGTGACGAACGGCAGTCAATCATGAAGAGAGTAGCTACAACCACGGAACCGTCCGCGCAAGCCTTTCCGGCGACAGCGGGCGAGACGCCCGCCCTACATCACCGTCCGGGCGACTGCTTGCCGCCTTCCGCCTGTTGGCAGAAGAAAAGGAATTGGGGGTGGCCACCTAACCCAGGGCTTGCGCCCTGGGCTAAACTCTTGCGCCGCTCCGCGGCTTCCCCTACTGCTTGCTGGCTACTGCCGACTGCCGACTGCTTACTGCCGACTGCCTTCTGCCTACTGCCTTCTGCCTTCCGCTCTCCGGGGAGGTCTCCGTGACTAGACCTCGGCGCATCGCCGTGCTCGGCGGCGGGATCACCGGGCTCGCCGCCACCTATACCCTAGCCAAGGCACGACAAGCCGGCGCGCCGATCGAAGAGCAACTCATCGAAGCTTCCCACCGGCTCGGCGGCCACTTGCGCACGGAGCGAGTGGAAGGCTACGTCGTCGAAGCCGGTCCTGATTCCTTCCTCGCCGAGAAGCCGGAGGCGGCGGCGCTGTGTCGCGAACTGGGACTGGGCGGCCAACTGATCGGCTCCAACGATGCAGAACGCCGAACCTACATCCTGCATCACGGCCGCCTCGTGCCGCTGCCGGATGGCCTGATGTTCCTGGTACCGACTCGCCTGTGGCCCACGTTCTGGACCCCGCTGCTCTCCTTCCGTAGTAAGGCCGCGATCGTGACGGAGGTGTTCACGCCACGGCCGGGATCGCGCCGCAAAGACGCTACCGAGTCCGCCAATAGGCTACTTACATCGGCTATTGGTGAGGCTGACACTGCCGGGCTAACGCCCGGCGCTACATTTGAATCCGACGACGTCGTGGTGGACGACGAATCGGTGGCCGACTTCGTTCGCCGCCACTTTGGCGACTCCATGCTGGAGAATATCGCTGATCCCCTGCTGGCGGGAGTATACGGCGGTGACGCCGCCGGACTCAGCATTCGCGCCGTCCTGCCACGCTTTTGGCAAATGGAGCAGAAACATGGCAGCCTGGTCCGAGCCGTACTCGCAGCGCGAAGGCAGCGCCGGACGGCGCCCAGCCCCGATTCATCGAGTCCCTCCGCAGCGCGTTCACGTTCGACAACATCCAGGCAGTCTCTGCCGCTCTTCATGACGCTACGCGACGGGCTCGGCCAGTTGGTGGACGCGCTAGCGGCGCGCCTCGACCCCGGCCGCGTCCACCTTGGCCAGCGGGTGGTGAGCCTCGGACGCGGGGTCCCGGCCGAAGCGCCTGAAGGGTCGGCAGGGCCACTGTCTCCGACCAGACAACGTTACGTCATCGGCTGCGAGGGCGGAGCCGCGTTCGCTGCCGACGCAGTCATCCTCGCCCTGCCCACCTACACCTGTGGTCGCCTGCTCGTGCCCTTCGACGAACCGCTTGCTCAGATGCTCGGCGGCATCCCCTACACCGCCGCGCTTACGGTGGCTCTCGGCTACGACAGCGCCGATCTGGCCGGTCTGCCGCCCGGCTTCGGGTTCCTCGTGCCTTACAAGGAGCAGCGCCGAATGCTGGCGTGCACCTTCGTGCACAACAAGTTTCCCGGCCGAGTCGCGTCCGGCAAGGGGCTCCTGCGCTGCTTCCTGGGCGGCGCCCGCGACTCGTCGATATTGGATTCAGATAATACGTCTATCATTAATGTTATCCGATCGGAGCTTCATGAAGTTCTGAACCTCCGCGCCGAGCCGGAGTTTTTCCGGGTGTACCGCTGGCCCTCGTCCATGCCTCAATACTCGGTGGGGCACACCCAGCGCGTGAAACTGATCCAGTCGCGCGTTGAGGGCATTTCCGCCCTCTTCCTCGCCGGTAACGCCTATTCCGGCATCGGGATTTCCGACTGCGTGCGCACCGGTCGCGCCGCCGCCGAACGGGCGTTGGGGGCCTCGTAGCTGAACCCTCACGACACCGCCGCCCGGTCGACCAATACCGGTCATCTACTTTCTTGATAAAGCCAACGATTGAAGCAATGGCACCGTCTGGACTTGTCTTCCGGCGTGCCCCTGCTAACATGGGTAGCGGTGCAAGGAGGGGGGAACTGGCGACAATCTTAAATGCTCTAAGCTCATCGTCGGTGCCCCCCTCACTTTAATTCGCAGTGGCTTCATCGCCAGCCAGCTCACTCGTTTCAATCCTGATTCAAGCACTCCGATTTTCTTCGGTATCGAATCACTGCCGTGGGTGACATCCGTCACATCTCTGTCGACACACTCAGCGAATAATACGATTGGACTGCGCTAAGGCCTGCCCCTACCGGGACATCAATCTGCCGTTTGAACACCGTAGACGGTTATTGTGGTAGGAGCGGCCCCGGTGGTCGCACAGAGCAAGCACAAAGCCTGCCCCTGCTTGGATATCAATCTGCCGTTTGGGCACCGCACTATGAGATCCGGCACGATAACCCAACCGCAAACCGAAGTTGGCGGCGGACCGGGCCTTGAGCCTCGTCCCAACGCCGGCGGTCCGGCCAGGGCCGGCGATGGAGGAACAAGGTCAAAGTCGCACCTCCCCGACGCCAAGGAAACCTATATCGCCTATCTGGCGACAGCCGGCATTCTCGTGCACTTGGTGCTGCGCTACGCCTTCCGCGCCCCGACGTTCGCTTCGATGATCCCTCTCTACGCCACCCTCGCCTTGGGGGGCTTGCCGCTGGTATTCGAACTGGCGCGCAAGATGACCAAACTCGAGTTCGGCTCCGACCTGCTCGCCGGCGCCTCGATCCTGACCTCAGTGGCGCTGGGAGAGTATCTCGTCGGTTCGATCGTCGTTCTGATGCTCTCGGGCGGGACCGCGCTCGAGCAGTACGCCAGCCGCCGCGCCTCCTCCGTTCTTGACGCGCTTGCCCGGCGCCTGCCGTCGGCGGCCCACCGCAAGACCGCCGCCGGGGTTTCCGCCGTCGCGCTGGATGACGTCGCCATCGGCGACACACTGGTCGTCTATCCCCACGAAGTCTGCCCGGTGGACGGCTCCGTGGTCGACGGACGCGGCGTCATGGACGAGGCTTATCTCACCGGAGAGCCCTTTCGCATATCCAAAGCGCCCGGCGCACAGGTGCTCTCGGGAGCCATCAACGGCGACACGGCGCTGACGATCGTGGCGGAGAAGCTGGCGGTCGACTCCCGCTACGCCCGGATCATGCGCGTGGTGCAGCAGTCGGAACAAAACCGGCCTCAACTGCGCCGCCTCGGGGACCGACTCGGGGCCTGGTATACCCCGGTAGCCGTGGGGCTGGCCGCGCTGAGCTGGTTCTTCAGCGGCGACCCCCGCCGTTTTCTGGCGGTCATGGTGGTGGCCACTCCGTGCCCCCTGCTGATCGCCATTCCCGTAGCAGTGATTGGCGCCATCTCGCTGTCCGCCCGGCGCGCCATCATCATTAAGAACCCGGCGGTCCTGGAGCAGGTCGATACCTGCCAGACGCTGATCTTCGACAAGACCGGAACTCTCACCTACGGCAGACCGTCGCTGACCGAAGTCCTCTGCGCGCCCGCCTTCGCCAGAGAGGAAGTCTTGAAGATGGCAGCGAGCCTCGAACTCTATTCCAAGCATCCGCTCGCGGGCGCCATCGTTTCCGCCGCCAATGAGGCCGGGGTACCGCTCGAAGCCGTCACCCAGATACGCGAGAAGCCCGGCGAGGGTCTGCGCGGAATCGTGGACGGTCACAGTGTCCTGATTACCGGTCGCAAGCACGTTGAGGAACGAAGGCTCGATCTTCCCGTTGTGGCCGCCGGCCTCGAGTGCCTCGTGTTCATCAATGACGCCTTCGCGGCCGCCCTCCGTTTTCGTGACGCCCCGCGCGATGAGAGCCCTTCGTTTGTGCGCCACCTGAGCCCGCACCATCGAGTCAGCAAGGTGATCCTGCTCTCCGGCGACCGCGAGGCCGAAGTGCGCTATTTGGCAGAGAGCGTAGGCATCCAGGAAGTGTATTTTGAGAAGAGCCCGGAAGAGAAGGTGGCTATCGTCAAAGAGGAATCACGGCAGAGCCGTACGCTGTTTGTGGGCGATGGCATCAACGACGCGCCCGGGTTGCTGGCTGCCACCGTCGGCGTGGCCTTTGGTCACAGCAGCGACATAACGGCAGAAGCCGCTGGCGCAGTCATCCTGGAAGCCTCGCTGCGCAAAATCGACGAACTCATCCACATCGGCCGCCGGATGCGCCGTATTGCCCTCCAAAGCGCCATTGGCGGCATGGGATTGAGTATCCTCGGCATGATCGCCGCCGCGCTTGGTCACCTGCCGCCGATCTCCGGCGCCGTCATGCAGGAACTGATTGACCTTGCCGCCGTGCTCAACGCCCTGCGTGTCGCGATACAGCCGGGCGACTTGACGGACTTCTGAGGCCTTAGTCCCTGGTCGGTTGGTCTCTAGCCTAACTAAAATCTAACTCTTGTGGAGAAGTTTTTTGGCCTGGCGCAGCATCGCCGTTTGTTCTTTGCTCAGCTTGGGGTAACTCAGCTTCAGGGACTCCAGCGTGGAAATGATGAAGTGGGCCACAGCCCCATGCGTGAACCATTTGTGGTCGGCCGGAATCACGTACCACGGCGCCCACTCGGTACTCGTATGATTCAACATCTCCTCATAAGCCGTCCGGTACTGATCCCAGAAGCCCCGCTCCTGGAGGTCGGCGGCGGAGTATTTCCAGTTCTTTTCGGGCCTGTCGATTCGATCCAGCAAACGCCGCTTCTGCTCCTGCTTCGAGAGGTTGAGAAAGAACTTCAGCACCACGAATCCGTTTCGCACCAGGTGGCGTTCCATGGCGTTGATGTCTTCGTAGCGATGCTTCCAGATCTCCTCGCTGGCCAGCGGGGCAGGCAGGCGCTCGGCCTCCAGAACCTCGGGATGAACGCGCACCACCAACACTTCCTCGTAGTAGGAACGGTTAAAGATGCCGATGCGACCGCGCGCCGGGAAGTCCTTATAATAGCGCCAGAGGTAGGAGTGGCTGCGCTCGTCGACCGAGGGCTGCTTGAAGCTGACCACCTGAACCCCTGCGGGGTTGACGCCCGACATCACATGTTTGATGACCCCGTCCTTCCCTGCCGTGTCCATGCCCTGCAAGAGGATGAGCAGACCGTAGTTGTCCTGGGCGTAGAGAAGGTCCTGCAACTCCTCGAGCCGAAGCAGATCCTTGCTCAGCTTGGCCTCTGCTTTCGATTTGTCTTTGAAGTGGCTGGTGGATCCCGGATCGAAGTCCGCCAGCGTAATCGCTTTGCCGGGTGGAACGAAGAAGTTTTCTTTGGTCATTTGTTGCCAGCTTTCTTCTTGCGCCCGGGCACGATGGGCGCCTCCCCGGCGGACCATCGGCCTAGCCTATACTGGCGGTTGTACCCGGCCGACAGGTTGGCGATGGTGACCGACACGACGCCGGTAGCGTCGCAGGCGTAGAGCTCCTTCACTTGCTGCTGCCGACTGGGGGGAACATGCGTCACCGGCACACGGCCCAGGTCGAGCCCGTTGTGCAGGCCGGGATCGAAGGGAAAACGGATGTCGTCCCAGAAGGTAATGTCGCCGTCGGGGAGGCCGTTCGGGCCGACGTGGCTGCACTCGAGATAGCGGAAGTGCCCGACGTTGTGGACGGCGGAATAGGAGCGCGAACTGGTGAGCGGCGGGTCCGACGGCCCAGGCAGCACCATGCCCTTGGCAAACAAGGGATCGAAGGTCACCGATCGGCCGCCGTCCGCTTCTCGCCACACCCCGAAATAGCGCATGAACCTTTCGCGCAGCACGTAGCCCGCCTGTTCGTCAGCCTGGATAGCGAGTCCGATGGCGGTAGCCGAACGGGTATAGGCGGAACGGCGTACGCGCCTGCCGAAGACCTCGCGCAGCATCCGCGCCACCAGTGGCAACTCGCTGCCGCCACCGGTAACGTAAAGCGCATCGAGCCGATCGGCAGGCTCGGAGTCGGCCGATGGACCCGGGGTCACGGGCGCGGCTAGGAGATCGTTGGTGGCGTGGAGGGTCTCTTCCACCAGCGGCCGGCAGCGCTCGTAGAAGGCGCTGACCGGAATCGACACCTCCTGCCAGTCGGTCTTCACCCGTCCGAGGTCCAGCGTGACGTTACGGGTGTTGGGGTGCAGGCCCTCCTTCTTCTCGCGACTCTCCTCGTGCAGGCGAAACATCTCGGCCTGCGTGAGACTGTCCCTTGCTTCCGCACTGACGCCGGCCACGTCGAGCGCCAACTCTGCCAGGGCGGCGTCAAAGTCGTCGCCGCCCAACGTCGAAATGCCCTCGGAGGCAATCACGTTGTGCTCGCGATCATCGAGCTCGACCAGCGAAGCGTCGAAGGTGCCGCCGCCCAAGTCGTAAACCAGGATTCGGACCTTCTCCCTGGTTTCTCGCGCCTGCCGCGCGCTGCGGTCGCGATGACCAAACTCGATCGACGCCGCCGAGGGCTCGTTCAACAGACCGAGGACGCGAAAGCCGGCCTCGCGGAACGCCTCCACGGTGAGGAAGCGCTGATTGCTGTTGGCGTTCGCCGGCACTCCCAGCATCACTTCGAGGGTTTCTCGCTTGCCGGGTGCGAGGCTGGAGCGCGCGATCAGTTCGGCATGCAAGGCCGAGATCATCTCGCCGAGCAACTGGCGCATGGGAAGCACCTGCTCGCCGATCTGCACCAGCGTTTGTGGGCCCGCGCCTTCCAGGGCGCGTTTCAGCGAGCGGACGATGGTCCACCCGGGCTCTTCCTGGGCCGCCCACGCATCCCAGCCGTAAACGCGGCGATCGCCCTTGGCTGCCACCAAAGGCGGGAACCAGTCACGCGGTGATTCGTCGGGCACGTCGAACGACACGACCGGGTAGTTGCCACGGTCGACCGTGGCCACCACGATGCGCGTTGTTCCGAAATCGATCCCGAGTCTCATGCCCCGCTCGAACCACAAATATGGTGAAGAGCAATTATAGCAGGGAGTGGGGGGCAGTGAGAGAAGTTGCCAAATGCCGGGTTTTGTAACGGTAGACAGTAGACGGCAGACGGCATATGGGCTTCCCCTTATTCCGTCTACCGCCTACCGTCTACAAAGGCGTCAATCACTCGTACCGCAGTGCTACCATGGGATCCACTCTGGTGGCGCGTCGCGCCGGAATGTAGCTTGCCACCAAACTGACGGCGACCGCGAAAAGAACTCCGCTGGCGAGAGCGACGGGGTCGGTGGGCTTCACTCCCCAGAGGATGCCGGACATGAGCCGGGTCACGGCCAGCGCCATCCCCACGCCAACAAAAACCCCACCCAGGACCAGGCCCAGGCTCTGTCTCAGCACCAACCTCGCCACGTCTGCTCGGCGGGCACCCAGCGCCATGCGGATGCCGATCTCGTGGATGCGCCGGCTGACAGCGTAGGAGATCACTCCGTAAAGGCCCACGGCAGCGAGGAAGATGCCGAGCAGGGCGAGGCTCCCCATCAGTCCCGCGGCCATCCGGTCCACGTAGAGCGCGTATTGCATGTGCTGTTTCAAAGTCATCGAACCGACGATAGGAACCTTCTCATTCACCGAACGGGCCTCCCGCATGATCGTGTCTATCACGCCGCGAGAGTCGCCTTCCGTCTCGACGAAAAGCGACGCCTCTCCGGAGAACATCTGGGCAAAGGGGAAGAACAGGTAGGGTTGCGAAGACTCGTGGATGGTAAGGTACTTCCCATCTTCCACCACGCCCACAACTTGGTATTGCTCTTTCCCGATTCGCAGCCACTGGCCGACGGGATCGCGCCGGGGCCAGAAGCGGCGGGCCATCGTCTGATTGATCAGCACCACCTTGGGGCTCGACGGACCGTCCTGTAGTTCGAATCCGCGTCCCCTGACGAGGTGAGTCCCCATGGTCGGCAGGTAATCCAGACTGACGATGTTATATCGGATACTGACACCGTGTTCGCCCTCACGCAGTGGTACACCAGGGAATGTGACTTCCTGAGTTTCTCCTCCTTCGTCATCGACGAGCAACGGCCTTCTGGCGTAACTGGCTCGTTTCACACCCGGAAGCGTGCGCAGCCGCTCCATCAGCGATTCGTAAAGCGCCGTCGCCTGATTATCGTTATAACCGTAGAGGAAGGGTGGCGCCATGTTAAGCATAACCACATTCTTGTTCGGATCGAATCCGGGGTTAATGGCCAGCGTACGCGCCAGACTTCGCAAGAGTAGAGCTGCTCCCGCCAGCAGGGTCACGGAGAGGGCAACCTCACCCACTACCAGTAATTTGCGGAGCGGAAGGCCACCCAGGCCCTTCCCGACATTTGACGCCTCACCCTTCAGGACGGGAACCAGGTCGCCTTTGGAGGCATGAAGAGCGGGAACCAATCCAAAGATAAGGGAGGTCGCCAGCGTGGCGACGATAGTGAAAGCCAGGACCCGCCCGTCCAGGCGAACATCCGGGCCCAGAGACTCCGGAGACGGAGGCATCAAAGCCGGAACAAGATCGATCAGCCACCAAGCGAGCCCCAACCCCAACAGTCCCCCCACCGGAGCCAGCAAGGCGCTTTCGGCGAGCAACTGCCGGGCCAGCCGCCAGGGTCCGGCGCCCAACGCCAGGCGCATCGCGATCTCCCTGCGGCGTCGTTCATTTTGCGCCAGCAGTAGGCCGGCGACGTTGGCGCAGGCAATCAACAGGACCAGACCAACAGCCGACATGAGAAGCAAAGGGGGACGCAGCGCCCGCAGTTCGTCGGCCGGCGTGGCGATCCCGAATCTTTTGTCCTTGTTGGTGACAGGGTAGGCCTGCGCGAGCCGACTCGAGAGCGTTTGCAACTGTGCCCGGACCTGCTCGGGATTGACGCCGGGGCGCACGCGCGCCACCAACTGAAACCAACGGCCGCCGCGTCCTCGAAACTCACCAAATTCGGGCTCCTCCACCAGGGTGCACCAGCCCCTTGGCGTCGCCCAGACATCCGTGGTCCCGAGCTTATCCAAACCGTGAAAATCGGCGGGCGCAATCCCCAGCAGCATGATGCTCTTCCCGTCGATTTGAATCGGCTTCCCCACCAAGGTGGGGTCACCGCCAAAAAGCCTTTGCCATAGGGCGTGGCTGATCACCACTCCGGATTCTTCGCTGCCCAGATCGGTGGGAGGGAGGAAGGCGCGGCCCAGCGCCGGCGTCACGCCCAAAACGGAGAAGAAATTGTCCGAAACCACGTCGATTGAAACCATCTCTCCCTGCCCCTTTGCACTCACGAAGGCGCCGCGCCCGCCGTGGGCCAAGACACCCATGAAGACCGTGCTCTGGTCGCGAACGTCGAGGTAATCCGGGTAGGATGTATCGCCCTCGGGCTCCTTCTCGCTACCGGTAAACACAACTACAAGCCGGTCGGGATCCTCCACAGGCAAGGGACGCAGAAACGCGCCATCAACAACGCTGAAAACCGCCGAGTTGGCGCCAATACCGAGCGCCAGCGAAAGCACCGCCACCGCAGTGAAGCCAGGGTTCTTCATGAGTATACGGAAGCCGTACTTCAGGTCCTGCAGCAAAGTGCTCATTGCGAACTCCTCAATTTGACTTCAGCCGTCAGCTATCAGCAATCAGCTCTCAGCAAGACACCCGGGCTTTCTTGCTGAAAGCTGATGGCTGACGGCTGATAGCTGGCGCCTGGCGGCTGAGAGCTACTCATATCTCAGCGCCACCATCGGATCCACTTTCGTCGCTCGCCGCGCGGGAATGTAACTGGCCAGCGCGGCGATGCTGGAGAGGAACAGTGCCGCGCCGAGGTAGATCATCGGGTCGGTGGCGCTCCCGCCCAGCAGCGCGCTGTTGCTCCCCATCGCCGAGGCGGCGACGGATACACCGGAAACACTCCGCGCCATGGCCAGCGCGAGTCCGACACCCACCAGCAGGCCGGCCAGCGTTAGGGACATTCCCTGCAGCACCACGAGGCCAAGCACATTGGCAGGTCGCGCGCCCAGTGCCATGCGGACACCGATTTCGTGCGTGCGCTGCGTCACCGAGTACGCCATCACACTATAGAGGCCCACCGCCGCCAGCACCAGCGCCAGAATTCCGAGCACGCTGAGCAGGCTCGCAGCGATCTTCTGCGGATACAGGCTGGCGCTGATGAATTCGGAGAGCGGCATGGCGCCAAAAACGGCGACGTTGGGGTCGATGCCACGGACTTCACGGCGCAGGGTGGCCACCGCGCCATTTAAGTCTCCGACGGTGCGAACGTAAAAGCCCAGGGCCATGTCGGCGCGATAGACCTGGCGGAAGGGCACATAGAAGTACGGAGTCGGGCCTTCGGTGAGGTAGTTGTATTTGCTATCCTTCACCTCACCGACTACGGTGAACCAGTCGCCCCAGCCATGCACGCGCCGGCCGATGGGGTTTCCGTCGCTGAAGAAGCGGTGCACGAAGGTCTGATTGACGATCATCACCGGCGTCGACTTTACGTCGTCCTGTTCGGTGAAGTCGCGCCCTTCCAGCAGCGGAATCCCCATCAGCTTGAGGTACCCGGGCGAAACCACGTTGCGGAAGATCTTCATATTCTCGCTGAGGCCCGGCACATAGCCTTCAACACGAAGGGGCTCCCACCAACTGGGCTCGAAGCCGAGCGGCACGCCGTCCGAGTAGGCAACATCAGTGACGCCCGGCGCCGACTCCAGCCTTTCGCGCAGCCGCACGCAGAACTGCTTGCGCTGGTCGAGATTGTAACCGCTGGTGTAGAGATAGAACTGTGATACCAGCACGTGGTTGGGATCAAAACCCGGGCTGATCCTTCGCGTGGCCTGGAAGCCGCGAACAAAAAGGCCGGCGCCGATCAGCGCCACCAGCGCCAGTGAGACCTCCGAGACCACCAGCAGGCCACGCAGGCGATGCGATTGCACTCCCGACATGCCGCCGCGCCCGCCCTCCTTGAGGCTCTCGTTCAAATCGGCGCGGGTGGACTGTACCGCGGGCGCGATGCCGGAAAGCAGGGCGGTGCCCACGCAAAGCAAGAGGGTGAAAGCCAGCACGTGGCTGTTAAGACCACTATCGCCGCGGGCAAAAGGAAGTTGGCTGCTCGGAACGAGGTACTGGAGGCCCCCCTTCATCCAGACGGCGAGGGCAACGCCCGCTACGGCGCCCGCCATCGCCAGCACCAGGCTCTCGGTGAGCACCTGTCGCGCCAACCGAGAGCGTCCGGCGCCCAACGCCAGCCGCACGCTGAATTCCTTCTGCCGGGCCGTAAAGCGTGCCAGGAGCAGGTTGGCCACATTCGCGCAAACGATCAGCAGCACCACGACGCAGACGCCCATCAAGATCTCCAGCGGGGCGAGGAGCAAGCTTTGCGCGCCGAAGTGCGACTTCCATACGGGCAGCACCGTGGCGCTGATGCCGGTGTTGGTGTCCGCATCCGCCTTGGCCATATAGCGGGCGAGTTCCTGGATTTCAGCCCGCGCCTGGGCGAGCGTCACTCCCGGCTTCAAACGCGCAGTGCAGATGAGGTTGCGCGTCTGGCGGTCGCTCAGCATCCACTCGCCCACCCCTTCCAGTTGGGGCTGCATCACGAAGGGGACCCAGAGGTCAAAGGCCAGGCCGGCCAGCGTCCCGTGAAAGTCCGGCGGCACCACGCCCACGACGGTCAGTTGGTAGCGGTTGACCCGGATCTTCTTGCCCACGATTGCGGGATCGGCATTGAAGTGGGAACGCCACAGCCGGGCGCTGATCACCGCCACGGGAAACGCGCCTGGCTTGTCGCCGTACTCCTCCGGCAGGAAGGCGCGGCCGAGAATCGGCTTCACTCCCAGCACCGCAAAGTAGTTTCCCGACACCAACTCGCCCCACACGCGCTCGGCATGCTCTGCTTCACCCACCGCCAGCGCCGCCGGCCGCGCCCCGGTCACCCCGGCCAGCAGCTTCAGGTGGTCGCGGTAATCCTGGTAATCCAGATAGGAAGTGGTGAGAGCATCGCCGTTGGGGGCGACCGTTTCGAACGACGCCAGTTGGCCAGGGTTCTCCACGCCGGGCAGCGGGCGCAGCAGGACGCCATCGACCCAACTGAAAACCGTGGTGCTGGCGCCGATGCCGAGGGCCAGAGTGAGAACTGCCACCAGGGTGAAGCCTGGATTCTTCACCAGCATTCGAAAGCCGTGCTTGAGGTCCTGCAGTAAAGTGCTCATTTGCGAGCTCCTTAATTAGCTATCAGCCGTCAGCTATCAGCCATCAGCCAGCAGTCGTCGGGTAGCTTGCAGCCTTTGCCAGAATGAGGTCAGCCGCACTCAGCTATCAGCTATCAGCAAGGCAACCGGGCTTTCTTGCTGAGCGCTGAGAGCTGACGGCTGAGAGCTACTCGTAGCGTAGCGCCACCATCGGATCCACTTTCGCTGCCCAGCGCGCCGGGACGTAGGCCGCCAGCGCCGCCACCACCGCCAGCAGCGCCGTGATGCCCGCGAAAGCCGGCAGATCCATGCGCACGACGCCAAGGAGCACGGTGGTGAGCAGGCGAGTCATGGCCAGTGCCCCCACCACCCCGATGCCCAGGCCGATGGCCGATAGTTTTGCGGCGTAGCCTATCACCAGTTTGAGCACGTCGGCCCGCCTGGCTCCGAGCGCCATGCGCACGCCGATTTCGTGTGTGCGCTGCAGAACGGAATACGCCATGACGGCGAAGATACCGGCCGCCGCCAGCACCAGGGCAAGAACCCCAAAAAGAGTCATCGTGCGCGCCGAGTACTCCACACCGCTGACATCGTCGGAGATGAGCTGTTCGAGCGAGCGTGGGTCGTAGGGAGGCTGCTCCGAATCGAGACTCAACACCTGGGAGCGCGTTGCCGCCACCAAGGCGAGAGGATCGCCCGGCGTGCGGACCACCACGCCGGTGGAGGCCTGCGGCGCCTGGGCCAGCGGGAAGTACGCTGTCAAGTCTGTCCGTTTGTCCCACGGTGACGGCCGGACGCTTCCCACCACGCCCACGACCGTTCGCCACGGCCCGTTATTCTCCGGCCGGCCAAACCTGAGGCGTTTGCCCATGGCCTCCTCATGAGGCCAGATTTGGCGCGCCAAGCCCTCGCTGATGTCCACTACCAGCGGCGCGTCCGGGCCGTCTTGCGGTGAAAGGAAGCGGCCCTTGATCAGGGACACCCGGAGGACGCGGAAAAAGCCGGGGGTGACGGATTGTTCGCCTGTCGAGCGGATCTCTCCGGGCGCAGCAGGAGGCTCGCCCTCGGCGCTATACGGCGTCGAGTCCCAGCCCCACCAGCCTCCTGGCACGGCGGTGACGGCCCCGGCCGACTCTACGCCGGGGAGCGACTCAAGCCTCGGGATCAACTGCTCGTAAAATCCTCTGACGCGATCCGGGTTGCTGTATTTCGACTCGGCCAGCGAAATGCGGAAGGTAAGCACATGACTGCGATCGAAACCCATCTCCTCCTTGGCCACATTGCGAAAGCCCGTGACCATAAGCCCTGCCGAGACCAGCAAAACCAAGGCCAGGGCTATTTCGGTGACGACCAGCAAGGATCTCAGACGGCGCCGGCCGGGGCTCGCAGTTCCGCCGCGCGTGCCTTCTTTCAGCACGTCGTTCAAGTTAGGGCGCGAAACATGCACGGCCGGCACGACCCCCGCCAGAATCCCGGCCAGCAAAGCCACCGCGATCGTGAACACCAGCACATGCCAATCCGGCTGAAGGTGCTTCAGCCCCGGCACGTGCTGCACAATGAAAGGTGGAATGCTGCTTTGGCTGAGGCCCACATACCAGTCGGCGAGGAGCAGCCCACCCACGCCGCCCAGCAAAGAAACCAGGGTGCTCTCCACCATCAATTGCCGGGTAACCCGCCAACGGCTGGCGCCGAGCGCTAAGCGGACGGCGATCTCCTTCTGGCGCCCGGTGACCCGCGCCAGAAGCAGGTTGGCCACGTTGGCGCAGGCCAGCAGAAGCACAAAACCGGCGGCACCCATCAAGACTCCGACAAACTGCTTGGAGCCGTACGTGAGGTCATCCACCAGGCCCACCACGCGCGCGCTGTGGCCGGCATTAGTCTCGGGGTACTCGTGGCCCAGCCGGGCGGCGATGGACTCGAGATCGTCTTGCGCCTTCGCCTTGGAGACTCCAGGCTTTAGCCGTCCAAAAACCTCCAGAGTGTGATTGGCCCGGTCGGACGCCTCTTTCACCGTGAAATCGAGGGGCGCCCAGGCGTCGGCCCCGACGGGAAAATCGAAGTCCGACGGCATGATTCCAATCACCGTGTACTTCTGGCCGCTCAGAAGCACGTTCTTGCCGACCATCGACGGGTCGCCACCGAGATGCCTCTGCCAGAACCCGTGGCTGAGGACAACTACGTTGCTGCGTCCTGTCCCAAAGTTATCAGCGGCAACGGTGCGGCCCAACTGGGCCGGTATACCCAGCAAAGGGAAGAAGTCGGCACTGACCTGAAACCCCTCGAGGCGCTCTGCCAAGTCCTCGCCCGTCAGATTGACGTTCCATCCTCGGAGGGCGGCAAGCACCTCGAATCCTTTCGCCTGCTCGTGCCAGTCGCGGAAATTGGCCGCGGCAACTGACATGTGATCCCGATTCTGTTTGGGTACCGTTTCCCAGACAGTTACGGCCCGGTCGAGGTCTTGAAACGCAAAGGGGTGCAGTAACATCGCGTTGATGGAGCTGTACATCGACGTGTTGGCGCCAATACCCAGCGCCAGCGCGACAATCGCCACCGCCGTGAAGCCGGGGCTCTTCTTCAACATTCGAAGGCCATACTTCAAGTCTTGCAACAGAGTTCCCATTGCTACCTCCCCTCAGGAAGTGGCCAGTGACAAGTGACGAGCCGAAGACCAGGAGGACGACAACATCAGGTGGTTTCTTAAACTCGTCACTTGCCACTCGTCACTCGTACCTAAGCGCCACCATCGGATCTACTTTTGCCGCCCGACGTCCCGGAATGTAGCTCGCTGCCAGGGTCACCAGGACCAGAACGGCTGGAATGCTTATGAACACGGTGACGTCGCGGGGACTAACGCCATAGAGCAGCGATCCGATGAATCGGGTAATGGCCAGCGCCGCCGGGATTCCCACCGCCACTCCCGCGCCCGCCAGCAACGCACCCCTGCTTACGACAAGCTCGAAAACGTCCCTACGGGATGCACCGAGGGCAACTCGGATACCGATTTCGTGCAGCCGCTGGGTGACCGAGTACGCGGTAATGCCGTAGATTCCGATAGCCGCCAGTACCAGTGCAAAGCCCGCAAAGCCGGCCAGGAATGCGGTCATCAGCCTCGACTGAGAGACTGAATCGGATACCACTTGACGCATGGTGCGCAGTTTCAAGATCGGGACGTCACGATCGAGCGTTTGCACCTGCCCGCGAACTATGGCCGCAAGTTTGGCCGGATCGCCCGTGGTCCGCAACGCCACCCACATCACACTCGCCGGCGACTGCGCGTGCGGACGGTAGACTCCGGGCATGGGGGGCTTCATCGGTTGTTGACTCTTATAGGAACCGACCACGCCGACGATCGTCCGCCAGTGGCCGTCGTACTCGTCCTTGAACCGGTGCCCGATCGGGTCCTCATGGGGAAAGAACTGCCGGGCAAGTGTGTGGTTGATCACCGCCACGGGCAACGCGGCGGCCGTATCACGCTCGTCGAAGTCGCGCCCACGCACCACCGGAATTCCCATGGCGCGGAAGAAACCTGGGGTCGAAGTATTGTACTGCACCAGGGTAGCCTGCCAATCCTCAGGCTTCGGACGGCCCTCAATCTCTAATTTGCCGCCGGTCATGCCGCCCGTCATGGGAAGCGTCATGACCGCAGCCGCCGCATCCACGCCCGGCGCCGTCCGTAAGTTGGCAAGCAGTTCCTGGTAAAACGCCGTGATCCGTGGCGACGTGGAGTACTTCGCGTAGGGAGGGTCAAGCGCAAACGTGAGCACGTGCTCGATGCGGAGCCCGGTGTCCAGACGGAGGACGAAGATCAGATCCTTGACGAGCAGTCCGGCGCCCACCAGCAGCACGAGCGACAAGGCCACCTCTCCGGCAACCAGGGAAGAGAGAATCCGCCGGCGCGAGCGCGCCCCGCTCCAGGCGTTGGCGTCACCTTTGAGTGCCGCGTTCAGGTCGGTCTTGGAGCCGTGCCACGCCGGAGTCAATCCAAACAGAATCCCGGTCAACAGCGATAGCGCCAGCGTGAAAGCGAGTACGTCGGTGTTGAGGCCCAGTGTAGCGTCCAGCGCCATTTCTGCCGGCGCGGCGGCACGGAGCACGCCCATGAGCCACTCGGCGAACAGCAGGCCGAGGCTGCCGCCGGCGACAGCAAGCAGTACGCTTTCCGTCAGCATCTGGCGCACAATCCGCCCACGACTGGCGCCGAGCGAGGCGCGAATGGCAATCTCCTTGGCCCGGCCCGAAGCTCGCGCCAACAGCAAGCCGGCCACATTCACGCACGCCAGCAGCAGCACAAAAGCCACCGCCGCAAAGAGCACGAGGATCGGCATCTGCGTCTGCTCGGCGATTGCCCGGCCAATCGGCATCACGGCCACGCCCCAGCCTTTGTTGCTCTCCGGATACTCCTGCGCGAGGCGGCCCGCAATGGTGGTCATGTCGGCTTGGGCACGCTCCACGGTGACCCCCGGCTTCAGGCGCGCAATCACGTCGTACATGTGTACGAAACGACCGACGCCCATTTGGTCCCCCAAAGGCGCGAGGAACTCGCAGGTTCTGATGCCGGGGAAAGCGAACCCGCTTGGAAGGACCCCGATGATCGTATAAGCTTGGCCGTCCAGGGCCATGGTGCGCCCGAGAACTTCCGAGTTTCCGGCGAAGCGCTGCTGCCAAGCCGCGTAGCTCAGCACAGCGACATGTGGTCCCCCCGGTTTGTTTTCTTCGGCCGTGAAGAATCGCCCCAGAACCGGCTGGACACCAAGCACCCGCAGAAAACCCTCGGTGGTCGTGCCGCCCTCAATGCGTTGCGGCTCACCTTGGCCGGTCAAGGTGTACGCGCCCTCCCACGGGACGATCGCCATCTCTTCGAACACCACATTTTGCTGCCGCCAGTCGGTGAAATCGGTATAACCGGTGCCGCTGTTGTTCCCGCTCACGTGGCGCGCCTCTACCCACAGGATGCGGTCCGGCTGCGGAAATGGATAGGGGCTGAGTAATAGGGCGTTGACAGCGCTGAAAATCGCCGTGTTGGCCCCAATTCCAAGGGCCAAAGTCAGGACCGCCACCAACGTGAAGCCGGGACTCTTGGCAAGCGTGCGGACACCGTAGCGGATATCTTGCAGCAGACTTCCCATGACCACCTCAGTTCTCGTACTCCCCTGAATGTCCTGGTTTGCACTTAGGACTCCGTTTTCTTCACCTATCTAACTTGCTGCGCTCGCTTGAGATAGGCGAGACCGAACAGGAAAATCGGCGAGGGCGTCTTGTCCGTTTGCGGAACGGAGTGTCCGCAGCCGGACATGCGCCAATATCACCACGGGGCCCGGGATTCGCAGAGGAAGATTGGGTTCTGGGATTTGTTCTGCGAACCCCGAAGCCTGAATCCCGAACCCCTCTTATCCTCATCGTATTTGTCAAATGCAGCTCTAACCTAGCCTTGACAGGAGCCGATAAAGTGCCTCAATCTGAGTATGGAAGAGAAGCAGTCTGGAGGCAATGCTGACTGTGGTAGAGCTTTAGCATCCGATGCAATCTATCAACTCACCAAGGCGTTGACTGGTCCAAAGGAACGATTGGGGAGGCATTCAGGGCAGCCTAAAACCGAGTTCGAATGCATCTTGAATGCTCGCCCTCGTCTTACCAACTGGAAAGGACAACTCCAATGCCGGCCGTGAAAGACCTTGCCAAAATCCTTGCCGACGTACCCCCTGGCGCGTGGGTCGCAATCTCCAGTGATGAGGAACGGGTACTGAGTTATGACGCGGATTTCAACGAGGCAATGAGGAAAGGGAAGGAGATGGGAGAAAAGGAACCCATCATGATACGTGTGCCAGAGAAAGACGCAACGCTGTTCCTCTAAAAGACTGCCGAAATGCCCCAATCTGTCGTTTTCCCTTACGTACCGTTTGCAATCGGTCCAAGCCCCGCCTTCCCTCAGGGTCGCACTGCGCTGAGACCGGTTGTACGGGTGACGCTTGCGAACGGACAGCAGAGAGTCGCTTGTTATGCGATTGTCGATTCGGGGGCCGACAACTGCGTTTTCCCTCTCCCATTTGTTCAACCCCTTGGCCTGAACCCGCTGTTGGCCTCCGCTGAGTCAACGTGCGGTGTCGGAAGTTATGCCGTCCCCACCTACTTCTGGGACATCGTAGTTCATTTGCACGGCACTTCCATCAGCTTCCCGGTGCGTGCCGGATTTACTGATGGACTCAATCGCATTGGGCTCGGCTTGCTCGGTCAAGATGGCTATTTCAATCGTTTCGGTGTGAGGTTTGACTTGTGCAGGTCTGCCACTTTTCAAATAGAAGGGTGATAGGTCCGTGCACGTTCTACCTTTCTGGTTTGCCTTCCTCCGCACTCTCATTCCTTTCCATCAGGGTCACCGAAAAGGTAAAATCCGCACGGTAGACCAACCGGGAGGACCCCATGTTAACGTGGCGCGCTCCGTGGTGGATGTATATGGTAGCGGCACTCTATGTGCTCACGTTCCTTTTCAATGCGCGGCAGGAGGCATGGGGGCCTGCCAATGCAGGATGGGTGCCTTCCTGGCCTACTTTGAAAGTCGCCGGCGTGACGCCAAGCCTAGCCATGGATACGGCAGGGGTAAGGCCAGGCGACGTGCTGGAAGCGGTCGATGGGCAACCCCTCACCGGGATGCCCGGCTGGTTTTTGGCGAGAGCGCACTTTGAGCGAGACAGTCCGATAGAGCTTCAGGTCCGGCGCGGCGACCAACACCTGCGGCTGCGGATGGTAATCGCTGCACCCTCTTGGCGCACTTGGGACGGAGCGCATTCTCTCGCCGTGGTGGCATTTTACTTTGCCCGCTTCGTCATGCTGCTGTTGGCGATCCTCGTCGCTTTCAGCCGTCCCGATCAGCTCAGCGCTCGTCTTGCCGCCCTCATGCTTGCCGTCGGAGCAGTAGCTGAGGGGTATCCAAGTCCGGGATGGGCGGCTGCGCTTCGTCACTTGCCCGTGGTGCTGGCCCTTCCTATCTGTTTGGCCACGGCCTCCTGCTTACTGGCATCGTTGATTTGGGTGGCCTTTTTTGCCAGCTTCCCCCGACCTCGACTTTGGCCGCGGCGGCGATGGGCGCTGGTGCTCTCGCCTCTGGTAATCCTGGCACCTCCGATCGTGGCCTCGGCCATCGCGCTTATCTACACGCCATCTCTTTTGGCTAGGCCTTGGCCGGTGACGCTTTCGGTGGCCGCAGTGCGCATAGTACAGGATATCGCCGGCGTCGCCCCGTTGTTGTACCTCAACGTACTGCCGCTCCCTCAGCCGATCATGCAGGCGAGGCTGCTGGAGGCATGGCTCGCGCTCAATGTGCTGTATTTCACCGCTGGCTTCCTGATGTTGACGGGGAGCCTTCGCGGCCTTGAGCCGCAGGCTCGGCGACGTGCGGGTGCGCTGTGGTTTGCGCTGGTCATTTTTGGAGTCATAACCGTCCGCAATGTCTTCATGAGAAACTGGACCAGTTGGTTCGGAAGCGCGCCGCCAATGTTGTTTTCAGATGCGAGCTTCGTGGAAGACGCGGTCAGGTTCCTGTTCCTGCTTGTGCCGCTGACGCTGGCGTATTGCGTTCTCTTCCAAGGGCGACGCGCCGCGAGTGGGCCGGCACGAGAGTCTACCAGCGGTCTCGGTCTTCACGCCAATGGAGCGAGATAAGCCAACCTTTCTCCACGTTCTCAGCCTTTCCGAAAGCACTGGCCTACGGCAGTCAATCCCACATGAAGATGTCTTTTGTTTCTTGACGTTTCCCATTTTCCTCTGCGCCTCTGCGCCTCTGTGTCTCTGTATCTCTGTGTTGAAGCTCCTTCGCAATTATCTCACACCTTCTTGCGCCCTGGGCTACTCTCAGCCGGCCCTCCGGGCCTTGGGACACCCGCCCGCCGTCGAATCCGGCATGGAACTGCGTCTTCCAATCGTCAATCGTCAATCGTCAATCAGCAATCGTCAATGTTAGTCAGTGTGGTAACATGCCACACTTTTTCGATTTTTCGATGTTGGGGACTGTTTTTGTCATCCTAAGCCATTGATTCTATACGGCATAATAAAGTGTCTCATGTGTCTCATTTGTCTCCATTGTCTCATTTTGGGGTGCTAGCGTTGACTGGTAAGGCTCGAAACAGCACCGTTTTCGGTCTGCCATCGAGCCTCCAGTGGCGAGTGGCGAGTGACTAGTGACTAGTGACTAGTTCGTTGGGATGGCGTGCTGGCGTTGGACGGGACGCCACCGACCCCTGGGGACTAGCCACTAGCCACTAACCACTAGCCACTTCGAGTTAGAGGAGACATCATCATGAGAAGAACGAAGACTAGATCCAAGCCCTTAACAGATAGGGAGATGGAAGCACGACGGGAGAATGCACAGAAGTCGACCGGTCCCCGCACCGAGATGGGCAAGGAGCGCGTCCGCGCCAATGCTGTCAAGAGCGGCTATCACGCCGACAAGATCGCCTATCAGGCCATGATCGCCTTGGGCGAGGACCCGAAAGAGTATGCCGAAGCCTACGCCGTCGTGTACGAACAGATGTCGCCCCAGAACGGCGGGCAGGTGCTGATGGTGGAGGACGTGGCCGTTTTGCGATGGCAACAGAACCGCAACCAGCGGGGACAGGCGGGGCTGATCGGACTGCAGTTGGAGGATTTGACCCGGCGGCGCAACAAGCAGTGGCAGACCTACGAGCGGTCGTTGGACGACACCCCGCAGGAGCAGGTGGTCGCCCACGGCATCGCCTCCCTGCCCGACTCCAAGGGCAAATTGGAGCGGATCAACGACCTGCTGGAGACTCGCCTTCGAGCAGGCGAAGAAGGGGAAATACGACGACGCGGACGCGGTGCTGACGATGGTCTACGGCAAGGAAAGCGATTCCATGCACACGGCGAGGCTCCGCGGCCGGATTGAGGACTTGACGGAGAGCCCGGACGGGCCCACGGCGAAGGAGGAGAAGAAGTGTCTGCTGGACGAACTGAACGAGGAGCGGATGAAGTGGAACGCGGCCTGGCTGGAGCATTTGGAGAGCCTGCGGCCGCCCAGCCAAGCGGAGATTAACGCCTGCTTCGTGCCGCAAGGGAAGGCTTGGCGGGCGCTGACCCGGCAGGCGGCGTCGCTGGACCAGCGCATCGACAAGAAGATGCGGCTTTACTGGGAGACGCAGAAAAAGGACCGGGAGCGGATCGTGCGGCGGTACGAAGAGGAAAAGTTGGAGGCGACCCCGGAAGAGGCGGCAGCGGAGCAGGAGGCGAAGGAGTTCACTGAGAAGCTGATGGGGCTGATCCGGGAGATGAACGCGAAACTGAAGGCGACCGAGGAGGCCCTGGGTTGTAGTAAGGGATTCAATCGGAGCTGAGGAGGGTTTAGACGCGAAGAGAAGAGAAATCAAAAAGCAAAAAGCAAAAATGAGAAAGCAAGAATGAAGGCGCGTGACACGTCGAGAGGATTGGTGCGTCAACCAGCCTTCAGCTATCAGCGATCAGCTATCAGCAAGACCAAGCGGGGCTCTTCCTGAGAGCTGAAAGCTGAAAGCTGACGGGCTAAGGCCTGAGCTGACGGCTGATGGCTGGCACGTGCGGTGCCTTCCCCGTTTGTGGCGAGAAATCCGGACTCAAGCGACGCGGCCTGGGCGCCGATAAGTCAGCATGACTGGTCCCTCGCCAACTTTTGGCTTCGGGTCCGGCAGCGTTGAGAGATTTGCGATGCTTCATCGATTGATGGTAGGAATGGCCAAGCCCCTAACCCGTGCAGAAGCGGAACAGCGCGCGCGGCAGGCACTGACCCCGGCCGCGCCTCGGAGTGCGGTAGCGCAGCTACGGCCTTGGCGCTTGGCTTTGCCCTCGGCGCGAAAGGCGGCAGCCCCGCTGCCGCAATCCAAAAGGCAGCTATCGGGAACTGACGATTGTCGATTGCCGATTGCCGATTCGTTCGTTGTCCGTTGTCCGTCGTCCGTGGCCGCAACTGACAACGGACCACTGACCATGGACAGCCCGGTCCTGTTCCCTGTTCCCTGTTCCCTGTTCCCTATCCTGGCTGCCTTGCTGATTGGGATTACCTGCAGCGGAATGCTCGGTGCCCTCTCAGCGAAAGGCGCAGACCGCCTGCCCGTGCTCACCACCGCGGCTCAAATCCGCAAGCTGACTGCCGAGGAGGCCCAGCGCGGCTATCCCGTACGCTTGCGCGGAGTGATCACTTACACGTCGACGACGTGGGACGTCACTTTCATTCAGGACGAGACTGCCGGTGTTTTCATCCAGTCCGGTCAGCCAAAGATTGGAGTGAAGGCAGGTGATTGGGCGGAGGTCCGCGGCGAAACCGCCCCTGGGTGGTACGCGCCCCAGGTCGAGAAGCCCCAGTTTCGTGTGCTGGGCAGAAGGCCATTCCCTCCGGCGCGCCGCTTCGATGCGGACGATCTGCTCAGCGGCACGGAGGACAGCCAATGGGTCGAGGTAACCGGGGTGGTGCGATCCGCCGAGGTCGATCCGGACCTCGGGCTCTTGAACCTGGGAGTTGGGGCCGGAAACCACAGGTTCAGGGCATGGGTCACCAACTTCAACCCGGGCATGAGCTATGAGCAGTTGATCGACTCCGAGGTGAGCATCCGCGGCGCCTGCGGCGCCCGGTACAACGGCAAAAGGCAGATCATCGGCATCCAACTGTTTGTTCCATCCCCAGACCAAGTGCATGTGGCGCAAGCGGGGTCCTCGGACCCCTACGTCTTGCCGATTCGTCCCGCGGACAGCTTGTTGCGGTTCTCGCCGGAAATGGCGAGCGGACACCGAATACGCGTGCAAGGCGTGGTGACGCTGGCGCGACCGGGACAACTGATTTTCGTGCAGGACGCTTCGGGCGGAATTTCGGTTTCCACCATGCAGAAGGAGGCCGTAGCACCGGGGGACCGGGTTGACGTAGTCGGGTTCCCGGCAGCGGGCTCCTATGCGCCGGCTCTGGAAGACGGCCGATATCGGAAGATCGGATCCGCCGCTCTGCCGGCGCCCATCGACCTGACCCACGCCATAAATCTCAACGCGCCGGGACCGGACGGGAGTCCGTCCCTGAGCGCTGCCCGAGACGCTGAACTGGTCAAGATTGACGGAAAGCTGATCGACCAATCAATTTCGGACAAGGACTTGGTGCTGACTCTGAAAGCGGGGGATCTTACTTTTAAGGCGCTCCTGGGAAAGGCACTGGTGGATCAAGGGGTGCAGTCCCTCCCGGTAGGCGGCCTGCTGGACGTGACGGGCGTTTTGTCGGTGGAAACAGATGAATACCGCGAGCCCCTGGCGTTTCGGATCCTACTCCGGACCGCGCGCGATATTGTCGTGTTGGAACGCCCGTCGGCGTGGACCGCCCGCCGAGTCGCCGGCCTGCTGGCGGTAGTGGCGGGAATCCTCCTGGTGAGCGTGCTGTGCGTGGTGGCCCTGCGGAGGCGCGTCAACGAACAGACGGCTACCCTGCGCGCCACATTGGAGTCCACCGCCGATGGGATCCTGGTGGTCAATTCTTCCGGCGTAGTCGTGGCTTACAATCGCAAGTTCATGGAGATGTGGGGCCTTCCCGAAGCGGTACTGAAGTCGCGCCATCACAACATCGCGCTCAAGCTGGCGGCACCGCAGTTGAAGGACCCCGCGGCCTTCGTGGCGAGGATCCAGGAGGTTTACTCGGACCACGAAGCGCAAACCGACGACGTGATCGAACTCAAGGACGGGCGCGTGTTCGAGCGGCATTCCGAGCCCCAGCGAGCTAAAGGCAAGAGTATGGGGCGAGTGTGGGGGTACCGCGACGTCACCGAGCGCAAGCGGGTCGAAGCTGAGTTGCACCATTCGCGGCAGATGCTGCAACTGGTCCTGGACAACATTCCCCAACGCGTTTTCTGGAAGGATCGGAACTCCGTGTACCTCGGCTGTAATCGGGCCTTCGCGAATGATGCGGCATTATCCAGTCCGGCCGACGTGATTGGCAAGAATGATTTTGACCTTTCCTGGAAAGAGACGGCCGAGCTTTACCGCGCCGACGACAAGCTGGTGATGGAGCAGGAATCACCCAAGCTCAACTTCGAAGAACCCCAAAACCGACCGGATGGAACTCGTCTCTGGCTGCGGACCAGCAAATTGCCCATGCGCGACCGGGACGGCAAGGTGATCGGAGTCATCGGAACCTATGAGGACATCACCGAGCGCAAGCAGGTGGAGGCTGCCCTGATTGAGGAACGGCAACTGCTCCGCACCATCATGGACAACCTCCCCGACGTGATCTACTTCAAGGATCGCGAGAGCCATTTCACACGGATCAATAGCGCCCACGCAAGGCTATTTGGGCTAAGCGACCCTGCCGAAGCGATGGGGAAGACCGACTTCGACTTCTTCACCGCCGAACATGCCCAATCCGCCTTTGCCGACGAGCAGGAAATTATCAGAACCGGCCAGCCGGTGGTAGGCAAGGAGGAGAAAGAAACCTGGCCGGATGGCCGTGAGACCTGGGCCTCGACCACCAAGATGCCCCGGCGGGATGCCAACGGAAACATTATCGGAACCTTTGGCATCTCCCGCGACGTCACCGACCGGAAACGCGCTGAGAGGCAATTGGAGGAGCGCACCGCTTACTTGAACGCGCTGGTGGAAAACAGCCCGTTGGGCATCGTTGTGGTTGATCCTGAGAACCGCGTCCGGCTCTCGAATCCCGCGTTCGAGCAGCTCTTCCGGTATCGCCGGGACGACATCGCGGGGTCCGACATCAACGATCTGGTAGCCCCGCCTAACCTGCTCCAAGAGGCGCACGAATACACCGGGCAGGTTGCGGAGGGAGAATTCGTCCACGGCACGGCGGTGCGACGCCGAAGTGACGGCACCCTGGTGGATGTGGAGATTTATGGCGTCCCCCTGAAGTTGGGGGACCAGTTCGTCGGGTCTTTTGGCCTCTATCAGGACATCACCGAGCGCAAGCGAGCGGAGCAGGAGCTGGCTCAGGAGCGCAATCTGTTTCACGCCCTGATGGATTGCATTCCCGATACCATCTATTTTCAGGACACGGCCTGCCGTTTTATGAGAATCAATAAGGCCCAGGCCAAAATGCTGGGCGTGGCCGATCCGAGCGAGGCTATCGGAAAGACCGATTTCGATTTCTTCCCGGCCGACATCGCCCAGGACTTTTATGACAAAGAACAAAAACTGGTGCAGTCGGGTCAGCCCATCATTGACGCCATCCAAAAAATCACCAAACCCGACGGGCAAGTTGTGTGGCTTTCGGCCACCGAGGTTCCCATCCACGATGCCCAAGGCAAGATCATGGGCTACGTGGGCGTTTCCCGAGACATCACGGATCGCAAGCGAGCGGAGGTAGCCCTGCAGGCCTCAGAGCGACGCTATCGCCATTTTCTTGAACGAAACACTGCCGGCGTCCTTCGCTCCACCGTGGATGGCACAGTTCTTGATTGTAATGAATCCCTGGTCCGCATCCTCGGCTACGATTCCCTCGAAGAGATGAAAGCCCGAAGTATGCGTGAGTTCTATCTCGATCTTCCCGCCCGGGACACGATGATACGCCTCCTGCGGAAGGAGAAAGCCCTCACGGCGTACGAGCTCCGATTCAGGCGCAAGGACGGAGTGCCGATCTGGTGCCTCGCCAACATTAATCTGGCGGAGCAGGATGGCAGTGAAGTCCTCGAGGGAACAATGGTCGACATCACCGAGCGCAAGCAGGCCGAGGAGGCGAGGCGCCAAAGCGAAGCGCAGCTCGATGCACTGGTCAGGTCCCTTGACGACATCGTGTTCGAGTTTGACGCGGAAGGCACCTATCTCAATGTCTGGGCGGGTGATGAATCGCTCCTCGCCCGACCCAAGGCCGAGCTCATAGGGCATCGCATCTCGGAGGTCCTCGGCGAGGCTTCCGGGCTCAGGTACATCGAGCTCTTTAAGAGGGTGCTAGCCCGCGGGCGTCCGGAGGATTGCGAGTATCGGCTAGAGGTCCTTGGTGGTGTGCGCTGGTTCCTGGGGCGTATCAGTCCCATCTCTGCGGCTGACGGGTCTTATAAATCGGTTTGCATGCTATCGCGTGACATCACCGAGCGCAAGCGAGCGGAAGAAGAGTTAGAAAAGGCCAAAGAAGCTGCCGAGGCAGGCAGCCGGGCCAAGAGCGAATTCCTGGCTAACATGAGCCACGAAATCCGCACGCCGATGAACGGCGTCCTGGGCATGGTGGAGTTGGCGCTCGACACCGACTTGACCCGCGAGCAGCGCGACTACCTGGGGATGGTGAAGAGCTCAGCCGACGCCTTGCTCAGCGTCCTCAACGATGTGCTCGACTTCTCCAAGATCGAAGCCGGGAAGCTCGATCTGGATCCGATCGCCTTCAAACTGCGCGATCACGTGGCCCAGAGCATGAAGCCGCTGGCCTTACGCGCCCACCAGAAGGGTCTGGAGCTCGCCTACGACATCTGCCGCGAGGTACCCGATGAAGTGGTGGCCGATCCCAGCCGTTTGCGCCAGATCATCATCAATCTCACCGGGAACGCGATCAAGTTCACCGAGCGCGGCGAAATAGCGATCGTGGTTGAGGTGGAATCGCAGGGGCCGGACCGGGTCGAGTTGCACTTCCAGGTTCGGGACACCGGCGTGGGCATCGCACCGGAAAAACAGGCCCTGGTTTTCGACGCTTTCTCCCAGGCGGACGGTTCCACCGCGCGCAAGTTCGGAGGTACCGGGCTGGGGCTCACCATCTCGTCCCGCTTGGTGAAGATGATGGGCGGCCGCATCTGGCTGGAAAGCGAACTGGGGAAAGGCAGTTGCTTCCACTTTACGATTCCCGTACTGGTGGCCGCTACCACCGCCGTGCCTGAGCCCATCGAACAAAGCCGGTTGGCCGGACTGCGCGTGCTCGTGGTCGACGACAATCCCACCAACCGCCGCATCCTGGGCGAGATGCTCGAGCGGTGGGGCATGAAGCCGGTGCCGACCGAGAGCGGCGGCCAGGCGCTGGCAGCGCTCGAACGGGCCAGAGAAGCGGCGGCGCCGTTTGCCCTGCTGCTGGCCGACGTCAACATGCCCCAGATGGACGGCTTCACGCTGGTGGAAAGGATCCGTCAGCACGAGGACCTGCGCAAGACCACGATCATGATGCTGACCTCCGTCGGACAGCGGGGCGACGCGGCGCGCTGCCGTGAACTGGGCATCGCCGCTTACCTGATCAAACCCATCGGCCAGTCGCAGTTGCTGGACGCCATCCTGAACGTCCTCGGAACGAGGGCGCAAGCGGCCGATGCGCCTCGCCCAAATTTAGTCACTCGCCACTCTTTGCGCGAGGGCCAACGAAAGCTGCGGATCCTGCTGGCCGAGGATAACGCGGTGAATCAGAAACTGGCCTCCCGGCTCTTGGAGAAGCGCGGCCACACGGTGGTGGTCGCCGCCAATGGGCGCGAGGCCCTGAAAGCCCTGGAGAAAGAAGAGTTCGACCTCGTGTTGATGGACGTCTCGATGCCGGAAATGGATGGGCTGGAGGCCGCGCGGGCCATACGCGCCGCCGAGCAGACGACCGGGGCCCACCTTCCCATCATCGCCATGACCGCCCACGCGATGAAGGGCGATCGCGAACGGTGCCTCGCCGCCGGCATGGACGGCTACCTTGCCAAGCCGGTTCAAGCCCGAGAGCTTTTCGCAGTCGCTCAAGACGTGTTACACGCGCCTAGCGTGGTAGCCTACTAGCTTACGCCAGCGGCTTGGCGCACCGCTCCGGCAGGCCCAGAGCCGCCCACGCGCCGTAGCGCACCAGCCTCCCCTCGCACACGTTGCCAATGTAGCGCCCGGCGTGACTGAACTGCATGATCCGCTTTCCCTGGCGGGCCAGCTCCGCCCAGCGCGAGGCTGTCCGCGGGTTCTGTTCGATGCCGGTGAAACGGTGCGAGCCGCAGGTGAAGTCGACGGTCCGGAGGTTCTTCGCGGGCGTATGCTCCACCGGGTAGCGCTCGCCGCCCAGCTCGACGGCGGCCTTGCCTTCCACCAGAGCCTGCTGCCAGACAGCGATGAGGGTTTCGTCGAGAGTCATAAAGTTAATTGACGATTGACGATCAACGATTGGGAACGCAAACAGCTCTCAGCCGTCAGCCATCAGCTATCAGCTATCAGCAAGAACCAGACTTCCGTGCTGAGAGCTGACCGCTGATGGCTGAGAGCTGTTTCCAATCGTCAATCGTCAATCGACAATCGGCAATCTAGGAACGCCCGCATAGCTCGGTTCACCTCCATCGGCGCTTCCAGCGCGCTGAGATGGCCGGCGCGCGGAATCCGCACCAGGCGAGCCCCGGGAATGCAGCGCGCGATCCGCTCGGAACAGGCGGGAGGCGTGGCCTCGTCTTCCTCGCCCACGATCACCAGCGCGGGGCATGAAATGCGGGCGAGATCGCGAAGGATGGACTTGCGGTCCAGAATCCCGGCGCGAACGGCGTGCGCGAGGCCCTGCGGGTCCCACTGGCGAAACCGGGAGGCGAGGTCGGCCGCGATTTCCGGCTGCTCGCGGCGCGCCGTACGGCCGACCAGCGCTTTGATGACGGTTCGCTCGATGGTGTTGAGAAAACCGAAGCGGCGGAACAACAGCTCGAGCACTCGAATCCTCATGCTCTCAAGGCGGCGCTCGGCGTCGGCGGAAGTATCGATGAGGATGAGCGCCGCCACCCTCTCGGGAGCCTCGAGCGCGACGCGCATGAACGTCATACCGCCCCAGGAAAGCCCGGTCAGCACGGCGCGATCCAGGCCGGCGGCGTCGAGGATCTCCACCGTGGCGCGGGCGCAGTCGTCCAGCGTGAATGGCGTCCGGCGTGGTTCGCTCCGGCCGTGCCCCGGCCCGTCCACCAGCAGCAAGCGGTGGTCGCGCGCCAGTTCGTCCACTTGATAGCGCCACAGACTGGTGTCGCAGAAGAGGCTGGGCCACAGCACCATCGCCGGCCCCGCGCCCGCCTCTTCCACGTAAAGCCGTCCTACGGCTGTGTTGACGTATGCCATTCGCGAAGAAGTCGAAGGTCGAAAGTTGAAGGTCGAAGATAAGCAACGCTACCCCTTCGTTAGACCTTCGACCCTCGACTCTTCAACTCTTCAACTATTCCGTGTGCGACGCCAGCGCGTTACGAAACTCGTCCACGTTCTTGCCGTCGACCACCACTGTTCCCGTGTCGATCATCTCCGGCAGCGGCGAGGTCGGCGCGGTGCGCCAGTCCTTGAATTCGTGCACGCGGTTGTGGTGCAAGTCGTCCAGCAGTTGCAAACCGTAGAAGCCCATGGTGTACGGTTTTTGCGCCACCGTCGCGGCGATGACGCCTTTCAAGATCCCTTCCAGGGTCTCGCGATTGGCGTCCATGGCCACGATGGTGATCTTGCCCGACATTTCGAACTGCGCCACCGCTTTCGCGGCGCCCGGCCCACCCGAAGCTTCGAGGCAGAGAATGGCCTCCACCGGTTCCTTATTCTGGAGCATCGCGGCGATTTCGCTCCGGGCGGTTTCCGCATCGCCGTGATCGTCGGCGACCTTGTAGAAGCTCATATAGGGATATGGCTTCCACGCATCCTGGACGCCTCGCATCCGCTCGTCGAGATTGTTCTGGCCGTTAATCGTCAGCACAGCCACGCGTCCGTGCTCGTGCATGAGACTAGCCAGCAGTTTGCCGCTCTGGAGGCCGGCCCGGTAGTTGTCCGTACCGATGAAGAGAATGCGCTTCGAATCGGGCGCGTCCGAATCGACGGCGATCACGGGCACGCCGGCGGCGATGGCTTGGTTGATGGCCTCGGTGAACAACTTGGCTTGCCCGGGAGAGACAACGATGCCGCTGGGCTGGCTGGCCACCGCGTCTTGGAAGGTTTTCAGCTCCTGGTCGGGAGCGTAAGTGTTGGGCCCTTCAAAATCCGCCTGAACGCCGAGCATCTTGGCCGCCCCCAGGAAGCCGGCCTTGGCATCCTGCCAGTAAGGCAGGCCCACGTTGGTGGCGACGAACACGAAGCGTTCAGACTTTTCGTGGGCGGGCTTCCCGCACGAAGCGAGAAGCAGAATACAGACAAACAGCGCAAGCTTGTTCTTGGAATCGATTCTCATGGCGGGCGCCTCCTTAGGGAACAGGGAAGAGGGAACAGGAAACAGCGAGCAGAGGCCCGATCGGCGACTGCCACACGCGGCGTCCGTGTCCCCTACACTCTGCGACTCGTGCCCTGTGTGCTCCCTAACCAAAGCTTACCGTGCTTTACTATACTCTGTCCTTTGTTCCTTGTCCCCTGTTCCCTATTCCCTGTTCCCTGTCCCTTGGCGCTCCGCATTGACGGCGGCGCCGATCACGCCGATCTCGTCCCCGGTCGCGATGACCTCAAAGAAGCTGCCCTGCAAGGGGCTCATCATCACCATCTCCCGCAGAAAGATGTCGAGCAGCGCGAGGTCGATGAAGTGGGCGCTGGGCCCGGTGACGAAGAACTTGCCCGGCCCTTCCATATGAATGCAGGTAGCCGTAGCGGCAGCGAGGGCGCGATGCCACAGGTTGACGAAGTCCACGCAGCGAAGCTCACCTTGCTTGGCGCAGGCGAAGATTTCGTCTGGCTCCAGGTCGAGGAAGCGCAGGCGCATGGCGCGGTGTCCCATGATACCCTCGAGGTGGCCGCGTCCGCCACAGCCGCAGAGATTCTCCTTCGGGTCAAGCGTCACCACAGAGTGCCCGCCCTCCCAAGTACCCTCCTCCCACGGATACTGGCCGAAGCCGATGCCGTTGCCCAGGGTCCACACGCGAATGAACTTGTCCAGATGGCCGCGCGTGGCGGCGATGCCCGCCGCAGTGGCGTCGGCGTCGTTGGAGACGAACACCGGCGCGGCGATCCCCAGTGGGCGCAGAGCGGCCTCGAGCGCGGCCGCCAAATTGAAGCCCTTCATCTGATGCAAGTTGGGCGAGTCCTCAATGACCCCTTCACGGATAATCCCGGGAAAGCCGACGCCGACTGCTTCCGTTTCGCCGCCGGGTTGCGCCTTGGCGGTCCGCGCCACCAGTTCAGCAATGCTCTGGGTTATGCTTTCGGCCGGCGCTCCCTGCAACACGTCGCCCGGGCCTCCGGCCTGCCCCTCGATGGTGAGCCCACCCACCAGCTTGTTGCCTTCCACCAAACCGGCCGCGAGATGCTCCGCAGCCAGCACACCGATTGCTCTTGGCATTTTTGCTCCGTACGGGGTAGACGGTAGATGGTAGACGGCATATGGGCGGTCTTCCCCATATGCTGTCTACCATCTACCGTCTACCCCTATTCTGACTCTGCTTCCTGGCTCCTGACTCCTATCTTCTCTTCGATTTTCGAACCTAAAGTCTGGCCAGCTTATTCAGTCCGTTGAACGCTGCCGCCTTGTAACACTCGGCCAGCGTCGGATAATTGAAAACGGTATCCACGAAGTACTGCACGGTTCCCTTGAGAATCACAACCGCTTGCCCGATGTGAAGCAACTCCGACGCGCCCTCACCGATGATGTGTACTCCCAGGATCTCCTTCGTCTCGCGGTGGAAGATCAGCTTCAGCCGGCCGGTGGTATCGCCGCGAATCTGGCCGCGCGCGATCTCACGGTAGTAGCCCACGCCCACCTCGTAAGGCACATCTTCATCGGTGAGCTGCTCTTCCGTCTTGCCGATGAAGGAAATCTCCGGGATGGTGTAAATGCCGTAAGGATAGTTCGCCGGATTCGACTTCGCCGGCAGACCCAGGGCGCGAGCCGCCGCCACGCGGCCCTGCTCCATGGAGACCGAGGCCAGGCTGGGGAATCCGATCACGTCTCCGGCGGCGTAAATGTTGGGCTGGCTTGTCTGATAGTCCTCGTTCACGGCGATCCGGCCGCGCTTGTCAGCTTCCAGGCCCGCCGCTGCCAGGTTCAGGTCGTCGACGTTGCCCTGGCGGCCCACGGCAAACAGCAGCGCGTCACCCGAGATTTTCTTCTTGCTCATCAGGTTGGCCACCACCTTGCCGTCCGGCGTGGCTTCCACACTTTCCACTTCCTCGTTCATGCGCAACGTCACGCGGCTGTCGCGCAGATGGTAGGAAAGCGCCTCGATGATCTCGGCGTCGGCGAACTCGAGCAGGCGGGGTCGCTTCTCGATCAGGATCACGCGCACGCCCAACGTCGCGAACATGCTGGTGTACTCCACTCCGATCACTCCGCCGCCCACCACGATCAGGGTCTTGGGGATTTCCGGGATGCTCAGAATGGCGTCGCTATCGACAATAGTGCGGCCGTTGAGCGGCACCTTAGGGGAAACCGCCGGCTTGGTGCCGGTGGCGATGATGATCTTGTCGGCCTCCAGATCGGATTGCCCGCGCGCGCTCTGCACGCGAACGTGAGTTGCGTCGACGAAGCTCGCTGTGCCGCTGATCACCTCGATGCCGTTGCGCGAAAGCTGCGCCTGGGTGACGTCGATCTCGGTCTTGATGACGTGCTGCACGCGGAACGCCAGGTCCGCCACCGTGATCTTCTCCTTCACCCGGTAGTTCATGCCGTAGATGCCCTGATACTGGTACCCGGAGAGATGCAGCACGGCCTCGCGGATGGTCTTGCTGGGAATCGTGCCGGTGTTGATGCAGGCGCCGCCCACCACTTCCCGGCGCTCGATGAGGGCGACGTGCCGTCCGGCCTTCGCGCCTTGAATGGCGGACCGCTGGCCTGCCGGTCCGGAGCCGATCACGATGAGATCGTATTTGTCCATGTTGGAGGCCTGCGCTCAACCCCGTTTCGTCTGCCCGCTTCCGAGGTAGGATCATACGGCAGGCGCGCCGCGGTTTCAAGCGCGGGATTTTCGGGGGCGCCGACACAAAAAGTGGGAGGAATCCACAGATTACACAGAAGGAAGAGCAAAGGCTTAGGACCCGGTCTATCTGAATACCGCGGTTCCTCCGTCTTCTAATCTATGCAATCTGCGAAATCTGTGGATTCTCCTTACTTTCTTGCCACACTCGATTCTCGGGGGCTTGCTGCTTGAGACGGAATTCGCAATATGCGAGGATGAGGACGGTGATTTCGTCTTGGTTCGCCACGTGTTGACGCACGGCGAATACGACCGGGGGAAATGAACCAATGACTGCAACCACCAGACTGAACGTTATAAGGAGATACTGAAAACTCTCATGCATGTCATTCTGAGCGCAGCGAAGAATCTCTCTTCAATTCCGCCGAGGGGCAAAAACAAAGAGAGATTCTTCGCTGCGCTCAGAATGACATGCGAACTGACTTCTGACGCCATGTATAGCTTTGCACCTCCCGCAGTGAAAGCCGGTAAGATGATTACTCGCCACGCCAAGGAGTATCAGCGGCTGCTCGACGCGAACCTGCCGCACGTCATCGAGACCGAGGAGGAGAACGAGTACTACCGCAAGGTGCTCGAAGGGCTCGCCGCTCGCTCCAGCACACTGACGCCGGCGGAGGAGAGGCTGGCCGACTTGCTGACCCTGCTGATCGAGGATTTTGAGGAGCGCCACTACGCGCTGCGGCGGGCCTCACCTGTAGAAGCCCTGCTCGAACTCATGCGTGCCAACAACCTCAAGCAAAAGGACTTGGTAGACAGCCTTCCGCACACCCGGTATCGCTTCGGAAGTGATAAAGGGCAAGCGCCACCTCACCCTCGAGCACATCCGTCGGCTGAGCGAGCGGTTCCATGTCTCCCCGGAGTTGTTCCTGTAAGTTCGGGGTGAGAACCCCGTAATCATGTATAATCCGGGTGAGAATTCGGACTGATGAGTCCTGATCTTTACATCATT
>DATFYM010000027.1:0-3272 GCA_035315065.1 Terriglobia bacterium
GCCCTGGAACTGCTCCGGCTTCCCGCGGTCCGAGAGTTGCCCTTCCTTCGAAGCTTCGGTCAGGCGCAGCAACTCCTTCTGCAGGCCCTGCACCACGACAGCAACATTATTGACAGCCTGCTTCATCTTCTCGTGGTCGCCATGGTAGGTCTGAGTAATCAGTTCGTCGATTTTTCCGCTGGAGATCTGGGCAAGGATGCGGTTGCCTTCCCCGATGGGTAGGAGAATAGCGTCCAGCATCTCGTTGATGCCCTGGATCATTTCGCGATGGACACCCTGAAACTGGTCCGGCCTGCCACGCTCCGTGAGACGACCATTACGTGACGCGTCTACCAGGCGCATGATCTCCTGAGAGACGAGCAGCAGCTCGGCATCTCCCGACCTTCGCGCCCGAACTGAAGGCTCGCGGTCACCATGTCCGTTCCCGCCGTCGCCCTGGCCGGCACCATGCAACTTTCGGCTTTCATTCACAACTTTAGTCGGCATGATTTCTACCCCCTTTAGGTTGAATTCGTTCGCCCTCTGGTCTGCGGTCCTAAGCTACGAGCCGCGGTTGGTTCGATCGTGGTTGAGTGGTGCTGGCGTTAACTCCAGCACCGGTGAAACCTCTTGAAAAAGCTCAATAGCCAACGTCCTGTACCATCGAATTCTTGACACCCCCTCACCCCCGGCCCGTCGCCACCTCGAAGATGTGAAGTAATTGCGAAGGAGCTTCCATCACAGAGACACAGAGGCACAGAGAAAAAGATGGGAAATCTCGGGAAACAAACGACATCTTCACATGCCCTTCTCTCTCCTTCTCTGTGTCTCTGCGCCTCTGTGTTTAATTCTTTCGCCCCTTTCTCAAGGGAGCGGGACCGGGGTGAGGGGGTCGCAAAAATCAACACACACAAGCCATCCTTCTACGCGGCTACACCCTGCGGGCGCCGTCGCGCACCACGGACTTCCGCGCGTGGCTCCCGGGACATTGTTCGGATCGCCTCCTGGACCAGTCGATGCGGATCCAGGATCAGCGCCACGGTTCCGTTGCCGAGAATGGTGGCACCGGATACGACCTGCACATGGCGGTAAAAGCGGCCCAGGTTCTTGATAACGGTCTGGTGATCGCCGAGCACCTGGTCGACGACAAAGCCGTAGCGACCCTCTTCGGTTTCGGCCAACATAATCTGTTCGCGCTCCGGCCGTTCCGTCCGTATGTTGAAGTATTCCCTGAGGCGGATGTAGGGAATGATCTCGCCTCGCACGTTGGCAACATGCTTGCCGTTGGCCTGCTCGATGTCTTGCCGCGTCAACTCGATGCATTCCAGAGTGGTGGCGAGCGGCAGGACAAAATAGGAATGTCCGACGCGCACCAACAGCCCGTCGATGATAGCCATGGTGAGAGGAAGGCGCAGGGTGACGCTGGTCCCGGCGCCGGGCTTACTGGCGATGTCGATGGTTCCGCGCAGGGTCTCCACGCTTCGGCGGACCACGTCCATCCCCACTCCCCGGCCGGAAACATCCGTCACCTGCCGCGCCGTGGAAAAGCCTGGCGCCAGTATGAAGGAGAATATCTCCGCCTCAGTAAGCTGGGCGTCCGCGGCGACCAGGCCTTTCTCGATCGCACGGGCACGCACGGCTTCGGCATTAATTCCGGCCCCGTCGTCGGCAACACCGATAAGGACGGTGGCGCCCGAGTGGCGCGCCGAGAGGTGGATGGTCGCGGTGGATCGTTTGCCGGCGGCGAGGCGGGCCTCCGCTGACTCGACGCCGTGGTCCATGCTGTTGCGGATAAGGTGCATCAGAGGATCGTTCAACTGGTCGATGACGGTCTTGTCCAATTCCGTATCGGCGCCTTCAATGGTGAGCTCGACCTCTTTGTGTAAATCTCGTGCCAGGTCGTGAACCAGCCTGCGGAACCGCTCGAAGGTAGCTCGAATCGGCAGCATGCGGATGCTCATCGAGTTTTCGCGGAGGGCTGATGTCAGCCGCTCGATTTCCTCCGACACCGCCGCCACCTCCGGATCTTCGCGGCGAGCCGCGACCTCACCCAATCGGGCTTGCACGGTAACCAATTCGCCCACCAGGTTGACGAACTGGTCCAGCTTGGCGGCCGGTACGCGAATGCTCGACGCATTGTCTGGACTGTCGTAGGCGCGGCGTCCAAAGCTGGAGCGCTTCTCTTCGGGCGCCTTTGCTGATGTGCCGACAAGCGCTTCCGAGGGCTGGGCGGAGGCCTGGACTGGGACCTCGACGGGCGCAGGGTCGATCGTCAGCTCACAACAATCCTCAACAAAGATGAAGACATCACGAATCGCCTCGCGCTCGGCGGAGGTTGTCAGGACCATGTCCCAGCTCAGGTAGCAGCGCTCGGGGTCCAATTCGCGGATCGGCGGAATCGCCGCCATACTGGCCGTGATCCGCAGGCTTCCCAGTTGCTTCAGCTCGCGCAACAGGAGAAGTGGATTGGTCCCGTTGCGCATGAGATCGGGCCCGGGGGCAAAGCGGACGTGCCAGCCGCGAGCGCCGGCATCGGCGACCCCCGAAGAGGGCGACGCCGGGACCACCGGCAGGGCCGACGTCGGGGATGACGGCGCCTGGGCGGGGCGGGTTTGAGACATTCCCGTGAGCTCCTGCAATTTCGCGAGGATCTCGGAGGAGGCGACGCTGTTAGCGGGGCCGGCGGCCTCATCCAACAGGACTTTGATCTGATCGAGCGCCGCCAGGGAAAGGTTTATGAGCTCGGAGGTGACGTTAAGCCGCCCATTGCGAACTTCGTCGAAGGCCGATTCGAGCTTGTGGGTGAAGTCGGCCAAGTCTTCAAAACCGAACATGGCCCCCGAGCCCTTGATGGTGTGCAGGGCGCGGAAGGCTCGCCCCACAAGTTCGCTGTCATCACGATTCTCGTTGAGCTCCAGGAGTGCTGATTCCAGCTCGACGAGGATCTCGCGAGCTTCTTCCTGGAAAGCTCGCCTGAATTTGTCAATCATGGGCGCCGCCCCTTGGCGCTACCACACGCCGTTACTCTGAATTCACTGGAACCGGAAACTGCTCAAACCCTGCGTCCCCCAAGGCGACGGAGATCTCCTCCGGCACCCGCCCCGCCAGGGTGAGTCCCATGCCTGACCCTCTTGCCTCGCGCTCGGCAGCCCAGAGCAACTGCAAGGCGGTGACGTCCAGTTCGCTCGCGCGCCCCAGGTCCACGCGTAGCTCTCTTCCCGACGCCAGGGCCTCGAGCAGAAGTTTCTTCAGCTCCGCTGCCGAAGTGATGTTGATCTCGCCCTCCAGGCGGA
>DATFYM010000028.1:0-38011 GCA_035315065.1 Terriglobia bacterium
TCACCATCGCAATTTCCTGGTGGCGCGGGTGCAAATCACATCCGATAATTAACATGTTCGGCTCCTTTCCCGGCAGCCTTGGTCGTGACCACTACCAAGCTTACCGGTTGGAAGGAGCCGACGCCATTATGGAATCAAAGCGCCCGCGGCGCTAGGTAACCCCAAGCTTACGGCCTCAAGCTCAAGACTTGCGATTTGTCTCGTCAAAGGGATATATAGCAATTCAGCGTCGGGAAGCGCTTTCGACGCAAATACGGTAAGGCGAGGCCTGCGCTCGGCTCCGGGAGGCCCACTATGAGATGGATGACACGCTTGATGCTGGTTTTATTTGTCCTGCTTAGTTGTTCGCTTTTTGCTCAGCAACCGCCCGAGATTCGGTACCAGTCGGCGATTCTCTGAAACTCCCTCCGGACCTTTATTTCGGCGAAGTCGCGGGCGTGGCGGTGAACTCGAAGGGACACGTCTTCGTCTTCTCGCGCGGCAACACTACCGGCCCCGCCTATGGGGCGGCTGCGGCGCGACTTCTGGAACGGGATTAGCGTGGACGTGACTTGTAAGTCCGCGGCAGAAAAGGTGGCGTAGGCTGCCTAGTCAGGCGGTTCTCCGCTTCGGTGCAGGACGACGCTGTCGCCGAAGAACAGGCGCCAGCGCGCGAAGCGTCTGGTTCACCGTCGTACCGTCCGGGAACACATCCAATACTTCCGGATCGATCACGACGAGGTTGGCGCCCTGAGCGTACCTCGCTGCCGTGGCCCCTCGAACCGCCGTAGAGAAGTCATACTCCGGCCGCATCGTGTCCCGGTCGTTTTGTGAATCGCGACCACTAACCTTCTTCTTCATAACGTCTCCGCTCCAGTGGCGTTATCGGCCGGGCCGAGATCAATCGAGTGTGCGGCGGGCGCTCAGCAAATGCTACTACCAGGAGCCTCTGCTGGTTGGACATCCCGAGCACGAGATACCGCTCCTCGTTTAGGGAGTGATCAGGGTCCGGCATGAGGAGGCTGAGTGGGTCTCCGAACACGGTCGCGGCCTCGTCGAACGTCACGCCATGCTTTCTAACGTTGGACTCCGCCTTCCTCGGGTCCCACTCGAATATATAGCCCACTCGGACGCCCCGCAGCACCTATCCGTCGATTCACGTGCATACCTATTGTGACCCGTTTCAGCCACCACCGCAGGCGGGCCTCTAGACCGGGCACCCCAACGATTTGCGCTCGCACAGGTCTTCATTATAACGCCATAACGCCGCTTTTGAAGATGTCCTCCATCTCCCTCCATTTCTGGCAGTGTCTGTTTAGGCGCATTTGGTTCTTGACCCTGCGTACATACAGATGTACAGTGCGGGAGTGGGCGTTGTTTGGGACCAGGGGAAAGCGAGCGGAACTTCCAGAAGCAAGAAGTCCGTTTTGCCGGTGCCGTTTTGGTTCTCGACGATCCATATTCCCTTACCGTCGCCGATCACGAGTCCGAACCCGCGGAGGTGCGATAGGTGACCCTGGGGGCTGACCCCCAAGGCCGCGTTCTGGTGGTGGTTTACACGTATCGCGGCGAGGACTTTCGGCTTATTTCGGCCCGGCCCGCCGAACCTCATGAACGCGAGGATTACGAGGCACAACGATGAGAACCTACAATTTCAGCAAAGGCAAACGCGGTCCCGTGCTGCCCGTCCCCCCGGGCAAGGAACGTATCACGATCCGCCTGGACAGGGATGTTCTGGACTACTTTCGGGACTTGGTGGAGCGTGCCGGCGGGGGGAACTATCAAACCATGATCAACAACGCGCTGCGCGCCTACATCGAGAGCGCCCAGAAGCCCGCACTGGAGGAAACGCTGCGGCGCGTGATCCGGGAGGAGTTGCGCAGTGCGTCTTGAGCCACCGTACGGACCCGCCGCCCCATTTCCACGGCGTGGAGGCGGGCGTAAGGCACAGATGCTTTCCAGAGCCCGCTGTGAGAGTCGGGAGGCTCTTCCGACTGGCGGCGATGCGGTGTGCATTGGATGCCTCGCTTCGAGGCTCGCGATTGCAGCATCCGCAAGAGGACTCTGGCGCGGGCTTGCGCTCGTCTCCGGGAGGCCCACTATGAGATGGATAGGACGCTTGATACTGGTTCTATTTGTCCTGTTCAGTGGTTCGCTTCTCGCGCAACACCCGCCCGAGATCCGGTACCGGTCGGTTCCCGATTTTCTGAAACTCCCGCCCGACCTTTATCTCGGCGAAGTCGCGGGCGTGGCGGTGAACCCCAAGGGACACGTCTTCGTCTTCTCGCGCGGCAACGCCACCGGCCCCGCCTATGGGGCGGCCGCCGCCCAACTTCTGGAGTTCGGCGCCAGTCCTCAACGCAAAGGAACTGATCTGAATGGAACCCCATCTTGAAAACCGCGAGCGTTTTGCCAACGCGACTACGCACGGACTTGGCTTGGCTTTGAGCGTAGCGGGAGCAATCGTGCTGATCTCCTATTCGATTCTGCATGGCTCCTTTTGGCACATTGTCGCGTGCAGTGTTTACGCCGCAAGCCTGGTGTTGCTTTATTTGTCCTCCACCCTCTACCACACCTTCACCGCACAACCTCACAGGCGGCTGTTTCGTATTCTCGATCACTCCGCGATCTACTTCCTGATCGCGGGAACCTACACACCGTTCACGATGGTTAGCCTTCGCGGCAGATGGGGGTGGACACTGCTTGGTGTCCTTTGGGGACTGGCCCTCTGCGGGGTCGCTCTCAAGTTTGTGGTCATCGGACGCTTTCCCGCCGTGTCCATTGCGGTTTATATTCTGATGGGCTGGATGGGCATCATCAGCGTCAAACCGTTACTGGCTGCTATTTCCCTGAGGGGTTTCCTTTGGGTGGTCGCCGGCGGTATCTTCTACACGGGGGGAGTGCTTTTCTATCGAGCCAAAACAATGCCGTACAGCCATGCCATATGGCACTTGTTCGTCATGGGTGGCAGCGCTTGCCATTACTTCGCCGTGGTCTTTTACGTCCTTCCTCACCCGTCATCATGAGTTTGATAAAAGGCCGACCGAGCAAGTGTGGGCGAGGAGAAAAGAGTGCAGGAGCGAGGACAATAAAATGCAGGTATGGGGGACAATAGTATGCAGGAAGGAAGAGGGACAAACCAAAACCTAACAAAAAGTGCAGGAGCAAGCGTAGCGCAGACGTCTTCTCTAACGTCTGCGGTTTTTTTGACGGGGATTCTTAAACCGACGCGGACCGAAAAATCAGGTCCTCTCTACCCAGTTCGGGATTAGCTGACTCACGGCGGCGGTCAGCACGAGTAGTGCCGTCCGAACTTGGCGTGACTCAAGTTGACAGCATTCGAAAAAAGGCGACAGGCGTGACGTGAGGTATCTCGCGAAAGGGATTCAGGCGACACTTCGGCTTAAGTTTTTCTTCGATGGCAGCTTCCGCCGCTTCTTTGCCGCGCCCGCCGCGAGGGATTCTTTGGCGGGCCTGTAGAACTCCCCCCGGACGGCTTTGCTCCAATCCACCTTTTCCGGAATGTCGGTGAGGTCAATCTCCTCATCCTTCAATTTCTTCAGGGCGTTAATCTCTTTAGCTTGTCGCTTAGTGAGCTTCTGCATAAGCGATCCTTCCAGTCGCGGTCGCCTTTCGAGCGGAGATGATCCTGATCACGATCTCTCCGCCTTCTTCGCCGTCGGTGTGAGCGACCACGACAATCGCCCCGCCGGCAGCCGTACCCGGTTGATCGCCAGGCCGCACCGCCTCTCTTGCTCCGCTCTGTCCACGCCCGCGTGCTCAATCCCTCGACCATTTCCACTCCTCCGGATGTTATCGGGTCGGAGTCTCGACCGGAGCAGGCATACGGTCAGGAACTGGTATCGGTCCGACAGGAAAGGACGGCGCAGGCGCCACATGGAGCCAGTGTACACCCTGTCTGAGGTTGACGCGAAACACAAGGCGACGGGAACATTCGAGCCGCGGACGTTGGACCGCAGGTCCGAGCTACCTTGGCTTCTCTAGAAAAGAAAGAGTTGACTCTTGTATAACGCTGTGGTAGGCTACGGGCGCATGAGAAACGAAGGCTGAAGGGTAAACGGTGAGGGCGGCGCGTCGGCGGGACATTTTAGATTCAAGGTTCAAGAGATTCGAGATTCTGATTGAAGAAAAGATCGCACTGCGGATGGATCTCGGCGGGGTCACGGAAACGCGGCGTTTCGCGATCTCTTGCCGGTTGACCCTTACCACCAACAAGTGGGGTTTGGGTTTCGGGGCTCGCAGGGCGAAACCGTAAATCTGCGAGGCCAATCCATTGATTCGACGATCGTTGTTGGCCAAGCGGTTCAGCCGAAGAAGCCAGGGCATATTGAATCGAAAGGACTTACTAACCGTGTGCTCGGCGAGCGTTGGACCAACCTTTTCGGGTTTTGCCGGCCACCGAAACGCGGCGCCGCTGATCTATTGATTCAACAAAGGTTGTTAGCGGAATTGCGGTGGAGAGGGGGAGGGTGCTTGTTCAATCTAAAGGACTTGCTAACCGTGTTTCCGCCCAGCCTTAAGGGCTTATCTGAAAACGAGCCCATTTTGGAGGCCTCTTTTTTGAGCAGAATCGCACCAAATTATGCCATTTTCTGCCAAAACCCGGCAGAATATGGCATAAAATCGGCGTTCTTCGCGACCGGTTTTATTAGAACGGGCTAGGCCCTGCGGCTCGGGAGCCATCCCAATGAGCGCCGAACACAAATTGGCTGGCAGGCTGAGAGCGTCACAGAGCGCCCCAGCACGGATTTTCCGGCAGGCGATCAGAGGATTTCACGAGCAGGTCGGCGAGCTGCATGGATACCGATATGGTAAAACTCAGAAAATTAACCATGGGACTTTGTTGCCATTTCCCCTCACCCATCGCCGACCCTGGCGGCGAGTCCGTGTTGCAAACAAAGTGGTTACTGGAGATGATGTCCGTTTTCGGACGTTTCTTGAGCTACCAAATCGTACCAAATCTTACCAATTCCTACCAAGAACGTGCAGCGAACGGGCTCGAAAGGGCAGATAAGGGGTGCCATAAGGGGGCGTCTTCGCGACCAGTTTTATTAAAACGTGTCAAGCCCTGCAGATGATGTCAAGGCGTGAATGGCTGATAACGCGCTCCTCGCGAGGGTGCGGAAAAGACGCCGGCGAGCTTCGGGGGGCTCGCCGATCAAGAGCCTAAGCGACTGAAAGATCAGGGATGATGCCCAGGTTCAACATTTGCGAAGATTGTCTCGCTAAAGGGATACATAGCACACAGTTTGAGCGTCGGAAGCATTTCGACGCCAATATGGTAAGGCGGGGCTGCGCTCGGCTTCGGGAGGCCCACTATGAGATGGATGAGACGCTCGATGATGCTGGTTCTATTGGTCTTGCTCAGTGTTTCGCTTTTCGCTCAACAACCGCCCGAGATCCGGTACCGGTCGGTTCCTGATTTTCTGAAACTGCCGCCCGACCTCTATCTCGGCGAGGTCGCTGGCGTGGCGGTGAACTCCAAGGGACACGTCTTCGTCTTCTCGCGCGGCAACACTACCGGCCCCGCCTATGGGGCGGCTGCCGCCCAACTTCTGGAGTTCAGCGCCGACGGCCAATTCATTCGCGAGATCGGCCATCATCTTTATGCCTGGTCGTTCGCGCACTCCGTAAAGGTCGACAAAGACGACAACATCTGGGTCGCGGACAAGGGCTCGGACATGGTGATCAAGTTCACCCCGGAAGGCCGGGTGGCGATGGTCTTCGGGCGCAAACAGGAAGCCTCGGACGAGGGGACCCAGCCGTTGCGCCATCCCAAGCCGCCGCTGCCGCCGGTGGACGGGATGTTCCGGCAAGTCACCGACATGGCCTGGGACGCGGCCGGGAACACCTATATCAGCGACGGCTATATCAACTCCCGCGTCGCCAAGATCGATAAAGACGGCAACTGGCTCAAGAGTTGGGGCGAGCCCGGCGACGGGCCTGGGCAGTTCAGCACTCCGCATAGCATTGCGGTGGACGCGCAAGGGAACGTCTACGTGGCGGACCGCGGTAACCGTCGCATCCAGGTGTTCGACGGCGATGGCAAGTTCCTGCGCCAGATCACCATCGACGTGCCGGTTGATCCCAACGCGCGCCCGGCGATCGGAAACAAGCCGAGCGCCACCACGGGCGCCATGGCGCCCGGCGCGCCCTGGACGGTTTGCATAACGCCGGGGCCCAATCAAGTGCTGTTCAGCTCCGACGGCTACCCGGGTCGCATCTACAAGCTCAGCCTGGACGGGAAGGTTCTGGGCGTGCTCGGAGAATCGGGCAAGCAACTCAAGCAATTCGGTTGGATCCACGAAATGGCGTGCCCGTCGGAGACCGAACTCTACGTGGCCGAATTGTTGAATTGGCGGGTACAGAAGTTGATTCTGGAAGCGGGTCATTAGCCTGAGATTCTCACCACCCCCGAGCGCGGAAGGGCGGAGTTTTCAACTCTGCCTTTATCTATATATGTATCTGCGGCCGAGCCGGTGCTAAGGACTCGCCGGCCAGTCGATGAGAGCTGCTTCATATAAAAAAGGGAATTGACTTTTATATAATTAAATGGTATACTGGGTTGGTATGCTCCAGACTCCCAGACTAGCAGGGTGCTGAAAAAGGCCCTTGGGCCTTCGTAGAGGCCGGCTTTAGCCGGGCATCTTATTGAATTCACAGTGCCGCCCTAAAGGGCGCCGCTACGAAAACCGTTCGAAACAGGGTTTTTCAGCACCCTGCTAGTCTAGTCGACCGATGAGAAGATGTTATACTCAAGGTGTATCATGGCTAGAGTAAAGCTAGAGTAAACAGAGTGCCTGGCTTCACTGCTGGGCCGGCAATCGGCACCGTTAGAGATGTGGTAAAGCGGATAAAATTAACGGGGAAATTAATTACCTTTTACGGCGCGCCTTGTTGGAGAGGCTGTATTGCAAACAAATTGGTTATTCGAAGAACTGTCCATTATCGGACGTTTTTGGCCTACAAAACCGTACCCAGTTTCTACCATTTCTTACCAAAGACGTGCACCGAACGGGCTCGAAGAGGCAGTTAAGGGCCAGTTAAGAGGGGGTTTTTCACACCCGATTTCATTGAAACGTGTCAAGTCCACAAGGCTCGAGTCAAGCCGGGAATGACGCGCGGCGACGCTCTTCCTGTACAATGGCGAAAGAAAGAGCGCTGGGCTTGTGAGTCGCACTAGTCAAGGTGTAATGTGGTGAAGGCTCTAAGGGGTCGCCGGCAACGGCGAAGTCGCTTCGTCGAACTGCCACCTACCTTCTAGCAACTGCCTACCGCCTGCTGCCTACTGCTTCCTGCCAGAAGGAGTCGGGTTCACTCATGATGTAGCGCCACCACGGGATCGACGCGGGCGGCCCAGCGCGCCGGGATGTAGGCTGCGACCGCGGCCACCACGACGAGCAACACCGTAAACGAGACGAAGGTAAGCGGATCGATGCGAATAATGCCGAAAAGCACGCTCGAGAGGGCGTGAGTGATAGCCAGCGCGCAAGGAATGCCTATGGCCAGTCCCACGGCCGCCAGCTTGAGGGCGTAGCCCACCACCAACCGGATCACGTCCGGCCGCTCGGCTCCCAGGGCCATTCGCACACCGATCTCATGGGTGCGTTGCAAGACGGAATAGGCCATCACGGCGAAGATTCCGGCTGCCGCGAGGACGAGGGCGATGCCTCCGAAGACCAACATCATGCGAGCGGAGAAATCGACTCCGCTGACATCGTCGGATATGACCTGTTCCAATGTCCGCGTGTCGTAGGGCGGTTGGTCAGGGTCGAGGCTCAATACCTGTGCGCGCGCGGCCGCTGCCAGGGCGAGTGGATTCCCCGTGGTACGCACCACCAGAGCCGAGGACGCCTGGGGGTACTGGTCAAAAGGGAAGTAGGTGGTCGCGTTCGGCTCCCGATCCCAAGGCGACTGCTTGATGTCTCCAACCACGCCGATGACGGTGCGCCAGGGAGCCTTGCCTTCCTGGGGGTCCGGGCCGAACCTCATACGCTTGCCGATGGGATCCTGGTCGGGCCAGATGCGCAGAGCCAGGCTCTCACTGATGACAAGCGTCGGCGGAGCGTCCGAGCCGTCTTGGGCGGAGATGAACCGACCCTTCACCAGCGGTACCCGTAGGGCCCGGAAGAAGTCCGGAGTGACGGATTGCTCGAGCGTGGTTCGCATTTCGCCTGGAGCAAGGGAAGGCTGACCCTCGGCGGTGTATTGCGTCTGGTTCCAACCACTCCAGCCTCCGGGCAGGCTGGTGACGACCGCTACCGACTCGACGCCGGGCAAGCCTTCGAGCTTCTGGACCGCTTGATCGTAAAATCCACGGACGCGGTTGGGGTCGTCGTAGTTCTTTTCGGACAATGCGATACGGAAAGTCAACAGATGCTGGCGGTCGAATCCTAGCTCGGTGTTGGCCAGGTTGCGAAAACCCTTCACCATGAGTCCGGCGCCCACCAGCAAAATGAGGGCTAGCGACACCTCGGAGACCACCAGGAGCGCGCGAAGCCGTCGCCGGGCGGGGCTCGAGGTACCGCCGCGAGCGCCTTCCTTCAAAACGTCATTCAGGTCGGGACGCGAAACATGCAAAGCCGGCGCGAGGCCGGCCAGGACTCCGGTCAGCAATGCTACCGCCAGGGTGAAACCCAGCACACGGGAATCGATTTGCAGGTGCTTTAACCCGGCGACGTGCTGAACAATAAACGGCGGGATGCTGCCGTGGGTAAGATCCAGCCCCCACACTGCAAGCAGCAGGCCGGCAAGGCCGCCGATGACGCCGAGCAGAATGCTCTCCGCCAACAACTGGTGCGCGATCTGCCATCGACTCGCGCCCAACGCGATGCGCACGGCGATCTCCTTCTGACGGCCGGTGGAGCGGGCCAGGAGCAGGTTCGCCACGTTGGCGCAGGCAAGCAAGAGGACAAAGCCGGCGGCGCCCATCAAAACCAATACAAACTGCTTCGAGCCGAAAGTGATGTCATCCAACAGTCCAATCACCCGGACGCCGTGGCCGGCGTTGGTCTGAGGGTACTGCTGGCTGAGGCGGGACGCGATGGTTTCAAGGTCCGCTTGGGCTGTCGAACTGGTAGCTCCTGTCTTCAGACGGCCAAGAACTCGGAGGTAATGATCAGCTCGGTCGGCCTGCTGGGAAACGCTAAGGTCGAGTGGCGCCCAAGCCTCGGCACCGACCGGAAAGTCGAAGTCCGCCGGCATGATCCCGATGACGGTGAACTGCTGGCCGTTCAGCAGCACGTTCTTGCCGACAATGGCGGGGTCGGCCCCAAGGTGTCGTTGCCAGAATCCATGGCTGAGGACGACGACGAATGTGTGGCCGGCCTCGAAATTGTCAGCGGCTATACTCCGTCCCAATTGTGGAGCTATCCCAAGCAACGGGAAGAAGTTGGCCGTGACTTGGTAGCCCTCGACGCGCTCGGCGATGTCGGTGCCCGTGAGGTTAACGTTCCAGCCGTGGAAGGCCGTGAGCAGATCGATTGAATTGTTTTCATCTTTCCAGTCACGAAAATTGGCCGGAGTGACGCTAACCTGCTGCTGGTTCTGCTGGGGAACGGTCTCCCACACGTCCACGGCACGGTCAAGATCCTTGAAAGGAAAAGGATGGAGGAGCATCGCATTGATGCTACTAAAGTTAACGGTGTTGGCTCCGATCCCGAGAGCCAGCGCAATCACCGCCACGGCCGTGAAACCGGGGCTCTTCATCAGCGTCCGCAGAGCGTACCGCAGATCCTGCAACATGTATCCGCCTTTCCGCCTGAATCGGCTAGACTGGGACCTAATCCCACGAGCTTCCGGCTGCACTCGCCTTGCCAATCCAGCCTTTTGATAACCTATGTAAAGACAGTTGGTTAAATGGAGACTCAAGAAATCACGCTAACTATCGATGTGCCTATTCGCGACAGTGGTGTCCGAGGACGGACAGTCAGCTCATTGAACTCATGCCAGAGGTTTCCAACTGGCTGCCAGTTTTAAGCGTGAACCGATCTGCGACAGAAGGCATCGAGGGATCTGGCTTGTTTGCTTCAATCATGGTACCGTTGGCGAAGAAGATCAATTTTCACAATTGCTTATGAGGTCAGATCATCTTTTCGGAATCCAGCAGGAGCGTGACCGGGCCATCGTTTACCAGTTCTAACTCCATCATCGCTTGGAACTCGCCGGTCTCGACTTTAGCCCCGAATGGGCTAACGAGTTCTCGCAGAGCGTCCACAAAGGCGTCGTAGAGCGGTCGGGCGACGGTTGGAGACGCTGCACGATCGAAGCTGGGACGCCTCCCCTTTCGACAATCTCCATAAAGCGTGAACTGTGAAACACATAGCACACTAGCACCCGTGTCGAAAAGGGAGAGGTTCATTTTGCCTTCATCATCGGCGAACAGCCGAAGGTTAACTATCTTTTCAGCCATAGACTTAGCATCGCTTGAGGTATCTGCGGACGATACACCAACCAACACGAGTAGGCCCGGGCCAATCCGGCCAATAACTTGACCCTTCACGCGGACCTCTGCCCGCGATACTCTTTGTAGCACCAAGCGCATAGGCTGTTGATCCTGAATCCTGCGTGAAAGATGACAGATTCTGAGCCGGGAGATACGACCGAAAGCATACAAAAGGATTGTAATCCCCTCGTCGCAATAACCCTGATTTTATCAGCATTATTGCGTAAGCGAGAACACCGTGCTTGGCAGCGTCACCAACCCCAGTTTTGGCTGCTTTCGACATCAACATCTGAAAGCTTTCACGCAGGATTCAGGTTGATTAAATATCTATGTTCTAGGGCCTCGAATCGACCAATCCTCGCTCCTCTTGCGAGAACGCCCGCCAGTTTGCCTGAAAACGTCTCGGTCCCCGCTTCTGAACTCTTGGTAAATTGCCATCTTTCTCTGGTCCAACTATCATTAATTCATAAGCTTAGAGTCATCTTAAACGGTTAGCTGCCCCTTCTGTGGGCAATTCTGGGTAGCGCAGCACAATCCGAAGCTCCTCGGCGACAAGGTTAACCCTCTCAGTGTGGCATAATGCCACACTTTTTCGATTTTTTGGAAGTGGGGACGGTTTTTGCCAGTCTAAGTATCTGATTTGAAATGGTAAAAAAAAGTGTCTCATTTGTCTCATTTGTCTCCATTGTCTCATTTTCAGGTGTTAGCCTTTGATTATGAGTGATCGAGGAGTGAAGATGGAGCATGTTACTTCAGCTTCCGGCGACGGGCCAATACCCGACATTACCGTTCAACAGGGCCTCTCCTCAGCGGCAAGGACGTCTGGGCACGCCTTGGCTATGGTACAGGGCGAATCTCGTGTCATAACGCGAATCGTGAGAAACTGTCAGACCGCCATTGTGACAGCTTGTGCTAAATCAATGGTTTTATGCGACTTCCTGGCGGCGCTGACGGCCAACGAGTCGGCCGGCGTGCAAAATGCGGCGAGATTCGAGCCGGCCGTCCACCGTCATCTGCAACAGGTAGCTACCGGGGAATCAGCGGCTTACGGGACGATTCGTGCCGCCGACCTGGATCGCGCCGCAGAAGGCATGTTGAGCGTGAAAGGCGACGACTTCCACGCCCGGTACCTGACCGCCACGTTTGCGGCTAACAATCGGCAAGCCGTTGCAGCTCTTGAGGATGACTCCCTGCGCCAGCTTGCGACTTCCTGGGGTTACACGCAGATCATGGGGTACCACGTGGTGGGCATGAACGCCACGGTTCGCGACCTGATCGACCCTGGATTCCACTATCACCTTGCAGTAGAGCTACTTACGGGCTTTGCCCGGCAGTACCAGCTCGACCCGCAGCGCGATTTCGAGCAACTCTTCCGCTGCTGGAACTCGGGTTCCCCGGCCGGAAAGACGTACGACCCCGACTATGTCGCCAACGGGCTGCGCCGCATGCAGATTTACCGCGAGGTGGTGGCGGCCCAAGCGCAGGGAACGCGCGTATGACCTGGGCGTGATTGAAGTTTGCGGCCTGAAGCATGAGGCCTGAAGTTTGGGGTCTGGGGTGTGAGATCGCGGACTGGTAGGTAAAGTACAGATATGAGGAACTTTATTAGTCAGTTGTTTTCCGAGTCGGGCGTGGTGAGCTTCGGCCGCCTGGGATCGTTTGTGGCCTTGCTCTCGGCCTGCGGGTGGGTAACTTACATCGTCTTCAAGACGCGCGCGCTACCCGGTTTGGACGGGCTAACATTCTTTATAGCAAGCCTTTACGGTCTTGGCAAGGCAGGCGAGACCGCCCAGCGGCTATTCGGCAACAAACCGCAGCAGTGAAAGGACCGGCGCTTCGGAACTAGAAAATGGCGACGCACCTACAACCTAACGATCCCACAGCCGCGGCCAGCTCGGCTAACCCGGCTAACCCTATCAGGCCCGGCGGGATGACGGGCACTGTCGGCGCCACGCATTCGAGCGGAGCTGAGCCAGGAGCCGGACCAGGAGCCGAACCGGGAGCCGAACCGGGAGCCGAACCGGGAGCCGGACCAGGAACTGGATCGGCAGCCGGTGCTTCCTGGGCAGGACTGGGCGGGCCCCTGGAGCAGGCCTTTGCCGAGGCCGCGACCCTCCAGCTTCGCGTCACCAAGGGGTTGGGAAAACTGTTGCTGCTCTCGCCGATCGCGCTGGTGATCGCGCTGCTCGCCGCGGTGGGCTGGTGGTACGAACACGACGCGCACCTGCGCCAGGCGGGCGAGATCAACCAGCTCAAGAAGGAAACCGAGGCCCAGGTCGCCAAGCTCCAGGCTGACGCCGAGGCCGCTACGCGCCAGGCCGATCAGATTAACGCCCGGCAGATCAGCGACTTGGAAGCTCAGCGCGCCAGCCTGGAAAGAAGCGCCCAGACGCTGCGGCAGCAGTTGGCGCTCCTTGGGGAGAAGGAGCGCTCGCAGGTCGAGCAAGTGGCGACGCTACCCGCCCCGGAGGTGGCCCATAGTGTGGCGAGCGCGCTCGGCCTTGGTCCTCACGATCTTGGGACCACAGATGCGGGGTCTCGTATGGGAACTCCGGGACCCCAGTCTGTACAGGCGGGCGCCGCAATCGCCAAGTCCGGCACCACACCGGGCACCGCGCCCGGCAGCGCCGACGCCATCATCCCGCAGGGCGAAACCAACTCCTCCTACCAACTGAGCGACCAGGCCTTGCGAAAGATTGACACCGCGCTCGTCGAACTCGATTCCTGTCAGAAGCAGGCCGTGGTTCGCGACCAGGAGGCCGCCAACTGCCAGCAACAGGCGACAGCGAACCAGGCCATCATCGCCGAACAAAAAGCCTCCATCGACAAGCTGAACGCAGCCCTCTCCGATAAGGACCAGATCCTGGCGCGCGAGCAGCAGTCGACCAAGGAGCAGATGAAGGTCGTGCGTGGCACCTTCGCCGAGCGCACCATCCGGGTGGCCGAGCACGTGGCGATCGGGGTGGCGGTGGGACTCGCCATCCGGCACTGACTGAAGCAGAAGGCAGTCGGCAGTAGGCAGTAGGCAGAAGGCAGTAGGCAGTCTGGAAGCCGCGGAGCGGCGAAATAATGTAGCCCAGGGCGTGAGCCCTGGGACCGGCAGCGGGGGTGGGGTTATGACGGAACTAGACAGATTGACAAGAGAAATCAACCAATTGACCCGGGAAATGGTGGCGGAAATGGGCGTCGAGCCCGCGCGCCAGTTTGCGCAGCGGTCACGGGAGCTGTCCAAGCAATATCCGTTGGGCGATCGCAGAAGGATTGCAATGTGCCTGGCGGCGGACCACATCATCGAGGTAGCCCGAACCTACGAGGCAGACGAGCGACTTGCAAAGCGGGAGAAGAGGTTAGTCCGATTGTGGGTGGCGCAGGTCGGCGTCAAGCACGCGACAGAAGGGGCCCACCGGCTATTGGAGTCAGCTAAGGAATACCCGCCGGGGGATTGGAAAGGCACTAGCCTGCGCCAGATCGCGGAGGAGACGCTGGAGGTGGTCCAAGCCTATGGGGCTGCCGGTTGGACCGACCACGACAACGCGAAAGAGGAGCGCTTGAACCAGCTAGCCCGGGAAGCTGGCCTTGGGCAGAACATGGTACTTGAGTTTGTCCGCCAGGGCGCGGGCGAAGCAACTCCTTGACAACTCCATGGGGAGAAGCCCGCGCCCCCTCCTGTGAAGAGAGTGGGCAGTAAGAGGAAGAAAGGCAAATGGCAAAAGGCAAATGGCAAAAGTGAAGACGAAGGCAGTGAGGGGCGTGAGCGACGGTGGAGGGAAAGAGGAAAGCCGCGGAGCGGCGAAAGAATTTAGCCCAGGGCGCGAGAAGCTGTGAAAAAATCCTGGGAGCGCGGGCATCTTGCCCGCTCTTCGCTTCTGTAATCAGAGCCTTAGAGGATCAAGAGCGGGCAAGATGCCCGCGCTCCCAGGATTTTTTCACAGCTTCCGAGCCCTGGGGCTGGGTGGCCGCCCCCATTTTGTTTCCTTCGGGAGTAGGCAGACTGCCCGTAGGCGGTCGGCGGTAGGCAGGAAGAAAGGCAAAAGCTGAACATGACAACCCTAACGACGGCACAGGTAGTGAGCAAAGGGATTGAGATCCCGTTGCTTCAAGGCCCTGCGCAGCCCGGACTCGCAATGCCCAAACCAAAATCTGCAAGTCCCGAACGCCGAATCCCTTCCCTCGACCCCGGGCAGGCCCCGGCCGCCGCGGCGAAGGCGTCCGTGGTGGTGATGCACTACAACTTGGGAACGCTGGACTGAGGAAGACAGGGAGTAGGGAGTAGGGAGTAGGGAGTCGGGAGTCGGGAATAGGAACACGAGCAAAGGGAGGTTGGGAGTCAGGATCTGGGAATAGCTGAAGAGGAAGAAAATGATCTTCCTACTCCCTACTCCCGACTCCCTACTCCCCCTTTTGAAAAATGAACGGACTGGATCTCGAAAAATTCGCTCTTCTCTGGGGACCAGGAATCGTGGTCCTGGGGGTGTTCAGCTTCACGGGAGTGAAGTTGGCGCAGTACTGGATCGACAAATCGATGGAGCACCGGCGCAAGCAGATCGAGGGCAGCTTTGAGATTGCGCGCGCCTACCTGGACCAGATCGTGGGCGCCCAGCGATCGCAATCGGACGCCGTCACGCGCCTGGCTGCCACCGTCGAGCAAGGGACCTCGAAAGTGGGTTTCGAGCACCAGGAGATGCTGACCGCCATCAAGGCGCTGCACCGACACGTGGACGGACTGGCCCGCGGAAGGGCGGGGGCCAGTAGGCAGTGAGCAGTAGGCAGTAGGCAGTCGGCAGTAGGCAGTCAGCAGTCAGGAAGAAAGGCAGTCGGCAGTCGGCAGTCAGGAAGAAAGGCAGTCGGCAGTCGACAGTCGGCAGTCAGGAAGAAAGGCAGTCGGCAGTCGCAGTCGGTAGGAAGAGGAAGAAAGGCAAATGGCAAATGGCAAAAGGCAAATGGCAAAAGTGGAGACCAAAACCGAAACCCGAATCGGCGAAAGGCAGAGGGAAAAGCCGCGGAGCGGCGAAATAGAGTAGCCCAGGGCGAAAGCCCTGGGGTAGACGGCCACCCCCTTAAAGCAGTAGGCAGTAGGCAGTCGGCAGTCAGCAGTCAGCAAGAAAGGCAAAAGGCAAATGGCGAAAGTGGAGACCAAAACCGAAACCCGAATCGGCGAAAGGCAGAGGGAAAAGCCGCGGAGCGGCGAAATAGAGTAGCCCAGGGCGAAAGCCCTAGGGCAAAGGGCAAAAATGAAGAGCAAGGCCACAACCCGGAGAGCTCGATTGGCGATCGAAGATCAGGAAGAAAACCCTCTTTCAATCGTCAATCGTTCCCGCCGGGCGGGATCAATCGTCAATTTCCAGGAGGCCCTTTCTGCCTTCCGCCTACTGCCGACTGCTTACCGCCGACTGCCTACTGCCTTAATGATCGGCGCTCTTGACGTCGGGGCATTGGGGATTCCTCTGGACCCATGTCGCCCCGTTGTTGTCCACGCGCAGGACATCAATCGGCTCGCCCACGAACTTCGGGTATTTGACGATCTCCAGTCGAATGAGCTGCTCGATGGCCTGCGGGATGTCCGCTTTCCAAATCTCATGGGCATGGGCGTCAGCGTATGCGGCCATTTCTTCGTTAAGGCCCAAGAAGGCTGCCAAGTTCCCGCCCGGGCAGTCCCCCGGACAGTCGTCTGGATGCGTAGCAATGGAGACCTTTCCCGAGGTCGAAGCGCTGGCCATGAATTGCCTTACCAGGACTACGGAAGAGCCCTTCTCGATGCCAACGAAAGCGACTTCCAGTGCGGCCTTTCCCTCGATGTATTTCGAGTAGTCAGCGGGAAGGCGGTCGTGCATGTCCTGCATGGCGGCCGAGAGCGCAGGTTGCACCTGCTTTTCGAAGGCAGCAACTCGCTCTTCGATGGTGCCGGGGCCCTTCAGGCTGTCGCGAGCAATGGTGAAGGCGTCGAACTGGACGGGTTCACTGGCGAAATACGTCCTGTAAGTTCCAGAGGATGCGACGAATATGTCACCCACTTGGCGGATCTTACACGCCGAAGACGTCTGATCCGCGCCGGTGCCTCGCAGCACCTCCTTGCTGTCGGCTCCGATGAAGACCCCGGTCGGAATCTTGACCACAACGATGGCCGTTGCAGCCGCGCGGCTCAGAGGAAAGGTGAGGAGTGCAAGCGTCAGGGCCAAGCACCACGCACCATGCGCTCTGGAAGCACGGGACCGGCCTTGGTACGGCCAGATCCGAAGGCGGGCGACACCGTCACGGACCTTGTGACACGCGGTAATGATGTGAGCCATGACGGCGTAACGTCTTTTCATTTTGCGGGACTCCATGGCCTCAGCCAATTGACGGCATACCTGCCGCCTCAAACGTGCGCCTCGGCCCTCGTTCACAGTTTAGCACGTCAGGGCCGCATAGGTGACAAGGCCGGTCCAGCGTGGGAAGAAAGTCCAGCGTGGGAAGAAAAGACAAAGGCAAAAGGCAAAGAGCCTGCCCTGATCGGAGCGAAGGGGCAAAAGGCAAAGCGAGTAGCCCCGGAGCGGCGACAGAATTTAGCCCAGGGCGCGAGAAGCTGTGAAGGAATTAAACACAGAGGTGCAGAGGCACAGAGAAGGAGTGAGAAGATTACATGCGATGTCATTTAGACGCTTGTCATTCTTCTCTGTGCCTCTGCGCCTCTGTGTTGGAAGCTCCTTCGCAATTATTTCACACTTTCTAAGGACTAGAGGCCACGGACAAAAGACAAAGGACTAAGGACTAAGGACTAAGGACTATGGATATGCCCACCAGCGTACGCAACAAAGAGTTGATTCGAGGCAAGATCCTCTACTACCTCACCATGATCTATCCGCGCTCGGCGACGTTGCCGCTGCTTCAGGGAGAGCTGGACATGTTCGGCTACCCCATTCCCATGGAGGACTTGCAGTTCCAGGTCACCTACCTCATCGAGAAAGGGCTGGCTGAGGCCGAGTCGGTGCGTGGACCCGTCCCTCGCCGTCAAGTGACGCTGGTGAAAGCGACCACAAAGGGGATCGACACCTACGATGGGCGCGTCGACGCCGACACGGGCGTCTACTTCGAGCCCCGGGACCGAGGAATGCAGTAAGCAGTAGGCAGAAAGCAGTAGGCAGAAGGCATGAAAGGGTAAAGGGTGAAGGGTAAAGGGTAAAGGATGAAGGGTAAGGATGAAGGGGCATAGGGAAGGGTAAGAGGTGTTTTCACATTTTACCCTTTACCCTTTACCCTTCACCCTTTACACGACAGGGGTTGGGGAAGGGAGGGGTGGTTGGTTCTACCGACCACTGGCCACTACATCAGCCACTGATTTCGAAGAACGGAGGTCGTGAGTATGAAACCGACAGCCGAATCACTAAAGAAGGAACCGGCTACGCTTCGCAAGCAAGTGTTCGATCTGTCCGCCGACTTGCGGCGGATGGTGGAGAGGATGCTGGGCCAAGGGATGTCGTTTGAAGATACGGCGGCGGCACTGAACCAGCGGGGCTACACGGGAATCAACGTGGAGTCCGTGGAAGTCTTCTTCCGGGCCAACCCAAAGATCCAGCAGGAGCGGATCCGGTTTCAACTGGCCACCGCGCAGGCCCTCAAGCTGGCGCTGCTCGATCCGGAATCCGAGCAGGGCGAACTGGCGGATGCGGCGCTGTTCACCGGGTTGGTCGATCTCACCCGGCGCGGCGTTCGCTTCCACTTGCCGGGCCTGGAGAAACTCGCGGCGGCCGCCAAAGAAAGCCTCCTCGCGCCGGCCACCAAGAAGGGGCTAGGGGCGAGGGGATGAAAGCAATTTTGGATTTTGGATTTTGGATTGAAGACGGAGTCGCCCGACTGCGAGCGTGTTTTGGGTTCTCGATTCCGGACCTTGGATTCCTAGATCCGATTTCCTTTTTTCGGATCTGGCAGTGAAGGACGAAATCGCCCCATTGAGCGCGCTGCCGAAACGGCGGGAGCTTGGCGCTTGGACGCAAGTCCCCGCGGCGGTGGCGCGCTCGATTCTCTCGATTTTGGATTTTGGATTTTGGATTTTGGATTGAAGAACAGCTATTACTCCGATTTTGGATGTTGGGTTTTGCGTTGAAGAGGGAATTAACGCGGCTTTGAATTGAAGAGAGCAAGAAGAACGGTGTCGTCTTCAATCCAAAATCCAAAATCGGACTAAACGAAGGACCAAAGGACAAAGACAATGCCTGAATATGCCAACGAAGTACAGACGGAAGCGCAGCGCGGGCTCCTGCTCAAGGTGCTAGTGAGCTGGCGCATGGAATGGCTGCCGTTCTCGGAGATGCGTATCCAAATGCTGCGCCGGCTCGGTTATGTCGTTCCCGACGAGCACCTTCAGTTTCACCTGAAGTACCTGCAAGCTAGCGGTTATGCGGAGATCAAGCACCTCCGGGCCGGCCGCGCCGACTACGAGCTAACCACGGTGCGGGCCACGCCCAAAGGGGTTGATCTGGTGGAGGGCCGGCTACCGTCCGATGCCGGGGTGGCGTTTTGAAGAATTGCGCCATTGAATCATTGAGTCATTGAAGGAGAACTTTTTTTCAATGGCTCAATGACTCAATGACCCGATGACTCAATTCACCCCTAGTTCCTGGTCCCTTTACCGAGGTGAAGAACATGGAAACGCTGAGCACCACAACGAAAATGCAACAACTCGACGCCAAAAACCCGGGCTTGCTGGCGATCCTGGACGAGCACCTCGACAAACGCAAGAGACCCTCGTGGATCGCCGGCAAGCTTTCCAGCCGGTACCTGGTCGCGGTCACCATCCAGGACATCGTGGATTATATCGGCCAAAAGTGGGCGAAGGCGGCAGAGCCGGGAATCGGGGAACACGCGGGAGTGGGGAATCGGGAATCGGGAATCGGGGAAAAACGCCAGCCTGAGAAGTCGCGCCCTGTATGCCCTATACCGTCTACCGTCTGCCCGTCTCAGGCGGAATCGGGAATCGGGAGTGGGGAGTCGGGAATCGGGGAAAAACGCCAGCCTGAGAAGTCGCGCCCTGTATGCCCTATGCCGTCTACCGTCTGCCAGTCTAAGGCGGAAGCGGAAATCGGGGCGAAGACGACGCAGCCCGAAGGCCCGGTTGAGTCTTGCGAGGGAGCAGCGAGGGAGAGTGGGGTTCTTTTCGCGACCCCCGGCTCCGTGCTCGCGACCCCCGCCTCTGCTACTCCCGACTCCCTACTCCCGACTCCCGTGCGGGTCCTGAAAGCCAAGCCCCCGAAGCGCGCTTCGACCAAGCCGCGGAAGCGGCGCGCCGAGTTGCTGGAATTGCAGGTCACCCTGGTGCAGACGTGCCTGATTGAAGGCCCTTCGAGAATGGATTCACTGGGTGGTTGAATTTTGGATTTTGGATTTTGGATTTTGGATTGAAGAACGGGATCTTTTGGGATTCAGGTGGCCGCCGGTACGAGCAATAGGCCAGTGAGAACTGAGAGCTGGAACTGAAGACCGAGAACCACACATGGCGTTAGAAATCAGTCCGCATGTCATTCTGAGCGCAGCGAAGAATCCCTCTTTGGTTTTTCCCATCGCTCCAATTGAAGAGAGATTCTTCGCTGCGCTCAGAATGACATGCTCGAGGGTTTTCCACACCAATCTATGACGTTGGTAGAAGGACCGAAGAAAGCCGATGGCAAAGATCAGTTACACGAAGAAATTCGAGAAGCTCGATGCCGAGCACCCCGGCTTATTAGAGACTCTGGAAGCCGGCATCGATGAACGAAAACACGTGTCATGGATTAGCCAGAAGATCGCGACCCACCACAAAGTATCGGTGAAAATCGCGGACATTGAAGGCTACATCGGCGAGAAATTTGGAACCGACCCCGCGCTGGAGTTGCCCGAGTTAGGGGACTTGCCGCTCGGACCCGGTCGGAAACCGCCGAAGCGCGCTGGAGCGAAGGACGCGGAGGAGCATGCCGCCGAAGCCGGTGCGGGTGAGCCTCGCACCACACAGCCAGCCACCGAGCAGCCGGGCGTCGATCGGCGGGCGATCGCCAATGCGATTGATGAAGCATTATTGCTGGCCTTTAAAGAGAAGTCAACTTTGGTGGTGGATGAGGCGCTGAAGAATCCCAAGAGCGACGCCGCCGAGATCGTACGGGTCGCCGTCCAGAACAGCATGATGCGAGACAGCGGCAAATTCGAAGACGTCGACATCATGGAGCGCTACGAGGCCGACACCAAATTCCGGGAGACCGAGGCCAAGCTGCGACTGTCCGTATCGGCCCAGTACAGGGCCGAGACGGAGCGTATGCAGACGCAAAGCGAACTCGTGAGGGCACAGGCCGAGCTCGTGAAGGCTCGCCAAGACGCCGCGGTGGAACTTGAGAAGGTACAGCAGAGGGTGGCTCGCGGGCAGGCTCCGAACTTGGAGGAAATGGTCCGGAAACTTTCGGCCGCCATCGGCATTAGCGGCCCCTTGATTCCCCGAGTGGAAAAGGAAGCCCAGCCGGGCACGTAGACAAGGAGAGGTAGCGCGGGCGTGACGCCCGCGCTACGTCCGGTGCAGAGGGAAGAGCAAGCGTGAAGGAAGAGACAACAAAACGCGCACAGGCATTGTCGCTTGAAGAAAAGCAGGCGCGATTGCGGGATGAGAATCTCCGGCGAAAGGCAAAAGGAAGAGGGAAGGACAAAACGGCAAAGGGTGCGCCGGGACTCCCGGTTGGGCATCGACCGGAACCACTAGGATCGTCGGATCGAGACCCACAGGGCGGTTATGAGAACTGCGAAGACGCTCAACAAAACCAGGACAACGGACAGTGGAAGCCCGATCCATCGGCCGACAGCCTGTGCCAGTTCCCCGAACAGCGCCATGACGAACAGGGCGGCTCCGAGCCGGACGAAGGGCTGAAGGGAGCGAAAGAGCCCCCGCATAGCCCGGATCATACCACACATGAGTCGGATGGTGGCCTCTCGGCAAAAGGCAAGGGCGGAGCGAGCAACAGGACCACAGAACGGGCGTCGGAATTGCCGATTGAAAATCAACCGGAGGACTTTTGCGGAATCGTCAATCCTCAATCGTCAATCGGCGATTCGCCCGCGAACCCCGAGCCCCGAATGCCGGAGCCCGGGGCCGCGAAAGCCGAAGTCCGAGCGCCGAGTCCCGAGGTCGAAGTCGTGGAGCCCCAACTGGTCAACTCCACCAAGCTCCGGTCTTACCAAAATCGCTGGTCGTGCGATCCGTCACGGTTCGCCATTGCCGTGAAGGCGGCGCAGATTGGCTTTTCGACGGCTACGGCGGCGTGGGCGGTGAGTCGGTGCCTGCTGATTCCACTGCGGAACATCATCTTCCTTTCGCGCTCCGAACGGCAGTCGCGCGAGTTGGCGGAAAAGGCCAAGCAGTGGCTGCAGGGCTATGAGGGCGCGGTCGCCGAATACGCCCCCGATGGCTATTTCGAGGGCACGTCGATGCTGCAACACGAGATTCGCTTTCCCAACGGCTCGCGCATCATCGTGCTGGCGGCGAATCCCGATACGGCGCGCGGCTATACCGGCGACGTGGTGCTGGACGAGTTTGCCTTTCATCAGGATTCGCAGTCCATTTTCACGGCCGTCTATCGCCAGGTGTCGCTGGGCTACTCGATGCGCATTCTCTCCACGCCCAACGGCCCACAGGGAAAGTTCTATGAGCTGGCCAAGAGTCTTAGCTTCGACACGGGCGTGCGCCCCACCAGCCAGCCGGTGAAGACGAAAGCCTGGTCGGGACACTGGGTGAATATCCACCTGGCCGTGGAGGAAGGCTGCCCGCTGGATGTCGAGATGGTGCAGGCCGGCTGCGACCAGCAGACCTGGCTCCAGGAATACTGCTGCCAGTTCGTCTCCGAAGGGTCGACGTGGATCCCGCCGGAGCTGTATCAGCAGTGTGTGTCTTCCGAGGCCGGCACTGAGTTCGCCGGGGCAGGAATTGATTCATTGAATCATTGGTCCATTGATCCATTAAAGAGCAAGGGCAATGAATCAATGAACCAATGGCGTAATGAACCAATCCTCTACGCAGGTTGGGACATCGCCCGCAATCACGATTTGTCTGTGATTTGGCTGACCGAGTTGCTGGGCGACGTCACCTGGACGCGCGGAGTGGTGGAGATGCGCAACATGCCCACACCGGACCAAATTCGCGAGGCCCGCTCCCTCATGCCGTTTGTGCGGCGCATGGAGATTGACAAGGGCGGCATGGGCCTCGCGATCTACGAGGCGCTGGCGCGGGATTTTCCCGGCCAGGTGGAAGGCATTCAGTTCACGGCGGCCAAGAAGGAAACCATGGCCGTACTCGCCAAGCGGCGTATGGAAGAGGGAAAAGTCCGGTTGCCGGACCGCGAGCAGATCCGGCAGTCGTTTCGCGCTGTGCGCAAGTCCGTCAACTGCCTTGGCCAGGCGCGCTTTGACGCCGAGCACGACATCCGGTTCGGCCACGCCGACCATTGGTGGGCTTTTTGCTTGGCCGAAGCAGCGGCCGAACAACCGGTGTATCACCTGCGGCACGTGGGCGCGGTAATTGGCAATCCGGTGATCGCCGGACTCCGGTCCACAGGGCTGATACCGTCGGAGGCCGGAAGCGCGGTTCCCGGGCGCATGTTGGAGTTTCCGACGTGAATGTCGGGAATAGGGAGTCGGGAGTAGGGAATAGGGAGTAGGGAATAGGGAAGCCGCGGAGCGGCGAAATGGCGTAGCCCAGGGTGAAAGGCCTGAGGCTGGAGTTTCTACATTCTTCAGCCCTCTCCCTTGGGGAGAGGGTGGCGAGCGTAGCGAGCCGGGTGAGGGGTTGCTGAAAGGTCCTTTTTTTTGGATAGGAGCGGCCGCGGGGAGTGGGAAGAAAAGAGAGATGAGAAATCAAAGATCAAAAATGAGAAAGCACAAATGAAGACTCGCAATCGTCAGATCGCGACAGGATTTGGTCTAGGGCGACCCTCAGGGTTACGGGCTTCCCCTGGTTTTCACGCCTCGGCGTGGTCAACACAGCTCGCGGTACCCGACCTCGCGAGGTGCTACGGGCGACGCCCTGGACCAAATCCTGTAGGCGGTCGGCACAAGGCAGTCGGCATTCGATGGTTGGGAAAGCCGCGGAGCGGCGAAAGAATTTAGCCCAGGGCGAAAACCCTGGGATAGGGCGGCCCCCCATGTTTTTTTTTCAATCCGGGCGGCGGAAAGCAGAAGGCAGTAGGCAGTGGGTAGTTGGCAGAAGGAAGACGGAAGAAAGGCAAAGGCAATAGTGAATAGTGAATGGTGAATGGTGAATTGAAGATGGTCTTCCATTCACTATTCACAGTTCACTATTCACCATTCGGAACGACAAAAGGCAAGAATGAAGAACAAGACCAAAATACGGATCGTCGATTGGTCACCGCCTTTGGCGATTGAGAGCGAAGAGAAAGGCCGTCTTTCAATCGTCAATCGTTCCCGCCGGGCGGGATCAATCGTCAATTTCTTCTTTTCTGCTCAGTTTCTTTACTGGATGGGCCTCCCGCCCGTCCTGGGGATGCCGTCCGTTGTGGGTTACCTGTTGTCGGTTATCGGTCATCGGTTATCGGTTATCGGTTCTCGCTTACCGACTACCGAGCACCGGCTACCGACCACCGGCCTGCAACCGGCGGCTGACAACTCTAACTCAGAAGGTTCCGCGGTCGGGAGTCCGGCGCGAGCGTCGAGGGTGATCGAATCGAGCTCGGATCATCGTCGGCGAGAGCGGCGGATGACGGACCACGGACAAAAGGAGGAAACATATGTCTACGAGCTTGGTTCTTCCCCTGGCCGTTGCCGGGTTCTGGTCCCAATTGACGGAAACCGCGGTGACGGCGCATCCGTTCTTCGTGCTCACCCTGGAAGCGGTGGCCGTGATCGCACTCACCCTGGTGGCCGCCGGCTTTCTTCTACTCGTGTTGCGAATCTCCCAAGCCGTCGATCAGTTCATCGTCGCCTGCCGACAGCGGCAAAAACTGGAGGCGAGGATCGCCGACGTGCTGCGGGAGTATGTCAACGACAAACGGGTGCTGAACGAGCAGCTTATCAGTGCTGCCTCGGCCCTTCAGCCCTGCTAAAAAGGCCGGGACTCGGGGTTCGGGAGTTGCAGACTCGGGATTCGGGATTCGGGGTTCGCAGAAAGCCCCCCAATCCGGTCCCCTTATTTGCGAATCCCGAAACCCGAACCCCGAATCCCGGTTCTCCAAACCCGAGTCCCGGACCCCGGAGGCCCGATGAATGGCGATTCATCACGAATTGTTGATGCTGGCGACGGTCGTGGCTGTGGCGGCCATTGTAATCGCTGCCGGGTTCCTTGTTTTGGTGTGGCGGCTTTCCTGGTGCCTAAAGGGATACGTCGCCACGGAGTTGCAGCGTTCGAAATACGAGGAGCGGATCGTCGCCATGTTGCATGACTACATCGAGAGCCAGCGCACCACCAACGAGCAACTCTGGATGTCGATGCAGGTCCACGCGGACCGCTTCAACCGATGGACGGCAAGGAAGGGCGGTAGTGGGATTAGGGAATAGCCATGAATTACGAATTAAGAATTACGAATTGCGGCGATGCCAATTCGTAATTCTTAATTCTTAATTCTTAATTCTTAATTCGTAATTCATGGTTCGACTGATCGCTGAGAAAAACATGGACCCATTACTCCAAGACGTCCGGGACGAGGCGGTGAGGGGAGTCATTCTGAGCATCCTCATTCAGCACCGACTCAGTTGGGTGGCCTTCTCATCGTTGAAGCGTGCGGTCCAAATGGGGCAGGGCTTTCCGATCACGGATGACGACTTGAGGTTCCAGTTGGCGTATCTGGGCGACGCGGCTCGCGCCTACGTGGAAGCGAAGCCGCTGCGCACGGGGCGCGCCGACGCTTTTGAGTACGCTTACGTGCGCGCCACTGCCAAGGCGGTGGATTTGCGTGCCGGGCGAATCCCCACCGACCCGGGAGTGGGACTGTGAAGAACTGGGGAGTAGGGAATAGGGAACAGGGAACAGGGACGGGACTCGACGATGCACGTCCCTACTCCCTACTCCCTAAAAAGGTTCGAATGTGAAGACAACAAGAGAAGAATGGGAGACAGAAGGCAGGGAGAGGCAGAGCCCTTTCAATTCGGTCGAGCGTCGAGTGAAAGAACGGCGCGCTTTCAGTCCGTCCGGCCGGCGAGCGCGAGAACGGCGCTCTTCGACCGGCCCTACCAAGCGAGTGCAATCGGCAATCGGCAATCTTGGCGCCGATCCCAGCCTCTCGGCTTTTGTCGAGAGCCAGATCGTGCTGGGGCGTTCCACGCAAGACATCGTGCAGGAGATTGCCGTTCGTTTCGGGGTGAAGGTGTCAAGCGCGGCTGTGACCGCCTACCGCAACAACCTGGCGTGGACGGGAACGAGGGCCGTGGAGCAGACCTTCGAGGGATCGCGCGAGGACATCGACCGGTTGATCGACAAGATGGAAACCGAGGGAACAGGGAACAGGGAACAGGGAACAGGTAGGAAGCAGCGGCTATTCCTTCCCCGTTCTCTATCTTCCATCTGGCAGCGCGTTCGACGGTGGTTCGGGGAAAGAAGGGAATAGGGAATAGGGAAGACCAGGGAATAGGGAACAGGGAATAGGGAATAGGTAAAGAAAAGAGGAAAGCCAGGGTTCGTTTTTCCTGTTCCCTGTTCCCTTCTTCCTGTTCCCTGTCTTCAAGGGAGGACAGAGATGAAGGAACTGTCGTTAGCATTCATTTTCGGTTTTGGCGTGGGCGTGATTGCCGCGGCCATTGTCGGCGCGAGGGTCGCAAACGAGATCCAGAAAGCAAAGGAAGAATTGGTGGGTCTGTTGGAGCGCGTCGCCCACGCGGTTGAAACGAGGTGAGGAAGGGAACAGGAAGAAGGGAACAGGGAACAGGGAATAGGGAAGAGGTAAAGAAAAGAGAAAAGCCGGGGTTCGTTTTTTCTGTTCCCTGTTCCCTATTCCCTGTTCCCTAACTGAGTTCCCTATTCCCTGTTCCCTCTATTCCCTGTTTCCTAAGTGAGCAAGGATGAGTCGATCGACCAATAACGGACGCCAGCGGAAGATGCTGGGGCGAGAGTTGAAGCGGGTGGAGAAACTTGCCGACCGCTTGGATCGGGTGTTGGCGCTCCGGGATCAGGAGTTAGGGATGACGGCGGACGGGGTTCGGGGTTCGCAGAAGGACGCCAATCTGGAGAAGAACGGGGTTCGGGGTTCGGGATTTGGGGTTCGCCCAGAAGAACGGGGTTCGGGATTTGGGGTTCGGGGTTCGCAGAAAGACACGAATCCGGAGTTCTTCTCCGCGAAACCCGAAACCCGAAACCCGAATCCCGCTTCTTCTGCGAACCCCGAACCCCGAACCCCGAACCCCGGTTCTCCACCGTTGATTCCCAATCCTTCGACGATCCTGCCCGTTCCTCCGCCGACGCCGGGCAGCGTGACGATAGCCGCGGGACGCGGGGACCTGGCGAAGGTGTTTGGGGTGGCCGGTACGGCGATCACTTCCGGCTTTCTGCGCGATCTGGGCGAGTACAACGGCGAACTGTTGGGACTGGCGGCGATTCGGACCTACGAGAAGATGCGGCGCGGCGACGCGCAGGTGCGGGCCACGCTGGCCGCTTGCAAGTTGCCGGTGCAGTCGGCGAAGTGGGAGGTGGTGCCGGGGAAGTCGGCAGCCGGGTCTGCGGATCCCGAAACCCGAACCCCGAATCCCGTTTCGTCGACGGGCGCGGGCAAGAACACAGAGGCGAAGGCGAAGGAGGTTGCCCAGTTCGTCAAAGACAACCTCTTTGGCGGTCTGGAATTTCGCACCTCGACGGGCGGATGGGCTACTCAGAACTGGGACGAGGTGGTCCGCAACGCGCTACTCATGGTCGACTTCGGATGTGCGGTCCACGAGGAAGTGTGGACAGTGGACGGCGACCGGGTACGGTTGCGCAAGCTCGCCAGCCGTCTGCCGCTGACCTTCTATCGCTGGCACACGGAAGCCGACGGGGAAACGCTGCTGGCCCTCGAACAGTACGGGTATCGTGGCGGACGCTTTTTGAACGTTCTGCTGCCGGCCGACAAGATGGCGCTTTTTACGCTCAACCGCGAGGGCGCCAACTTTTGGGGTATCGCTTTGCAGCGGGCCATGTATCCGCACTGGTACGTCAAGAGCCAGCTTTACCGCGTCGACGCCATCGCTTGCGAGCGCAACGCGCTGGGCGTGCCGGTATGGAAGCTGCCGCCGGGGTTTTCCAAAGAGGACCGCGACGCGGCGTTCAACTTTGTCACCCAACTCGCGGCCCACGAAGCGACGGGCGCCGTGGAGCCGCCGGGGGATCCGTCGAGCGGCTTTCGCATCGTAGGCTATCAGGGCCACCTGCGCGAAGCGATGCCGTCGATCGAGCACCACAACATCATGATTTCGCGCGCGGCGCTGGCGCTCTTCATGGACCTGGGAACAACGTCACAGCACGGTTCGCGGTCGCTGGGCCAGGAACACGGCGATTTCTTCCTGCTCGCGCTACAGAACCTCGCCGACCAGGTCGCGTGGGTGATCGAAAGTACGGCCGTCCGGCGCCTGGTGGACTACAACTTTGGCGAAGGCGCGCCCCTGCCCCGTCTGGTGGTGGCGAACGTGCAGGCCCGGAGCCTGGGCGCTATCACCGAGGCGTTAACCAAGCTGGCGACAGCAGGGCTCGTCGTGTCGGAGTCGAATCTGCGCAGCTTCCTCCGCTCGGAGCTGGCGCTGCCCGACGAAGGTCCCAGGGATCTGGTGGCCATCCGCGGCGAGACGGTCGCCGAAGGCTCCGGGTCGGAAGACGTCGCGGGAAGGGGCGCCGGCACGGCCTGAGGCAGAAGGCAGAAGGCAGAGGGCAGAAGGCAGAAGGCAGAAGGCAGTAGGCAGTAAGCAGTTGGGAAGCCGCGGAGCGGCGTAAGAATTTAGCCCAGGGCGCAAGCCCTGGGACAGGACAGTCGCCCATTTCCTTTTTCCTCTTCGGGGATAGGCGGAGGGCAGCAGGCAGAAGGTGGAAGGCAAAGGGTAAAGGCAAAATGAAGACATCGACGAGAAAACAAATACGGGATTACGGAACAGAAAGCGGGCGAATCCGGGCCTCTGCGAGTCCCGAGTCCCAAGTCCGGAGTGCCTTGTCTGCGAACCCCGAAGCCCGAACCCCGAAACCCGGCTTTGCTGCGAGTCCCGAGTCCCAAGTTCGGAGTCCCTTGTCTGCGAACCCCGAAACCCGAATCCCGAAAACCGCCTTTGCTGCGAGTCCCGAGTCCCAAATCCCGAGTCCCGAGTCACATTTCGCCACCCTCCTTTCCGCGAGGCTGAGGCCAGTGCTGCGCGACGGCAAGAGGCTTTATGAGATTCCCATCGCGGTGACAGGCTCCTGGGTGAAGCACGGGCGCAGATTCCAGATCACGCCGGAAGACTTGGCGGCCATGGTGCTCAATTTCAGCAAACGCAAGAACGAGCAGATCGTAATCGATTACGAGCACGCCAGCGAGACACCCGAAGTAGCGCATGGTGGGCCCATACCGGCAGCAGGCTGGATGCACGATTTGTCGGTGATCAGTGGTCCGTCGTCGGCTTCGGGACTTTATCCACAGATTACGCAGATTGGGCAGATTGAAAGAACAGCTTCTTCTTTTGAATCTGTTAAATCTGCGCAATCTGTGGATAGAGCTGCGAGGGCGGACGTCTTGTCGGCCCTGGTGGAATGGACCCCGGAAGCCGAAAGGCTGATTCAGCAAGGGGCTTATCGTTTCTTCTCGCCTGCCATCGACTGGGGTTACCACGATAAGCAGACGGGCCAGCCTCAGGGAGCCACGCTTACCAGCGGCGCGCTTACCAACCATCCATTCCTCGAGGAGTTGCCCCCCATCATGCTGACGGATCTCGACGGGGCGGGGGTGGGACAAGCGGGATTCGGGATTGGGGGTTCGGGATTCGCAGAGGAAGACCCTGATGGGGGATTCAGTGATGAAACAAGTGGGACTCAGGGTAAGAAAGAACGGAGTTTGGGATTCGCGGAGGAAGCTCCCGGTCGTAGTCTTTCTGCGAACCCCGAAACCCGAAACCCGAACCCCGGTTTTTGTGATGAAGGAGGAAACAAAGTGAAGAGACTAACGGTGCGGAAGTTGAAGGACGGATCGCTGGCGGGGCATCACGCTGCTTTTGACGGCGATGACGTGGTGGGTTATATGGACGCCGGCGAGTTCCGCGATTATGTCAAGCAACGCCTCGACGAGGGTGAATTCGATAACCTCTTCGAGGAGTCGGTGTTGTCGGAAGCGTTGGCGGAGCGTGCCAGCCGCCTGTTCGCGGAGCGCGTCGGCATGCCCGGATCCTCGCCGGAAGCCATTCGGGAACGCCTCGCTCTGGCAGAGGCGGTGGAAACCGAGAGCACGGTTTCCGCGCGCGTCGTGCGGCTTTTTGAAACGGTCAAAGACGGTGTGGTGAACCAGGTCCGCGCGATGGAACTGGCGCGAGACAACAAGATTACGCTCGCCGATTACATTGCTGTCCAGGACGCGGAGAAGAAGCTGGACGAAGCAGTGCAAGAGGGCAAGATCCTTCCGCGCGACCGCCAGTTCTTCTTCCGCGACGCATTGGAGCGCCCGTCCGAGTTCGCCGACTTCGTGAAGCGGGCAGTTCCGGTGGTCCGCCTGGGCTCGCAAGGGATCGGCTCAGTAGGCGATATCAACGTGGACGAGGAAATCGAAATCCGCACGCGAAACCTGATGAAAGACGAAGGCCTCAGCTACGCCAAGGCTCTGAAGCGCGTGCTGGCAGGCGACAAGGAACTGGAACGGCGGTACCACGGTGTGCACCGCCGAGAGATCGGCTCCCCGGCCGGAACAACGGACGCTGGGGGCGTAACTCAGTAATCCGATTTTGGATTTTGGATTTTGGATTTTGGATTGAAGAGAGAGGAATTTTGGAGTTTGGATTTTGGATTTTGGATTGAAGACGGGGGAATTTTGGATTTTGGATTTTGGATTTTGGATTTGAAGACGAGGAATTCTTGGATTTCGATTTAATGGACTTTGGATTGAAGAGCGGAACTTGGATTTGGGCGGTGACTCTGGATTGCAGAGGTCTTCAATCCAAAATCCAAAATCCAAAATCCAAAATTCTTCAGGATCCAAGATCGAATCCATTTGGAGGAAGACATGGCAGGTGTTAACGGGTTGGCCCTCGGATTTCGCTCCGACGCCAACATTCGAGTAAATAAGTTCAGCGTGATGGTGAAGTCCTCGGTGAACACTTCAACGCAGAAGGCTCACTATGCAGCGGTTCCAAGTGCCCAAAACGCTTCCGGAATTCTGGGGGTGCTGACCGAGCACTTCGTCGAGCCTAATTACTTCGTGTCGCAGGGTACCAACCCGACCACCGTGACCGGGACCGCGCCTCAGCTCTACAACCTGACCAACCGCGGGATGACTCTTCAGGTGAATGGGGTGGCTCGTTGCATCTGCGGCGCGGCGCCCATCAATCAGGGCGATGTGCTGGTGGTTGCCGACAACTACGGCCGGGTCCAGAGCCTTGCCACTTCCGGAATTGCGTCGGGATCGGCCTTTTATGCGGTTGGTATTGCCTTGCACGGTGTCACCAACGTCAACGACATCGTGCAGGTGAACCTCGGGTTTAGCGAGGGCAAAATGTAACGCGGGGATAGCTGTCAGCCTTCAGCGATCAGCCCTCAGCAAAGAGGCCGTCAGCTTTCAGCTCGCAGCAAGAAAGGGAACGCCTTTCTTTGCTGATGGCTGAAAGCTCTTCTTGCTGAAAGCTGAGAGCTGATGGCTGATGGCTCTTCCGTAGCGCCCAAGGCTTGCGGCGGCTGGCAGGGGCGTGAGGGCTTGAGTTCCTCGACCGCGCGCGAGGACCGCCGAGAAAGCTGTCAGCTCTCAGCTTTCAGCTCTCAGCAAAAAGGGAACGCTCTTTCTTGCTGATGGCTGATAGCTGATGGCTGAAAGCTCTTGAGGAAAAGATGGCAGATATCAGCCTGCAATATCTCGACCAGCCGCTCAACAACGTGAGCGTCGGTTATAAGAACGACGACTATTACGCCGAGCGGTTGTTCCCGCCGGTGCCGGTACAAAAGCAATCCGGACGCTACTGGGTGTTCGGTAGAGAACGCTTCCGGCCATACGAGACCATACGGCACGCGGGAGCGGAGGCGCGGGAGATCGCTCCCTGGTCGCTCTCCAACAATACTTACTTCTGTGACGATCACAGTCTTAAGGACAAGATCTCGGATGAAGAGGTCGCGAACGCATCCGGAACCGATCTCGATATCACCACCACCGAGAATCTGACCGATGCGCTGCTGCTGGACTTGGAGATCCGCGTCGCCACTCTCGTGTTTGGTGGCGCGGTGCCGAGCATGACGCTTTCCGGTACCAGCCAATGGTCGGACTACATCAACTCTGATCCGGTCTCGGCCGTAGAGGCGCAGAAGACGACTATCAAGAAGGCGGTCGGAAAAACGCCCAACACTCTGGCCGTCAGTTACCCGGTGTTTGCGACCCTCCGTCAGCACCCGCGCATTATCGATCGTTTTAAGTACACGCAGGTGGGCGTGCTCGACGAAGACTGCCTCAAGACTGCGTTTGGGGTGGACAACTTCTGGGTGATGGGAGCGGAATTCGACACCGCTACCGAGGGCCAAGCGCCCGCCCTCGACTTCGTATGGGGCAAGACTGCGTTGCTGGCTTACGTGGTGCCGGAGCCCCGTCGCCGGGAAGTGACGCTCGGCTACACGTTTCGGTGGTTATTCGGGGCGCCTGAACTTGGTGGCACCCTCACGAAACGGTACCGCGTCGAAGCGAAGTCTGCCGATGTGGTCGAAGTGCATCGGTACGACGACATTGAGGCCGTCGCGCCACAGGCGGGCTTGGTCTTCCTGTGCGCCACGAACTGAGGACAATGGTCAGCGACTCCGCCGGAGAAGGAGAGCCGTCAGCCATCAGCTATCAGCTATCAGCTATCAGCTATCAGCAAGACAACCGGACTTCTTGCTGAGAGATGACGACTGAAAGCTGCTTCTGCTGATAGCTGATGGCTGATAGCTGATGGCTCTTGCCCAGGGCGAGCTGCTGGCCGAACCATAGATTGAAAGGAGACGAATCCAATGGCAATGTACAAAGTAGTTAGACCGATCGAACACAACAACAAGCTGTATCTTCCCGCCGGCGAAGCAATCATCGGAAAGGCCAAGAGCGCGTCGCATGGTGGTGACATCGCGGTGGATAGGTCCGGCACCATCGAGCTCACCCCCCAAGAAGCGGCGCATTTTACGAACGGGCAGCTCGTGCCTCTGGCGAAGGAAGGCTCGCACTCCGCCCCGGCGGGGACCAGTAACGCAAACGAGGCCGACGATCCAGGCTTTATGCCAACCCCGATCAAGCAGTAGGCAGTCGGCAGAAGGCAGAAAGCAGAAGGCAGAAGGCAGAACGGGGTTCGCAGAGGAAGACCCTGATGGGGGATTCAGTGATGAAACAAGGGGGACTCAGGGTAAGAAAGGACGGAGTTTGGGATTCGCGGAGGAAGCTCCCGGTGGTCGTCTTTCTGCGAACCCCGAATCCCGAACCCCGAATCCCAGTTTTTCTGCGAACCCCGAAACCCGAATCTCGAATCCCGGTTCTTTGAGGTGAAAGCATGGCTATTACGATGACGCCGAGTTACCAGTTCGTTGAGGAGACGTGGGTAGGCACCACCCTTCGCAACGCCAAACTCGCCGTGACCAATCTTCCGGCGAACTCGCTGCAAGTGGTCGCACACGGTTTGCCGAGCGCCCCGATCATCGTCGGTTTGGAGCCCAAGTCCAACTCGACGTTCTGGGAGTACCAGCCGGCGGATGCGACGAATATCTACGTGGGCATCGGCGCCGCGAGCGGCACGCACGCCGTCGATATCTATGTCACTTATTGAGAGAAGACGAGAGCCAAGAGAGTAAGGGTAAAGGGTAAGGGGTAAAGGGTAAAGGGCGAAGCGCAAAGGATAAGGATAAAGGGGCGGAAGTGGGAAGCCTTCCTTTACCCTTTACCCTTTATCCCTTCACCCTCCTTACTCCCGGCTACGACGCTATGGGATACACAACGGTCAGCCAAGTGGCAGGAATGTTCCCGACGTTCGTGCGTGGCAACGCACAACAGAAACCGTCGGACACGCTCATCCAGCAATACATCGACGACGTTGCGGGTGAGATCGACGCGGTCCTGACGCGGCGCGGATTTGTGGCCACCGGCCTCAGCAACATCCAGATCCAGGCGCTGCTCTCGGCCGGCGCGCTCAACATCTGCGAGATGATCAACCGATACGGTGCCGCCCGTCAGTTGGGGGAAACCTTGGCGACGTTTGGGGTGGCAACCGCCCGGCAACAGGCCCAGAGCTTCGGGGCCAACTACGAACGCCTCAAAAACAGTCTTGATGCCCGAGATGAGCGTGGCGAGCCGCTCGCGAGCGGGTCTTATGACAAGTATTTTGACCCGCTGGCGCGCACCGAGAGCGCCGAGCCGGCCCTGGAAGCGATTGCGGGTGGGGACATGGACAGGTCCCAGACGCCGGCCGAAATGGGCAGTTCGCAGGTGTTTGGGAAGTTCGAAGAATACTGAATAGTGAATGGTGAATAGTGAATGGTGAATTGTGAAGACCGAAGGGGGCGATAGTGAATGGTGATCTGTGAAGGCTGACGAGCGTCTTCAATTCACCATTCACCGTTCACCATTCACTATTCACTATTTCTTGAAGGAACTCTGAATTGAAGCTCTATGTCGTATCAACCGATGTACCCGAACTCGTTGTTTGCGAAGCCGCTGCTGAACCAGCTTATCGCCATCATCCAGCGCGACCAGCAGGCGGCGCTTCAGATTGTCAATACGTCTCTGGGCCCGATCAACGAGTTTCACAAGGGACCGGGTGCACGGACAGCGTTTCCCTGGTTAACGCTGGCCGCGGACTCCGTGATTTTCAATCGCCAGGCCGGCGGCTCACGAGGCTCGCAAGCGCGGGTGACGCTTACGCTCGAAGTGGGGCAATTCGACCAGGAGATGGCCCAAGACAATGCGCAAGACTACGCGCGAACGCTCGACATGGTGGTGACCTCGGCCTCGCTCTCCGATTTCGTCACGCCGCTGCCCATCGCCCACGAGACGGTTCCCGCCGGGGTCACGACGCCGTCCGCCCTGGGGGCCGTGCAGGATGTTTTCGTGGAGGCGCACCACTACGGCCTGGTGACGCTGCCGGGAATTGATGTTCCGGTTCTGCGCGTCACGGTAACCGTGTTGTTCGATTTGGAAGAGGACTAGAAAAGGGTGAAGGGTGAAGGGTAAAGGGTAAAAGAGGAGCGCTGGCCACTTATGCAAAGCGTTGTAAGTAAGTTTGCATGTCATTCTGAGCGTAGCGAAGAATCTCTCTTGTTCTTTGGACCTGCCTGCGAGCCCGAAGAGAGATTCTTCGCTACGCTCAGAATGACATGTAAACTTACTTTCAGCGCCATGTATAGGAAAGGGTGGCTAAGAAAAATAGCGGCCGCCCTTCTCTTCCTTTACCCTTTACCCTTTATCCTTTACCCTTCGCTAGCCACTAACTGCTGGAAGTTCTGAGAAGTGGAGGCCGATTTTGACAGTCGCCGAGATATTCAGGCAAGCAAATCTTACGCCCCACGGCCCAGTGTCGTGGGGGACTCCCATCCTTGAGTCCAGCGAAGGTGGTGTTTACGTGGTGGCTCGCGTCGGGGACCCTACAATCAACTGCGAAGCGTGTGACCTGCCGTTCGAAGATCCGCTCCCTCGCAACCTTATCCTCAATCTTGACCGCGAACGGCGGCGATGGCTTCCGGAGGAACCCGTCCTCTACATTGGGCGAACTACTCAACGGTTGCGCCAGCGTATTCACCAGTTCGATGTTCACCAGGTTGGGCAGAGGAGTCCTCATTCCGGCGGCCAGGTGGTGAAGCTGTTGCGGTGTGACCGGTGGGTTTACTGGTCTCCCACCACTCAGCCCAGGGAGCGCGCAAGGGCGATGCTTTCCGCCTTCGAAAAGCAAGTGGGTCAACTGCCGTTCGCAGTTGGAGGATATGGGAAGAAGAAGCGGATTTGGTGCATAGACTGATCCACTGAAGGACAGTGGCCTAGGGGCTGGTGGGTGGTGCCGAGAAAGGGTAAAGGGTAAGAGAAGAGCGCTGGCCACTAAGGAAAAAGGGTGGCTAAGAAAGGAGCGGGCTGGTAAAGGGTAAAGGTTGAAGGGTAAAGGGTAAAAGAAGAGCGTCCCTTCTCTTTCTTTACCCCTTACCCTTTACCCTTTACCCTTCACTAGCCACTGCTTTAAAAAGATGCCAAGTTTCACGATCACTCTTCCGGACATTCACCAGGGGCCGGGATTCCTCTGGTACAACGTGCAGACTCCCACTGCGGGCGCGCGACTCCTGGTGGATGCCAACGGCAACCCGATCGGGGGCTCGCCGGTTCCCATGGGCGCGTCGGAGGGTGCGGCGACGTTCCATTTGGAAGCGAAGATCGAGGAGATTTCGATCGATCAGGAGACCGCCCCGGTGGACGCGGTAATGACGGCCGAAAGCGCCTATCTGGAAGTGACGTTGAAAGAGTCCTCGCTGGCCAAGATCGGGTACACACTGGCCCACGACACTTACTCCAGCGGCACCGACACCGGGCTGCCGGCGGGCGCGCAGAACTACGAGCAAATCACCGTGGGCGGGCTCGTCGCGGTTCCCCGTTGCGCGGTTGCGCTCGTCTCCCCGCGGCGCGGTTTCTCCAGTCCGGGCAAGTTCATGGTGGCGTGCCTCTACAACGCGTACCCGCACGACCCCTTTCAGGTGGGTTTCACACGCACGAAGGAAGCCACCTACAAGGTCCGCTTTGAGGGGTTGGCGGTCCTTTCGCGCGCCCAGGGCGATCGGGTGGCGCAGTTCTATCGGCAAACTTAAGGACGAATCCACAGATTACGCAGATTACACAGAGGTAGGAAGAAGATGAATGTACAGATTGCGCGCTGCACAGGCAGGAATATCGACGTTTCTTGTTTTTCCTAATCTGTTTAATCTGCGAAATCTGTGGATTCATCTTTAGTTGAAAGGATAACCAAATGGCAAAAGAGAACCACATCGCAAACGAGGAAGACTTCCGGCGTGCCGCCAAAGCCCAGGCCGGTGCGGAGCGCGTCGTCTTGCCCAAACTCGGGAAAGCGGTACTTCTGCGCCGGCCCTCGCCCATGTGGTTTGTCTTCCGTGGGCGTTTGCCGCAAAGCCTTTCCGCCAATTTGTTTTCTGCGAGTGGACAGAATGTGGCCAGCACGGTGGAGGAGCTGAACCTGCTCGCGGACTGGATCGCGGCGTTGCTGGGAGAAGTGATGGTGCAGCCGCGGGTTTCCGCGGAACCCGGGCCGGGCGAGATTTCTCCGGAGTTGTTGGATGTTGAGGACGTCAATTTCATCATTCGGTGGGCATATGGCGAGGTCGGTCCCGATCCCAATCGCGACGACCTCGCCGCCTTTCGCGGCCAGCGAGAACCTGCTGCTGTTGGCCCAGGTGGCGGAAACCTGGTCATGCCGGCCGAGCGAGTTGGTTGAGGCCGATGGGACCACGGCCCTGCAACTCGACCTCGCTTGTGCGGTGGCGCTTTGGCAGAAAAAGGGTAAAGGGTGAAGGGTGAAGGTTAAAGGGTAAAGGGTGAAGGGTAAGAGGTACAGGTGAAGAACAAGGCTGCAATTCGCAGGGGCGAGAGGCAGAAAGAAAAGCCGCGGAGCGGCGAAAGAGAGTAGCCCGGGGTGTGAGCATCCGTGAAGTAATCTCTGTTGCGGCAAGCTTGGAGTGACCCCTCACCCGGCCTTCGGCCACCCTCTCCCCAAGGGAGAGGGCTGTAACCGCAGCGGTTTCGGAGAATTCTAGCGCATGTTTGTAACAAACATGCGCTAGCCCTCTCCCTTGGGGAGAGGGTGGCCGAAGGCCGGGTGAGGGGTCATCTCAGTTCCCAACTCCCTAGCAGTAAGGCAAAGGGCAAAAGTGAAGAAGGAACCTAAAAATCGTGGCGATGCGAGGGGAAGGCGGCAGGACTCGTCTTCCAATCGTCAATCGTCAATCGATCCCGCAAGGCGGGATCAATTGACGGAGCTGAGCCAGCAAATAACAAGTATCAGCAGCAATTTACGTTCAGCCCAAACTGAGTTCGCCAAAACGTTCGGGCAAGGCCTCAGCACCCAACTTAAGACGGCGGCTCAGGACTTGAACGCGTGGTCGCGCGGCCTTAGCACTCAGATGTCGACGGCCGCTGTCGCCATGACGGCGTTCGGCAACGCCGCGCAGTCCGGGTTTGAGACCTTTGCCACTGGCATGGCCAAGAGCATTGCCAACAGCCTGGTCTATTCCGCCTCGATCGGCGAGGCCATGGATAAAGCCCTCAAGGCGACTCTGGCCTCCATTACCGCCGAATCGCTGGTGCGAGCGATTTTCAATACCGGCCTGGGCTTTTACTACCTGGCAATCCAGGCTTACGACCAAGCCGCCCAGGCTTTCGAGGCGGCGGCGGTCTTCACCAGTGTTGCGGGAGCGGCGGGCGCGCTGGGCCGCGCGATTCCCGGGGGCGCTACCATTGGCGC
>DATFYM010000029.1:0-43152 GCA_035315065.1 Terriglobia bacterium
CATCGCTTTTGAGAATCTTAAGGAAGGCCACAGCGGCAACCCTAAACACTCACCTGGTAGGAACAAAACCTGAGGGATAAACGCCGACCGAAGATTCTAGGTGCGTCCGCGGGTACTCCCCAAAAACTGTTAAGCACCCCAAAAGCTCCAGTCCGCAGATTATGCAGATTCAACAGATTCAAGAGAGTCGAGTCGAGAGTCGAAGGTTAAGAGTGGAAAGAAGCCAAGAATCGCTATCCTTACTCTCAACTTCCGACTCTTGACTTTTGTTCATCATCATTATTCATAATTCATCATTTTCCTGCAAAGCCTTTCCCTGCGGTGCGTGAATCTCGCGGCGTGAGAGCTGGGCGAACGCATCGCCTCCAGGCGGCCGAGCGCTAACTCGACAAACTCAAGGGCGGCGCGAGCGTCCCGGCGTCGATGCTCGTGGTAGATCGCCAGTTGCTCCAGCGCGTCGATGCCGAAGCCGGACTCGCTTCGCGCCAGCTCCTTCCAGATCTGCGCCGCCCGCTCGTACTGCCGTTCGCGTTTGTGCTGGTAAGCCAGGTGCTGAAGAGCGCGGGGCGCCACCTGATCCGGCAAGCCCAGCTCAAGGGCGCGCTGGCAGGTGAGCACAGCCGGTTCGCGCGCGCCGGCACGATCGAAGATTCGGCTGAGGCTGAAGAGGTCGAGGCTCGATTCCACCACACCGTCGCCGCAGCCGCTTTCCTCCACGGCGCCGATGATTCGCGCCAGTTCCACCGTCAGCGCCGCCAGCGTCACCACGTCCATCGCGTTGTGATAGAACACGGGCTGCAAGCCGCGCGCGTTGCCGGTGCGCAGGTAGTCGAAGTAGATGCCGGGAATCTCGGCGCCGGAAATATCGCCGACGCGGGTCACGTCGAGGATTTCCTTTTCCAGATGCGCCAGGGCGCAGCTTTCGAGACGCAGCTTCCATAGGCGGCGTGCCGGGTGCAGCAAATCCAGGTGCTGCATGTTGGCGAAAGGAGACTTCAGCCGCGCCAGCGTGTAGCGCGTCTCCAGCAGCGGCACGTCGAACGTCTTGCCGTTGAACGTCGCCACGCAAGGGTAAGGTTCCAAGGCCTCGGCTAGCGCGGCGAGGGTAGCCTTCTCTTCCGGGTAGTCGCGCAGAAAGAACTGCCGCACCACAAACTGCGAGCCCTGGGCGGCGGCGATCCCGATGAGAAAAGCGCAGGTGCCGGTACCGCCCGCGAGCCCCGTGGTTTCCGTGTCGAGATACACGATTTCCGATGCCTTGGGCAGGCTGGCGTCTTCGGTGAACAGCCGCAACGGAGCGAGGTCCGCGGTGGCCACGTCGCCGATGCGCAGCTTCCCGTAGGGTCTGCCGAAAGGTAAGGTCTGGCGGACGCCGAAGAACTCTCCCCACCGATTGGCCGCGACTTCGCCCTCGACGTAGTGCTCGATCCCCTTCGGCACTCGCTGCGCCGGGAGCGTCTTCGGCATCTGCTCCAGCCGGCGCAGGTACTCGAGCTGGCGCTCCAACTCGAGATCGCGGGTGCTCTTCTGCGCCGCCTTGCGAAGCTGGCGAAGTTTTTCTTCCAAATTCATTGGTTCTCAGTTCTCAGCTTTCAGTTTTCAGTCAGAGCAAATCGGTTCGTCGGTCAGCACACAAATTGGTTTGTCAGGCCCCACGCCGACCATCGAAATTAGGCGTTGCTGAAAACTGAGAACTGAAGACTGAAAACTGAAGACTGACCACTACTGGCCACTGATAACTCTAAGAATTGTCAGTGCCACTTCCTTGCCCTTCTCGCCGACTTCCCCCACCGGCCCTACGCACGAGGGGCACCCGGCCTCGCACGGGCAATTCGCGATCAGCTTCCGCGTGTTGTCGAGCAACGTCTGGCTGAGCCGAAACAGCGGCTCGCTGAAACCGATCCCGCCCGGGTATTTATCGTACAGGTAGATATTGGGCTCGAAGAACGCGGTCGGGATCCGGGATTCGGGTTTCGGGGTTCGCGATTCGCGCAAATCGAACTTCGATACCCGAAACTCAGCGGCACTGCCCTCTTCATTCTGACTCCTGTCTCCTGACTCCTTTCTCCTTTCTTCCTCATTCTGACTTCTGACTTCTGACTTCTGACTTCTCTTTTCCGCCTTCTGCCTACTGCCTTCTGCTTTCTGCTCCCCGTTCTCCCCCACCGCCACCCCCAGGTCCCGCGCATCGCACATCAGGAGGAGTGTGCCGATCGCTTGCATGGCGTTGGCCAATCCGTGGACCCCGTCCTGACGCTCGGTCGAGTCGTAAGGAAGCGTCTCCATCATCTCGTGCGCCAGTGTGAGCCAATAAGCAGTGGTGTGCATTTCCTGCTCGGGAAGGGTCAACTGTCCCGCCCCGACGTTTTCCATGGTACCAAACTTGATCTTCTTGAACCCCACCACCTGCGTGTTCACCTGCACCTCGCCGTGGTTCTTGCGGGGGAGTGGGGAGTAGGGAGTCGGGAGTCGGGAGTGGTCTTCTTCATTCTGACTCCTGACTCCCGACTCCTGACTTCTCTTTCCCGACTCCCTACTCCCTACTCCCGATTCCCTATTCCCTTCCACTGCCGCCGTATCAAACGTCTCGAGAATCTTGATCTTCGTATACGAAATCGCGTCGGTAAAGTAATCGGACTCGACGCGATGGACATAGGCCTTGCGGTCGTCGTAGTCGAGACGCTCCACGTGGTACTGCTGGCCATCCTGCAAATAGATGGCTTTCTCGTGGACGGTGGTCAAGGCGCTGGGGAAATCCACTTCGCCGATCACCCGCGGCCCGCTCGTGTTATCCACAATCACGAAGTTGTCGGAGGAAATCGACCGCAGGCTGATGGCGTCGGCCGGGTAGCTCTCCGATACCCAGTGCCAGCCGTCGGACGTGTGATGCAGGAAGCCGACTTCTTGAAGATGCTGGCAGAGGAGCTTCAAGTCGAGCGGGCCGAAACGTTCATCGTCGCGTAAGGGCAACTCGAACGCCGCGCACTTGAGGTGGTTGAGCAGGATCTGAAGATTGTCAGGATTAATCAGCCCGTGCTCGGGCGAGCGCCCGAAAAAGTAATCCGGGTTCTGCACCATAAACTGGTCCAGCGGTGCGCTCGACGCCACCAACACGGCGGCGGAGGTACCGCGGCGTCGGCCGGCGCGACCGGCGCGCTGCCACGTGGACGCGATGGTTCCGGGATACGCCGCCAGCACCGCCACGTCGAGGCTGCCGATATCGATCCCGAGTTCCAGTGCATTGGTGGCCACCACGCCCAGCAGCCGGCCTTCGCGCAGGTCGCGCTCGATGCCACGGCGCTCGAGCGGCAGGTAACCGCCGCGATAGCCACGGATGGCGTCCGGGCCAATCGGCCGGCGGGCGAAGTCCTCCTTCAGATACGTCACCAGGATTTCCGTCGCCAGCCGGCTGTTGGCAAAGATGATGGTCTCGAGACCGCGATCCAGGAACGTCCGGCTGATGCGCCGCGTCTCGTTGAGGTAAGAGCGGCGGATACCAAGCTGCGGGTTCACCACCGGAGGGTTGTAGAAGACGAAGTACTTTTCTCCCGCTGGCGCGCCATTCTCGTCCACCAGCGTCACTTCCTCTTCGATCAGCTTCGCCGCCAGCTCAGCGGGATTGGCAATCGTCGCCGATGTGCAGATGAATTGCGGGCGGCTACCGTAGAACCGCGCGATGCGTTTCAAGCGGCGCAGCACATTGGCCAGATGGCTGCCGAAGACGCCGCGGTAGGTGTGCAGTTCGTCGATCACCACGTAACGCAGGTCCTCGAACATCCGCTCCCACTTGGTGTGGTGGGGCAGAATGCCGGTGTGCAGCATGTCCGGATTGGTGATCACCAGATTCCCGCGCGACCGGATGGCGCGGCGCGCGTCCTGCGGCGTATCGCCGTCGTAGGTGAAGGTGCGGATCTCGTCGCCCAGCTTCTCCGTCCAGCGGTTAAGTTCCACCAACTGGTCCTGTGAAAGGGCCTTGGTGGGAAAAAGGTAAAGCGCGCGGGCGTTCGGGTCCTCCACCAGAGCGTTCAGAATCGGCAGATTGTAGCAGAGCGTCTTGCCGGAGGCCGTCGGCGTTACCACCACCGCGTTCTTGCCTTCGCGGGCCAGCCGGAAGGTCGTCGCCTGATGTGAATAGAGGCTCTTCAGCTCGCGTGACCTGAGGACGTCCATCAGTCGCGGCGCAAGGTCTTCCGGGAACGGCACCAGGCTGGCTGCACGCGCGGGAAAGTGCTTCACCGCAGTTACGCCGCCACGCGCCGGCGACGCCTTGAATTTCTCGCGCAGCTCCTCGAGCGCGCTTTGCACGGTCGCGAGCGCCTCTGTCCCTCCACGGATCAGCGAGTCTGTTTTCGAAGCCACAGTGCCTCCGTTCACCCCTGGGCGCGCGCGCGTCTCGCCCGCTCTGGCCTTGCCGATTGCGGGTGCTCCCGGATTTCGCCTTTTCTTCGCTGATCCTAGCACAGATGGCGGCTGATCCCCAAGATGAAAATGGGTTCGGGTAGGCGGTAGGCGGTAGACAGTAGACGGGGAAAAAAGGGAACAGGGAACAGGGAACAGGGAACAGGTTACAGGTAATAGGGAGAAGGGAACAGTCTTCCTGTTCCCTGTAACCTGTTCCCTATTCCCTACTTTTCCCCGTATGCCGTCTACTGTCTACCGTCTACTCGTCCCCCAATCCAAAATCCAAAACCCGAAATCCAAAATTGGTATATGCTGTCGGACAGCGCCTTGGAGGTGATCCGTGTCGACGGCTGTTCTTGAACCAACATCGGCCGCTGTTGCAATACCCCGTAGTCCGCAGGCCAGCGCACCGCCGGTGGTAGTACGTAATGTCGCGGTGGATGCGTACCGCGGCTTGGTGATGCTGCTGATGATGGCGGAAGTGCTGCGCCTCTCGCGCGTGGCGGAAGCCTTCCCCACCAGCATCTTCTGGAAGGTCCTTGCCTATAACCAGACTCACGTGGAGTGGGCGGGCTGCTCGTTGCACGACCTCATCCAGCCCTCGTTCTCCTTTCTCGTCGGCGTGGCGTTGCCCTATTCCATCGCCAGCCGGCTAGCCAAAGGCGCGACGTTCGGCAAGCTGTCGGCCCACACCTTGTGGCGGTCGCTGCTGCTGACCGGGCTCGGAATCTTTCTGCGTTCCATGGACCGTCCCCAAACGTATTTCACTTTTGAGGACACGCTGTCGCAAATCGGCCTGGGTTACACCTTCCTGTTTCTGCTCGGCTTCTGCAAGCCGCGCTGGCAATGGACGGCACTCGCCGCCATCCTGACCGGCTATTGGCTGGCATGGGCGCTCTACCCCGCGGCTGGGCCCGGATTCAACTGGCAGTCAGTGGGAGTCTCCCAAGCGTGGAACGCGCAACACAACTACACCGGTTTCGCCGCGCACTGGAACAAGAATGCCAACCTGGGAAGCACTTTCGATCAGTGGTTCCTGAACCTGTTTCCGCGCGAGAGCCCCTTCGTCTATAACGACGGCGGCTACTTGACGCTTAGTTTCATTCCCACGCTGGGCACCATGATCCTGGGACTCGTCGCCGGCCGCTGGCTGCGCGCCGCGTCTCCGCGCCTGCCGATCAAGCGGCTACTGATCGCCGGCGTAATCGGCGTCGCTGCCGGCCTGCTGCTGCATTACACCCACATCTGCCCGGTGGTGAAGCGCATCTGGACGCCCAGTTGGACGCTCGCCAGCGGCGGAGCGTGCTTCCTGCTGCTGGCCGGCTTCAGTTGGCTGATCGATGAAAAGGGCTTTCGCAAGTGGGCCTTCCCTCTGGTGGTGATCGGCATGAATTCCATCGCCGCCTACTTGATCGCGCACCTGTTTGAGAACTTCATTGTCAGCTCGTTTCGCATCAACCTCGGCCCGCACTTCTTTGCGTTCCTCGGAACGGGACTCGAACCGCTCCTCGAAGGAGCGGCAGTGCTTCTCACTTACTGGTTGTTCCTTTTCTGGATGTACCGGCGGAAGCTTTTCTTGAAGATCTGAGAAGAAGGAGACAGGAGTCAGGAGTCAGGAGTCAGGAGTCAGAATGAAGAGCCGCTTCCATCGGTGGCCTGCAGTTACCATTTAAGCCCCCTGCCAACCGTGACTTTTGGAGCGACCGTCGTGCTTTTATTCTGACTCCTGCCTCCTGCCTCCTGACTCCTTCTTCTCAATCGGCAATTTTCCACTATCCCGGATACCACACCTTTCGTGGATCGTCGGGGCTTCGCCTGTACGTCCAGGCCGCTTCGATCAGGCGCTTGTAGTCGTAGTGGGGCCTCCACCCCAGCAGCAACTTCGCCTTGGCGTTGTCCAGCCAAGTCGACCAATAGGAAGTCCTGATCTCCACCGCGGCCGTCCCTCGTGTCTGGCGGAGGTAATCGGTCACCTGCCGGTAATCCACCGGTTCGTCCATGGTGATATTGAAGGTCCGTTGATGCGCCCCGGGATGGTCGAGAGCCAGCAGAATGGCGTCTACCAGGTCGTCCACGTGCACGAAGCCGCGTTTCACCGGCTTTCCGTTGCGATCGAGCATCAGCGGCACGGCGCCGTTCTTTACATATTCATCGGCGCGCTCCGGCCCCACGAGATCGCGCCAGCGGGGTCCCCCGAACACGCCCTCTCCGAACGAAAGTGAGTATTTGAAATCGTCTTTTTCCATGATCCAGGGCGCGCGCAGACAGCAACCCGCGAGATCGTACTGGATGTAATACTGCTCCAGCATCACCTCCTCGAGGACTTTGGAAAGCGCGTAGCAACCGGGATAGGCGCTGTGCTTCTGCTGCTCGGTAACTGGCACGGGGTGCGGATAGAAGAAGTGGCCCACGGCACAATCGCCGCCAATCAGGATGATCTGCTTGAAAGAAGGGCTGGTGCGACACTCCTCCAGCAGCCAGAACAGCCCTTTCACGGCGACGTCGATCACATCCTCCGGGGTCTCCTTGCAAGTGGCGCAATGGACGACGTGCGTGGCTCCGTCCATCGCCGCGCGCACCGCTGACCGATCGGAGATGTTTCCCTGGACGATCTCCAGCCGATCCTTCGGTTCCAGAAGCCGATGGTGGCATAAGGCGCGGAGCGTGAGGTCACGATGATCGGCGGACCCCAGAACCCTATCGATGAAATTGCGACCCACTTTGCCGGTGGCTCCGGTAACCAGAATGCGCATGGAAGATTCCGAATCTGTCACGTCGAAGGCTCCTTTTCACATGATGAAGCCGCCGCTGCGGCCCCGTGACGAGCTTTGGGAACGCGGCCCGGTAGCGCGCCGCGTCCAGGGTGAGCAGACGATCGGGCTTCAACATTGCGTGTGCTCCAACGATGAAGTCCACCCTCATGTTAATCTACCACCTTCAGGGCCACTTTTTGCGGTTGAGGAAGGAGAGGGGCTGTGGGAGGCGTGCGTGGCATGAAAGTGAGAAGAATCCAGAGACTACACAGAAGGAAGAGCGAAGACGCAGGACACGATCTATCTGGAAAACCGTCGTTCGCCCGCTTCTAGTCTTTGCAATCTGCGAAATCTGTGGCTTCTTCTTGCTTCTTCTCCTGACGCGTTAGGATGGGACAAGAGAATGAGTGTCACCACGTTCCTTGCAGTCCTGGGCGGACTACTGGCGCTGGCCTTCGTGGCCAACCGGCTTTTCCGTCTAACCCGGATCCCCGACGTGATCGTCCTGCTCGCGGTCGGCCTCCTCCTCGGGCCCGTTTTCGGCTGGGTGCAGCCAGCCGCATTCAGGACCATCACCGATGCGCTTGGCACCCTGGCCCTCATCCTGATCCTCTTCGAGGGTGGACTCGACCTTAACCTTCGCGACACGATTCGGCACTTTCCGGGCGGGGTGTTGCTGGCATTCTTGGGTTATGGCCTGAGTCTCGGTTTGGTCGCCCTGGTAGCCTGGAAGAGCCAAGGCCTTCGATTAGTTCCTGCCCTGCTGGTGGGTGCCGTGCTCGGCTGCACCAGCAGCTCGATCGTCCTCCCGGTTCTCCAGCAGTTGGAGATCCGCGATCCGTTGCGCGTGATTCTGCTGATCGATTCGTCGCTCGGCGACGTGCTGGCCGTGACCACGGTGAGTGCCCTGCTGGATTTCGGAGCTCGTGGCGGGCCATTGGTGGGTGGGTTTCTAGGCGGTGTGACCCTGAAAATGATTGCATCCGTCGCCGCGGCGGTGCTGGCTGGCGCGCTGTGGTCCCGAGTGCTGCCCCTGCTTTCGGAACAGCGTTTCTGGCAGGCCGTCACTTTCTCCGTGGTGTTGCTGCTTTACGCTGCCACCGAAGCCGCGGGTCACAGCGGCCTGCTCTCGGTGCTGGCCTTTGGCCTCACGCTGGCCAACGTCCGTCGCATCGACCCCCGCTTGCTCGGGGTCTTTTTTGCCGTGGAGCCGCCCCGTAAGGAGCAGCCGGAGCACCATGTTCAACTACTCGCCTTCTACTCCGAGATGGCCTTCCTGGTCCGAACGTTTTTCTTCGTGCTGCTCGGCGTGGTTGTCGACGTCCGGGGTCTAAAGGGCCACCTCCTGCTCACGCTGGGCAGCCTCGGCGCGCTGGTGGTGGCACGCGCGGCGGCGGTCAAGGCCAGTCGCTGGTCGTGGGGTGCAATAGGACCGCGGGATGAGGAAATCGCTCTGTGGGTCTTTCCTCGTGGTTTGATCACTGCGGTGCTGGCTATCCAGGTGCTCAATGCGCAGGGGAAACAGTTCGATTTCTTGCCGGCGCTCGCCTTCACCACCATCGTTGTGACCAACATCCTCGTGATTTTCGGCAGCATTTGGGCGAAGCGTGGCGGACGTCTTCACGCCGACTTGGCGCCCGTGGTAGCGTCTCAAGATACTTCGCGTTGAATCGGAAACCAAGCGGAAAAAGCTACGCCCGTCAAAAAGCGGACAGAGAACAGGGGACAGGGTATAGGATAACGAAGGCCCATTGTTACGAATCCTTGAGTTTCGAATTTCAGTTCCGGTAGGTGCCCTATGATTATCGTTGAGACCTCAACCCAAGCTTCGCGCCGGGCCGCCATCGCGCTCAGGCATATTCTGCTCGTCCTCTCCCTTCTGTTGGCCGGCCCGCTGTTCATGGCCGCGCAGGCGGACCTGACCGGTTTCTGGGTGCTCCGCGTGCCCACCGGCGACGGAAACTACCGTGAGACCTTCTTTGACCTGAAGCAATCCGGCGACGCCGTAACCGGCAAGGTCTTGCAAGGTGCTCGGGAGTTGCCCATCAGCGAGGGCACGTTCAAGGGCGGCCGCCTGCACCTGGTGGCGAGCGTCCATTTTCAGAGCGTGGAGCGCCAGATAACCTACGACGGGACGATGGATGGAAGCAAGCTTTCGATGACGGTGGGCTTTCCCGGCCGGGAGCCGGTGACGGGTACGGCGGAGCGCACCTCGCCCGCGGCGGCTTTGCCGCCACCCCGTTTGCCTGTGCCGGCCTTGCACGATGTCGCCGATAATGGCTTGGCGCGAACCCCGCCGATGGGCTGGAATAGCTGGAACAAGTTCGCCGGCAAGGTGGATGATGCCGCGGTGCGGGGAATGGCAGACGCGATGGTCTCCAGCGGCATGACTGCGGTAGGCTACACCTACATCAACATCGACGACACCTGGGAGGGCCCCCGCGACGCCCAGGGGAACATCACCACCAACCGGAAGTTTCCCGACATGAAGGCGCTCGCCGATTACGTCCATGCCAAGGGCCTCCGGATCGGCATCTACTCGGGCCCCGGCCCCAAGACCTGCGCCGGATATGAAGGCAGCTACGGCCACGAGGAGCAAGACGCGAGGACCTACGCGGCCTGGGGCATCGATTATCTCAAATACGATTGGTGCAGCGCCGGCCGCATTTACAAAGATGAAGACATGCAGGCGGTGTATCAAAAGATGGGCGACGCTCTGCTTGCCACCGGCCGGCCCATCGTCTTCAGCCTGTGTCAATATGGCCATGCCGACGTTTGGAAATGGGGACCGAAAGTGGGCGGAAACCTCTGGCGTACCACCGGCGACATCAGCGATAACTGGAAGTCTTTGGAGAATATCGGCTTCAGTCAGTTTGAGATCGCGCCTTACGCCCGGCCAGGCCACTGGAACGATCCGGACATGCTGGAGATCGGCAACGGCGGCATGACGGCTGATGAATACCGCACCCACATGAGCCTGTGGGCGCTGCTGGCCGCGCCCCTGCTGGCCGGCAACGACCTGCGCAACATGTCCGACGAGACCAAGAGCATCCTCATGAACACCGAGGTCATCGCCATCGATCAGGATCCGGAAGCAAAGCCCGTGCAGGTGACTTCTCGCGACGGCAACACCGCGGTGCTGGCGCGTCCGCTCTCTGACCATACGACGGCGGTCGGTTTTTTCAACCGCGGGGACCGGGCGGTGGAAGTCAGCGTAAGCTGGTCCGCGCTGAATCTGGCGGGGACGAAACTGCGGGTGCGCGATATCTGGAAACACCAACCCGTGGAAGCGCCGGGAGATCGCTATTCGGCCATCGTTGCGGTGCATGGTGTGGTCCTGCTGAAGGTAACCGCGGAACCTTGAGTTGGAGCCGCAGCTTGGGGAATTGCCGACTGACGATTGCGGATTGACGGTTGGAAAACTGGAATGGCTTAGGTCTTCTCTTCCAATCGTCAATCGTCAATCTGCAATCGGCAATTCCTCCAGATATCGAGACTCCAGTAGGAGTTGAGACGGGTCGGATGCCGGATTATCCTCACATCGCCGCCCAGGTGGCCATGGTCGTGCTCATCGGCCTGCTCACCGGGCTGGAGCGCGAGCACGAGCGCAAGGAAGGCGATCCGCTTTTCGCCGGGATTCGGACCTTTCCCCTCATCGCGCTGGTGGGGTACGTCGCGGGACTACTCGGGAGAATGGGCTACGGCGCGGTCCTGGCAGTGGCCCTGGGCGGCGTATTTCTGATCGTCACCGCTGAATACGTCCTCAAGTCTCTGGCGCAGCATCAAGGCGCGACCACCGAGTTCGTGGCCATCCTCACTTTTCTCGCCGGCGCGCTGGTGGCGCTCGATTACATGATTCCGGCGGCGACAATCGCCGTCGTCGCCACTCTGGCGCTGATGGCGAAGCAGCCGCTGCATCTGCTGGCGCAGAAGATCCAACCGGAGGAAATCTACGCCATCCTCAAGTTCGCCATCATTACCGTCATCGTCCTGCCGCTCCTGCCCAACCGGGAGGTCGGACCGTTGCACGTGTTTAATCCGCGCTTCGTGTGGTGGATGGTGGTGTTCGTCTCCGCCATCAGCATGGTCGGCTATGTCCTGATGCGCTTCCTGCCCGCGCAAAAGGGCATCGCGCTCACGGGGCTGTTCGGCGGCCTGGCTTCCAGCACGGCTGCCACTGTTGACCTGGCGCAGGAGAGCCGCCTTTCCGACGACTCTCTGGCCAACTGTTTCGCACTCGGCATCGTGTTGGCTTCCACCGTCATGTACTTTCGCGTGTTCTTTGAGGCCTACGTGGTGGACCCGGGCCTGGGAAGGGCGTTGATCCTGCCCATCGCCGTTCCCACCGTGGTCGGCCTCGGTACGGTGGTGCTCTTGTGGTTCAGAGACGGCGGGAAAGGAACGTCGAAAGCTCAAGTGGAAAACCCCATGGAAATGGGAAAAGCCTTGAAGTTCGGGCTTTTCTTCGCCGTCATCCTGGCGGCTTCCAAGCTCGCTTATCAGCATTTCGGCACGGCGGGCATTTATCTGGCGAGCGTCGCGGCCGGCTTGAGCCAGGTGGACGCCACTACCGTTTCCGCGGCGCGCCTCGCTCACGACAACGTCCTGGCCTATAGCACTGCCGATGGCGCCATCCTCCTGGCGAGCGCCTCGAACACGCTGGTGAAGGGGATCCTGGCTATGGTGATGGGCCGGCCTTCTTTGCGAAAGGCGGTCGCCTGGGCATTTGGAGCCATGCTGGTGAGTACCCTGGCGGCTTTCGTTTGGGTCGTCCGGCGCTGAATCGTCGCGGCGTCGGCCGCGGCACGGATGTGGCGCCACAGAATCAAGGATCGATCGCCTGGAGAAAAGTCATGGAATCCCAAGCCGCCCACTACACGTGCTACCGCGCGCGGCACGCGATCCGCGTCGATGGCGACCTCGCGAAGCCGGCCTGGAGGGATGTTCCGCACTCGCCACGGTTCGTCGATATGGTCACCGGAGAGCCCGGCTACTTCGATACGCGTGCCGCCGCGCTTTGGGACGACGACGCCTTTTACGTCAGCTTCCGCGTGGAGGAGCCTTTTGTCGAAGCAGCGCTCACCGAGCGTGACTCGCTGGTGTTCAACGAGAACGACCTCGAGGCCTTCATCGACGGTGGTGACTGTTACTACGAATTCGAGGTCAACGCCCTCGGCACCATCTACGAAGTGTTCTTCATCTGGCAGGACGCGTACCACCGTGGCAGCCGCTTCGACGTTCCCGAATTCGATCTGCTGGCCCACGGTGCCCTTTCCTTCGGCGGGGACTATGACCGCACTGGCAAGAGTTTCTGGCGCGGCACGCATCCGCGCGGATGTCGTTGGGCGTTCCGGGACTGGGATTTCCCGGGCTTGCGCTCCGCCGTGCGCGTGGAAGGCAAGATCAACGACCGCACCGTGGTCGATGAGAGTTGGACCGCGGAACTAGCCTTCCCGTGGTCCGGCATGAAATGGCTCGCCAACGGACGGCCACTGCCACCGAAGGATGGCGATACCTGGCGGATGTTCTTCGGCAGGTTTGAGAAACTTACTCTCAGCGGCATCGAAGTGCAACCTCACCCGGCGTGGTGCTGGAACTCCCACGGTGTCTATGATACACACCAACCGGAGCGGTGGACGTACGTGCACTTTTCAGCCGCTGAGGTTCCGGACGCAGGTCAAGGCTTGGGCGCAGGGGGCAGATAGGTTATCCTTCGAATTAGAGCCAGACCAGAGGGCACTGATGTCGAACGCCGATGCTAAATTGAAGCTTGCACGACGACACTTGGAGCGGGTCCAGGCGGCATGGGACGCTCCGACAGACTGGGACGACTTGTCCCTTTACGGCTTTTACTGCCTTGAGGCGGCCGTCGAGGCCGCTGCCCTGCAAGTCGGAGTACCCACCTCCAAGAAACATTGGGAGAAAGCCGACATCGCGGAGGAACTACACAAGAACCACAGCCTTCCCGACATTGCCGATTTGCTGCGCGACCTCAACGATGCGCGAAAGGCCGCAGCTTATGGCGACGTTCCGTTACCCAGCCTTGACGCAGAGGATGTTGCCAGCGACATCGAAGCTCATGTGGATGCTGTGGCCAAGATTGTAGGAGGTAAACCCTGAGATGCGAGGCAAGACTGCAAATCCAACTGAGCATTCACTGGCTCAGGTGCTTCGATGGCCGTCGCGTCGAGCGAGAGATTGGGTGATCGGTTTTCTGGACGCTGCTGCGAGCGACCCGAACATCATCGCGGTAATTGCCGTCGGCTCGGCGGTGCGCCCCGGCGTTCCGAGCTCCGACGTCGATCTGGTAGCAATCTGTAGAGATCCGCTCCTTCTTAAGGGCGTTCGACCGCTCGAGGTTGATCTGCGCGCCTATCCCGATGCCGACATTGACGCCCGCATCGAGAACGGGCACGACGTACTCGGTTGGGCAGTCCGGTTTGGCCGAGTTCTATTCCAGCGTGATAGCTTCTGGACCCGGCTTGTCACTCGGTGGCGCCATCGGCTGCCGCTGCCTCCTTCCAAGGTCGCCCGGGCAAGGGCTGCCGCGGCGTACCACCGCCTTGCCAGTGTTTTCGAATTCGGCGATGCAGATGCGGTGCACGAGCAGGCGCTTTGCTATTTGACGCACCTGGCGCGGGCAGAACTTTTGGACCGGGGTGTTTACCCCATTTCGAGGCCAGAGCTGGCCGAACAACTCCGAGGCATCGGCAACCGCCAACTCGCCGCATGGTTGGACCGCCTCTTGTCGGAACCGACCGCGTTAGCCGAGATCGATGAGCTCGTGAAGCTCGCTGTCTGACACAAGGCGCTGCGATTAGTCATGTGCTAATTGTGGAGTGCCGCCAACCGTTCGACAGCTTCTTCCAGCCCTTGGCGGTTCTTCCAGAAGCTGGCCCAAAGATCGCCCTGCTTTTCCAGCCGGCTGAAAACGGTCCGGATATTCAGCCGCTCGGGCCGCAGGCTCGGCTCCAACTCGTTTGGCTCGACCGGCGCCGAAACCGGCGCTTTGGGGAAAGCCCGGACCACGTACGGCGCCGCCAGCGGCCGGCCATAGGCGTTCTGCGACGCATCGATCAATACCCTACCGCGCGGCCGCTTCTCCACCATCCGCTCCTGCGTCACCAGTTCGGAATGCTCGGCGGCGACCAGTCGTCCGACGATCTCGGCAAAGGTCCGCACGTGCTCGTAGGTGTAGCCCGGCTCCACCGGAATGTAAAGATGGAACCCAGTGGCGCCGGAAGTCTTCAGGTAAGGCGTCAGCCCCAAAGCCACCAGCTTCTCGTAAATCGCTTGGGCGATCGTCACCACCACGTTGTAGTCAGTGCCGTCGCTCGGGTCGAGGTCGAAGAAGACCCAATCGGGGTGCTCCAAGTCGTCACGCCGGCTCGACCACGGATTGTGATCGATGCAGCCCAGGTTCGTCAGATAAAGGAGCGCCGCGCGGTTGTTGGCGATGAAGTAGCGAATCTCCTGCCTGGGCTTGCCGGAGCGAGGCTTCTGGTGGTGGTCCTCCGACCGAATGGCGACCGTCTCCATCCATTCGGGCGCAGCCTCTCCGGCGTCCTTCTGGAAGAAGGCTTCGCCCGTGATGCCGTTGGGGTAGCGACGCAGTACCAGCGGCCGGTCCTTCAAAAAGGGCAGCAAGTACTCAGCGATACGATAGTAGTAGGCAAGCAGATCGCGTTTGGTGTAGCCTTCGCCGGGAAAATAGACCTTGTTGAGATTGCTGAATCGCAATGGGCGGCCGTCGATCTCCATGATCACGTTCTCGGCGCGCCCTTGGAACAATTCCTTCTCGATCTCCTCCTTCTTCGCCAGCACCCGGCCGCTCAGGCGCGGAACAGCGACGACGGGTGGCGGCGCCGTCTGCTCCCCGACTCCCTGATTTCCAATCCGGACTGCCGACTCCGGACCCGCCAACCCCTGGTCTTCGAACCGGCAATCCTTCGCCTCGTAATCGCTGCGCAAACCGAGGAAGACCGGCGCGCGCAGACGCCACTCTTCCGTCCAGTTGCCGTATTTCACGCGGGCGACGAGGCGTGGCTCCATCCAGGTGGCCTTTTCCTTCGTTTCCGGCACGGCGTCAAACGGGCAGCGTGCAGCGGCGAGCGGTTTAATTTCGTCGAAGACTTCCTTTTGGGTTTTCTCGGTGAAGCCCGTGCCCACGCCGCCGATGAACCGCAGTTTTTCCCCGTCGTAGAGCCCGAGCAGCAGCGCTCCAAAGTGTTCGCGCGAACCGCGCGGCTCGGTCCACCCGCCGATCACGGCGTCGAGTTCATCCACCACCTTGAACTTTACCCAGGCGGGACTGCGCCCGCTGGCATAAGTGCTTTGGGCGTGCTTGCCGATGATGCCCTCTAGGCCTTGCGACTTGGCGAGATCAAACAGCTCCTTTCCCATCTCGGCCTGGTGGTCCGCATAACGGGCCGGATCGCCCCAGTTCACCAGGTCGCGCAGGAATTGCTTACGTTCCACCAGCGGAACCTCGCGCAGGTCGTAGCCATTGACATACAGCACGTCGAACAGGTAATAGGTGATGGGCGCCTGGCGCTGCATGAGCACCGAGGGCCGATCGACGTTCATACGCGACTGCAACCGCTCGAAATCGCTGCGGCCGTTGGCGTCGAGGACCACGATCTCGCCGTCGAGGATCGTTTGCCGCGCCTTCACGCGCTCCGGCAGGTCCGCGAGTTCCGGATACTGCGTGGTGATCACGCGGCCAGTGCGCGAGTGCAACTCCAGCCGGCCATCGTCGATCCACGCCATGGCGCGGATGCCGTCCCACTTGATTTCGAAGATCCAGTCGGGATGAGAGAAGGGCTTTTCCGCCAAGGTCGCCAGCATCGGTGCGATCTTGGACGGCATGGTTGCCTTGCGCGCCCCTTCCAGCGTTGCTGCACTCGCAGCGTCGGCCACCGCTCCCGCTGGATTGCTCGACGGCGGCAGTCCCTCTTCGATTTCCTCGATCGTACGGCCGGTGAGCACCGACCCGTCGTGCTCGTCGATGTCCCAGTTGGGGTCTACGGCGGCGTCGCGATGCTTGATCATCAGCCAGGGATCGCCCTTTTCCTTCGGCTGACGGATTTTCACCATCGCAAAACTGCCGCGCAGCTTGCGTCCGTGAAGCGAGAACTTCAGCTCGCCGCGCTCGAGTTGTTGTTGAGCCGTCAGTCCGCCTTCCACGTCGAAGGTGCCCGCGTCCCACACCATTACCGGCCCCGCGCCATACTCCCCCTTGGGTATCACTCCCTCGAAGCCGCCGTAGTCGAGCGGATGATCTTCCACGTGCATGGCCAGGCGCTTATCATTCGGATTGAGCGACGGCCCTTTGGGGACCGCCCAGGAGACCAGAACGCCGCCGATTTCGAGCCGGAAGTCGTAGTGCAGACGAGTGGCATCGTGCTTCTGCACCACGAAGCGATTCCCGGCGCGCGCCTCGGCACCGAGTTTCTGCGAGGCCGACTGGGCCGACTGGGCCGACTGGTGTTGTCCGGTGCGGTCCTCCGGGGTGTCCACTTCCGGTTCCGGAGTTTGCCCGGCGTGCCTCTTGCGGCGATATTCTTCGAGACGAGCCATACTGGAGCTGATTATAGTCGAAAGTCGAAGGTCGAGAGTTGGGAGCAAAGCGAGGGTAGGCCACTTTTGACTTTCGACTCTCGACTTTCGACTGTTTTTGTTCTACCTACCTAACCGTGAGCGACAATCCTGGTCTAAAGGCACGGATGGAGGCAAGCGACGCAGCGGCTGTCGCGCGAGCATGCGCTGGGGACACAGACGCTTTCCGTGTCCTCGTGGAGCGCTACAGCCGTAAGGTCTTTCGCCTGGCGTATCGTATGACGCAGAACGAACAGGACGCCGAGGACGTGGTGCAGGAGGCCTTCCTCCGCGCTTATCGGCGGTTGAAGCAGTTCGAATCGCGCTCCAGCTTCGGCACCTGGATTTTCCGCATCACTGCCAACGCCGCCATGGATCTCACACGCAAGAGGGGGCGGCACGAGCAGGCGGAGCAACCAATACCGGAGACCGAGGGCGGTGTGGACGCTTTGGCTCAGATGCCGGCGCCCGACCCCACGCCGGATCGCATCCTGCTCAGCGGCGAGTTGAAGCACAAGGTGGAGAACGTGCTCGCCAGTCTGAGCCCCCAGGTGCGGACCGCGTTTGTGCTGCGGCATTACGAGGGAATGTCGATTGAAGAGATCGGCAGCGTGCTGGGTCTCAAGGTGAGCGCCACCAAGAACAGCATCTTCCGCGCCGTGCAGAAACTGCGAAAGGAGTTGGAGCCGCTCGTGGTGCGTCACGGCGAGGCGCGGGCAGCGAATACAGAGTGAGCGACAAAGCGGAGTCTAGGCAGTCCCTATGAAGGAAGTCAAGAAGCTGAAGCACCTGAGCGAGCCGGACCTGATCCTTTACCACTATGGCGAAGCGGGAGGATCGTCGCGGGCCGTGGTGGCGGAACATATGTCGGTGTGCGGGCCCTGCCGCGCCCTCTACCGCAATCTTCAGGCGGTTCTGGCGGCGGCGGACGTGGTTGAGGTACCTGCCCGGAGCGAGGCCTACGAGGCCGAGGTCTGGCAGCGATTGGCCCCGCGCCTCGCCGTAGCTTCGCCGGAAGGGGCCTGGCAGCGATTCGTGGAGCACTTCCGCGGACGTGTGTGGACGCCTCAGGTTTGGGCACCGGTCGGTGGAGTGGCGGCGGTGGCAGTGTTGGTGGTGACGGCGTTTCTGGCCGGACGCTTCTGGCCGGGAAAGCCTCAGCCCCAACCTCAGAATCAGGCCCAGGCGGTTTCAGCCCAGGGGCGCGACCGCGTGCTGCTGGTGGCGGTCGGCGATCACCTTGAGCGCTCACAGATGGTGCTCGTGGAACTCGTGAACACTAACCCGCAGCGCACGGTGGATATCTCCGCCGAACGCGAGCGCGCTACGGACCTGGTGGCCGCCAACCGACTCTATCGCCTGACGGCCGAGCGTTCGGGCGAGACTGGCGTTGCGGACGTCCTCGATGAGCTCGAGCGCACGCTGATCGAGATCGCCAACAGTCCTTCCAAGCTGTCGTCGCCGGAATTTGAGGATCTCCGTCGCCGCATTGAAGCGCAGGGGATCCTCTTTAAGGTACGAGTAGTCGATTCCCAGATACACGCGAGGGAAAAGAAGGCCATCGAAAACGTGGCCAAGAAGAGTTCATAGATCGAGAGGGAAAGATGACCAAGATTCAACGAACCATTCTGATTTGGGCGGTGAGCGTCGCCACCGCGATTCCAGCGACCACTCTGGCCGGCCTTGGATTGCCGATGCCGCAACAAGCGCCAGCGCCACCGCCTGCTCCTCCGGCGCTTATTGCTCCGGCGCCCAATCCACCGACTGAGAAACCGGCTAGCGTCGAGGATGAGGACGCCAACCGGCAGCAGGAACAGGAGGATCGCGACCAGGAGAAGCGCGATCGCGAGCAGGAAAAGCGGGACCGGGAGCAGGAAGCTCGAGACCGCGTTCAGGAGCAACTCGACCGCGAGCACGAGATCTACGAAAACGGCACAGAAGCGCTGGACGAGGGCCACTATCAGAGAGCGCTCGAGAAGTTTTCCGAGGTGATCAACCAGCACGGCGCTCAGGCCGAGGGCGCACTTTATTGGAAGGCTTACGCCCAGAACAAGCTTGGCCAGCGTGCGGACGCGCTTGCCACCCTGGAAACGTTGCGCGGCACCTATCCGAAGAGCCGCTGGCTCGACGATGCGAAGGCGCTGGAAGTTGAGGTGCGGCAATCGTCCGGGCAGAAGGTCGCGCCCGACGCGGAGAGCAACGAAGATTTGAAGCTGATCGCACTGAACAGTTTGCTCAATTCGGACCCTGAACAAGCGCTGCCGATGCTGGAAAAGTTTTTGAACGGGCCGCAGCCTTTGAAGCTTAAGGAACGAGCGCTGTTCGTGCTAAGCCAGAGCGGGTCGCCCAAGGCCCACGAGATCGTGGCGCGCGTCGCTCGCGGCGACCGCAACCCCGAGTTACAGATGAAGGCGATTCAGGACCTTGGACTCTTCGGCGGCAAGGAAAGCCACGCGACGCTGGAGGAAGTCTACAAGTCGGCTCACGATGTGGAAGTGAAGCGTGCCATCCTGCGCAGCTTCATGATCAGCGGTGAGCGTGGGCGCCTGCTGGAAGTGGCGAAGAGTGAGGCGTCACCTGACTTGCGCGCCGAAGCCGTGAAGCAGCTCGGCGTGATGGGTGCACACGCCGAGCTCTGGCAGCTCTACCAGAACGAAACCTCCACGGAGGTCAAGAGAGGCATTCTCCAGGGAATGTTCATCGGCGGTGACGTCGAACACACGCTGGGACTGGCGCGGGCAGAGAAGGATCCGGAGCTACGCCGTCAGGCGGTCCGCAATCTGGGACTGATGGGCAAGGACAGGACCGCCGACGGTCTGGCTTCGATTTACAGCAGCGACAAGGACCCCGAGATCAAGCGCGCCGTAATCCAGGCATACTTCCTGCAAGGCAACGTCACTTCCCTGATTCAAATCGCGCGGCAGGAGAAGGATATGTCGTTGAAGCGGGACGCGGTGCAGAAGCTCTCGCTGATGCACTCCAAAGAAGCGACGGATTTCCTGATGGAGCTGCTGAATAAGTAGTAGACGGCATACGGTAGACGGTAGATGGTGGACACCATCTACTGCCTACCCTCTGCCAGGAGGACTCTCATGGATACGATTCAGTTCGATTCAGCGGTCAAGGCCCGCACCGGCATCTTTTTCCCCATCTACCGTCTACCGTTTACCGTCTACCGTTCTTCCCCCGTCTACCGCCTACTGCCTGCCTTCTATGGCCTGCTGCTGCTGGCGACCGTTGGTGCGGCGCAAGAACCGCACGTCGTCAACGCCAAGATGACCACGCAATCGGCCGCGGCGGGCCTGGCGAGCGCTTTCCACGCTGTTGAAGGCGGCGAGAGCGGACTAGCATGGATCGGCTACGCTGTCCCGAGCGTTCCTGGAAACCACCAGATGTGCTGCGATGTCTCGGTGGGCGAATTCTCTGACAATGGGTGCGGCCGATGCCGGCTCGAGGATCGACGAGGAGACAGCGGCGACGTCGCGGTGAACTCCAGCGAGAAGCGCGTGAAGCTTGAATCGTCACCGTACTTCCTGGTACTTTATCGCATCGCCGCCAGGAAGGTGACCAAGGTCCGAACGTTTTCGGCGGATTGCGAACTCGATGTTGGCGGCTTGCCTTTCGTCTGGCTCACCGACGTGCGTCCACCGGAGAGCGTGGCGTGGCTCACTTCCTTGGTGAACGCCGACCATGGGGGCGCGCCAGAAGACGGCGACAGGGATGACGATGGTCACGTTTCCAGTGCGGCGCTCACCGCCATCGCTTTGCACGGTGATGTGTCCGCGGAACGCGCGCTCGAAGCCTTTGCCGCTGCCGGTCAGCCGGAACGCCGGCGCGAGAAGGCCGCCTTCTGGCTCGGAGCCGCGCGCGGCCGGCCCGGCTACGAAGCGTTGCGCCGGCTTGTGGCCAACGACTCGAGCGACCACTTTCGCGAGAAGGCCGTCTTCGCTCTCTATGTGAGTAAAGAGCCCGAGGCCGTGGATACCATCATCAACGTCGCTCACCACGACCCCGCCCCTCACGTCCGCGGGCAGGCTTTATTCTGGCTGGCGCAAAAGGCGGGAAAGCGAGCCGAAGCCACGATTACCGAGGCCATCGAAAACGATCCCGAGACCGACGTCAAGAAGAAGGCTGTCTTCGCCCTCAGCCAGCTTCCCAAGGATGAAGGTGTGCCGCTGCTGATCCAGGTGGCGCGCACCAGCCACAATCCCGCCGTTCGCAAGCAGGCCATGTTCTGGCTCGGACAGTCGCAGGACCCGCGCGCCCTCGCCTTCTTCGAGCAAGTCCTTCTTCACTAAATAGTCGAAAGTCGAAGGTCAAGGGGCGACAGTCTCGAATTGGCGATTGACGACTGCCAATTGAAAGAGCCAGGCAGCGTACCCTGGAGTCTCCCAATCGTCAATCGTCAATCGTCAACCGGCAATTCTCCAGCCCCACGAAAAGATCCGCCAAAACCGCGACATCGAGCTCCTCGGCGCGCGTTTCCACAGCCAAACCCACGCGGTCGAGTTGAACTTCGACGGCCTCGCGCCCGTAAATACGGCCCAGATTATTCAGCAACCTTTTCCGCTTCTGCGCGAAGCACGCCTGGACGAAACCGAGAAATTGCTCGACCTCGCCCGCATCCCAGTTCCCCGGTCCGAGCCCACTTGCATCCGAGAGCGTCGGTAATGCGCCGGGGGGCGGCCGCATTTCGAAACCGACCAGCGCCGATGACACTTGCGGCGGGGGCGAGAAAGCTCCGGGGGGCACTTGCAGCAGAAGGCGGGGGGACGAAAAGGCCCGCGCCAGGACCGTGAGGTATCCGTACTCGCGGCGGCCGGGCCGCGCAATGAGCCGCGCCGCCACCTCATACTGCATCAGCAACGCCATGCCGCAAATCGAGGCGTGAAAGCCGAACAGATGATGAAGGATGGGTGAAGTGATGTAGTAAGGAATGTTCCCGAATACGAAACACTTCTCGGCGTGGCGCTCACGGCAAAGCTGGCCGATGTCGGTGGCCAGAATGTCCGTCTCGATCACCTCCAGGTGCGTCTCGCCGTGAAACTCCCGCCTCAGAGCTTCCACCAGGGCGGAATCAAGTTCGATCGCCACTACGCGGCTGGCGCGCTCAACCAGCAAGCCGGTCATCGCGCCGCGCCCGGGTCCAATCTCCACCACCAACTCGCCTTGGCTGAGAGGAAGGGCATCGACGATGCGCCGCCGGAAGCGCGGGTCCGCCAGGAAGTGCTGGCCGAGTTTGGGGCGACGACGGGAAGCCATGAAGCAGTAGACAGTAGAGGGCACATGGTAAAAGGGGACCGCGTCTATCGCCTACTGTCTACCGAGGAAGACCGGCACTGGAAGACTTTCCCCTTCTACCTTCTACCGTCTACCGTTCTCAGTCGAGCTTTGAGATTTGCTCGTCCAGGTCGGCTAGCGCTGCGCTCAACATCTCCCGATAGCGGGGCTTCTGGCTGTTCTCCAGGTCGCGCAGGACCCGGGCGCGAGATCGCAGCAAGCCCTCCTTCTTCCATATCAGTTCGATCTGCGCCTGAGTTAACCGTTCTCCGTCCGGTGAGGTGCTGCCAACCTCGGCGGCATCAATCTGCTCTTCCACCGATTTACTCTCCCATCCACGAGCCATTAAATTCATTATACAGCAAACGTGGCTGAGAGGAGGGAAGAAAGCGCTGGAAGTGTGATAGGAAGGGTGGAAGGCGAATGGTCAATAGTGAATCGAGGCGTGCCGACGTGGGCAGGGGATGGGGCGCACCCAGTTCGAACTCAACAAAGCCCGAACGAGACAGGGTGCGCCGCTCTTCAAAAGCAATTAGCTGGCGCGAAGCAGTTTGCGGCCGATGGCCAAACAAACCAAGCCGACACCGAGAAGTAGGATGGGTGCCGGTTCGGGTAACGGAACCCCATCGACCGTTGGAGTATAACCGGAGCCGGTTTCCAACACGCCACAAGTGGGGCAATCGAAGCCAAGATATATTGGGACCGTTCCTCCGGCGCTTGTCAACGGCGAGGTCAGATATAGATCCGTAAAGACGGTCCAACCTGGAAGGGCAAAGCCGATATTGGCAGGCAGATAAGCGCAACATATCGCAGCCGTGAAATCGGCTGCCGTGTTTGGACCGTTGACCACGAGTGAAAAGTTATAAACCGTGGTAGCGGAGGCGTCAGTTACAAAATAGCCAGTCGCCGTGTTGCCGTCATTGAAGTGTACGTCGTTGAGGGTCCACTTGATGGTTTGTGCCGGTGCGCAGATACAACTACCGAGGAGCAACCCGAGGATGACCATCGCTCTTGTAAGGGTTTTCATTGTACTGCTCCTATTCAGGTCTCCTTCAATTCAACTTGCTGAGACTCAACCTGTACTCTAATACGGGCTCACTCTATGCGATGTCGGCGACGGCTGTCGATACGCGACGGTGCCATTAGTTTTGGGGGACACTCGGTCGAACTCACTTGCAGGGTGTCGAGATGCTGAGCCGCAATCGTAAAGACACCTTCCCACGTCAATGCGCCGGTGCTGCCCACCGTGAGAACCAGAAGCACGTCGCCGTTTTGCCGGGCAAGCGTGGCAAGCGATCCATGCCTTATTGCGCCGCAATGAATTCTGGTGTAGGTTCCGTTGATACGGTGGAGTGAGCATATTTTTGGCGCAGGAAGGAGTAGAGATGGCAGTCACAGCGGTGGCTGGACAAAACTCAGCCCTGACGGAGATGGCGATGGGGTATTTTCGCAGCCGGGTCCTTTGCGCTGCCGCGGGCCTAGGGCTGGCAGACGCTCTCGGCGACGAGGAACGCACGGTGAAGGATCTGGCAGCCGTGTGCGGCGCCGAGCGCGCGGCGTTGTACCGGCTGTTACGTGCTCTGGCCAGTTTCGGTGTGGTGGCGGAGACCAGTCCGGAAAGCTTCGTTCTGACCCCGTTGGGCAAGCCGCTGCGCAAGGACGCGACCGATTCGGCGTGGGCCGGGATTGTGTTCTGGGCCGATTTGCTAGCCGACGAATGGTCGCATCTGACGGAGTGCATCCGGACGGGACAGAAGGCCGCGGCGGTCCGGCCGCCGGGGGTGCCTTCGCGCTGGTCACAGGACCCGGATGCTTCGGCGGTGTTTCGCGCTGTCATGGGTACGTCGCCGGCGGAAGACTACATGCCTATCGCTCGGGCTTGGGACTTCTCGAAATACCACAGGGTCGCCGATCTCGGCGGAGGCGGCGGCGCGCTGATCGCCGCGGTCCTGGAAGCTTTTCCTCATGTGCAAGGCGTGCTGGTGGACCGGCCGGAATCCATCGATCGGGCCGCGCCGCGTTTCGAGGGCCTTGCCGGACGGTGCCGGCTGGTGGCCGCCGACCTGACCACGGAGGTCCCGCCGGGAGCTGAGGTTTACATGCTGAAACATGTGCTTCACGGCTATGAAGACGGAGCGGCGGCCGAGATCCTTCGCCAATGCCGGACCGTCCTCCTCGCGGAGGGTCTGCCCGCGGAGGGCCGCGTTCTGGTGATCGAATTCGTTCTTCTGGAGGTGGTGGATCATCCCGACCGGGATCTCGAGCAGCGGTTGATGAGCGACCTGAACATGCTGGCCGTAACGGGAGGCAAAGAACGCAGCGCCGCCGAGTGGAGACAATTGCTGGCGAGCGCCGGCCTCAAGTGCGAGCGCATTATCCCCGTTCCCGGCGATCTGGTCTCAATCATCGAGGCGGCTCCCGCCGGCTGAGAAGGTGTGACACCTTCAGGCCGCAACCCAAAAGGGATTTCACCACAGAGGCCACAGAGGCCACGGAGAACAAACGCAGACAAAAGGGTTGGGCCAAGAAAGGAGTAACAAAAATGAAGTCTCGCTGTCTGATGATGTTGGTGGCGATGGTTTTTGCCGCTCGGGGGCTCGGTGGCCCTCGCACGAACTCAGCCGTGTCCGCGGCGCCGACGGGCGGGCCGGCGCCAGCCGCAGGGTCGCGGCCGCTCATCGTCGGCGTGGCGCACATCGCTTTGAAGACAAGCAACCTAGCCTCGGCTCGGCAATTCTACGGACACGTGCTGGGATTCCAGGAGATTTCCAGCCTGCCCAACCCGTTGACGGGCAGGCCGGACGGCGTCTGTTTCAAGGTGAACGACCATCAGTACATCGAGGTGTACCCGGGATTGAAAGATCCGTCGGAAGACCGCCTGCTGCACATCGCGTTTGAAACCACCAACGCGCGCCAACTCGCCGTGTACCTGGCCGGCCACAGCGTGAAGACCTCTCCCTTGCAGCCGGACACGGAAGGCAACTTCAGCTTCACCCTGCACGACATTGATGGACACGTGGTGGAGTTTGCCGAGTACGTTCCCACCTCACTTTCCGGCCGCGGCATGGGCAAGTTCCTCGGCCCCGAGCGGATCTCACAGCGCATCATTCACGTGGGTGTCACCGTCGGCGACCAGGCCGCGGCAAATCGCCTCTACCAGGACGTCCTCGGTTACCGCGACATCTGGCACGGCGGCATGACCGACGATCGCACCGACTGGGTGGACATGCGCGTGCCCGACGGCAAGGATTGGCTCGAGTACATGCTCAACGTGCACCACCCGTCGCCGCGCACGCTGGGCGTGATGCACCACATGTCGCTGGGCGTGCCCAGCGTGGCCGAGGCTTACCAGACCGCCGTCGGGCGGGGGTACCAGTCCCAGGAGAAGCCGCAGATCGGCCGCGACGGCAAGTGGCAGTACAACCTCTACGACCCCGACCTCACCCGTGTCGAAGTGATGGAGCCCAAGCCGGTCGAAAAGCCTTGCTGCTCGCCCATCCTCGATTGAAGAAGTGACTAGTGACGAGTGGCTAGTGACAAGTTCTCAGGGATGAGTGTTGGTTGTCATGCCACTATACTAGCCTATCAAACTTCACAACCGGGGTGAGCCACCGACGATGGTCAGGAATCGCATGTCATGTTCCAATGCCGCTAGAAATTCTCCAGAATGTCCGTCACCAGTGTACGTGCCAGGTCTTGTGATAGGCGTGTGAGCGCCGGCTCGTCCTCTTGGAACTCCTCCGATGTGCTGGAACTCACCTGGTATTCTTCGCGAAAGACGTATTTGGGATTGGAGAACAGGACCTTTTGGGTGTGCAGGTCCACGAGTTGGACGTTGGCCGTCACCTGGATCTGCAGTGTCGTCGCGCGGCCGGTGGTCAGGTCAAAGGTGACGACGCCGGAGCGGACGTCCTCTACTGTCCCCTTCAACACCGCGTCCGCGCCGGCGGGCTCGGGCGTGATGCGGTACTTGGTGCGTTCGATGAACTCGCGTGTGACCGCGGACGCCAGCTTCTGCTCGATGCGAAAGCGGCTGGTCTCATTGGTGAAGATGGGGACAGCGATGGTTTTGACGTCGGGCGGAATCCGCGTGGCCTGCCCGGCTACGCGGTACCCGCAGGCGGTCAATCCAACTAAACACAGAGGCACGGAGACACGGAGAAAAGTAGAAATCAGAAAGCAGAAAGCAGAACGATCAACCGTCTTCTTTCTGCTTTCTGCTTTCTGATTTGTGCTTTGCCTTCCCGGTGTCTCCGTGTCTCTGTTTTTCAACGGGCTTTGCCTTTCAGGAACGAATCCGTCCCCGCAGGTTCTCCGCGATCTCCACGGCGTTCGCCGCCGCCAGGCGCATGTTGTCCGCTGCCGCCCAGATCCACAGGCCAGACGGGCGACCACTCTCGGCTAGCACGGCATCCACCAGAATGTCGCCGGTTTCCGTGGCCTCCACCGGGGACGGCGCCACCTCCGTGAACCGGCGCACGTGGATGCGGTCGCCGGCGAGAGCGTGTCCCACCGCTTCCGGCGCGGCGGGCTCAGCGGTTTCGACGTAAAGCGAGAACGCCAGCGAAAAGAACACGGGCGCCTGGACCAGGCGCACGGCGGGCAGCGGAATCCGGTCGCCAAGGTACTGCCTCAGCTCTCTCCGGATGCGGGCTTCGATGTCAGTCAGGGCATCGCAGTAGGGTGTGGTCCCGCCGCGCCGGGCGCGGCTGAGCCGCGGCAGCAGATTGAACGCCAGTTGGGCGCCGAACGTCGCCGTGGGAATCCTATGAAAGCTGAGCAGATTCACAGTCTGCTTTTGAAGCTCCTCGATGCCGCGCGGCCCGTTCTCCGAGGCAGGGCACAGCACCTGCGCGACTGCGGTCTTGATAGGAAAATGCGCCGCCAGCCGCAAGAGCAGGCTGCTGATCACGATCACCGCCGGGTGCGCCGAGGCAAAGAACGGCGGCTCGCCCCTCGTCCAGCCGGCCAGCTTGTCACCCGGGAGAGGCGGCACGCTGAGCAGCCAGTCGCGGGCAGGAAGCTCTTCGTGGCCAGTGCCCGTCAGGTCGATCACCGCCGTCCGTGCCTCTCCATTATTTGCAATGCGGTCCAGTAACGACGGCCGTGGGCGGGGCCGCGTGGCCAAGAAAACGAAATCGAGATCGGCCTCGGCTGCGTCGTCGCCGGCAGGCGCCTCGTAAACCGGCTCACTCAAGTCGAGGATCGGCGTCTCCGGCTCGGCTTCCTCGGCTACCTCCACCTCCATCTTGAGCAGTTGAGAAAACGGGAATTGGCGCTCTCCCAGGACGGTCAGCAGTTCCTTGCCGAGCAGGGTCGACGCTCCCACTAACGCCACGCGAAATCCACCGAGGCCCGACTTCATGCGGCAGGGACCTCCCTAGGGGCGGGCGGGCGCGGACGGAATCTGGAAATCAGGCGTGCGGTGGGGCCGGACATCGCATAGGTTACCGCGATCACCAGCAGCGCATACTCCGAATAGGACCAGGTAAGGTAAATAGCGAGGCCGATCAGTATCACCGTCGCGAAGGAACGCCGACGCCGGAAATCAATGGCCTTGAAGCTTGGATAGCGAACCGTGCTCACCATGAGAAACGCCAGCACGGCCACCACTGCCAGCCACATGAGGGAATAATTCCAATCGTGTACGGCGTCCTTGCGGCAGTGGACGACCGCCGCGATCACGCCTGCCGCCGCGGGGATGGGCAGGCCGACGAACTGGCGCTTGTCGCCGGTGGCGGCAATACTCATGATGTTGAACCGGCCGAGCCGGGCCGCGCCGCAGATGAGAAAGGCAAAAGTCACAACCCAGCCGAGGGTGAGCAAATGGTTCCTGAGAATCGGAACGATCACCCCCTCCGCCGGCAGGACCCCCCAGGCGAAGGCGAGGAAAGCCGGAGCCACGCCGAAGGTGATCACGTCGGCCAGCGAGTCGAACTCCCGGCCGAAATCGGAGGTGGAATTGGTGAGGCGGGCGATGCGACCGTCGAGGCCGTCCAGGAGGACGCCCCACCCTAGCGCTTTCCCGGCGCCGTCGAAGAACAACCGGCTGGAGTCCTGGAACGGGCCCTGGTTCAGCATCTCGGTGACGCCATGAAGGGTTGCCAGGATGGCAAAGTAGCCGCAGATGAGGCTTCCGACAGTGAACGCGCCCGGCAGCAGGTAAACCCCGCGCTTCAATCGGCCCCGCCTCACCGGTTTCGCGTTTGCCTCAACTGGTTCCACGAGCCTCCACCTAGCGAGATTGACTCATGAGGTCGAAGGAATTTTGGATTTTGGATTTTGGATTCTTTGGATTGAAGACCAAGAGAAAACAAAATCAGGTCTCGATCTTCAATCCAAAATCCAAAATCCAAAATCCAAAATTTCTTCGAAGTTCTCACTCATTCGGACGGCTGGAAGTGGCGAGGATGCTGGCGCCGGCCCGTACTCGATCCCCCACCTTCACCCGCATCTCGATGCCGGGTTCCATCAGCACGTCCACTCGCGATCCGAACTTGATTAATCCCACGCGTTCACCGCGCGCCACCGCGTCGTACCCCTTCTTCCAGAATACGATGCGCCGCGCCACCGCGCCGGCGATCTGTTTCACCACCACCACGCCCTGCTCGCCGACGACGGTGAAGATGTTCTGCTCGTTCTCGACCGAGGCGCGCGGAGCCGTGGCGATGCGGAAACTTCCTCGGCGATATAATATGGCGCCGATGGTCCCCGCGATGGGGGAGCGGTTCACGTGAACGTCGAAGGGCGACATGAAGATGCTCACCCGTTGCACGGGGTGCCCCTGGAAGTCCTCATCGCGGATCTCCACGACCCGGCCGTCCGCCGGGGAGACAATGGCGTCCGGCTGGGTAGGAATCTCTCGCTCCGGGTCGCGAAAGAAATTCAAGACCAGCGCCGCCAACACCAGGAAGAAACAACCGCCCACCCAAAAGAACGTTCCTGGCCATCGGAGGCCGAAGCCGAACAAGCCTCCCGCCACCAGAACTAGAGGCAGCCCGTACCAGTAACCGTCCTTTACCATTGCTCCTTCATTTCGAAAATCGAAAATCGAAACTAGAAATTCGAAACTAGAAACTCGAGATTCGAAACGGTCGATATCACGTCGACCGGTCTGGATTTTGGACTTCCGAATTCCAACACGAAACTCGACGTAATGCCATACGAATTTCTAGTTTCGAATTTCGATTTTCGAACTGCGAGGCAGGCTGGGGCCGCTGCCCCAGGTAGACCCCTCCTTGTGCGGCTACCTGCGCCACAACGCGAACGCCGGTGATCTGGAAGCGCGTGCTCCTAATGGACGGTCTTGGCCCGCGCCACCAGTATTTCCATCTGGTCCTTCACCCGCAGCTTCAGCTTCTTCAGCCGCACTTCTTCCGCTTGCTCTCGGTCGTTCAAGTACGGTTTGCAGGATAGTTGGTCCAGCTCGGAAGCGTAGCGGGCGTGTTCATCGCGGAGGCGTTGGTACTCGGTGTTGCCGGCCATCAACTGACCCCGGATGGCCTCGGTATGGGTGCTCATGGCGACCCACCTCCCCTTGCTCAGATTTCCTGCTGCCAGCCTAGCACACTCGGTTCGGGTGTACAAGAGCTTTTTGGTTATGATGGCTATAGTTAATTCATGGTTTTGCCTTTGGTCCGAAAACCGAATTTCGAGTTCCTTCTTCGGCGCGAGGCGAACCGACCTGCGCCCAGGCGGGCACGCCTCACCCGCGCGCCGCACGCAAGGCCTTCTCCCGTTCCGTGCGAAGACTCGTCACCGCGTCGTAAGTAGGGATGTATTCCATAGCGACGTAGTGATTGAACCCCCCGCGAGCAAGGCTCTTGAAGATGTTCGCGTAGTTGATCTCGCCGGTGTCGGGCTCGTGCCGCCCGGGGACGTCGGCGATATGGCACAGCCCCAGCTTGTCGATGTTCTTCTCCAGCTTTTCGATCAGGTTACCCTCCGCGATCTGCTCGTGAAAGAAATCATAGAGAAATTGCACCTGCGGGTGCCCGACTTCCTCGATAATCTTGAACCCTTCCGCCACCGATTGGAGGTAGTACTTGGAGTTCTCCTCGGGGTCGATGTTTTCCAGCAATAGCCGGACGGGCTGGCCGGCTATCGTCTTGCCGTCCACCAACTCGGCGGCGCGCTTCAGGCCGTCGACACAGCTTTGGTGCTGCGCCTCTCGCGGTAATCCCGGCACCACATTGCCGGACATAAGGATGATGGCCGGAGCTTCAATCCGTTCCATGATGGGAAGCTCGTGGCGAAGGTCAGCCAGAAGCGCGTCGCGTGCGTCCGGATCCCCCACGCCGTGATCCAGGCCCGCGGTCACATCAAAGTGGATGCGCAGCTCGCGGCGTTTCTTCATTGCGCGATCAAATTCCGCGTCCGACCAATGCCGGTACTCGCCCACCAGTTCCACGTTCTTGTAGCCCGCCTCCGCCACTTTCTCCAGCCGCTGCTCGAAAGGCAGCTTGGTGAAAACGGTCCACAGCATCACCGACAGCTTAAAAGGGACTCCCGGCGCTTCGCCTTCCGGCACCGGCCCTGTTGAGGGCGAGCCCCCCGGCGATGCGCCCAGTAACGTGCTCGCTCCTAGCGCCACCGCGCCGAGGGCGGCTCCGGTGAGGTCCTTCGCAAATGAACGCCGATCCATAAGGTTCCCCTCCTGAGCAAGTCGACTGAAGAGGCGGATTTGATGTCGCCCAACGTCGCCCATATTGGCATCAGCCGCGAGGAAGTGCAAGTTGATTTCAGGGAAAGCCTCTGCCTACTGCTCCTTGCAGTCAGCGGTTTCGAAGGTTATCATGAGAGCTAATGGCAGCCTCAAGAGATGAGCGGGTCGACTTCATTGTCCTTGGCGCGGGCATCGCCGGAGTGCGCGCCGCCATTGAATTGGCGCGAGCGGGCCGCGTCCTCGTGCTAAGCAAAGGTGAGTTGGCGGAAAGCCGCGCCGAGTGGGGGCACGTCGGGATTGCGGTGACGAAGGGCGACGATGAGGAAGTTCACCTCCGCCTCCACGAGACCTTGCAGGCTGGCGATGGGCTGTGCAATGAAGAAGCCGCTCGCTTTCTCGTGAATGAGGGGCCGCGCCAGATCGAGACGCTCATCGGCTGGGGCATGCGTCTGGAGCGCACGGGCACCAAACTGGCTTTCACCCGCGAGGGCGTTCGCACCCAGACACGAGTTCTGCACGCCCACGGCGGCTCGACGGGCGAAGAAGTCCTGCGGGCCCTGGTGGCCAAGGCCCGGACGCTGCCGGGCATCAAATTCCGGCCCCACAGCTTCGTCCCCGACCTCATTGCGGACGGCCACCGCATTGTGGGCGTCAGTTGCCTCGACGAGACCACTTCCACTGCGAAGCCCATCCTCGGCGACGCGGTCCTGGTGGCGACGGAAGGGTTCGGGCAGGTGTATAAGTCGACCACCAATCCGTCGCTCGCCACCGGCGACGGGAGCGCGGCGGCCTACCGGGCGGGGGCCCTGCTGAGCGACATGGAATTCATCCACTTTCATCCCACGGCTCTGCACCTCAAGGGGGCGCCGCGCCTTCCGCTTCCTGGGGAACTCCGCCAGATGGGCGCGCACCTGCGCAACATCGATCTCGAACGTTTCATGCCTCGTTATCACGAGGACGCCGACCGCGCCCCAACCAACGTTCTCTGCCGCGCCTCGATCATGGAGATGCAGCGCTGCGGGAGCGATTTCGTTTATCTCGATCTCACCGAGCTCGACGCCGAGTGCGTCAAGAAGCGCTTCCCCAAGGTTCACGCCACCTGCATCAAATTCAACATCGACATCACAGAAGACCTCGTACCGGTGCGCCCGGCAGCCCACTACGCAGTGGGAGGCATCGCCGTGGATCTGAACGGCGCCACCACGCTGCCCGGCCTTTATGCAGTGGGTGAAGCCGCGGCGAACGGCGTCCACGGCGCCAATCGCCTGGCGGATAATTCGCTCCTCGAGGGGCTCGTCTACGGCGCGCTCACCGCCACCACTATGGCGGAGCGGCAATCGAGCCCGGTGGCGATGCCCCAACCAGTAGCTGGCAGATCCCCCTGGAATTCCAGCGCGCCGGCGCGCGGTGGCCGGAATGCGAAACTTCCCCCGCCTCAGAAGCTCGACGCGGAAAAGCTCTCCTCCGAAGTTCGCCATCTGATGTGGGAAAAGGTGGGAATCATCCGGACAGGGGATCAGTTGGACGAGGCCGTTCGGCGGCTGCAAGGGATCTCGGCGGCCGAGGAGCCCACTACGGCTTCCCGCCCGGCGTGGGAAGCCCGCAATCTCCGCGATGTGGCGGAGGTCATTGCCAGGAGCGCCCTGGCGCGCCAGGAGAGCCGGGGGACCCACTATCGTTCGGATTTTCCCCTCAAGGCCGAGTCACAGCCGGCCCTTCATTCATATGTGTCCAAGGGGGCAGGGGTCTATTTCGGGTAGGAAGAGCTGTCAGCGGTCAGCTATCAGCACTCAGCAAGAAAGCTGCCCGGCCGGTTAGCTGGAGGCTGACGGCTGAAAGTCTCACTGAACCCAGCGTTCAGGGATCAGCCCTCAGTCGTCAGCAAGCAACACCTCCATCAGCGCGACAGTTTCTTGCTGATTGCTGATAGCTGACGGCTGAAAGCTTCACTTCTCACTCACTTCACGCGAGCCGAGCTCTCCAGCTCTTCCAGCGTCCCGGACACCACGCGGCCGACGGTGCTCAAGCTGAGCGGACTGCACTTGTTGGGCGTGTCTTTGGGCGTATGCCAGTAAATACCGAATGTGTGCGTGGCGTCGGTGGGACCAATGATGCCGATGAGATCAACAGCGGAGACGCCGGCGTTGACGAACGGCCGGTGATCGTCGTCGATAGCCGTTTCCGGGCCATCGAAGTATTTCGCCAGGCCGAGGTGGCGCGCTGAGTCGAGGACCATTTGCTCGAGCCATGCCGTCGAGTCGTCGTCCCGAAAGACGTCGAGATTGGCGTCGCCGATCATGTCAACCAGGATCATGGCCTTGACGCGGCTGAGTTCGCCGTTGGCGGCAAGCTTGGAAGCCAGGTGCCGGCTGCCGTAGTCGCTGTCCGTAGCGGTCCATTGCCGGAGCGCCTCCTCACCGTCGAAGAAGACCAACCAATAGGTCACGGGATTCTTGCGGTGGGCAAGCAAGCGAGCCATCTCCAACAGAAATGCGGCGCTCGATCCGCCGTCGTTCGCGCCCACGAAGCGTCTGGTTTCCATGCGCAACGTGTCGTAGTGCCCGGCTAGCATGATGACGCTGGGGCTCGCGCCCGGAATCCTGGCGATGACGTTGGCCATGGGAATCGGGCCCAACGGAGTGTCGCCGGTGAACGAGTCCTCTTCTACCTGCTGGCAACCGGCCTCCTTGAGCTGGCTGATGATCCAGCGGCGGGAATCACTGAGCGCCTTGGAGCCGACCGGGCGCGGGCCGAAGTCCACCAGATGCTTGATGTCGTCGAAGGCGCGCTGGCCATTGAAGGTCGGGATCGCGGGACCCGCCGAAGCTTGGGCGCCCAGGCTTAAGAAAGCGTGAAAAATCAAACACAGAGGCACGGAGACACGGAGAAGAACACGAGGATCACATGAAGACCTATGCACAGCGTTGTAAGTAAGTTTACATGTCATTCTGAGCGTAGCGAAGAATCTCTCTTGCCCTTTGGGCCTGCCTGCGAGCCGGAAGAGAGACTCTTCGCTACGCTCAGAATGACATGTAAACTTACTTTCAGCGCCATGTATAGTTTGTTTCGTGGCGTTTTCCATCTTCTCTGTGCCTCCGTGTCTCTGTGTTGGAAGCTCCCTCGCCGACTGCTGACTGCCGACTCACGCCTCACTCTGCTGCCTCTTGCCTTTCTTGAGATAGACGAGCCAGGAAAGGCCGATGCTCAAAATGTACAGGCCGACCAGCGGAATCCAGACGATGAAGATGGAGGCGAAATCGTTGGTGGGGATGATGGCCGCCGCCACCACCGCCGTAATCAGGATGGCGTAGCGTATGTTCTTCCACAGGAATCGCGGGGTCACGATGCCGAAGATCGAGAGCAGCAGAATGACGATCGGCAATTCGAAGACCAGTCCTACCGCCACGATCACCGAAATTGACAGGTCCCAGTACTCGTTGATGGAGATTTTCGGCTCGAAATCGCGGCCGTATGCTACCAGGAAGCGCAGAGCAGGGGGAAACGCCAGGGCATAAGCAAAGATGCCGCCGCAGATGAAAAGACCGCTGGTAAGGGTGACAAAAGGCCACACATATTTCTTCTCGTGCCGATAGAGGCCGGGCGAGATGAAGAGCCACAGTTGATAAAGGATGAAAGGCGAGGCCAGAAATACGCCGCACATGATAGAAAGCTTGAGATAGAGGTTAAAGGGATCGACCGGGTTGAAAAACACCAGCTTGTCCGGCAGGCCCAGCGAGCGGAGAGTTTTGGTGAGTGGGCTTTGGAGGACGCGGTAAATGCGGTCGTGCTCCCAAAAGCAGATACCGGAGGCCACCAGCAGCGAGTAGACGGAATAGAGCAGACGTTTGCGCAGTTCCTCGAGGTGCTCGAGGAACGTCATCTCTCTACCGTTGAGCTGATCCTCTCCGGGACTGGGCTCAGGATTGGGATCGGGGTTCGTTGGCGGAGGATTCTGAGTGGTAGTCGCCATACTTGGGAGCCGGGTTCGACGTCGCTTCCGGCAGGCGGTCCAGATTCCGGATCTCCTCTTCCAGCGAGTGCTTCAACTCGTTCGAAGCACGACGCAACTCGGCCATCCCTTTGCCCAGCGTCCGCGCAATCTCCGGAAGCTTCTTGGGCCCGAACAGAAGAAAGGCAATGAAGAGCAAGAACCCGATTTCAAATCCGCCGTTAAACATTTCTTCGCCTCAAGTACATGATAGGTGGCCGGAGGACGATTGTCAAGGACGGTGCCCTACGCTCATTGAAGACGTCGTGACTCAGAATGAGGACAGGACGCTTTCCCGCCTGTTCGCTGCCTCGCACCGGGTCGAGATCGGCCCAACGAATCTCGCCTCTCAGTATTCGGGCCATTCCGAGATGTCCCCTGACAGCCCTTCCTCGGCCAGGGCCTTTTCAAAAGCCGGGTCGAGCTTCGCGCTCTCCCGTGCCAGCCGGCTTCGTCCCAGCCGCGCCAGTTTCTCTTCGATGGCCTCCTGGATCGCCTGGCTCCGGCTGGCAAACATCGATTGCCTGACCAGCTTGTCCACACTCTCGAGCGTTTCCGTATCGAGCGTGATTCCAACCTTGGATCTGGCCATGTGTGTTTCTCCTGGTGTGACAATACGTTATACCAGGCTTTTCGTCAATCCATTGCTTCGGCTCCTTCGGCTCCTCATGAGGCTCAACGAGTAATCTGTTTACATCGTTGGCTTCTCGGAGCTCGAAATCGGTACCCGGTAATGTTCGAAGCCGGACACTACTGTTCCAAATCTGAACAGGTGATCCTGCCCTGGTGAAGCTTAGCCCATGTGATTCAAGCGACTTCTTTGGAATGAAACCTGCAGCGCTCGACTCACCGGCCTGTGTTGTGGGTAGAGTCGAAGGGCCGGAATTTCAAGCCGGTTGTGGTGTTCGGGAGGGGCTCGGCCGGCCAAAGGAGATCGCACATGTGGCGCTTCAGGCTTGGAACGAACCTGAGTCTCGCTGTTCTTACGCTGCTGCCTTTCGCCGGTTTCGGCCGGGACCTCTCTGGAGTTCAGACATTTGCGCTGACTGAAACCAAAGGGCTCGTTGAACGGAACGTTAAGTTGGAGTCGGTGGAATACCAGGGCCGCAAGGCCGTCCGCCTCACTAAAGACTTGGGAGGTGAGGGATTCGCGCTTCTGCCGGGCACTGACTTTCAGGATGGGACCATCGAAGCGGACCTCGCGCTCAAAGTGACTACGCCGCCCGGCGTGAGAATGCCCGGTTTCATCGGCATTGCGTTTCGCGCCCGGCCTGACGCGTCGCGCTACGAGCTTTTCTACCTCCGGCCCGGAAACTCCCAGTCGGATGACCAGGGGATGCGGAACCACTCGGTGCAATACAGTTCGGAGCCAGACTTCAGTTGGTACACGCTGCGCCGGGCCTGGCCGGGGGTCTACGAGTCGTATGCGGAGCTCCAACTGGAAGCCTGGACCCACGTGAAAATTGAGGTGGCGGGACGCTCCGCCAAGCTCTACTTGAATGGATCGGCCAAGCCGAGCCTGGTGGTTGATGGACTGAAGGGCGAGGACCTGCGCGGCGCTGTCGCCCTTTGGGGCGATCAGGGTGAAGAGTCGTATTTTTCCAACCTGCGTATCACTCCGGCAGCGGCGCAGCCGGTTAAGAACGGCGCCGAGGCTAGCGGCGTGTGGGACGTCAAATTAAAAGGCGACACCGGAGTCTTGCAGGGCTTGCTGAAACTGAGTCGAGATGGCAACAAACTGACCGGCACCTGGTCTGGCGAATTGGGTGACGACCGGCCGGTAGTGGGAACATGGCGCGACGGCTACGTGGAACTTAGCTTCACTGGCAATTGGCCGAAAGAGCGAATGGGTGCGCCCGGCGAGGTCACCGTAAGTCTGGCCGGATGGATCGACGGGGCTTCTGCCAAGGGGCGAATGAAGGTGGAAGGCCGGACCGATGGGCCGTGGACGGCCACTCGAAAGCAGTAGATGCGGCACCACCGAGCCACGTACCCTTTAAATCCCGGTCGCGTTTACCCAGATTTGGCACAAGATATCGAATATATGGGATAATACCACCTGGGAGCAGCCTGTTCACGAGGTCACGAATGCTACCCGCTCCTCTGTCGAAAGACCATGCCTGAACTCTCGGTAACCCGCCCCAAGACGGCCTCGCGCATCGCCTACATCGCCATCGCCGCGCTCGTTTTCATCGGTGACCAGGCGACGAAGGCCATGGTGGAAAAGTCCATCCCCGAGCGCGACGTGATCCCGGTGATTCCCCAGTTCTTCAACCTGACCCACGTGAAGAACGTTGGCGCCGCTTTCGGCCTGTTCGCCGATTCGCCCGCGCCGTGGAAGGAAGACCTGTTGATCGCCGTGGCGGCCGGCTTGCTCGCCACGGTGGCGGTGATCGCTTGGCGCAGCCGCCAGATCGTGTGGCAGTCGGGCGTCGGCCTGGCACTGATCCTGGGAGGAGCGCTCAGCAATCTGGTCGACCGGATTCGCTGGGGGCGCGTGACCGACTTTCTGGACTTCTACATCAACAGCTATCACTGGTACACGTTCAACCTGGCGGACAGCGCCATTGTGGTGGGGGCCGGATTCCTGATTTTGCAGGTGGTCTTTTCGGATTGAGAGAGGAGTCAGGAGACAGGAGTCAGGAAGAAGTGATGAATTATGAATGATGAATGATGAACGGAAGACGCGGGTCGTCTCTTTCTTCTGTTCATCATTCATCATTCATCATTTCTTCCTGACTCCTGACTTCTGTCTCCTGGCTCCTTGCCGTTCATGTCAGAAACTCGCGAATTCGTCGCCGGCCCCGAGGATGCCAGAACTCGTCTCGACGTGTTCCTGGCGCGGCACATGCCCGATTGGAGCCGCAGTCAAATCCAGCGTCAAATCCGCTCGGGCATGGTGACGGTTGGCCTCGAGGCGGTCTACAAGTCGGGCCGCGAGATGGAAAGCAATGAGCGAGTCGCGATTCGGGCCGCGCGCCACGAGCTGCAAGCGGTGCCGGAAGACTTGCCGGTCGACATCCTCTATGAGGATGGAGATTTGCTGGTGGTGAACAAGCCCGCCGGCATGGTGGTGCACGTGGGCGCCGGGGTCAAGTCCGGAACCCTGGTGAACGCTCTGCTTCACCACATCGGGCACCTCGGCCAACTCTCCCGCGAGGGCGGCGAACTGCGGCCCGGGATTGTGCATCGGCTGGATCGGATGACCTCCGGACTGCTGGTGGTGGCGAAGACGGATTCCGCCCACCGCGAGCTTTCCGCGCAGTTCAAGGATCGCAACGTCCACAAGACCTACGTTGCGCTCGTCCACGGCCGTTTGGAGAGGGAAGCGGGTGAGATCGAAAGGTCGGTGGGCCGCGATCCGGGCCACCGCACTCGAATGCGAGCCGGCGGGATTCGCGCCCGCGAGGCGAAGACGCGTTATCGCGTGATCTGCCGGTTCCCCTACTTCACGCTCGTGGAGGCCGAGCCTGAGACTGGCCGCACGCACCAGATTCGCGTTCACTTCTCGTCCATCGGCCATCCGATCGTGGGTGATACGCTTTACCGCGCTCCGGGACGGATCACGATTGGGGGCAAGGAAGAGAAGACGCTCAGCCGCAACTTCTTGCATGCCGCTGCCATCGAATTCAGTCATCCGCAGGGTGGCGGCAAGATGAGATTTGAGTCGCCGCTCCCGGGCGAGTTGCAACACGTTCTCGAGAGACTGGAAGCGGCCGGGTGATGGGGCAACTTGGCGCTGATGTGCGGGTCATCGTGAAGTTCACCAATGGGTAGGGGTGTCCTTTGACAAAAGAATAGAATCCACAGATTACGCAGATTTCTCGGATTGAGAAAAGAGCCACAGGCCGAGAAATCGGCGTTGTCGCGGGCGCAATGAACACGCGACGTGCTGGTTACTTTTGCCGAGGAGGCGGTTTCTCCCCTTAATCTCCGAAATCTGCGTAATCTGTGGACTCCATTTTTTCCCAAAGGCTGGCATCTGCTGGACGGCAGGACTATAATTCCGTGGCGCGCTTTCTGAGGCTTCATTCGCAGGTGGCGTGGCTTGGGCGAAAGGCGAGCATTCATTAGGGAGGAACTGGCCGCGATGCGCAGCTCCTGCATCGCAAGCAGACCGTTCTCAGGGCCCTGGGAGCGCGGGCATCTTGCCCGCTCTTTGCTTCTGTATCAGCGCTTTAAGACCAAGAGCGGGCAAGATGCCCGCGCTCCCAGGGTTTGAGAGGTCGCATTCGGACGGCCTGCGGGTCGTCAATTGAGGAGAAAAAAATGAAGAAGTCGTTTTTGGTAATTTCCGCGGTGGCGGCACTCCTGGTCGCTACTGCGGCGTGCTTCGCACAAGGGAACGGGCGTGGAACAGCCAAGCTGACGCTCGACGGCGCGACGGTTACCGTGGAGTACGGAACGCCGTCGCTGAAGGGCCGCGCCGTGAAAGACCTGCTCGGCTCAGTGGGGGCAGGAGACTTTTGGCGGCTGGGCGCCGACAAGTCCACCACCTTCTCCACCACCAAGGACTTGCAGTTCGGTGACGTCACAGTCCCCAAGGGTGAGTACAGCCTATGGGCTGAGAAGCAGAGCGACGGCTCGTGGAAGCTGGTGTTCAACAAGCAGCACGGCCAGTGGGGAACACAGCACGATCCGGCGCAAGACTTTGCCTCCGTCCCCCTCAAGCAGGAAACCGAGGGGAAATCGGCGGAGAAGGTGACAATCACGCTGGAAAAGGAGAATGGAGCCGGAGAACTCTCGGTGCAGTGGGGCGACATGGAAATGACCGCTAACTTCAGCGTGAAATAAGGAGAGCGCGGTCTTCGCAAGCCGTTCGCAGTGCTCGAAAACCTGGTCCGCGGCGTTCGGTGCTGACGAGACTCGTTATGTTCTTCGACCGAGTCATCCTGGTGGTGATGGATAGCGTCGGCATCGGCGCACAGCCCGACGCCGCGGCCTGGGGCGATGCGGGCCGCGACACGCTGGGTCACATCGCCGAGCACCGTGGCCTCCACGTTACCAACTTCGTTCGGCTCGGCTTGGCCAACATTCGACCCCTGGCGGGCCTCGCTCCGGCAGCCGAGACCGAGGGCGCGTACGGTAAGGCGACGCTGCTCTCGCCCGGCAAGGACACCACCGCCGGCCACTGGGAAATGGCCGGCATCATTCTCGATCGCCCTTTCCCGACTTATCCCCACGGCTTCCCACAGGAGCTTCTGGACAAGTTCGAGCAGGCCATCGAGCGCAAGACGCTGGGCAACTATCCCGCGTCGGGCACCGAGATCATCAAGCAGCTCGGCGCCGAGCACCTCAAAACCGGCTGGCCTATCGTTTACACTTCCGGCGACAGCGTCTTTCAGATTGCCGCCCACGAAGGCGTTATCTCCATCGAGGAACTTTATCGCCTGTGCCGCATCGCGCGCGAACTGCTTCAGGGCGAGCATCGGGTCGGGCGCGTGATCGCCCGGCCTTTCGTGGGTGAGCCCGGGTCGTTTCGGCGGACGGAACGGCGCCACGACTACGCAGTGGAACCGCCGCGCCCCATGCTCCTTGACGTCCTGAAGGAGGCCGCCCTGGACGTTATCGGCGTAGGCAAGATTCCCGACATCTTTCTCAACCGCGGCATCACGCGGGCGCTGCCGGGCCAGAACAATCTTGAGGCCTTGGAAAGTACTCTCGCCGCCATCAAGCAGCCATCGCGCGGCTTAGTGTTCACCAACCTGGTGGACTTCGACATGCTGTACGGGCACCGCCTCGACATTGAAGGCTACGGTCGAGCTCTGGAAGACGTGGACGCGTTCCTGCCGCGGCTTCTCTCCGCGCTGCGTCGGCGCGACTTGCTGATCTTCACCGCCGACCACGGTTGCGACCCGCTCGGCCCCAGCACCGATCACTCGCGCGAGTACGTCCCGATCCTGGCGACTGGCCCGTCCGTGCCGCACAACGTGAACCTGGGGACCCGCGCCACCCTGGCGGACATTGGTCAAACCATCGCCGCCAACTTCGGCCTCACCATTCCTCACGGCTCGAGCTTTCTGGGCGAGATTACCGCTCCCCAACCACCGACTCACTGTCCCGAGGCCACGGCGGCGGCCTGATCCTTGGGGGCGAAGTAACCGGCGCGCGTGCGCACCGTGAGGCGATCGTGCTTGGCGGACGAAGACGCTTCCACCCTCACCTTCCGGTAGCTGCCGTCCTTCTGGGTATTGCTAGGATAGTAGGCTAGGGTATACTGATTGCGGATGTCGCGCGCGATCCCCACGCAGGTGCTCTCCACCTCGTCGAGGGTGTGGGGCAGGAAGGCCTGACCGCCGGTGACCTCTGCCAGTTGCTTCAACACCTTTTTGGCGGGACTGCCGCCGCCGTGGAAAAGGCTGGAATGTTCCTCGCCCAGCAGGCCGATGGTGTAGATCACGGCGTTCGACTTCTGGGCGTGGGCGATCAGCTCCGTGAAGGTATAGCGGCTGGCGTTGTCTTCGCCGTCGGTGACCACCAGGATCACCTTCTTGTCGCGGTTGCCGAGCTTCAAGTGATCGAGGGAGGCATAGACGGCGTCGTAAAGGGCAGTGCCGCCGCGGGAGTCGATTTTCTCCAGCGCCGAGCGCAGGTCCTCGATGCCGGAGGCGAAGTCGCCCGGCGTATCGAGATAGTAGACGTCGTTGAAGTTGACCACGAACACTTGGTCCTGCGGGTTGGAGGTCTTGACGAAGGCCAGCGCGGCGGCGTTGACGGAGGCGCGTTTCTCGCGCATGCTACCGCTGTCGTCGATGACGATCCCCATGGTCACGGGCACGTCGGCGTGGGAGAAGACCGCCAGCTTCTGCGGGACCCCGTCTTCGTACACTTTGAAGTCGCCCTCTTTGAGGTTGTTCACCACGCGGTCCCTCTTATCCAGCACCGTTGCGTGCAAGACCACGAGGCTTACTTCCACATTGATCTTGTATTCGCCTCCTTTTTTCTCCAAGGGCGGCATGCCTGGAGCGGCAGGGGCCGGCGCCTGCTGGGCGGCGAGCCACACCGGCAGCGCCAGCATGGCGCCCAGTACGATCAGGCACAGGGCGCGGGCGCCCGCTTCTTTCTTATTGAGTCGGAGCATAGTATCCAGTGCGGGCGTAGACCTGGAGCGGCGGTAAGCCTCGCGGCGGATTGAGCTTCACTTTGATGCGGCGCCAGCGGCCGTCGCGGACGAGGTTCGAGGGCTTGTATCCGATCACATACTGGTTTCGCAGTTCGATCGAGATCTTTTCCATGATGTCGGGAAGTTCGTTGACGTCTTCCACGCTGAACATCCGGCCGCCGGAGACTTCCGACAACTCGCTCAGGAGGCCCGGTCCGCCGGCCTCCTCGGGCGTGCGGCCGCGTGAAGCGGCGGCTTCAAACACTCCCACGGCGAAGATCTCCACGTCGGACTCTTTAACGGCTTTACGGATATCCCTCTCCGTATAACGGCTGTGGTTGTCGCCGCCATCGGAGATCACCAGCAGAGCCTTGCGGTTGGTAGTGGCCTTCTTCATCTCGGTAATGGCCAGGTAGATCGCGTCCAGCAGGGCCGTCTTCCCTCCCGCCTTCACCAGGATCAAACGGTCCTGCAAGTTCTCGAACTTCGAAGTAAAGCTGCTGACCAAGTCAGGCCTTTCGTTAAAATTGACGAGCATGAACTCATCTTGGGGGTTAGATGTCTTAAAGAACTGCAAGGCTGCTTCCTTGGATTTTTCGATTTTGTCGGACATCGACCCGCTGGAATCGAAAACCAGCCCAACGGAGATCGGCGCATCTTCGGTGGAGAAAGCGGCAATCTGCTGGGGCACCTTGTCGTCGTAAACCTCGAAGTTGCTCTGGTCCAGCCCGGTCACGATGCGGTCGTAGGGATCGGTGACCGTGATGTTCACCACCACCAGGTTGACGTCGACCAGGATCGGGGTGGTGTGGATGGAGGGTTGGCGGATGATGACCTGGGCCCCTTGCTTATCCTTGTTCGTCGGCGCGCCATCGGCGGCGGCGTTCGCTGCTCCCGCCGGAGAAGTGTTAGCAGCCTTGGAGGGGTCAGCCGGCGAATCTTTGGGAGCACTCTGCGCCAGCAAAACCGAAGACGCGATGCAACCGGCACCGAATGGCCCGGGCAGACGGGACGAAACCGCAACGACGATGCCGAATGCGACAGCAGTAAGATGCAGCAGCCACACCGTACGGCCTCGACCGCGCTGCGAGAAACCAGTCATGGCGTTGGCCCTTTCCGGCCAGACCTGATTTCGACGACCGCGCGCCCTTCGCGGCCGCTCGTTCCGGGATTCTGGCGGTTACCTCGCCTGGTCACATCCTAGCACAACTCCCAGTCAGGACCAAGACGCATCGCATGTCAAATTCTTGTAAAAAAGACAGCGACTCCTTGTGAAGAAATTAAACGCAGCGCAGCCAAGCCGTAACCAAAGGAAGACCTCAACACAGAGGCGACGCTGTGCCTCTGCGTCTCTGCGTTTGAAGCT
>DATFYM010000030.1:0-33583 GCA_035315065.1 Terriglobia bacterium
GCCTTCGCGCCGCGTGGCGGCCCGGAGCTTGCGCAGACGCTTGGCAATGAGGGCCGCGGCCTGGTCCAACTCCTCCGCGCCCGAGGGGCCGCCGGAGGGTGGCGCGCCGGGCAGTTGAACGTAGGGCGCGCCCAGCGGGGCCTGGGGAGGCGGGGGAACCTGGGGAGCGGGAAAGAAGCCCTCCAGTTGGGCGCGCAGGTTCTCGGCCTGCTGACTCTCCGACTGCGCGCGGCGTTTGGCGTTGGCCTTGGCCAGGTTGCCGAGGTTGGCGGCGTAGCGCTTGGGCGTCTTGCGGTAGACCTTCTCCTTGGGCGCCAGGCGCGCCTTCTCCAGATTGGCCAGCAACTTGGCCTTGCGCTCGGGAGTCATCACGAACTTGCGCTTCGGTTTCGGCTCGTTCGGTACGTCCATCAACGGGTACCTAAAATTACCTAAAATCAGAAGTTAGAACGCAGAAATCAGACCGGGAGAACGTCTTGGTTCTGATTTCTATGCATGGCCGTGCTGCTTGGTTCTGATTTCTATGCATGGCGCTGAAAGTAAGTTTACATGTCATTCTGAGCGTAGCGAAGAATCTCTCTTGCCCTTTGGGCCTGCCTGCGAGGCCGAAGACGGATTCTTCGCTACGCTCAGAATGACATGTAAACTTACTTACAACGTTTTGCATAATTTCTGATTTCCTCTCCACCTTCCCTGTTCCCTCTACTCTAAATCAGCCCCGTGGGCAAGCGCGGCGGAGCCTATGCGCTTGCGGTTGCTTTCGAGCCTAGCTCATATAGTACTCCTCTGAGTTTTGCTTGTCAAGTAAATTATTGCTATGGCCTCTGCGCCGGCCGCCACCAGCATTACCAACACACTTTTGGCCCACACCAACCTTTTTCTTTCGACCCGGCAGCGAATCAGTCTCCGCGTAGCCCACTTACCTGCTCAGTGCCGACCGCCGGATTGCCAGGTCTCAGGCAAAAGCGACTTGTTGAAGGGCCTTTTTACTTCTTTCCCGCCGGCACCCGACGCTTCAGCTCTTCAAACCAGTTGAGCACCACGTTGATTTGCGTTGGTGCCCCTTCGCCCGCCTCGACGGGCTTGAGCATCAGGAAGCGCTGGCCGTCGGCTGAGACATCGTAGTTGGGGAAGGTGAGCGGCGTCGGCTGGTAGTGTCCCTCGAAAAGTACCTTCGGCTTGCCCGCGGAAAAGCTCGGCTGCGTGGCAATGTCCACGGCCATCATCTTGCCGCCGCTGCGGTAGAACAGCTCCCGCCCCTTCGGGTTCCACACCGGCTCCGTACCGCCTTCCGTCGAGATTTGATACTTGCCGCCGGGGCCCGGAAACAGTTGCACGTAGACTTCATAGCGGCCCGATTCGTCCGAGACATAGGCCAGCCAATGCCCGTCGGGCGAAAAACGTGGACAAGTTTCGTTGAACTGCGTTTGGAGGAAGGGCTGCGCCTTGCGGTCACTGAGCCGCAGCAACCAGATGTCGTATCCCGTAATGGGGGAGGGTTCAATATAAGCGAGGAATTTTCCGTCCGGGGTCCAAGAGCTCGGAACCTGGGTGATATCCCCCGAGGTCAGGCGCTCCATCCCGCTGCTGCCGTCCACTGGTTGCCAATAGATGTTCGCGGAGCCTGTCTTGTTTGATTGAAACGATATTTGCTTGCCATCCGGCGTCCAAGCCGGGGCAAGATTCGTATTCCCCTCAAACGTCAACCGGGTTAACGTCTCCCGGGAAAGGTCGTAGAGCCAGACTTGCGATTCCTGATCGTCAATTGTTGCAGCCACCTGACGGTTATTGGGGGAGACGCGCGGGAAACGGTAGGAGCGCGCAGGAGCCCCAGTCGTTTGCTCCACCCCCTTTCGATTAACCCACACCAGTTCGCGTTGGCCCGCCCGAATGTTTCCCGGAACGTAGACCAGCGATCCGGTGGCGGAAATACTGTACTGGGCGTCTCCAGTGGCTGGAGATTGCAGGATACCCTCCACCACAGGGACCGCCGCGCCCGCTACTTCCAGCCGTTGGGCATCGAACGGCACAGCCATCAGGATTCCGCTTTGCGCGAAAATCAGGTGCCCGGAGGCCGCATAGCGGGGCTGCGACCCCACTTGGGCCAGAACCCGCCTTACGCCCGTCTCCATGGACTCGACTACGATATGTGCGTTGGTCCAGTTGCCCGCATTCTCGCTGGAGGCAAAGACCACCTCCTTGCCGCCGGGCAAGAGATCCGGCCAGGCGTTGATCATCGCCCCTTTCTCGAAATGAGTCAGCGGCTGCGGCGTGCCTCCTGCTTCCGATACTTGGTCGATAGTTCCGAACGCTGTGGGGCAGAAGACAATCATGCCCTGGCTGTTCCAACTGGCCCCTCGAGGAAGCTTGGCATCGGCGAGGCTTTGCGTCGATCCCTCGCTCATCGAAACCTTTTTGAGTTTGCCGCCGGCAAAGAAACCAAGCGATTGGCCGTCAGGCGAGAAGAAAGGGATGGTCGCTCCATCCGTGTTGGGGACAGGCGTGGCCTCCAGACTGTCCATCGCCCGCAGATAAAGCTGCTGCGTGCCGCCCTGGTCGGCAACGTACACGAGCTTGGTTCCGTCGGGCGAGAGAGCCACGGCGGGTAGATCGGACACCGCAAGCCGCTGGCCCGGCGGCAGCGTAATCACCGTGCGGCTGACGGATCGTGGCGGTATGGGCTTCAGATTCCAGACGGCAAGGCCGGCGATGGCCGCCAGGAGCAACGAAACGACGCCCCACAACAGGGCTCCTCGCCAGCCTGGGCGGACGCCTTTTGCGGCGGCGGTCGGCGCCAAGATGACCTGCGAGCCACCTTCGGCAATCCATTTCAACTCATCACACAGGTCGCCTGCCCCCTGCCATCTCTGCTCCGGTTCCTTGACCAGACATTTCCTCACCACGCGGTCCAGTCCGGGAGGCGTCATGGGCTGGAGGGTGGATATCGCTGGAGGATCATTCCCCAGGATGGCCGCAATCACGCTGGCTTGGCCCTTGCCCTCAAAAGCCTTTTTGCCCGTCACCATCTCGTACACTACGGCCCCAAAGGCAAAGATGTCGGTGCGCGCATCGACCTCGCCGCCTTCCAACTGCTCCGGGGCCATGTACTGTAGCGTCCCGACAATCGCCCCTTGCGCGGTCAGGTTACCTTGCGCAGTGGGAAGTTGGGAAAGTGCAGCCGGCGAGCCTGTCTCCTGCTCCAGCTTCGCCAGCCCGAAATCGAGCAACTTCGTCCCCGTCTTGGTCAGCATGATGTTGCCGGGCTTCAGGTCCCGGTGGGTCACGCCCTTGCGGTGGGCCTTGTCCAGCGCACCGGCAATCTGGATGGCATACAGCAAGGCTTGCTCCAGCGGCAGCGGGCCTTTCTCGAGCCGCTGCGCCAGCGTCTCGCCCTCCAGGTACTCCATCACCAGATAATCAGTCCCATCCTGCTGACCAACATCATAAAGGGTGCAGATGTGGGGGTCACTGAGACTCGAGATGGTTTTGGCCTCGCGCTCGAAGCGCTGCCGCAGAGTCGGATCGTGGGAGAGATGCGAGGGAAGAATCTTGATGGCGACGGTGCGATCGAGGCGCGTGTCGCGGGCGCGATACACTTCTCCCATCCCGCCCGCGCCCAGCGGCGAGAGAATTTCGTAAGGGCCAAGCTTCGCGCCAGAAGTAAGTGACATCAGTGGAGTGAATTATACAGGAAACTGGCCCGCCACCGTCAATTGCAGCCGAAGACATTGGCAGCGAAGGACGGGGTTTGGCCTGCCCATCCAGTTCAGTGAACGCTCCGGCGGCAAACGTCGATACCGGTCGCCCTAATCACCTTCTGGCGATCATGCTCGGATCACGGGGTACTCGGAAGAAATCCACAATGGCCGTGACAGGAGTTACTCGCGTGGGGTTGGCAAGCTCCGCCGGAAGCGGCCGCAGGTCCGTTCCACAGGCCTACTTCTCCTGACCTGCCCAGTTGACAATCACCGTGACCGGAGGCGTGGTGACTTCGCCCAGCGGCGTTAGAGCCAGAAAGCGCTGGCCGTCAGTCTCCGGCACGACTATGCCGCGCGCTTTGAAGAGCGACTGAGGCATCCCGACTTCGAGGGTGGCCTTGGCTGCCCCATTGACCGAGACCGCCATCAGTTGGTCCTCTCTGAGGTAATACAACTCCTTGCCATCGCGCCGCCAGAACGGCAACCGCCCGCCTTCGGTTGACACGCGCTGGGCCGGACCCGGCCCGGGGAACGGTCGCACAAAAATTTCTTCGCGGCCGGTTTCATTCGAGCTATAGGCCACCCACTTGCCATCCGGAGAGAATCTGCCTCCTCTTTCCTCGGCCGGCGTTTGAACCACTGGAAACGGCTTGCGGTCGGCGCCGTCGAGAGGGAGGGCCCACACGTCGCGCGCCGTTGTGGGACTTTGACTCGAATACAGAATGTACTTGCCGTCAGGGGACCAGTCGCTCAGGTTAATGGCCTCGTTCAAGGCGAGCACGACTTCGCCCGGACTGCTGCTGCCGACGACCATCGAATAAATGTTGAGAATGCCGGTGCGTTCGCCATTGAACGCGATCCGTTTTCCGTCGGGCGACCATCGTGCGTTGCCGCTTCTCTCGGAGGTCAGGGGAGTGAGCGTACCGCGAGCCATGTCCATCAAAAGCTCGTCGGGTCTGCCCACCTCGCCGCGCGCAGTGTGGATCGCTAAGGTCCGTCCGTCGGGCGAGAGCTCTCCTCCACGCACACCCGCGAGGGGTTCTCCTACTGTCCCGTCCGGTCTTCCGGTGCGGTCAAGCCAGGTCACCTGCCGCTTGACCGCTACATCGGGTCGGAAGGCGATAATGCCAGTGTCCGAGGCTGCCACCCGTTCTCGAATGATCCGATCCTCGGAAACGCCGGAAGCTACAGCCACCGGCTCACCCGTGAGCTTCAGCTTATCCAGATCGAATCGTTGCGCATACACCACGCTTTCGCGCACTAGGAAAATGTGATCGGGCGGTACAAAAGTCACGGGGCCGTCGGCAACGCAGACCCGCTGGTGGTCCTGGTTGTCCAGCGATCCGACATATTCCCCCTCTGCGTCGGGGGAACCGACGATCCAGAACAAGAAATGGCGCCCGTCAGGCAGGAACTGGGGGAAACGATGGCTGGCTTCTTGTGGAGCCCGGAGCTGGGTGACCTGAACCGGCTGTCCACCCGTTGCCGGAATCCGATACAAAGGCCCGTTGCCACCAGGAGCAAACAGGATGGTGCCCTCGCGATTCCACGAGGCGCCGCGCTCAGTAGGAGCATCGGCCAGCGTCTGCACCGCCCCCGTCGCCACGTCGATTCGCTTGAGTTTCTCATTGGCGACGAATCCGATCGACTTGCTGTCGGGAGACCAGAAGGTTGCGCCTCCTGACTCCGTTCCGGGCAGCGGTTTCGGAACCTCGGAATCGAGAGGACGCAGGGAGAGCGGATCGCCGTCATTCATCCCACTGGACACAAGCTGCCGGCCGTCAGGGGAGAGCGTCACGTCGTCGCTGCTGCCGGCCGTGACGATCTCGAGGCGCAACTCGCCCGTTTGGCCGGCGGTGCTATGCCCGCGGTAAGCGGCAACCGTTGCGAACGCGGCGACAACAACGGCGACCGCCGCAACCGACCACGGCAGCGCGCGTCGCCAGAGGGGTGGCTCTAGCGGCGACGCCTGCCCTTGTGCGGAGCGAATGGTGCCCATCGCCGCTTCCGCCGGTAAGGACCCTTCGCTCCGCTCTAGGGCAGGCACCGACGCTACAGAATCCTTGCCGCTCAGGGTCTCTTCAATCGCAATACGCGCCTCACCGATGGCTTGCAATCTTTGCTTGGCATCTTTTGCCAGACACCGGCGCAGCAACTTTTGAATGCCGGCCGGTGTATCCGCCGCGAGCGCCTTCCAGTCGGGCTCTTTCATGATGACGGCGGCCAGAACGTCCGACGTGGTTTCGCCGTCGAAGGTCCGCTTCCCCGTCAGCATCTCGTAGAGCACGCAGCCGAACGCCCAGATATCCGCACGGCGGTCTACGGGTTTTCCCTTCGCTTGCTCGGGCGGCATGTAAGCCGCGGTGCCGAGGATGATCCCGGCTTGCGTCGCCGCCGCCGTCAGCGTCGGCGAGTTCGAGATGTTACCGGTGGGGCGTTCGCTCTCCAGCGCTTTGGCGAGACCGAAATCGAGAACCTTCACCGCGCCCTCCGGCGTCACCTTCACGTTGGCAGGCTTCAGGTCGCGATGGACGATCCCGCGCTCGTGCGCGTACTCGAACGCTTCGGCAATCTGCCTGGCAATGTGCAAGGATTCATCCAGAGGCAACGGCGACGGCCGCGACCCCTCACCCCCAGCCCCTCTCCCCGAGGGAGAGGGTGGCCGAAGTTTCTGAGAGTTTTCCCCTCTCCCCGAGGGAGAGGGTGGTCCCGCAGTGCGGGATCGGGTGAGGGGTTCTTTCTCCGCAATACGCTCCGCCAGCGTCGGACCCTCCACCAACTCCATCACCAGCGCCCGCGCCCCACCGGAATCTTCCAGGCCATAAATCGCGGCAATGTTGGGATGGTTGAGCGACGCCAACACCTGGGCTTCGCGCTGGAAGCGCGCCATGCGCTCGGCGTCGGCGGCAAAGGCCTGGGGCACGACTTTCAGCGCCACCTCGCGGCCGAGCTTGCTGTCGCGGGCGCGATATACTTCTCCCATGCCGCCTGCACCCAGCGGCGCGACGATTTCGTAGGGACCCAGCTTGGTGCCAATTGTAAGGGGCATTCGGGAGACTAATTATACGTCCGGGACAGGTGCCTCGGCAAGATAGCTTAGGGTGCCAAGGTGCTGCAATATACTGACCCTCGAGGGCACAGGTTGCCAAGGCTCTTTACCGGCTCGACCTGCGGGAACCTGTCCGTGATTTAGGCGCCGCGCCCCACTTCGCTACGACCGCGAGAGCTTCACTTCGAGGTAGGAGCTTGGCGCGAGCTGTGCCAGAAGTGAAGAATCTCCACGAAATTCGGGGCTTCGTTCACGCGGTAGTAGATCAAGATCGGGGTATGCACCAACTGGCGGACGCCGGGACGCCCGGCAACTGGACTACCGATGTATGGGAAGTTTCTTAAGAGATCGACGTGGTCCAATATGGCGTTGCCGAACCGTTCGGCAGCAGCAGGAAAGTTAGCCCAGGAGTAGGCCAGGATTTCCTCAAAATCCGCTAGCGCGGCCTTTGCGATTCGAATTTGGAAATCCACTGGGGAATCATTTTCCGGACTTCATCGATGGGTACGGTCCGGCCCTCGTCGGCATCCTCGATGCCACGGTCAATGGCAGCCAAGGTTATGGCGTCCACTTCGACTTCTTCGGTGAGTGGTGCCTGGAGCTTCAGGTCAGCCATACGGTTACAATAGCTCGAAGCGAAGAGGAATGCAACGCTATTTCAACACTGTGGGGAATTGCCGATTTACGACTGCCGATTTGACGATCGGAAGAAATAGACTCACGCTATTTCGGTTTTCCAATCGTCAATCCTTAATTCCTCTGGTCCGTTACCCTCTTATGGGTCGCGCCCCTTTTTAACTGGTCCCGTCGCCTCCCGACGGTTGCACCGACGCCATCGCTGCTTGAGCTGATTCCCTACTTGCGCCGGGGGCGCCCGGGGCGTTCGACGCGGCCGCCGGCTCAGGGTGGGTCACATCCGCAGGCGAGGGCGACTGCTCGGGCGCTGGGGCGGGTGAGGCCAGCCCCGCTGCGGGTCGAGGACCGTGAAGGCGCGTCGCCGGTCGCGGACTTCGGCGCTCAAACGGACGAGCATGGGCCGCGGTCGCGGACGCTCCGGCTCGGTCCATGACCGGGCGGAAGGCAATCTCCACCTGTGCGTTGTCGAGATCCTCTTCGCGCAACACAATCACCTGCTCGAACCCCTCCTCGCTGATCCCCGCCTTGACCTGCTGGAAAAGCTGGAACTGCCGCTCCACGATCGCCGGTCCTACGGTCCGTGGCCGCGCCTGATCGTGGGCCAGGCACGTTTCCAGCGACACATCAAAGAGCACGGCCACGCAAGGGACGCCATGCCGGCGCGACCGCTCCAGCAGGCTCCAGCGCGCCGACTGGGTGATCGCCGTCGAATCCACCACGCAAAGCCGGTTCAAATCGAGCCGCAGGTCGAGGATGAAATCGAGCAATGCGAAGGCCTGTTCTTGAAACCGCTGATCGCGTTCGTCGTCGCAAACCAGGGCCCGGCACTGGTCGGAGGAGATCACCTGGGTTGGGCGGAAGTACTTCGCCGCGAAGGTCGACTTGCCGCAGCCGGCCGGTCCGCAGAGCACCACTACTGAAGGTCTCACTAAACGTAACGTCTTATGATTGCTGCCTACTTGGCTGGGAGCATCCATAGTTTATATACCGTCCTTTCAATATGAAAGCCCACCGGTGAGATGAAAATTAGGGTCCTGGGGTTACTGCAAAAGGTAGACGGTAGAAAGCAGACGGCATAAAGGGGAAGACGGCAGATGGTAGACCGTAGACAGCATATGGGAAGACGCGGCGCTTCGCCCTCTTCCCTTATGCGGTCTACCATCTACCGTCTACCGACTACCGTCTGCCCTCAATACAACAAGTACTTGGCGCGCAGCTTGCGAAACTCCTGCAACTGGTCCTGTTCCCAATCGTAGGCCGTGCGGCGCGGGTCTTGCCCGTTGCGGATGGATTCCAGCACCCGCCGCGAGCCCACTAACGGCAGCGTCTTATCAAGCTGGAAATCGTTGGGGAAAAGCTTATGCAAGGCGGATGCCAACTCAACGCCCAGCTCCGGTGCGTCCAGGGCCCGCCGATCGAGCAGGTGGATCTGGACTCCGTGGCAGGGCTCGCCCGCAAACCGGTTCTCGCGGGGAGTGAAGTCGAGGGGCAAAAAGCGGACGCCCTGGATGTGCCGGGCGTTGAGGGTCTCGGCAAGCTTATTCGAGTCGATCCACGGGGCGCCCAGCACTTCGAACGGCGTATCGGTGCCGCGACCCACGCTGACGTTCGCTCCCTCGATCATCCCCACACCCGGATAGAGAACCTCCTCCGTCAGGGTGCGCAGGTTCGGCGAAGGGTTAATCCAGGGGAGGCCGGTCTCGTCGTACCAGTCGGTGCGCCGCCATCCCTGCATCTTGATCACATGAAGCTTGGCACCCAGGCGCTGCTCGGTATTGAACATCTCCGCCAACTCGCCTTCCGTCATGCCGTGGCGGACCGGCAAAGGAAAGTAGGCCACGAACGATCGCAGGTCCGAATCGAGCATCGGCCCTTCCACGAGGAAGCCGTTGATTGGATTGGGGCGGTCTAGCACGTAGTAGTCAATTCCTTTTTTTGCTGCTGCTTCGATAGTATAACCTAAAGTAGTTGTGTAGGTATAGAAGCGGACGCCCGCGTCCTGGATATCGAACACCAGCGCGTCGAGACCCTCCAGCATTTTGTCAGTGGGCCGCTCGCTGTCTCCAAAGAGGCTGTAGACGGGCAGGCCGGTCTCCGGCTCGGTGGTGGAGGCCACGCGCTCGTCGGCCTTACCGAAGAGACCGTGCTCGGGACTGAAGATGGCCGCCAGCTTCACGCCCGGCGCGCGATAGAACAGATCGATGGTACGGCGGCCCGCAGCGTCGCGTCCCGAGTGGTTGGTGATCAAGCCCACGCGCCGTCCCGCCAGCGACTGGAAATTCTCCGCCTCCAGCACGTCGATGCCGGTGAGCACTTTGTCGTTGTGGACGCCCTCAATCCGGTAGGCGTTCATGCGCTCGTGAAACCCGGCCGACGAGAGGCGCGCCGCCACCTGCTCCGGTGTGAGAACGACGCCAAAAGCCGCCGCCACCAGGGTGGCGACCCGCGCCCGCAGCGAGCCGACGCTTCCTTTGCCGTCGGGGTGGACGGCGTTGGTCAAAAGCACCAGGTACGTCTGCGAAAAAGGATCGATCCAAATGTCGGTGCCGGTGAACCCGGTGTGGCCGAAGGACCCCACGGGGAAAAGCTCGCCGCGGTTGGAAGCGAAGGGTGAGTCAATGTCCCAGCCGAGTCCGCGGAGGGCCAGAGAGTCAACCGGCGTTTCCGGCGTGGTCATCTTGTCCACGGTGAGCGGACTGAAGATGCGGGCGCCCTTGTAAGTGCCGCGGCTCAAAAGCATCTGGCAATAAATGGCGAGGTCGTCGGCGGTGGAAAACAGGCCCGCGTGCCCGGCCACACCGCCCATGTCGCGTGCCGTCGGGTCGTGCACCTCGCCCCAGAGAATCTTCCCCTTGGTCTCCGACTCGTGCTGAGTGGGAGCAATGCGGCTGCGCAGCCGAACCGGCGGACGAAATTGCGTGTCCTTCATGCCTAGCGGCTGGAAGAGGTGCTGGCGGCAATAACCGTCGAGCGGCTGCTTGGAAATACGATGGACCAACTCGCCCAGGGTTTCGAAGTTGATGTCGCTGTAGATGAAGCGCGTGCCCGGCGGCACGATCAGGCTGTCGGCCACGATCATCTTCATCGCCGTCTCGTAGCCGGACCATTCCGGCTTCAGCTCGAGGTCGGGAGGCAGTCCGGAAAAGTGCGTCAGCAGCTCCTGCACGGTCACCTGGTCCTTGCCGTTGGCGGCAAAATCGGGCCAGTAGTCGGCCACCGGGTCCTCCAGCCGGATCTTGCCTTGCTCGAAGAGTTGCATCACCGCGGGCGCGGTGGCCACCACCTTGGTGAGCGAGGCCAGATCGAAGATGGTGGTGGGCGTCATGCGCAGCTTGCGGGGTACGAGAGCGCGGTAACCGAAAGCTTGACGGTAAACGACATGCCCGTTGTGCCCCACCACCACGACGGCGCCCGGACACTTGCCCTCACGAACCGCCTCGGCTACCATGGGAGCAATCGAGGCTAGTTTGGCACGAGCGGCGGCGCTGACGGATGGGGACGTGACGGTCGACTTGGCGGCGGTCGCCGCAGGGCGTTTAGCCTGTCCAGCGCGGGCAGGGGTGCAATGGGACGCGAGTATCGTCAGGGCAAGAACGAGAGAGAGACGAGAAGGTTTCATAAGTCCAGTGGGGATTCCCCGAATCCTCCGGATCAAATCTTAGCATGGGAAGTGCCCTGGGAGCGCGGGCGTCCCGCCCGCTCTTGGCCGCGGCCGCAGATGAGGCGGCCATTGGAACGAGTCCCGCCGGTACGAAACTGAAGAGCGGGTGGGACGCCCGCGCTCCCAGGCTTCTGCCGTGAACGGTCTGTTTCAAAAGAAGGGGATTCCGTTCTGAAGGAGTTAAGGGCTTTGCTTTGGCTTTGTTCCCAAGCGGCCTTTCAAATCTAAAGGACTTAAGGGCTTCGCTTTGCGTTGATTTGGGTTTGTTTTATGGGTTAAGCCGTTGATTATACTAGACTAGAAGGCTTAGTTCCGTCCGTTTTTGGCGTTTTTGCGCGATTCTACCCTCCGACCGCCGTTTCGTCCCCATTCTGGCCGTTCGTTGGGATGGCACTCTGGTCGGAAACTGTGCCGGAGGATGGGCCGGAAGACAGGCCGGAAGGAGAGGATGCCGGTCCCGCGTGCGGGACCGCCCCCGCGTCGGCGGTGACGGGTTCGGTTGCGACGGCAGTTTGGTCCTGTTCCCTGTTCCCTATTCTCTGTTCCCTATTCCCTGCGTCCCGCGGCGCCCATTGCGACTGATTGCGCTTCAACTGCAACAAGAGCCGGGATTGCTCGGCGATCTGCTTCTCAAGGTCAACTTCCCTCGCGTTCACTTGCTCCTCAGTCAAGTTGGGCCCGCCCCCGTCCCGCAAGGCCATCTCATCCCGGAAGAGATCGCGCTCCCGATCCACATAGCGCCGTTCCCGTGCGATCCACTCGGGCAGTTGCTGCGCCGCTTTTGCCGTCCCGACCTCGTCCGAACCAACAAACTGGATAAACAGCAGCCGGATCCTCTCGCCAGCCAGGCTGGGACATTCGCCGTAAAGCGCGTTCATCGCCTCCGGATACTTGTCGGGGCACACTTTCTCCTCGAACCATTTCTGGAGCAGGTCCAAAATGTCGTATATCTTCTTGAACTTGGAGGGTGAATCCTCGGCCTGCCAAAGGCCCCGGGCCGCCGGCTCGACGGCGGGCACACCGGGGCACCAGCGGCGCGACAGCAAATCCCGCCTTCGCGCCTGGATATCGGCGACATACACGGCCGTTAGTCGGCGCTCGATCCAGCCGGCTCGCAACTGCTCCAGGTCCGAACTCTTCTCGGCAATGCTCTTCACCAGCATCTCTTGCATCACATCGCCCGGGGACCAACGCTCCGTCAGCCTCTGGTGAAACTGGTCGAAATCAACCAGGTTCCCGTCCCTCCTCAGCAAGATCTCGCGCCGGGCATTGTTCGTCTTGACGTAGGCTCCGGTTTTGAGGGCGTTTAGGGCGGCGCGAGCCTTGCCCTCCTCGGTCTTGGGTCCCGTCGACTTCTGGCTATTCGCCTGATTGGCGGCCACCCGCTTGGGGGAAACCGTATGCTGCACTAACGACATGCGACCAACCTCCTAGAACATATCCCTCGCCTCGTCCCCCGATGCTTTGCCTGACCCATTTTCCCATCGACCCACGGCTGCGATCGGTCCGAAGCGAGCTTCAAGAACCATACCATAACCACAAGGTGGATGTCAAGAAGATTATTTTAACATTGCTGATACCTTTGCTACACAGGTCTTGCCCAGGAAGTCCAGGGCTGTGGAGCAGGAGAAACGGTGAGGGCTTGCCGTTGATCGAGAGCTTATCCCATCCTCTGGCTTGGGCTGTGATGATCGGGTGGCCGGGAAGCGCGCGGGCAAGTCCCTTTGGCGTTCCGTGGTCAAAGAGAATGAGCATCGACCGGCGCGGCATCGACCGGCGCGGAAGGTGGCCCCGGTGCTGAAACCTTGAGGCTCTGGGCCACAAAATCAAGTACCGCTCTGATCTGCTCCCGCGTCACGTCGAATTGTTCCATCACTTCTTCGACGCTCAAATCCTCAAGGTTCTCGATCACGGTCGCAACGGGCAATCGCGTATCACGGAATACCCATGCGCCGCTTACTCTCCCCGGCACGCTTTCGACGGCGGGGCATTGGGACCAATCGAGAGTTGCCATAATGCTTACCGTCCTTTCATCGCAGCCTGTGACTGTTCTACCACAGTTCGGCGGCATCGTCACGCGCAGGAATCTAGCTCCCGGGGGCAAAGTCTGGGCTTAGCGAGATCCTTTGTGACCGGGGGGTCCCTGAGCTCCCCGGCTCGTCACCGTTCCCGCGTGGGACACTCTCATAATACTCCGCTTCCCTGCTGTTGGCGCTGCGTACCGAGTACCGCCGCCAGAAATACTGCAGGGGATTACTCTCCACCTCTTGAGGATTGCGGCCATCACCCGAGCGCTGCGCCGTCCGTGCATGACTGCGACAACCCACAGGGGCTTTTCCTTGGGCGCGTAGGCAATAAGATATTCACGTACCACAATAAAGCGCAAGGGCCGTGAGGTGAGGTCCGGGCGTCTGTGGCCCTGGCGGGGAAATGGAACCAAGGCCCGAATAGCGTCAAAGATCTCTGTTATTACCCGGGCGGCGGCGTCAAGGTTGTGCTGTGCAATGTGGCCGCGAATGTCGTCGAGGTCGCGAAAAACAACGCTCACAAAACAAGAAAGAAAACAACTCCTCAGCTAAACAGATCCTCAACCGGAAAAGTCCACCCCGGCACGGCGGGTTCAGCTTCGGCGATCTCGCCTCGGCGGTAAACTTTGGGATTGTCAGGGTCGGTTGCACGATAGACCCGCACCACCAGCGACCTCAACACGTCCACGTCCCATACCACCTGCGTCCCAGCGGCGAAATAGTCCTGCCGTTTGGCGGCCATTTCCCGCTCGGCGGCTGGGCCGTAGTCGCTCTCGCTGCGCACTTCCACGGCAAAGACCGGAGCGCCTTCCAGGAACTTGCCACCCGTGCGCGGGCCAATGTAGTAAGCAGCGTCGGGACTAAAGGACTTGCGATTCGGCAATTTCACAATGAAGGCTGCGTTGTCAGTATAGGCCCGGCCCACTCCTGTGCCTCGCGCGTGCGTACGCAGGGATACAAAGATCTCGCCGGCTGCTCCGCTTGGCAAATCGCCAGTAGGTGACATGAGTTTCAGCTCTCCGTTGACGATCTCGGCTTTGCCATTCTCGGGCACGCGGTAGAGGTCTTCAATGGTGGCTTCGGTCTTGACGGGCATTCCAGAACCTCCGGGTCAAATCTTAACACGAAAGGACGGCTCAGGAACCAGAAGCCTTGGGCCGCAACCAAATGGAGCGAAGTGGCTAGTGACGAGTGGCGAGTGGCGAGCAAGAAAAATCGTCGCGAGCCGAGAAGAAGATTGGGGTTTGTAGTATAGAGAGCTGACGGGTGACTAGGTCTTGGGGGATCTGAAGCTGCCCAAGCCTCGGAGATTCTCAACTCAACAGGGCCTCAACCGCAAGAGTCCAGCCCGGGACGGCGGGTTCGGCTTCGGCGATCTCGCCGCGCCGGTAAACTTTGGGATTGTCAGGGTCGATTGCACGATAGACCCGCACCACCAGCGACCTCAACACGTCCACGTCCCACACAACCTGTGTCCCAGCGGCGAAATAGTCCTGCCGTTTGGCGGCCATTTCCCGCTCGGCGGCTGGGCCGTAGTCGCCCTCGCTACGCACTTCCACGGCAAAGACCGGAGCGCCTTCCATGAACTTGCCGCCCGTCTCGGGGCCACGGTAATACGCAGCATCGGGGCTGAAGGACTTCCTATGGGGCAAATTGACCACAAATCCTGCGTTATCCGGGATGGCCCGGCCCACACCTGTCCTTCGTTCATGGGCGTACAGCGAGACAAAGATCGCTCCGCCCGCTCGGCTAGGTAAAAATCCCGTTGGCGACATAAGTCGGAGTTCTCCGTTGACGATCTCAGCCTTGCCATTCTCGGGCACGCGATAGAGGTCTTCAATGGTGGCTTCGCTCTTGACTGGCATTCCAGAACCTCCAGACCAAATCTTAACACGAAAGGACGGGTCAGGAACCAGAAGCGTTGGGCCGCAACCAAATGGAGCGAAGTGGCTAGTGACGAGTGGCGAGCAAGGAAAATCGTCGCGAGCCGAGAAGAAGATTGGGGTTTGTAGTATAGAGAGCTGACGTGTGACTAGGTCTTGGGGGATCTGACGCTGCCTGAGCCTCGGAGAATTCTCAACTCAACAGATCCTCAACGGGAAAAGTCCAGCCCGGGACGGCGGGTTCGGCTTCGGCGATCTCGCCGCGCCGGTAAACTTTGGGATTGTCAGGGTCGGTGGCTCGATAGACCCGCACCACCAGCGACCTCAGCACATCCACGTCCCACACCACCTGAGTGCCGGCGGCGAAATAGTCCTGCCGTTTGGCGGCCATTTCCCGCTCGGCGGCCGGCCCGTAGTCGCCCTCGCTGCGGACTTCCACGGCAAAGATCGGCGGGCCTTCCAGGAACTTGCCGCCCGTGTCGGGCCCGAGGTAAAAGGCCACATCGGGGCTGAAAGACTTCCTATGGGGCAAATTGACCACGAATCCTGCGTTGTCCGGAAAGGCACGGCCCACGCCCGTGCTTCGCGCATGGGCCCGCAGCGAGACAAAGATCTCCCCGCCGGCTCGGCTGGGTAAAGCGCCCGTTGGTGACATAAGCCGCAACTCTCCGTTGACGATCTCAGCCTTGCCATTCTCGGGCACGTGATAGAGGTCTTCAATGGTGGCTTCGGTCTTGACTGGCATTCCAGAACCTCCGGATCAAATCTTAACATGCTCGTGACACGGAAAGAAGGAGTCGGGAATCTCTACGTTGACTAGGCCATGGCCGAATAATACTAGCTTAAATTCTTCGGCTCAACTGTTGGCTTACTTGCACGCCTTGGAGTACCGCGCAGGCGTCCCGGTCCACCATGAAGTCATGAATCTTCTATGCCCAATCAGGCCGTAACAGGCGCTGGGCAATCCGAGCCTTGTTTAGCAGCCGCCCGTATGCTTGAGGCGGAGCGTAGGAACCCCACCAGTTCGTGCTTGCGCAACGTCTCCAGACCCAGCCGGCAAACCTGGGCTGCAGGCACCCCACCCACGGCTCGATGGCGACGCGAAAAGCGCTTCACGATGTCCTGCACTGTGGACTGACCTTCGCAGAGGTACAGGGTATCCGCCAGCAGCCGGGGAAGCTCCATCAACTTTAGGCGCTCATCATCGCACTTGCTGGCCGCGAGTACCCTGGGACAGCGAACTACGCGCTGCAGAGGTTGCTTTGAGCGCAGCGCCTTGATGATGGCTCGTACATCCGTCGTCACGCGAACCACGCGGACCCCGGGGGCCCGGCGGGGAATCAAGTCGGATGTGATCGGCGCCCCGTCTACCTCAAAGTGACCGGAAGAGGCGGTGTCATTCTGGGACTCAGCCTCCAGCGCCTCCTGCAATTCGAGGAGCCCTGGGACAACGATGCTTGCCGGATTCATCTTCGTCAAATATACAGCCTTCAGAAACGCTTGAAAATTGTGCGAAAACTCGATGGAGGCATAATATTTCGCGGGGTTTGCCGGTTCCTGGCGCCATGCCCGCCAAGCGTCGAAAACAATCAGCAGTTGGCCTGTTTCCTGGTGAAGCGCGATCAGCAGCCAGCGGAAGCGACGCTCTGCCCCCATGAAGAATCGGTTCAACTCTATAAGGTACCCCCGGTCCACGGCGCTGGGTACGCCGTAAAAATTGGGGAAGATCACGGGAAAGGCACGGATCAATTCTCGATCTGCGGGATCTTGCTGCCAGCCTTGGTGCGACATGTCGGAGTAGTGGCCGTCAAACAAAAGCCTGTCGCGGTTCTGCCTCAGCAGCGGGGTCCCCGCCAGCGGAGCCAGGATGTTGAGCTGTGGGTTGACGTGCTCGTGACGCACAACGTCCACGACAAAGGCCACGGTCAGAGCCAAGTCCTGTTTCTCCTCCTCCGGGTACCCAGTAATCGTGGAGACCGTTGTCGCCATTCCCTCCTCGTCGGTGAAGGAGATCATCCGGGCAGCCTCTTCCAAATCGAGGCCCTTCTGGATGGCCTTCTGCATGCGAGGGGAGCCAGTCTCAATGCCGAAGAAGATGCTGTTGCACCCAGCCCGTGACATGAGCGCCAGCAGGTCACGGTCAACGCAATCCGAGCGGGCGCTGCAACCCCAGTTGAATTTGCAACCCGACTGCAATAGCGCTTCGCAGAAGTCGACAACCCTCTTCCGGTCAACGGCAAACATGTCGTGGATAAGGTCAAAGCTCTCCGTGCCATACGTCTGGTGCAGAAAGCTCATTTGCTCGATCAGCCGAACGGGCGACTTCAGCCGGAAACGCCGGCGAAAGAAATCATTGGTAGAGCAGAAGGTGCACGCAAACGGGCACCCGCGGCCCAGTTCGAGAGCCAGCCGCAAACACAAGGATCGGTCGCGGCCGAGCAGATGATAAGCCGGAAGGGGTAACGAATCCAGATCCTCAATCACCGGGGCATTCGGATTGCGGACGATCCTTCCCTGATGGCGATACGTGATTCCCTGGATGCGGCTTAGATCGCCTCCGTCCGCGAGGGCCCCCAGCAGGCGGGGAAACGTGACTTCGGCCTCTCCCCGCACAATCACGTCCACGGCGGCAAATGCGGCTAAGGTAGCCTCATCCACCACCGAAGCTTGCGGGCCGCCCAGCACAATCGTCGCCCCCGGGTGGGTCCGCCGAATCTCTTGCGCCAGGCGGAGGGTTAGGGGGAAGCTGCTGCACATGGTGCTGAAGCCGATGACGTCGAACTGAACCTCGGCAAGCCGCGCCGCGGCGAATGAGCAGAAATTAAGATGTCTGTAGGAGCCTTGCTCCGGCCATGAGTATTCAAAAAATAGCCGATTGAGATCAACTACATCCGGGAGAAAACCATTCTGTTCCAGCACCGCTCCCAGGCTGAGGATTCCAAGAGGCACATCGAGGGCCATGTCCCTCAGATCGATCGACTGAGCAATAGGCCCGTCCTCCAGCTCCGAGACCGTTGGAGCCGCTACCAGACACACACGCACCATGAGTCCTCCTTCGCAGTCGACTCTTCCCAGCCTCGCGAAGCCCAGCAGGTGCCTGCTACTTATGGCGATGCTTGTTGTTTGATGTGACCTCGAACTGTTTCCCCGCGGCTCCGATCTCCGCCAGGAACTTTGGAGCCAGGCTCTCTCCTAAGGCAATAAGGTCTTCTAGTTGCTGCTGGGGAGCGTCATGGTTCTTTATGACGATCACCACTTCGGTGTGCTTTATCTTGCCGCCCCCTGCCTTCGTTTTCTTTGGCACTTGCAACTCCTTCCATTGCATTCATCAGGGTACTCTAGACTGTGCTGTACCACTCAGTCCTTTGCAACATCTGTGCCCACTCCGGGATCACCAGAATAGACTCCTTGCTTCCCTGCGTCAATGAGTAGGCCACTCCACTCCACGCTGCCTCCGTCCCCAGCCTGACTACGGCGCGTTTAACCCCCGAGCCAATGAGTCGAGTAACGGCTCCGGTCCTCAGGCTCCGCACCCCAACGCTCTGACTTCCCCCGGTGACGCCTAGATATCGGGATTGACGTCAAAAGCCGATTCCGACGTTAATACGATCCGGTAGTGTGAAATCGTCTTGCCAGTCATCGGAAATTCTTGATCAGCACCGCATCGGTCGTGTCCGTGCCGCGCGAGAGCGCCAGGCGGCCATCGCGGGACCAGTCGAACGAGAAAATATTATCGGAAGTGAAATGAGTCACTGGCTTCGGCGGGCCGCCCGTCACCGGTTGTTCCCAGATATTATTCACGCCATTTGCGCTATTGAGGAAAGAGATGGCGTGGCCATCGGGGGTCCAAATAAGGGGTGCGGGGGTCCAAACATCGGGGTATTGGCTGGTAGCGGGCAGCGGGAAAACCTTGGCGGGTTGGCCGCCCGCGAAAGGAACCACTGCGATGCTGACCGGCTGATTCTGACCGGGAGAGTACCCGAAAGCGATCCACTTGCCATCCGGAGAGACGGAGGGCCAAATTGAGTTGTAGTCCGTTAACTGGGTCGCCGGCCCGCCTCCACTTGGAACCTTCATCAGCGTGACCTTCCCGCCCTGGTCCCGGCTGAAAACCACCCACTGCCCATCCGGCGACACGGTGGGACTGCCATCAGACCGGCCCTGGGTAAGCTGTTTCAGGTTGGTGCCGTCCATGTCCACCCGCCAGATGTTCCACCGGTTACTTCGATCCTGCTGGACGAAGGCAACGAAGTCGCCACGGGGAGATACGACGAGGTCATAGGAACCCGAGGAGGTATCGTTGTTGGTGAGCCGCTGGGGGTTTGAGCCGTCTGAGCCCATCTCCCAAAGGTCATAGCGCCCGTTATGAACCGAGCAATAAACGATTTTCCCGTCCGGCGTCCAAGCCAAACCGTTATCGCCGTCGCCGTTCTGGTTTCCGGCGCTCAGGGTGCGGGCTTCGGACTCCTTGCCAGGCCTGGCGACCTGGAGGGTGGCGAGAACCTGGTTCTGGAGGGCCAACAACGTCTTCCCATCCGCGCTCGCCCGAACTCCTGTGTACCTCGAAAGGTCGTGCGTGATCTGGCGGACTTTGCCTCCCTCGGTCGACTCTTCGTAAAGCTGCAATGTTGCAACGGTCCCGGACTCCCCCTGCGCAATGCCCGCAACGATCAGGTGACGGCTTCCGGGAAGCCAGGCGAAATCTGAGATCCAATTCCAATTCGCGCCTGCCACCGGCCGGGCCGGGCCGCCCTCCGCCCCGATGGTGGTCAAAACCCCCTGCGAACGGAAGTGAGCGAAGGCGAGGGTTTTGCCATCCGGAGACCACGCGACGCGCTGGATGACCATCCACTCGGTCTCCTTGTAGGGTGCCAACGTCCGCTCGCCGGAGCCATCCAGTGAGGCGGTCAAAAGGCTGAACTCATCAATGGTTTCCCGAACAAAAGCGATCCGCTGGCCATCGGGTGAGAATGTCGGCGGGCCGGAAATCCCCGCCAGCATCCTTCTTGCGCTTCCGCCGAGGGCGGGCACTTGGTAAAGATCGCCGTTAGGGTTCAAAGGCTTCTGGCGGACAAAGTAAACGTAGCTGCCATCGGGAGAGAACGCCAGACCCGGACATTGATCCTCGCCCAGAGTGGCAATCTGGACGTCACTGTCCGTGGCCAGTTGTTTCAGCCAGAGACTTTGCCCGCCTGCCGTTTGGCGCACGAAGGCCACATATTTGCCATCGGGTGAGATGTCCGCTTGCCGGACGTCGCCACTGCCCGTCACACGCGTAAACTCCAAGGCGGCGGGCGACGCGGGCGCATGGCTGGCAGCGCGATAGAGGTTATAGATCAGGGCGGCGGCGATCACCATCCCGGCAGCCAATGCGATGATGGTTTTCTGGTGGCGCTGCACGAGGCCCGCGATCACCTCCGAATCGTGTAGCGGCGGCGCCTGCCCTTGAGCGGAGCGAAGGGTCCCCACCGCCGTTCTCCCACTAGGGGTAGCGCCGCTGCCCTTCAGAGCTTGCACTGATCCCGCAGTCGCGGGAGAGGCGGCGACATCAGCTTGCTGTACCGCCCGTGTCCCCACCAACGGCGATGAGGACCCTTCGCCCCGCTCAAGCGCAGGCATCTCCGCTACAGCACGGGGACTGCTGAGAGCAACCGCCAAGCTCCTGGCACTGGCGAAGCGCTTGCCCGGATCGACCTCCAGACAGGACATGATGGCCTGTTCCCACTGCGGATCAAGGTCTGGCACATGGACGCGTGGCGACGGAGGCGGCTGTGTGAGGCGCTGGTAGGCTCCGCCAAAAAGCGCGTCGCTTGGGAACGGATGTTTGCCGGCCACCATCTCGTACATCACCAGACCGAGAGCATAGATGTCCGAGGCGGTTGTGGCCTCGCAGCCTTGCAGTTGTTCGGGCGCTATGTAGGCGAGGGTTCCGATCATATGGCCGCTGGCTGTGACAGCGGATGCAGGACCTTCGCTGGTGGCCTGCTCCGCGGCCACGACGGCTTTGGCCAGGCCGAAATCCGTGACCACAGCCCGCTCTTTCCCGTCGCCGGACTTCGCAGGCACCAACATCACGTTGCCGGGCTTGAAGTCGCGATGCACCACTCCCACATCGTGGGCAGCGGCCAAAGCCTCGGCCATCTGCTGAACCAGCGGAAGCGCTTCGGCCGTGGTCATGCGTCCCACGCGACGAAGGCGGGCGGCCAGCGTCTCGCCCTCCAGCAGCTCCATGGTGAGAAAAGTGACCACGCCCGCCGAGGGGTCGTTTGCGGGTGGAGGTCGATGACGTCCCAGGTCGAACATCCGGCAGACATTGGGGTGAGCCACGCTCCGGGCCAAGTGGATTTCCTGCTTGAAGCGCGCCATGGTGTGAGGCTGGGAGGCAATCTCCGGCCGGATGGTCTTCAAGGCGACGCGCTCGCCCAGTTCGAGGTCCTTGGCCTCGTAGACCTCGCCCATTCCTCCCTGCCCAAGGAAGCGGATCACCCGAAAGCGGCCCGACAGCACTTGGCCGAGCGAGAGTGTGCCGACTCGGATCGCAACGTTCTCAGTTTCCGCAGCCCCTGCCAGAATAGGCTTCTCGAGGAAGTCTCCGGCGTGCCGATCGCCCGAGAGCAGCGATTCAACTTCGTTGCGCAACTCTGGGTCGTCCGGGCAGGCTCCATTGAGGAAGGGGGCACGCTCAGCCGGGCTGAGTTCCTGCGCCGCCTCGAATAGTCTCTTCACCTGCTCCCAACGCTCGGGAGTCATCGAGGAACCACTCTGCGAGTCCGCGTGCCGCGTGGCCGCCGCACAGTGGGCCGGCTCGGAATGCTTGTCCTCGATCATATTGGCCCGGCGTCACCTTACCGGTTCAATTCTCGAAAGAGCCATGCTCTGGCGACGCTCCAATCACGCTTGACACTTCGAGGGGAAATGGCGAGCATTTCGGCTGCCCCCCTCGTCGGTGAGCCCGCCAAAAAACTTCAGCTCGACAATGCTGCGCAATTCTACCTGCATATTCGCGTGCTAAGCAAGGACCATTATCCGTATTTCCAGGTCGGCGAACCGACGCGACACTCGACGAGGACTCTGAGCAGGGCCTCGAAATCAGGACTGGATTCGGTCATTGGGTAACCCCGGGTCGCGCATTTTCAAAGCACGGAGTTTCAGTAGCGAGCGGACGGTGTTCTGAAGCGTCCGCAGGCGCTCCGCTGGCGTCAAAGAAAGCATCCAGCGGATCAGGGTGAGGTCGACTCCATCTTCGCTGTAAGCCGAGTCTTCAAGGATGGGCTGACACCCGTCCGTCGGCCGTTGTGAATTGTCGTCTGCCAACTACTTATCCTATCCGCTGGCCAACCGTCTAGAAAAAGGTCGACCCGTTTTGGACCGGCACTGCTCTTCCAACGTCAAGCGACAGGCCCTCACATCGACCTTGCAGCCGACACTATCTGCCATACCGCCCGGCCTGAGTCGATTAGTGTTGCGCCATACGGGTCCGCATCGGCGGTCCGCAGTACTTCGCGTTAGAATGCAAATAGGAGATCAGCTTTCATAGCGGCACCGAGCACAAGTGCGCCGGCTGGATTGCCGCGGCTGGAAGCAGCGGAAATGCAACTGGCAGGAGCCCATCACTTTTCAAAAATGGATGGGCTCCAGCCGAAGAGTCGTCGTCTGCATTGGAGTCAGGCTGAGGCGAGGCGGCCCCACGTTCGTTGCACTCTGACCCTCGCCTCGAAGGTCGCCCTGGAACGGAGTTCGGAGCAAGGTAATTAGGACTATTCCCGCACTACTGGCCTTCGTGACCGTGGCTTTTGTCCACGAGAAAGGTCAAGGGCCAATCAGAAGACGATTGGACCCTGGCTAGTGGCCGAAAAGCTGACTTGGACGAGTAAGGTTACCTCAAGAGGCTACTTGACGCCCAGGTCTTGTTCAAGTACCTGCACCTCCTTAATCAGCTTGTTTATAAGCTTGCTTTCTTTTGGACAGCTCTCCTTCAGCTTGGCGAGCTCGCTCTCGATTGTCACCAGGATACCCCCTCCACTGCCAACCAAGATCTTGGGGTCGCGCCAATACAGATGACAGGAATCAACTACCGCAACGTGATACCTTTCGGTATGGTCGTTGGCGCCGATGGTGACTGTGACCGGACCGCCGGACGACTGTACCATGTCGGTGTCAGGGCTGCCAGGGCTTCCCTTAAATAGCCGCCTGGTCGTAAATACAACGAACGGGTCGTTGTTGGCTGGAGTTCCGTTGTTTTGGATTTGGTATGTCACCGTGTCCCCTTGGCAGGTATGCATGTCTGGGCTTGCCAGATCGTTAGCAGACGCACAGCCAGTACCGGTCGCAGTAACGTGAACCACGGTGATATCGGGGGGTTGCGATCTGACGTCTATCGTCACCGTCCAGGCTGAGTTGTCGGCCGCGGCAGCGGTGGCGGCGCCCAGTAGGCTCACCGCGGCGACCGCAGTGGCAAGTGCCATAACAATCTGGCGGTGAAAGCGTGGAAAGTTCGATTCCTTGACCATATGAGATCATCCTCCTTAGCGAGTTTTCTTGGTGCCTTGATGCCTTACCTAAAGCAATTTGTTCGTATCTGCGTCGCCATCGGCACGAAGGCGAAGGTGCCTCCGGTATCACAGATGTAAGAAGGGAGCCGCACTGCGCGCCCCGGACCTACGTTAGATAACGCGGTGACCAATCGCCAATGGGGCCACCTCAAGCTAAACCTGTCTACTCGGACGTCTTTGCTTCCTTTACAAGCCGTTGAAATTCGGGCTCCGAGCGCAGGATGGCGAGTTCTGGATTGGCAACAAGCTGGCCGCGCGGATAGCCCGCCCGAACTGCCTGCCTTAGCCATTTGAGGGCCTCTTGCCGCTCACCTGTTTCGAGGTGAACCAAGCATGCGATGCGCAGAACGTCCACGTCGCCGGGCGTCGACCGTAGGGCTTTTGCGAGGTAATCGCGGGCCTGTTTCACGTCGCCGACACGCGCGTGATAAAGTGCTAGGTCGCCTTGTACGTCGCCGCTCTTGGGATTTACATCCAGTTCCTTCTGCGCAAGTGCGATGGCGCGTCGGTAGGTCTCCGGAGCTTTGCTCGACTCAGCAGGAATCATCCGATAGGCGTCAGCAAGGTTTCCCCAATAGGCGTATTTCCCCGGCCGCAATTTGATGGCTCTCTCGCAGAAGTGCGCGTCCTCTTCAAACTTGCCCGCGAAGAAGCTCATGGTTCCTGCATTTGACACGAGGTCGGGGTCATCTGGAGAGACTTGCGAAGCGCGCCCAAAGTAGTCGGCGGCTGCCTCGAATTTTCCCATGTTGAAGTATGCCACAGCGATATTCATGTAACCCCAGACGTTGTCCGGAGTAAGCTCCGTCATTCTCTGCCACGCCTGAACGGCTTCCTCGTACCGCGCGTGACGGTCGAGAAACTTACCTAGGTCGTTATAGCAGCTCCAGCATATCGGCCGGATCGCGATGGCCTGGTTGAATGTCGCTTCCGCTTCTTCGCTCCGCCCCAGCGAGTCGTAAGCGAGTCCCAAGCCGTCCAGCGCCTCCACCCTAGCGGGATCGGCTGCTAACGCCCGTTGGAAGGCGGAGACGGCTTCCGGATAGGCACCCGTGCGCAAATTGAAATCAGCCAAAGCCAATTGAACTTCGGCCGACTGGTTGTTTAGGCCCTCTGCGGCCTTTACCGCGGCGCGCGCCTTCTCCACCCACTGCGGTTCCCGCGTAGCATTGAACTTATACCAGTAGGCCCGCGCCAACGCCGCGTGCGCCTGTGCGTAGCGCGGATCGGACTGAGTCGCACGCTGGAAGAGTCCGATAGCCGTGTCCACGTTCTCCGGCTTCTCGTACCTCTGTAGATACCCCACGCCTTGAACGTAGAAGTCATAGGCGGTAAGCACCGTGGTGCCGTGGGCCATCAGGCCGCTTTCCTGACTCTCGGAAAGGTGAACCTGGAGCATCCTTAAAGCCTTTGAAACGACATGGTCCTGGAGACTGAACACGTCGTCCACCGGCTCGATAAGGTCGTCAGTACGAAGATACTGTCCGGTCGTTGCATCGATGAGGCTCAAAGTGATTCGCGCCATTTTCGCCTGGTGCTGCCAGCTCGCCTGGATGACGAGGTTGGCGCCGAGCTGGGTTCGAGCTCGTTCAATGCTGTCCACGCCATTCTTAATAACCTCTGAGACGGGAGATACCTGGAGTGCGGTCTCCCGAACCAGCGCCGCTGTTACCGTCTCGGTGAACCCATCGCAATATACCTGGTCCTCCGGACGACCGCCGACCGCGCGGAAGGGAATCACAACCAGATTCTTGTGCGCGGGCAATGGAGGAGGGAAGATCCTAGTCCACAAAGCCCGCGCCCAATCCGGGCGCAACCCGAAAAACACGGCCGTCATAAGAAGAAGCGCAAAAACCGCACCGAAAAGGGCCATCGAGGGGCGCCGCTTTTGACCTGTGAGCGGGGCGGGAATGAGTGCCGGATGTGCGGTTGAGGTCACGCTGCCGGCCGGTGCGCCCAGAGCAGCACATACCTCGCGGACGCCGGCAAATCGCTTTGCCGGGTCCACTTCCAGGCACCGCATGATGGCCGATTCCCACCGGGGATCGAGGTCAGGCACGTGGACGCGTGGCGACGGAGGCGGCTGCGTGAGGCGCTGGTAGGCTCCGCCAAAGAGCGCGTCGTCCCCAAATGGACGCTTGCCGGCAACCATCTCGTACATCACCAGGCCGAGAGCGTAAATGTCCGACGAGGGCGTGACCTCACGGCCCTGTAGTTGTTCAGGCGCCATGTAGGCGATGGTCCCGATCATATGGCCGCTGCCTGTGACCGAGGCAGGACCTTCATCAGGGGACCGATCGGCGGCCGCGAGAGCTTTGGCCAGGCCGAAATCCGTAACCACAGATCGCTCTTCTCCGTCGCCGGACTTCGAAGGCACCAGCATCACGTTGCCGGGCTTGAAGTCGCGATGCACCACTCCCACATCGTGGGCGGCGGCCAAGGCCTCGGCCATCTGCTGAACCAGCGGCAGCACTTCGGCGGTGGTCATGCGCCCGACGCGACGAAGGCGGGCGGCGAGCGTCTCGCCTTCCAGGAGCTCCATGGTGAGAAAGGTGACCGCGCCGGCCGAGAGGTCAGCCTCGGGTGGGGGTCGATGGCGTCCCAGGTCGAACATCTTGCAAACATTGGGGTGGGCCACGCGCCGGGCCAATTGGATTTCCTGCTTGAAGCGCGCCATGGTGTGAGGCTGGGAGGCGATCTCGGGCCGGATGGTCTTCAAGGCGACGCGCTCGCCCAGATCGAGGTCTTTGGCCTCGTAGACCTCGCCCATTCCTCCCTGCCCAAGGAAGCGGATCACTCGAAAGCGGCCCGAAAGCACTTGGTTGAGCGAGAGTGTCCCGACGCGGATCTCGACGCTCTCAGTTGGTCCCACGTCGGCCAGAACAGGTTTCTCGAGAAAGTTTCCGGCGCGCCGATCGCCCGAGAGCAGCGACTCAACTTCGGCGCGCAACGCCGAATCGTCCGGGCAGGCTCGCTCGAGGAAGGAGGCACGCTCACCCGGGCCGAGTTCTTGCGCCTCCTCGAATAGTTTCGTGACCTGCTCCCAACGCTCGGGAGTCATTGAGGAAGCCGGCTCGGGTTGCTTGTCTTCGATCATGCGCGGCCCTGTGTCACATTACCGGTTCAGTTCCCGAATGAGCCGGGCTCGGGCGACGCTCCAATTGCGCTTCACACTTCGAGGGGAAATGACGAGCAATTCGGCTGCCCCCTCGTCGGTGAGCCCGCCAAAGAACTTCAGCTCGACAATGCGGCGCAATTCTACCTGCATATTGGCGTGCTAAGCAAGATACATTATCCAGGTATTTCCAGGTCGGCGAACCTGCCCGCGATAGCAGGCATCGAGAGCGTCGAGCGCCGCGAGCAGCCGTTCCACGTTCTCGGGGGTGCGCGAGTGAACGACGTCGAGATCGAACGTGGCGATCCCCGCTCCGTGCAGGACGCCACAGACGCCACCCACGACGATGAAGTCAACGCGATGCTCGACGAGGACTCTGAGCAGGGCCTCGAAATCAGGGCTCGAATCGGTCATGGGGCAACCTTGGGTCGCGCGTTTTCAAACCACGGAGTTTCAGTAGCGAGCGGACGGTGTTCTGAAGCGTCCGCAGGCGCTCCGCTGGCGTTAGGGAAAGCATCCAGCGGATCAGGGTGAGGTCGACGCCGTCATCGCTGTACGCCGTGTTGTCGGCGAAAGGCTTGGCGCCCGGTGGCGCACCTCCAGAGACCTCCTCGTCGCTGCTCCGGCGGCGCCCCGCCAGTTGCCCGTCGAGATAACGCAACTCGTTGCACAGAAAGTTCCAACGACGGAACACGTCCAGCGCGCCCTGCTCGGTCAGCCGCAAGGCTAGCGGGCTTCGCGCCACGCGGTGGAAGAACGGAACGAGAGTGGGATGCGGAGTGCAGGCATTCATCAACCGCACGAACCTAGGGTTGGGGTTGCGCTCGTTGGCAGCATCGCACAGCACGCCGAGAACCGCAAGGTCACCGCAGGATCGAGTAGCATCCAAGAGCTTGTCCTCATCCAACTCGTCAACTTGGCGGAGCAGCCAGTCGAGCACCACCCAAGTCAGTCGGCCGGAGTCCCGGCAATGTGACGTACACTCAGCAATCACCTCTTCTGGCTGGCGAGGGTCTCCGTCGCGCCCTGTCGTCGCCACCAGCACGGCAGCTCCCATCCGGTTCAGCTCTTGAAACAAGCGATCTAAGCGATCTATTGGTTCAACCATCCCTGCTCTTCCATGAAGTAATGGATCTTCTCATTTGCTATTCCGCTGGCCCGACCAGCCGGCGACCAGCACTGCTCTTCCCATCGGCAATCGGCACTCGTCAATCGCGTCAATCGGCAATCGCTTTGCAGCCGACATCATCTGCTATATACTGGCCCGCTGTTTGTGTCAACGCAAGCTCGACTCGGTTAGTGGGTCAATTGATGCTGTAGCGGCGCGTTCACCTCGCCAAATGGCGACGTAAAGCCGCCTCTACGTCAAAATAACTCACTACCTCGACTTGCTTCGAGGAACCTTATATGAAAATGACGTTGGCCGACTGGCTGGTCGTGGCCGCCTATTTCCTCCTCAACCTGCTCATCGGGCTTTACTACCGCAAGAAGGCCAGCGCCAGCACGGAGGATTTCTTTGTGTCCGGCCGTGAAGCCTCCTGGTGGCTGGCGGGAACCTCCATGGTGGCCACCACTTTTGCCGCGGACACACCCCTTTGGGTGACCGGCCAAGTGGTGCGACGGGGCGTAGCCGCCAACTGGTTTTGGTGGAGTTTCCTGCTGAGCGGGATGATGACCGTGTTTTTCTTTGCGCGCATGTGGCGAAGAGCGGAGATCATCACCGACGTGGAGCTGGTCGAGTTGCGATACGCCGGCAAACCTGCTGCCTTCCTCCGGGGATTTCGCGCCGTTTACTTTGGCCTCCTCATCAACTGCATCATTTTGGGGTGGGTCAACCTGGCGATGGAGAAGATCCTGGGGATTTCACTCAACATCCCTAAATTCTGGGCCGTGGTCATCTGCATGGCGATCACGGCGGCATACACCTCGATCTCCGGCCTTTGGGGAGTGCTCTGGACGGACATGGTGCAATTCGTTCTGAAGATGGCCATGTTAATCCTCTTGGCCTTTTACGCGGTGCACGCCGTGGGCGGCATGAGCGCACTCAAGACCAAGCTTGCCGCCGTGGACGCAGCGAGGGGCGCCGCCGTAGGTGGTTCCGGATCCATCCTCTCCTTCGTTCCGGATTTGCATTCTCCCTGGATGCCGCTTATGACTTTTCTCGTTTACATCGGCGTGTACTGGTGGTCCGTCTGGTATCCGGGAGCGGAACCGGGTGGGGGCGGTTATGTAGCGCAGCGCATTTTCTGCGCCAAGGATGAAAAGAACTCTCTGCTGGCAACATTGTGGTTCAACATCGCCCATTACGCCTTGCGGCCCTGGGCCTGGATTCTTACCGCGTTGACCGTGGTCGTCCTTTACCCCCAACTGAGCCTGCCGGGCGCCGACGCTGAGGGCGGCTTCGTTCGGGTCTGGGTGGATTACTTACCCGGAGCTTTTCGTGGCCTGATGCTCGCCGCCTTTGCCGCTGCTTACATGTCCACGATTGCCACGCAGCTCAACTGGGGGTCGTCCTACCTGGTGAACGATTTCTATCGCCGCTTCCTGGTGCGCAACCACTCTGAGCGCCACTACGTAACCATTTCCAAAGTCTCGACCATGGGGCTGATGGTCATAAGCGCGGCAGTCTCCTACGTCATGCACTCAGTCGCGGGCGGTTGGGATATGGTGGTCAACATCGGCGCGGGTACGGGCGCGGTGTACCTGCTGCGCTGGTACTGGTGGCGCATCAATGCCTGGTCGGAAATCTCCGCGATGATCACGGCGGCAGCCACCTCCATCACTCTCCGCTTTGCAAGCCCCTTTGCGGCCTCTGACCCGAACCAGTTCGCGAAGAACTTGGTCTTGACGGTCGCAATCACCACGCTTGTGTGGCTGGCCGCCACGTTCCTGACTCAGCCCGAGCCAGAATCGAAGCTCCTCTCCTTTTACCGGAAGGTGCGGCCGGGTGTAACCGGGTGGAGGCGCCTCGCCGTGCTGGCGCCGGAAATCCCTCCCACTCAAGATGGCTGGTATAATTTCATGGATTGGGCACTGGGTTGTTTGATGGTCTACATGATGCTGTTTGCTATCGGCAAACTGTTGTTGGGTTCCAGCAGCACCGGCCTCCTGTTCCTGGGCATCGCCGCCATTTCGGGATATATCATCTACTGGGATTTATCGCGCCGCGGGTGGGAAACGCTATCGGGAAAGAAGTGAAGAAGGTGTCGGGTCTCAGGTGCCAGGTGTCAGGGAAACCTCGCGAACGCATAACGGAACAGGCGAATCCCGCCTCCGCTTCCCTGGATACGAAGTCGACGCAGGAAATCCTGCGCATCATCAATCGCGAGGATCATCGCGTGGCGCCGGCGATTGGCAAGATCCTCCCGCAGATTGCGCGCGCCGTCGATCTCGCGGTGGACGCGATCAGCCACGGCGGGCGGCTGGTGTACCTGGGGGCCGGCACCAGCGGACGCCTGGGTGTACTGGACGCCGCTGAATGTCTGCCCACCTTCGGCACCCTGAGCGTGGTGGGTGTGCTTGCGGGCGGCCCGCCAGCCATGTTCGCGGCGGTTGAAGGGTCAGAGGACGATCAGCGCCAGGCCGTGTGCGATTTGCGCGCCATCAAACTCACCAAACGCGACGTCCTGGTTGGAATCTCCGCCAGTGGACGCACGCCGTACACGTCGGCCGGCATGCGCTACGCTCGCCGGCTCGGGGCACAAGTGGTCGCCCTGTGCTCGAACCCCGGCTCGGAGATGGAGTGCGAGGCGGATGTGGCTCTGGTACCGCGCACCGGCCCGGAGGTCGTCGCCGGCTCCACTCGCATGAAGGCGGGGACCGCGCAGAAGCTGGTTCTCAATATGCTCTCGACTGCCACCATGGTACGGCTGGGGCGAGTGTTCTCCAATCTGATGGTCAATGTGCAACTGACCAACGAGAAGCTGCTGCAGCGCGCCCAGGCGATCGTAGTGCAAGAGACCGACGTCAGCGCTGCCGCGGCCCAACGCGCGCTCCGAGAGTCGGGCGGGAACCTGCCGGTGGCGCTCCTAATGCTTTGGAAGAGCATTTCGCGCAACGAGGCCGCACGTTTGCTGGCCGGCAGAGCGAAGATGGCCGCGGTGTTGCGGCAAGCACGGGAAGAAAGCAGAAAGCAAACCAAAAGGCAAAAGTCAAAAGGCAAAGGGCAAAAGTGAAGACGTCTCAGTATCACGACGCGATGCGAACATTGCGCGCGAATCCGGAAGCTCCGATTCGAAATCCCGAGTTCGCGAGTCCCGAGTCCCGAGTTCCGAGTCCCTTGCCTGCGAATCCCGAAACCCGAACCCCGAATCCCCGAACACGGGGCATGTAAAGCTATGGATAAGTTTCTTATCGAGGGTGGCAGACCCCTGGAGGGCCGCGTCACGATCAGCGGCGCCAAGAATGCGGCGCTGCCCGCCATGGCCGCCGCTTTGCTCACCGACCAGCGAGTGGTCCTGCACAACGTGCCGCGAGTGCGCGACATCGGGACGTTGCGCATGCTGCTGGAGGAGTTGGGCGTCGACTCCTCCGCGGAGCGCGAAGGGCACGGCCACCGCGTGGAGATCCAGGCGCGCCAGTTGGAGGACCCGCTCGCCCCCTACGAACTCGTGAAACAGATGCGAGCCTCGGTCCTGGTACTGGGACCGCTGGTGGCGCGGGCAGGCCATGCGCGCGTCTCGCTGCCCGGTGGATGTGCCATCGGAGCGCGGCCGATCAACCTTCACCTCAAGGGCCTGGAAGCGCTGGGCGCTTCCATCCAGCTCGACCACGGCTACGTCGAAGCCTGGTCCGACGGCCTCAAGGGTACGCGCTTCCAATTTGATACCATCAGCGTCACTGGCACCGAGAACCTGATGATGGCAGCGACGCTGGCGGAGGGTGAGACGGTGCTCGAGAACACGGCGCGCGAGCCCGAGGTCCAGGACCTGGCGGACCTTCTCAACGCCATGGGCGCGCGGATCGAGGGCGCCGGCACCGACACCATCCGCGTCCGCGGTGTCAGCAAGCTGCACGGCGCCGAGCACACCATCATCCCCGACCGTATCGAGACCGGAACCTTTGTGGCCGCCGCCGCGATCACCGGTGGCCGCCTCCTGCTCGATGCCGTCGAGCCCAGTCACATAGCCACCGTGACCGCACAGCTCGCCGCGGCCGGAGTGGAGATTAAACCCACGGGGCCCCGCCAACTGGAGGTCGCGGGGGCCGGACCCCTTCAGGCTGGCGACGTGGTGACCCAAGAGTATCCCGGTTTCCCCACGGACATGCAGGCCCAGTACATGGCCCTGATGACCCAGGCTCGCGGCACCTCGGTGATCACCGAAACCATCTTCGAAAACCGGTTCATGCACGCGCTCGAACTGCTGCGCCTGGGCGCCGATATCACCATCGACGGGCGGCGCGCCCTGATCCGAGGCGGCACCCCGCTGAGCGGCGCCAACGTGCAGGCGTCGGACCTGCGCGCCAGCGCGTCGCTGGTGCTTGCCGGCCTCGCCGCCCGCGGCGAGACGCTAATCGACCGGGTCTATCACATCGATCGCGGTTACCAGCGCATTGAGGAGAAGCTGACCCAGGTGGGCGCCAGTATCCGCCGCATCTCCGAAGCGGGCTGATCAAGCAGCCGTCAGCGCCCCGCCCCGAGGAGGTCAGCGAATCCTCGCTGGCTTCCTGGCGGTGACCGCCGATCGCTCCCGCCCCATCGCGCCATACCAAACCTCAACGCTCCGCGCTGGCGATGAGACGCTGGATACTTGCCGCCACGCCGCCGGGTGGGTCGAAGACGGCCGAACCTGCCACCAGGACGTTGGCTCCGGCTTCCACCGCCGCGCGAATCGTCTTCTCGTGAATCCCGCCGTCCACCTCCACTTCGCAGTCGAGGCCGCGCGCTTCGATCTCCCGGCGCACCTCGCGAATCTTGCCCAGCGTTTCCGGGATGAATTCCTGCCCGCCGAATCCGGGATTCACCGTCATCACCAGCACCAGTTGCAGGCTCCCCAACACCTCCGAGAGCATGGCGACCGGTGTAGACGGAGTGATGGCCACGCCTGCTTTCTTTCCCCACCCGTGAATCTGCTGGATCGCCCGGTGCAGGTGCGGGGTGGACTCCTGATGGATGATGAGCGTGTCGGCGCCCGCCCTGGCGAAGCTCTCGATGAAGTCCTCCGGCGGCTGGACCATCAGGTGAACCTCCAGGGTCAGGCGGGTGAGCGGCCGCAGCGCCTCGACCACCTGCGGCCCAAAGGTGATGTTGGGCACGAAGAGGCCGTCCATGATGTCGATCTGGACGCGGTCCACTCCGGCAGCTTCGACCTCGAGCACTTGCTCACCCAGCCGCGTGAAGTCCGCCGAAAGGATGGAAGGCGCGATATGAAATTGACGATTGTCGATTGCCGATTGCCGATTTGAAGACCGAGTTGTCGAATCCATGCTGCCTGCCTGAAAGCTCGAAACTCAAAATCGAAATTCGAAACTCGCCCCTTAACGTTAGAACAGCGAACACTCAAAACTGGAAACGGCGGTTACTGGTTTCTCAGAAGCTGTGAAAGAGTTAAACACAGAGGCGCAGAGACACAGAGAAAGAGTGAGAAGATCGCACTTAGATCCTTTTATTTCCAGACGTTTCTCACGTTTTCTCATTTCTCTCTGTGTCTCTGTGTCTCTGTGATGGAAGCTCCTTCGCAATTTCTTCACGCCTTCTCAGTCACGAAACTCCTCCGAGGGCGAATTTCGAATTTCGAGTTTCGCTTTTTTTCAATCGTCAATCGACAATCGTCAATTCTTCAAAACTGGTGCCAGTGGCGGTGCGGTCCGTCGCGCTCGATAAAGGCATCGGCTTCCGGCGGTCCCCAGGTTCCGGCCTCGTAGAAATAGAGCCCTTTGCGGCCGTCCTGCTTCCACCGGTCGAGCACCGGAGTGATCAACTCCCATGCGAGGTCCACAAAATCGTCGCGCGTAAAAAGCAT
>DATFYM010000031.1:0-4688 GCA_035315065.1 Terriglobia bacterium
GGTGTACGGGTTGGGATATCTGTCGTTGGAGAAGGAGCCGGTCATCATGCAAGTGCCCGACTTCGGCGACCGCTTCTGGACGCTTCCGGTGTATGACGCGCGTACCGACCAGATGAGCGAGCTTGGGCGGCAATACGACACTAAGCCCGGGTTCTACATGATTGTTGGGCCTAACTGGAAGGGGGATACCCCAGCCGGCATTAACGGCGTGATACGTTCGTCCACCAACTTCGCCGCTACCATGCCGCGAATCTTCCTGAATGACACCGCCGAAGATCACGCCGCTATTCAGCCTCTGATAAACCAGATCCTGATCTACCCGTTAAGCCAGTTCGACGGGAAGATGAAGACCAAGGACTGGAGCAAGATGCCAAGGCCGGTGAAGAAGGGCGTCCCGGCGAAGTATTCGAGCACTCAACCGCCTTGGGTTGACCCCGCAACATTCTTCGATCACCTGCCTGAAGTCATGAAGCAGGTGCCGCCGCTGCCTGGCGAAGAAGCGCTCTACAAGTCGATTGGTAGCGTGCTCGATGCTGCCGCGAAAGACCCGGAAGTCATGAAGACGTTGCAGGCAACTGCGCTGGCGGCGGACCAGGAGTTAATCGCCCCGATGATGCAGTGGCGCTTCAATGGCCAGCCTGCAGGTAACGGCTGGACGTCGCCCGCCAACAACGGCGCGTTTGGCACGGATTACTATCACCGCACCGGTGCAGTGAAGGCCGACCCCTACGACAACAAGCGCAACGAGACGATGTATTTCTACACCGACAACGACTCACAGATGAAACAGCTTGTGGGCAGCACGTCGTATTCGATCACGTTCCCGAAGGGACAGCTTCCGCCGGTGAAGGGCTTCTGGTCATTGACCATGTACAACCCGGCACACTTCTTCGCTCCGAACGCACTGCATCGCTTCGCGCTCGGCACCAAGAACAAGTCGCTGCAGTACAACTCCGACGGTTCACTGACCATATATCTCGGGAACAAGTCACCGGGCAAGGAGAAGGAGTCCAACTGGCTGCCAGCTCCCTTGGGAGATTTCTCAATTTGGCTTCGTGCCTATTGGCCCGACCAGGCGATTTTGGAGGGCAGTTGGAAGCCGCCAGTGATTGAGCGGCTTGCGCAGTGACGAAAACAAAGCTGCGGACGAGAGGAGGCGAATTCTTGATTTTCACAACATTGAAAGCGTATTCGAAGCCGAAGCTCGCCCTGGTTGCACTCATGGGCGCACTGGCACTTACATGCGCGCAGGCGCAGCAGGTCCCGATACCCACCACAGCCGCGGAAGTTAGCGGCCCCGTCGCCGGCACCTTGATGACCAACGAATATGTCCAGATGGTCGGACGCACGGCCTACTTCTGGGGCTATCCGATCGTCGCCACCAGCACTCGTCGCGACGCGTTCGCCAAGGCACCCGAGCGCCTCTACCTTGGCGGGGTCTTACCCATGGCCCCCATTGGCGACCTCACGATGCTGCACGACTACATCAGCCCGGAGCAATCCTTCATCGTCTGCCCCAATCAGGACGTGGTGTACGGCGGGGGGTTTGCTGCGCTGGACAAAGAACCGACGGTGTTCCAGGTGCCGGACTTCGGCAAACGTTACTGGGTCTATCCGATCTACGACAACCGCACGAATGAGATTGGCAAGATCGGCCAGCAATATGGCACCAAGCCCGGCTTCTACATGATCGTCGGGCGGAACTGGAAAGGGAAGGTTCCTGCGGGCATCACCGCCATAGTGCGATCTTCCACGGATCTGGCGTTTGTCATTCCGCGCATTCAGCTGAATGACACCGCCGAGGACAAGAAGGCCATCCAGGCGCCGCTCAGCAAAGTGATGATGTATCCCCTGAGCCAGTTCAACGGCAAGATGAAGAGCACCGACTGGAGCAAGATTCCGTCGGTTCCGGTGCCTGCAGGTCCGCCCAACAAGTGGGTGAACCCGGAGACCTACCTCGAGCAGTTGCCCGCGGTGTTGAAGCAGGTGCCTGCGTTGCCAGGCGAGCAGGCTCTCTACGCTCAAATCCGCGCGGTGTTCGAGGCTGCTGCAAAGGACCCGGCACTCAAGCAGGTTCTGGTTGAATCCTTTGCCTCCGCGCAGAAAGAACTCGTCGACCCGCTTTGGCAGTGGCGCTACAACGGCATACCTGCCGGCAACGGTTGGACTACGTTGAAGAACGGCGCAGAGTTTGGCTCGGACTACTACACGCGGACCGCCGTCGCCTACACGAACATCTATGTCAATGTGCCGCCCGAGGCCGTGTACTTCTACAACGACAACGACACCAGCGGCGCACAGATGAACGGCCAGAACCTGTACGCGGTAACTTTCGCAAAAGGGCAGCTGCCGCCGGTCAAGGGTTTCTGGTCGATGACGCTCTACAACGATCGCCACCTGTTCAACCCGAACCCACTCAAGGCCTATTCGCTGGGCACAAAGAACAAGACGCTGCAATACAACCCGGACGGCTCGCTCACGATCTATGCGGGCGCAACGTCTCCCGGCAAGGACAAGGAAACCAATTGGCTGCCCGCACCCAACGGCACGTTCTCGCTCTACATCCGTGGCTATTGGGCCGACAAGGCGATGTTGGACGGCACCTGGACGCCTCCCACGATCGAGAAGGTGAAGTGAACCAACCTGGCAAACGCAACTAGGAGACGATCATGAAGACTCAACGCGCACAAAAACTCATGGCCGCCGCGCTCATTGGCGCGATTGCCCTCGCAATCATTGCATTTCACCCCGCGCCCGCAATAGCCCAGGACTCGTCGCAAAGCCCGCTCGTGACCCAGATGTACAACGGCCAATACCCGCCTAAGGAAGATTACGAGAAATTCAAGGACCAGTTGTTCTATCAGCGGGCCGTGGACGCCTACATGCTGACCTTGCCGGCCCTGAACACCATCGGCATGCGAGATGGCTCCGAAGCCAAATTCGGCGCCGGCTACAACGTCCTTCCCGTCTGGAAAGACCGGATGAACGCCAAGACCTGGGTGCCCACGCCGAACGCCGACATCATCTATTCGATGAGTTACCTCGATCTGAAGAAGACCGGGCCGCTCGTTGTGAACGCCCCACCCCACGTGATCGGGATGTTCACCGATTTCTTCCAGCGCACCCTGACCGATGTGGGCTGGTCGGGTCCTGATCGTGCCGAAGGCGGGCTCTATCTGCTGCTGCCGCCTGATTACCAGGGACCTGTGCCGGCCGGCTATTACACATTCCGCTCGCAGACCTACAACGTATTCCTTTTCTTCCGCACCGTGCTCACGCAGGGGCCCGACGGCCCTGACCCCCGGGAACCCGTTGCCTTGGCCGAGATGACCCGTATCTATCCATGGGGTTCCCTGGAAAAGGATCGGTCGGCCATGAAGTTTCCCAACGCTTCGAACGTACCGGTCAACATGATGTATCCGACCGACTTCAGCTACTGGGAGAAACTCAAGGCGTTCGTCGATTACGAGCCTGTGGACGCCATTGCACCCGAGGTGCGCGGCATCCTGGCGTCAATCGGGATCATCAAGGGCCTTCCATTCAACCCCGATGCGCAAGCCCGCCAGAGCTTGACTCGCTCCGTGGAAACGGCCCCGAAGATGATCTACGCCGCCAGGGTCGCGGGGCGGGCCGATGGTGCCGATCGCTACTACAAGGACAGGCAGTGGCTGAATGCCTGGGCCGGCACCGACGCCCTGTTCTTCAGGCCCACCTATCTGGACATCGATCAGCGCGCCAGCTTCTTCCAGTATGTCTATAGCTCGGCGCCCGCGATGGTGAACGACGTCATCAACCATGGCTCCAAGTATCCCGGCACGTACCGCGACGGCGACGGCGATTTGCTTGACGGCAGCCGCAATTACAAACTGCACTTGCCAGCGGGGATCCCGGCCGCGGCGTTTTGGGCGGTGACGATCTACAACCCCGCCGACGGGACGATGCCTCAGACGGACCAGCCGTTTCCAGGGACCAACGGTCTTGATTATCCGCAGTACAACTCGGACAAATCGATCGATATTTACTTTGGTCCGACCAAGCCGCAGGGCGTCAACGAGAAAAACTGGATCCAGACCTTGCGCGGAAAAGCCTTCCTGGTCGCACTGCGGTTGTACGGCTCCGAGACGGCGTTCTTTGATCAGACCTGGAAACCGGACGACGTCGTAAAGGTGAAGTGAGACCGATCCGGCGGAATAGAGACGGCTATGACAACGAGACGCGTACAGACTCGCCAGTCCGGCTCTCTCGCCTGCGTGATGGTGCTCATGGTCAGCTCGTTTCACGTTGCTCCTGCGGCAGCTCAGGAGTCGTCTGCCAGCCAAACGGAGACGGCTGCGACGGGCCAAACGCCGTCAGTCGAGGAGCTTGCAAAGCTCAAGCAGAACCCAGTGAGCGGGCTGCGCGAGGTCATACTGCAAGCGGTGGTCAGCCCGGATATGCCTGTCACGGGAAAGACGGCCGGCAACTACTCAATCCAGCCCGTGTGGCCGTTCGCTCTCGGCGAGAACTGGAGGCTCGTCACCTACACCATCCTGCCAGTGCTCCAGCAGCCCGGAGCGCCGGGCGAGAATTCAATCGTGGGACTTGGCGACACACTGATCAATCTCTTCTTCTCCCCGCGAAAACCGGGAGCGTTGATCTGGGGCGCCGGTCCCGCGATCCTGCTGCCGACCCGCACCGATCCTGCGCTG
>DATFYM010000032.1:0-31908 GCA_035315065.1 Terriglobia bacterium
GGACGGGAGGAGTTGGCGCGTCGCTTTGATCGCAGCCTGAGTTGGGTCTCGCGGCGGCTGGCCCTAGTCGATCTCCTGCCGGAGGCCATCCAGCAGCAAGTGCGCGAGGGCAAGATCTCCGCCCACGTGGCCATGAAGTTCTTGGTGCCGGTGGCCCGTTCCAGCCCGGAGGACTGCCAGCGTCTGGCCGAAGCGTTGGCAGCCCACCGCTTCACCAGCCGTGAAGCCGGGCAGTTGTATGCGGCTTGGCGAGGCGCCTCCGCTTCCGTTCGGCAACGGATTCTCGAACAGCCGCAGTTGTTTCTCAAAGCACAACGGCAGCGCCAACTCGCTCCGCCTTCGCCCGCCATCGCCGAACTGTTGCGCGATCTGCAGAGGGTGGTCGCCATCACTCACCGCGCCCGCCGGCGACTGGTGGGTGCCACGATCGAGTTGGATCGCAACCAGTGCCAAGCAGTGCGGCACCAGCTTGATCGTGCCCGCCATGAACTTGACCGTTTGGCCGCCCCAATCCCACCGGAAGAAGCACCAACCCCGTTGCAACAGGAGGAAGCTGATGTTGAGCCAAACTCAACGAACCACGATTCTGGAACTGAACGCCCAGGGAGTGAGCCAGCGCGAGATCGCGCGGGTCCTCAACCTCTCCCGTCTGTCGGTGCACAAGGTCTTGCGGTCGAACTCCGCCCAGGTACCGACGTTACCCCGTCCCGAGAAAGCCGAACCTTATCGGCCCCAGATCCTGGAGCTGTTGAACTCCTGCAAGGGGAACCTAGTGCGGGTGCAGGAGGAACTGGCGGCCCGCGGGGTGATCCTCTCTTACCCCACGCTGACGGCCTTCTGCCGTCGTCACGGGATCGGGCAACCGCCCCTCGTACCGGCGGGACGCTACGACTTCCCGCCGGGCGAGGAACTGCAGCACGACACCTCTCCGCACCAGGTTCTACTAGACGGCAAGCCCCGCAAGGTACCAACCGCCTCTGCCGTGCTCTGCTACTCCCGGATGTTGTTCTTTCAGTTGTACCCGACCTTCCAGCGTTTCGATTGCAAGGTGTTTCTCACCGAGGCCCTGCGCTACTTCGGCGGCGCCACCCAACAAGTCATGATCGACAACACCCATGTGGTGGTGCTACGCGGCACCGGACGGGAGATGGTTCCCGTGCCCGAGATGGCGGCCTTTGCCGAGCGATTCGGCTTCCGTTTCGTGGCTCATGAGCCCGGCGATGCCAACCGTTCCGGCCGCGTGGAACGGCCCTTCAGTTTCATCGAGAATAACTTTCTGGCCGGCCGCACCTTCTCCAGTTGGCAGGACTTGAATCTCCAAGCCCGCCAGTGGTGCGACCGCGTCAACGCGACTTACAAGAAACATCTCCGTGCCGTGCCCCGCGAGCTGTTCGCCGTCGAGCAACGGCATCTGCGACCGCTGCCCGTCTGGATTCCCGAGGTCTACCGGCTGCAGGAACGCCTGGTAGATGTCGAAGGTTACGTCGCCTTACACAGCAATCGTTATTCGGTGCCGGTGGCCTGGATCGGCCGCCGCGTGGAGGTGCGTGAAACCAAGGACAAGGTGGAGATCCAACTTGACGCCCGCAACCTCGTGACCCACACCCGGATCGCCGAGGCCGAGCATCAGCGGATCACCCTGGCTCAACACCGGCCGCCGCGGGGCCAAGGCTTCCGGCGCCCTGATCCCCACCCGGAAGAACAGACCATCCTCCAGGCGGCCCCTGAGATGGCCGAATATGTCGCGGCCCTGAAGCAACACAGCCGCAAGCTGGTGGTCCTTGCCCTGCGCCAACTGCTGCGTCTGGTGCGGGAGTATCCCCGCCCACCCTTACTGGCCGCCGTGCGCGAAGCCGCTCGCTACGGCCTCTACGACCTGGACCGCCTGGAGCGCATGATCCTGCGCCGGGTGGCGCGCGACTACTTCTTGCTCGACGACGGCACGGGAGGCGAACATGAAGACCAGTGAAGAGCTCGAACAACTGCTCAAGAATCTCCACCTCCAGCGCATGCTGGAGATTTACGACGAACAGTTGCGCGCCGCCGAGAAGGAGGATGTCTCCTACTCCGAGTTCCTCACCCGGCTGCTGCGGGCGCAATGGCACCACCGTCAGGAAACCGCCTTGGCTTGGCGCATCCGGTGCGCCAACCTGCCCGAGCGCTGGTCCCTGGAAACCTTCCCCTACACCCGTCAGCCCGGTGTCCACCGCAAACAGATCCACACCTTGGCCGAACTGGAGTTCATCCCCAAGGCCGAGAACATCGTCTGGATTGGCCCCACCGGGGTCGGCAAGACGGGACTGGCGTCGGGCCTGCTGCTGAAAGCCCTGGAGAATGGCTACCGGGGTCAGTTCATCCGAGCGCAAGATCTGTTTGACGAGATGTATGCCTCGCTGGCCGACCGTTCCACGCGTCAACTGCTGAAGCGTCTGGCCCGTCTGGACGTTCTGCTCATCGATGAACTAGGCTATCTTAACCTGAAACCGGAACGGTCCAACATCTTCTTCAAACTGATGGAGGAGCGTTACCATCGCCGCTCCACTCTGATCACGACGAATCTCGAGTATGACGAGTGGCCCAACTTCCTGGGCAACCGGGCCATGGTGGAGGCGCTGTTGAGCCGCCTCCGTCACTACTGCCATACCGTCCACATTAAGGGCCCGTCCCTGCGCGAGCCGCAAGGCTGAGGAGGAAAACGTGGAAGAGAAGCGGAGCCGCCAGGAAGACTATGTCCGCCAAGTCCTCGACGCTTACCGCCGCACTCCCGTAACCACGGGAAACGTTGGTCGGCCCGACCGTCTTCTGGCGGCCCAACTTCACCAACGGGATGTTCCTCTCACGGCGGTCGAAAACGCCCTGGTGCTCGCCGCCGCCCGCCGCCTGCTGCGCCCTGCCAACGCTACGCCATTGGCTGCCGTGCGCTCCTTGGCGTACTTCGTTCCCGTGATCAACGAAGTGCTCCAGCTGAAGCTCAGCCCCGATTACTTCCAATACCTCCGGGGCAAAATCGCGCCTTTTTCTTCCAGGGCGTCACCTGACCCGCCCACCAGCCGCTGACGCCACCCACTCCGTCGCTCCTCGCCCCACGCCTTCGGCGTTGGATGATGCTGCTGCTTCCCCTCAGATCGGTCATCACTGCACGTCTCGGCGTGGATGATGATGGTGCTTCTCGCTCTCCTGTTCCGAATCCTGTTCGAAACGCTGTTCCGAATGCTGGTCACTTTAACTGAGCATTACTGGGTCACTCTTGGCGAGCGCCGAAGTCGCCCTTCTTGACTTTGATCTTGCCAAGCTGGACTTCCGGGGTTCGCTTGCGCCTACCTGTCGGGACCACCGACCCCACCCGACTAGTATTCTTCGCCCGACGAGTCTGGATTGCCCGAACCCTCAATGAGACGGTAACCCGGTCGATTCCCCCATCGCAACCACCGCACAAGCCACTCGACAGGGGTGCTGTAGCTATCGCAAATCCGCAGCAGCCTGGTCGTCGTCAATGGGACCAGCCAGAGTGTGGCGAAATGCCACGCTTTTTCCACTTTTGAGAATGCGGGAACGTTTTTGCCCATCCAAGTAATTGAAAATAAGGGCGAAAAAAAAGTGTCTCATTTGTCTCATTTGTCTCCATTGTCTCATTTCAAGGTGCTACCATTAGCTGTTCGTGGTCGTTTTTGTTCATTTATTCGGCAATTAAGTGTTGACTGTCGTCTGCCGACCGCCAACTGCCAACTGCCGACTCTTATGCCTGAGCCGTCCAACCCGCCGCCGCCTCCCGGGCAGGAGAGACCCAAGCGCAAGTACACCGTCTCCGACAAGGTGCGAGCTGCCAATCGCCTCAACCTGGTTCAGGCCAACGCGAATCCCGAAAAGAAGTACGGCCCCACCCCCAAGCGCAAGGCCTCAACCTACGCTAACTGCTTGAAAGCACGGGAGGGAAAACGTCAGAAGCGCCGGCGCGGGCAGGCCACCGGCGTCAAGTACGGCCTCGCCGTCACCGACCTCTACTCCACCTTGGGCTTGGCCGATGCCAGCCGCGAGGAACTCGACGGGCACTACCAGTACTTCCGCGACCGCATCAAGCCTGCCTATGAGGAAGAGGACAAGCTGACCAAGGCGCTGGCCGAATGCAGTTGGCGGCGCTCCCAGGTGCTCCACGTCCACGCCGTGGATGGCGTTATGTTGATGAAAGCACGGCTGATGATGGCTTCCGACGCCGCCCGCGATAACGTCTCCCTCCGTTCCCTGGCCCTGCTGATGATGGACGTGTTCAACCGCCGCCGGCCCGACCTGGAGGAGCAATTGGGCATCCTGACCCGCCACTTCGAGCGCCTCTCCTTCCTGTTGCTGGCCCTGCGGGGTGAACACGAAGGGTTCGGAAGGAAGATTCGCTGGGGGCAGCGGCTGGGGCGGGGGGCACGACTGATCGAGGAACTGCGGGACCTCAAGATCAAAGAACTGCTGCAACTTCCGGCCGAGGCGCTCGGGAATCCGTTCGTTTCCGCCGCGAAGGTGGAGGAGATTCTGCGCGAGAAGTCGAACGAAATCAAGCCATTAGAGGAGATGAAGTGGAAGGGGAAGAAAAAGCAGCAGGAAGAGCGGCAGCAAAATCTCCAGAAGGAGTGCGAGGAGGCGACCTACGGAGGCTATTTGGACCCCTACGGGGACCCGGAAAAGGTGGAGCGGACCGGGACGACGGACTACGTGCAGGGCGACGGCCGGACGCAAGCGGTGGTGAGCGAGGATGAGCCGAAGACGATGTCGCCGCTGGTGGAAGGGACGGCGCTGGTGGCGGGGCTGAGGACCGACGAGTGGTCGGAGGAGCAGGAACGGAAGCTGGTGGCGGAGCTGAGGCGGCAATGGATCGAGACCAGCGAGCAACTGCGGAAGGAAGGCAAGGAGACGGTGGGCGGCGTGGACTTGGAAGAGTTGGCGGCGGCATTGGAGGCGGGGTTCGGGACTCGGGAGTCGGGAGAGGAAGAAAGGGAGTCGGGAGTAGGGGGTAGGGAGTCGGGAGAAGAGAAGAGGGACTCGGGAGTGGGGAGTCGGGGGTCGGAGGAAGACCGGCAAGAGACATCGTCATCCACAGGGAAAGCACCCGATGGATCGACGGAGCCAGAAGAAGAAGAGCCAGAAGAAGAACAAAAGGGGTCGGGACCAGACGGATCTTCTTCCCCTACTCCCGACTCCCGACCCCCGACTCCCTTTTCTTCCCCAACTCCCGATTCCCGACTCCCGACTCCCAACTTACACGAAGTCGTCGCCACCGCCTGGGACCGGGTGCGGTTCCTCGAATGGTGGTCGCGGTGGGAGCGCGGGGAGATGAAGGCGATCCTCCAGGGCACGGGCCGGCACCTGGACCAGCACCAAGACAGGACGGCGCGCACCGTTCTCGAGGCTTTACTGAATCTGTTCCGAGGCTACAAGAAAATCCTGTTCGAGGCGCAGCACTACGAGGCCAAGCTGCAAGACGCGCTCTTCCGGTTTCTGAGCCAATTCTACGGCGGAGACCCGGGATTCCAACGCCCCAGCCCGTGGTGGACGGACCCGGAACTGTACAAGAAGATGAAGGAGGGTATGGAGGCGGTTGGTTGGGCGAACTAATGGCGACCTAATAAGGGTAAAGGGTGAAGGGTAAAGGGTAAACCAAGGAAAAGCGGCGCTCTTTTTTCTTTTACCCTTCACCCTTTACCCTTCACCCCCGTTCGAGGAATCGGCAATATAGAAGCAATCAGCAATATAGTCGGTCATATGAATCAAGCTTCGCTGCCCGGCATGAAAGTAGCCTCAAAGGAATTATCAATGACTTACGGCCATTTTCGAAATAGAACCGAGTTCTCTCTTCCTTTACCCTTTACCCTTCACCCTTTACCTGACCAGTGCCCGGCACTCTTCGATGGTCCAGGAAGGAATGGCCCCGTGACGGCTTGCGACCAGCGCCCCGACTCGATTGGCGAAGTCGCCGATCTCGGCCGGCGTCCAACCACTGGTCCGCCTGCCGCTGAGGCCATGCACAAACGCCGCCGCAAAGGCATCGCCCGCACCCACCGTGTCCGCCACCTCAACCGGGTACCCGTCGACCTCCGCGTACTCGCCGTCGATCAGCAGCGCGCAGCCCTGCGGTCCCCGCGTCACGCAGACCGCTTCCCAGCCGTAGGCTTCTGCGCCGGTTCGGCAGAACTCCTCGAGCGGACGGGGGAAACGGGCGCTGCCGCCGGAGAAGTCAAACAGATCCTCCGCCGTGCGGACCTCCGCGTCGTTCAGTTTCACCACGGACGCGCGCTTCATCAAGTCGCGGACGAGCGCCGGCTCGTACGAGGCGGGACGCAGATTGATATCGTAGAATCGCCGGGCGCGCGGGTTGATGCCGATCAGCGCTGCCAGCAGATCGCGCGCCCCAGGGCTCATCTGGTGCAGCGTGCCGAAGTAAATCCAGTCGGCCGGGGGAGAGGAAAGCTCGGCGAGATCGCCGGGGCCGAGCGACACCAGGTCGTACGCCGCCGGACGATGGATGGTAAAGGTGGGCTGGCCAGCCGGGTCGAGGCGCACGGAAACGATTCCGGTGGCCGCACCGGTCAAGCGCTGGACGAAGCGGGTCGCGAGGCCCAGTTGCTCCATCTTCGCCAGGGCGGCCCGTCCCCGCTCGTCATCGCCGACGGCGCTGATAAAGCATACGTCGTGCCCCAAGCGTCGAGCATGCGCGGCAAAATTGAAGGGCGCGCCGCCCAGATGCTCCGCGTCAGGGAAGACGTCCCACAGGACTTCACCCAGGCTGATGATCTTCACTGGCGGACGGGAGTAGGGAGTAGGGAGTCGGGAGTTGGTCCTTTGTCCTTGGTCCTTTGTCCCTTGCACGATACCGAAATTCGTTGCTTCTCGGCAACGGACCACGGACAAGGGACGAAGGACGAAGGACCAAGGACCAAAGGCGGTCACTTGTCACTGGCTTTCTTTACGCCCCGACTCCCCTACTCCCGACTCCCTACTCCCCACTCCCTTCTTCAAGCGATTCCCAGCCTCTTCTGCATCTCCTCAAGGGTGAAGCCTTTGGTTTCAGGGTAGAAGAAGAGGACCACCAGAAACTGGAGCCCTGTCATGGCCGCAAAAAACATGAACGGGTAAGCGCCGGAAGACGCGGCCATGACCGGAAAGATGAGGGAAATGAGCGCGTTCATGAACCAGTGGGAGAAGCTTCCCAGACTCTGCCCTTTGGCCCGCACCTGGTTGGGGAAGACTTCACTGAGGTAAACCCAGATCACGGCGCCTTGGGAAAACGCAAAGAAAGCAATGTAGCCGATCAGCAGCCAGAGCAGGAGATTTTGGTGACGGCCAGTGAAAAAGACCGCAGAGACGCCGGCGAGGCAGAGCGTGTTCCCGGCAGCCCCGATTACGAGCAACGTCTTGCGGCCCAGTCGGTCGATCACCGACATGGCGATGATCGTAAACAGCAGGTTGGTGGCGCCCACTGCCACCGCCTGGAGATCTCCGGACACCTTGCTGAATCCGGCGCGGGCAAAAATATCGTTCAGGTAATAGAGGATAGCGTTGATTCCTTCAAGCTGGTTGAACAGGCCGATCGTAACCGCGAGAAAAACGGGGAACATGTATCTTGGATTAAGAGAGCCACGGCCCCAGTTCCACATGAACAAATGGTCCTGGGCAGCGTGCTCGAGATCAATCGAGGCCACGATGTCCTGGAGCTCGGCTTCGTAATTCTTCTCGCCGGTCATGCGCAGTACCTCCCGCGCTTCGTCAATGCGACGATTCTTCACCAGCCAGCGCGGGCTGCGCGGAATGCGGAAGAGCATCACCAGGAACAAGGCCGCGGGAATTGCAGAGACGCCCAGCATCCAGCGCCATTCCGCATTTCCGAAGTGCTGGAGCCCGATGACATAGTTCGAAAAGTAGGCAAGCAGAATGCCGCTGACAATGTTGAACTGAAAGAAGCCCACCAGTCGCCCGCGCCACTTCGCCGGTGCGATTTCCGCAATGTACATCGGCCCCAGCACGGAGGAGCCGCCAATGCCTAGACCGCCGATGAAACGGGCGACGACCAGTGCCGGCCAGTTCCACGCGAAAGCGCAGCCGAGGGCGGAGATCAGATACAGCACCGCCATCAGTCGCAAGCTGTCGCGACGGCCGTATCGGTCGCCCGGGATGCCGGCCAGCATGGCTCCCAACACGGTACCGAAGAGCGCGCTGAAGACCGTAAATCCCAGCGACCAGGGCGAAAGTTGGAACGTCACGCGCAAAGCCCCGATGGTGCCGGCAATCACGGCCGTGTCGAACCCGAATAGCAGGCCGCCCAAGGCGGCAACCACGGTACTCTTCAAGAGGTACGAGTTTAGTTTCATAAACGCCCACACCACATCCAACGATTTGCCAGGCGCTGACGGTTTCGAGTTTGTCTTCGAACCGGCCTCGCTTGCGCCCGCGAGTGTAACACAGGTTTGGCTGCGCGTTGCCGCGATTAACGTTTGGTCTGGGAGCGCGGGCGTCTCGCCCGCTTTTCTATTTCTCTCCGGCGAGCTGCGCTACGCTGGCAGTCTCATTTGGGCTTGCGGGCAAGAGCGGGCGGGACGCCCGCGCTCCCAGGGCGGACTTCAGGTTCCATACCCGCAGCTTTACAACCCTAGCCTCTCCTGCACGAGAGTAAAGCCCGAGCCCCTGGCTGCCACCGGAGGGAAAGATGCGATCTGAAATCACTGCTTCTCCGTCGTTGCCGAATACCTCCACCGATGACCGGTCCACGAATACGTGTAGCCTTGCGTTTTTACCGCCGGCAAGATGCATCGGTGCGGCATGTCGCCCGGAGAATTGGGCACTGAAGCTGGTGGTGCCCGAGTGAGTGCGGTCCACGAACAGTTCGGACTTTTCCCTATCGATTCCGAGGACTGTTTGTTCTTGGCTCCCTGTGCGCACCTGCAAGTCAAACTCAGCGGAATGTCCGAGATCGATCTCGGCCTCGATTTCGAGCGCATCACCCCGCACTTGCTTCGACTCCAACCAGCGGTTGGCAGCGACAGGGCTTTGATCCTTCACGCTCATTTCCCGGCTGCGCAGAGCCTGCAGTTCCGCTACCGGCTCCTGCACCAGGCGGACGCCTTCCGCATAGCGCTTCAGCTTGAGTGCCCGCGGAATCGACTGCGCGCCGCGCCACGGGCTCGTAGGCTCCTGCGCCGCGTACTCCCAGTTGTCGAGCCAGCCCATCCAGATGCGACGCGAGTCGGTAGGCGGCAGATCCGAAAACGACGTGGAGGCGTAGAAGTCCTTGCCGTAATCGGCCCAGAGCACTTGCTCCGCGGGGTTCTCATCGACGAAAGCGGTTCCGTCAAACTGGCCGACGAAGTATTGATCGGCGGACCCGCCCGCCACGCCTCCGGGATTGACGTTGACGCTAAGCACCCAGCGCGCCTGGCCCGGCTCGTCCTCAACCGTAAGTTGGAACAGGTCCGGGCACTCCCAAGCTCCGCCTGTAGCCCCCGCCGGACCGAAGCTACTGAGCGCGGTCCAGTGCTTGAGGTCAGGGGAGCTGAAAAGGCGGGCTTGGTGCTCAGGCGGCAGGGCGGCCACCATTACCCACTTCCGGCTGGGCGCGTGCCAGAATACCTTGGGGTCGCGGAAATCCTGCCGGTGAAGGTCGATCACGGGATTATCCGCGTACTTGGTCCAGGTGCGCCCCTTGTCGTTACTGTAAGCGAGATTTTGAGTTTGCAGCGTGCTGGTGTGTCCGGTATAGATGGCCACCAGGCACGAGGGATCGCCGGCCTCGGTACTCTGGCAGAAGCCGCTCGAGTTCTGCCCATCGACCACCGCGCTGCCGGAAAAGATCATGATGCCGTTCTCCTCGCGGAGCGCGACGGGGAGATGCTGCCAGTGTACCAAGTCGCGGCTGACCGCGTGCCCCCAGCTCATGTGTCCCCACTCGTCGCCGAAGGGGTTGTATTGATAGAACAGGTGGTATTCGCCCTTGTAGTAGACAAGCCCGTTTGGGTCGTTCATCCAATTCTTGGCAGGAGTGAAATGAAACTGGGGACGATAAGGTTCGTCGTAGACCATGGTCCCCGGTGCTGCGCGCGGACTGCCCAGGCCGATCACCACCCAGCCAAGGAGGAAGGCGGAAATGGCGACAAGGACAAAACGATTATTGCCTGATGAATTTCGCATCACCTCTCCTCGGCCACCGGACAACAGGTCTGAATCAAAGTTGGCCTCAAAGTGCCGGCGTGGGCATTGTACCCCGGACCCAAGGCGCAGTCACCATTCTTAGCGCGAAGTACTCAAAAAGTATATTGACTCGAACTACATCAATCTTGTATAAATTAGTTTGGGAATTATTCTTTCTTACAGATGAGGAGGATTTGCCGTGGAGATCGGAGCACGGATTCGGTCAGTTCGTGAAGCAAAAGGCCTTTCCCAAGGGGACCTGGAAAGGGCAACGGGTCTGCTGAGGTCCCATCTCTCGCGGATCGAGCATGGTCACACCATACCATCCATCGGCAACTTGGAGCGGATTGCGGCCGCTCTCGGCATGCGGCTCTATGAGATCCTGAACGTGGAGGTTTCGCCGGCGCCACCGACGCCGGAGGGCAAGGCTACCAGCAAGGGTGAGGATGCGGAGCACCGATTCCTTTCCCAGATCCGATTTCTCGTCGGCAAGATTTCCGGGCCGGACCGCAAGCTGTTCCTGGATTTCGCCAGAATGCTGGCGCGCCAGGGACAAACCCCAACAACGTGGCCGGCGGTGAAACGCGGGCGGGGGCGACCTCGGAAACATCCGGACAATGTGAATGTCAGCGCATCGAGTGTTCCGGAGCCGGCGGCCCAACCTCTCTCCCTCAGCGAAGGGCTTGGCGATTGAGCCGTTAGAATAAAGGCGATCCATCTTTCGACTTTCAGCGAAGCAGGGTGCTGGATTCGATCTTCCCGCCGATAGCAGATTGGTGAAAACTCTCCCCCCCCGCCGGGCGACGACGTCGCCTTCGGTTTCATGCGGTTTGCGTCTAAAGGAAAACACGATAAACTATATATCGATGCGGTCGACGCTAGTGAGGCGCCCTTGGGGCTTGAGAACGCTCAACCTGCGGTATGGACGAACCAGCTCGGCTGCAGGTCTGAGCGCTGCCCTCGCCACTGTCGTGATCTTGTGTTCGTGCGGAGGCTCAAGCAAGAGCCAGGAATCGGCTCGCCTCACTGTCTCCGCCGCCGTGAGCCTGAAGGAATCCCTACAAGAGATCGCTGGCCTGTATCAACGGCAGCAACCGCAGGCCTCCATCGCGTATAACTTCGGAGGCTCGGGCACGCTGCAGCGCCAGATCGAACAGGGGGCGCCGGTGGACGTCTTTGCTTCGGCCTCGGCTCGGGAGATGGACGCCCTTCAGGCCAAAGGCTTGGTGATAGTCGAGACGCGGCGCAACATCGCGGTCAACGAAGTGGTGTTGATCGTCCCGCTAGACTCGCAGGCGGTCTCGGGCTTCGGCGATCTCGCTGCGCCTCGCGTGAAGCGGATCGCGCTCGGCGAGCCCGCCAGCGTGCCGGCCGGGAAATATGCCAAGGAGACCCTGGCGTCCCTCAACCTGTGGGGCCAGATTCAGCCCAAGCTGGTTTTCGCGCAGGACGTGCGCCAGGTGCTCGAATTTGTGGCTTCCGGGAATGCCGATGCGGGAATGGTCTATCGCACCGATGCTCAGATCACGGATCGCGTGAAGGTGGTGGCCGCGGCGCCTGAATCTTCCCATTCGCCCATCGTCTACCCGGCGGCAGTGCTCAAGGCGAGCCGCCACTTGGACCAAGCGAAACAGTTCGTGGAGTTCCTGGCCGGCCCGGAGGCGCAAATCGCTCTCGCCCGGCACGGCTTCATCCGAATTGCCGATTAGCGCCGTTCGAAGCTGGGAATTCGAAACTCGAAACTCGAAATTCGCTTCAAATACTCGATCGCTGGATCTTCGCGAGTTTCGATTTTCGAGTTTCGATTTTCGAGTCTCGAATTTCGACCCCTATGACTTTCGACGCCTCCCCCATCTGGATCTCGCTCGAGACTGCGCTTACGGCCACCTTTTTCACTTTTTTCCTGGGAATTGCCGCCGCGCGTTTCATGCTCGCCTACCAGGGAAAACTGCGAGGGATCATCGATGGCGTTTTGCTGCTGCCGCTGGTGCTGCCCCCGACGGTAGTCGGCTTCGTGTTGCTCTTGTTGTTCGGCAGGAACGGCCCGCTGGGACGCTTTCTGTTGCGGCTCGGAACCACGGTGATTTTTTCCTGGCCCGCCACCGTCATCACGGCGACCGTGGTTGCATTTCCGCTGATGTACCGTACCACCGTGGGGGCCTTCGAGCAGATCGACGAGAACATCCTGCACGCTGCGCGCAGCCTGGGAGCTTCGGAGTTCACCGTGCTGCGCCGGGTGATGCTGCCGCTGGCGTGGCCGGGCGTCATGGCCGGAACCAGCCTCTCCTTCGCTCGCGCGCTGGGAGAGTTCGGCGCCACCCTGATGCTGGCGGGGAACATTCCGGGGCGGACTCAGACCCTGCCGGTGGCGATCTTCTTTGCCGTGGAGAGCGGCGAGTGGTTGAGCGCCGCCCTGTGGACCCTGGTAGTGGTCTCGATTGCGCTCGTGGTGATTGCCGGCATCAGCTATTGGTCGCGATTGGAACGAAGGCCAGCCGCACGCCGGCTGCTGGCCAGCGATGCATCGCTGGAAAGTTTCGACGTCCTCGCCAGCGAGGCTCACTTCGCCTCCACGCCCGCCAAGAGAGCGGAAGCTGATAGCACCCCGTCACCTCCGATCCCTCGCACCCAAGGGGACCGAGGGGGACAGGAGGGAGTTGATTCAAAGTTACCGCCGGCGGTCCTGGCGGTCGAGGTTGAGAAGGTGCTGCCTGGATTCACGCTTAAGGTGGCATTTACCGCGGGCACGTCGCGGCTGGGTGCCGCATCGGCCACGGAAAACGGCGCTGCGCCCGGCGACAGCCCCGGTCTCTGCGGTCCGCTGGGCATCCTCGGGGCTTCCGGCTCCGGGAAGACCATGACGTTGCGCGCCGTCGCCGGCCTTGAGACGCCGCATCGCGGACGCGTGATGCTCAATGACCGTGTGCTGTTCGATTCCGCCTCAGGCGTCAACCTGCCCAGCCGCCGGCGCCGCATCGGCCTGGTCTTCCAGAATTACGCGTTGTTTCCTCACCTCACGGTAGCGGAGAACGTCGCCTTCGGCCTCGCTTTCGGCCCCGCGTTCGGCGGTGACCGACTGCCCCTCCCGGAGCGCGAGTCGCGCGTGGCCCGGGTGATCGATCAGGTTCACTTGCGAGGCTTCGAAGATCGCTTCCCCAGTCAACTCTCCGGCGGGCAGCAGCAACGCGTGGCGCTGGCGCGAGCCCTCGCCATTCAGCCTGAGGCGATCCTGCTCGACGAGCCGTTGTCCGCCCTCGACGCTTACCTGCAAAGCCAGGTGGAGACCCAGCTCATGGAAATCTTGCGCGACTATTCAGGCGTGGTGCTTTACGTGACCCACAATCTGGAAGAGGCGTACCGAATTTCGCGCTCCCTGCTGGTGCTGGCCGAGGGAAAGGGTGTCGCGTGCGGCGCCAAGGAGGAGATCTTCCGCCGGCCTCCCACCTACGCCGTCGCCCGGGTGACCGGCTGCAAGAATTTCTCGCGCGCTCGCGCGCTGCCGGACGGCCGGGTGGAGGCCACCGACTGGGGCGTGCCACTGAGGGTCGCGCCTACGGTCCCCGCGGCGTTCGACTACATCGGCATACGCGCCCACCACATCGGATTCACCTTGAAGGGAGGGCCGGGCGATGAGTCTGACCGGACGATCGAGAGGTTCCCGGCCTCCGACGTTCCTGAGAACTGCTTCCCCTGCTGGCTGGCGGGAGCGATCGAGACGCCCTTTCGCGTGACCCTCTACGTGCGCTTGCACGCTCCTTCTCGCAACTCCGACGATTATCACTTGCAGGTGGAGATCTTCAAGGACAACTGGGCGAGGCTCAAGTCGCGGCCCCTTCCGTGGCACCTGCAACTCGAGCCCGAGCGCCTGTTTCTGATGACGAAGTAGCGCACGGAACGTCTGAGAGAATTAAACACAGAGGCGCAGAGATACGGAAAACAGGCCGAGGGCTACTCAAGATGCCATGGTATCCTGGCGATTCCCATTCTTCTCTGTGTCTCTGTGTTGAGAGCTCTTTCGCAATTCTCTCACACGTTCTCAATCGAGGGTCGGCAATCGGCAATGCTCCCAGCCACTAACCGCCGGGCACTTTACTCTTGAACTGGTATTGGCGGCGGGGGAGTTTCCTGACAATTTGCTCCAGACCCCAGAAGGCGGCGTCTGAGCCTTCGTCTTTGAGGTTCTGCAGCGACTTGGTATTGGTGCTGCCGCAACGCGGGCACTGCATCCACGGCCGCCCCAAGACCTGGACCGGCGTCCCCTCCGAATAGAACACTGACCTCTCGGTGTCGCTGCCGTTCTGCATCATGCAGCCGTAGCAGATGTGCCAGGCTCGGCGCAGGGTTTTCTTCTTGAACAACCAGTCCCAGCGGTCCATCGAAGCTTCTCCGTGTGCGACCCTTCTGATTATGTTCGAGGTCGAGAGAATGTTCAAGGTGCAGGAAGCAGAACATGAGCAGTGCGGCCGCTGATGAACTTGAGCTCCTTCTTGGGACCCCGCGTGCTCGCGGCCAAGCGGGTCGTCAGCAGCTTCCTGAGAACGGGCGGCCCTGATACCCCTGAAGACTGAATCCAGCCGGAAGTGTGATAAAATCTCGGACGTCGATAAATTGACGGAACAGGCCCGTAGCTCAGCCCGGTTAGAGCGCTACCTTGACACGGTAGAGGTCTGGGGTTCGAGTCCCCACGGGCCTACCATGTTTTTGAAGGGTTAGCACGAATCGCGGAATTCCCTTCCACCCGTATTCCACCCTGATTTCTCTCGTCGCAGTACAGCCAAAACCCCGCGTTGTCGTCAACCTCGGAGCATACGCGGCGCACTGTCGAGTCGGCCGGGCGTGATTTGCGACCTCCCGGACCGTTGTGGCACTGTACTCAGTGCGTGGCGGACCTTGCGCCGATCGACCAAGAGATCAGCGAGCGGGGAGATGCGCCCCCTGGTTCTCAGGACGGGATGCTGGTCAACCGTGGGAGCGCGGGGGTAATATCGGACAGGTGTGACATGCGATCTTTTCTGGCCATAAGCCTGATACGCTCCTTCTGTGCGGCTGCGTGCTGCGTCTTGCTTACGCCGCAGGCTGAGGCATTCAATTCTAACAAGCCTCTTACCGAATACACGCATACAGTCTGGGCCCACAAAGACGGCATCCCGTCCGCGTTCATTTACTCGATCGCGCAGACTCGGGACGGTTACCTTTGGCTGGCCACGACAGACGGACTTGTCCGATTTGATGGCGTCCACTTTGTCCACTGGCGTCCCAAGACGGGCCATACGGCGCTTTTGGGCGTTGTACGGAGTCTGTGTGCGGGGCGGGATGGAGGTCTCTGGATTGGGACTGCCACCGGCTTGGTCGGCCACATTCGTGGGGATGATCTGACAACCTTTTCCGTTGGGACGCAGGCAGAAGCAATGCTGGAGGATCGCGATGCTACTCTTTGGGTAGCCACAGAGAATCGTGTATTGCGATTCCGCGCCGCAACGCAAGAACAGAATGGTGCTGCGATTACACTACCGGGACCTCTCTTGTCCGGGCCGCTGCAGGATAAAAATGGTTCTATATGGTTTAGCACGGATAAGAGGGTGGTCCGCGTTGACCCTGGCGATGGTGATCTCCAGGGCCGGCTCGTGAAGATAGCAGAAGGCGAGTTTTGGCTGAGTAAAGACGCCAGCGAAGCCATTTGGATAACAAGCCCTAACGGGTTTAGTCGGCACGTAAATGAAGGGCAGACGTTGAGCCGAATTGGGATGGCGACGAAGACCCTCAACGTCCACACTGTCCTGCGCGACAGCCAAGGAAACACCTGGATCGGAACTCTCGGACAAGGACTGGCGCGGCTGCGTGCAGCTTCATCGAAGTTGGAGGAGATCGAGAGGTTTTCGCAGCCTGACGGGCTCTCGGGGGACTTTGTGTGGTGTTTGCTGGAGGACCGCGAACACGACGTCTGGGTTGGAACACAGAACGGCCTGAACCGTTTTCGCGACGAAAAGGTTACCACATTGACGCGGCGCGAAGGCCTGGCGAGCGACAATGTCGATGCACTCGCTGCTGGGCCGGACGAGAGTGTCTGGGCTTCGACATCGGTCGGGGTCAATCGAATTGATGGCGAGCACCGCGATTTGTACCTCAAGGGCGTAAGTGTGTCCGGGTTGTTTGTCGATCGAGAGAATACACTCTGGGCGGGAACGAATCGGGGAGTGGCACGGATGGAGAACGGGAAGTGGCGATACTTTTCTGTGCCCACGGGTATCCAACTGCCAGGCGTGACGGTGATCACGGAGGGCGATGGGAGCGGCGTCTGGCTTTTAGCCCCCCAAGAAGGACTGTACCGCTGGGCCAACGGCCGTATCACTGACTTTTCGCAAGAGCCGCTGTTGAAAGGCAAATCGATACAGGCGGCACAGGCTGACCCCTCAGGAAGAGTGTGGTTTGGACTCTATGAAGGAGGCGTCGTTGTTTTCGACGGGACCCGATTTCATGGTTACTCGGAATCCGATGGCTTGACAGGCGGATCCGTAAACGCGGTGTACATCGATGACCAGGCTGCCGTCTGGATTGCATCGGAGCGCGGGCTGAGCCGGTTTGACGGCCAGCGATTTTTCACCTGGAACACTGCAAACGGCCTTCCAGGAGAACGGGTACTCTGGACCCTCGCGGACAGCGTTGGCCGGCTGTGGCTCGGCTATAGCACCGGAGTGGCGTGCGTGAGCCGGTCCGAACTCGACCGGGCGGCGCGAGACCCATCGCACCGCGTGGCTTATCGTTTTCTCGACGATGGTGACGGCCTGAAAGGCAACCCGGACCGAGGCTGGCAATCGCCGGCCGTTCGAGCCAGTGATGGCAAGCTCTGGTTCAGGACTTCGGAAGGAGTCGCGATTATTGATCCGCGAGACCTGACGAGAAATCGGGTTGTCCCACCGGTTCACGTCGAGCGCTTGGCTGCCGACGGCGCGGTGATTGACATTACGCAGCCGGTTCGATTGCGGCCGTTGACCCGAGAGGTCGAGGTCAACTACACGGCACTCAGTCTCGCAGAGCCGCGCAACGTTCGGTTTCGCTACAAGCTCGAAGGATTTGATTCAGACTGGCGGGACGCTGGCGCGCGGCGCCAAGCGTTTTACACCAACCTGCCTCCTCATGCATACCGCTTCCGCGTGCTAGCCTGCAACAACGATGGTGTTTGGAACGAGTCGGGCGCCACTCTGGAGTTCGATCTTCTTCCCGCATTTTTTCAAACGCAGTGGTTCCGTCTATGGTGCGCCTTGGTCCTGATCATGCTCGCTTGGGGCGTGTATCGTTTACGGGTGTGGCAGGCGACGAACCGCTTGAGGGACCGCTTTGAGGAGCGTCTGAGAGAAAGAACCCGGATCGCCCAGGAGCTGCACGATAGCTTGATTCAAGATGTTATGGGCATCAGTCTGCAAATCGAGGTTACCGACGAGTTGCTGCCAGCCGATTTCCCAGCCAAGCAAACGCTGGCGCGCGCCCTGGCTCTGTCTAAAGCGGCCTTGGATGCCGGGCGCCGTACGCTTAATGACCTGCGTACCGCCTCGTTGAGTGCCGCTGATCTGGTCCAATCCTTCTCGCTACTGGCGAAAGAATCTAAGAGAGACGCTGGAACCGAGATCGATGTCATCGTCGAGGGGCGCGAGCGCCCATTGAAAGCGGTGAGCGGCTACGACGTTTTGCAGGTTGGCCGCCAGGCTATCACCAATGCGCTTCAGCACGCCCATGCCAGTAAGATTCATGTCCTGTTGAGTTACGGCGAGCGACTCTTGCAGATTCAGGTTCAGGATAATGGTTGCGGAATAAACGAGGAGACCGTAAACTTGCGGCGTCCAGGCCATTACGGAATCGCAGGAATGAAAGAGCGCGCCGAGCGGCTGGGTGGTAGTATTACCATCCGAAGTCGCGTAGGCGCGGGTACGGAAGTTAATTTGACCGTTCCGACGCACCTCCTATATCAACATGATGCGCGTCGATCCGGTTGGCACTTTCGAGACCGCTGGCACGACGTAACCAGAAGGCTCGGAATTCGAAAGCCGAAGCGGGGCCACGGACCGCAGGTCACGCCTACGGAAAGCGGTCCCCAAACAGATGACCCGGACGAGACAGATTCATGAGGGACGCCGGCAAGATACGAGTGCTATGCGTGGACGACCATCCCGTCGTCCGCGAGGGGATAGCGGCAATTATCAATCTACAGGGGGACATGATCGTAGCTGGCGCGGCTGCGACCGGAAGCGAGGCGCTGGAACAATTTTCCAAGTTACGCCCGGATGTGTCTCTGGTGGATCTGCAGTTGCCCGACATGAGCGGCTTTGACTTAATCAAGAGAATCAGAGACAAGTCTCCCAACGCCCGCATCATTGTCCTGAGTTCCTACGAAGGTGATGTCGACATCAAACGCGCGCTGGAAGCGGGAGCGCAGGGATATCTGGCAAAGGGAATCGTCCGGAACGAACTACTGGAAATCATCCGCAGCGTTCATGCAGGAAAGCGGCGCCTTCCTGCTGCGGTTGCCCAAAAGCTGGCCGAGCACGTCGCTGATGAGGCAATGAGCTCGCGCGAGCTCGAGGTGTTGTCACTGATGGCCGCTGGAAAGCGAAACAAAGAGATCGCGAGCGAGCTCTCGATAGCGGAAGATACCGCGAAGATGCACGTACGAAATATTCTTTCCAAGCTTCAGGTCAACGACCGCACCGAGGCGGTTACCATCGCACTCCGCCGAGGCATCATCCGCCTTTAGCACGAGTGACATAAATGGTTGCGCATCCGAATTCATTTTGGATTTTGGATATTTTGGATTTTGGATTGAAGAACCCGCTGTGATCGTGCCTCTCTTCAATCCAAAATCGAAAATCCAAAATCCAAAATAGACGCCCCCCGCGACTTCGGTCATCCTATATAACACCCTTTCGAGCACCCCTCCATACACCCAAAATAGCTATCGGCCACACACCCACTTTGGCGTTTTAGCGCCGCTAGCGACAGGCGTAACTTGGTCCCAGACGCGAGTTCTGTGAAAGGGTTCGCGTCGTAGGAGGCCGAGTTGGACAGGCTTTACTCAAGGTTTCCCGCTGGCAGCGTTGGATTGGCTCTTCTTCTCTTGAGGCTGGTCGACGGGGTCGGGCTAGCTGGGGAAGGGGTACGCCTCTTCACCCCTGCACGAACCTCGTCGGAGCCCACGAGCGCCCTCCTTCTCAGCTTTGTGATCGTCACGACCGCGGTCATGTTGATCCTCGGTTTGCGAACATCTTTGGCAGGCTGTGCTGCTGCCATTTGCACACTCGGAACGGCGCTGTACGTCAGACAGCGCTTAAACCTGTTAAGCAACGAGATGGAGGCGTGGCTATTCCTGTTCGCTCTGGTGTTTTCCTTATCGAGCGCGCTCGCTCTGCTGGGTCCCGGCGGCTATTCGCTGGACGCTCGTCTCTCCGGATGGCGAATGATCAAGTTGTCGTCTCGGCAGTCGACTTCAAAGGACGCAGATTGATATGAAAGTGTTTCAATAACTTTGCTTGCGGCCTCGGCAGCTCGACTCGGCGCTAAGCAACCGAAAAGAAGGTGGATATGTGGATCGTTAAACTTGCCCTCTCGCGGCCCTACACGTTTGTGGTGATGTCGATACTCATCGTGATCATGGGGGCACTCGCCATCGTCCGAACCCCAACCGATATTTTTCCGAACATCGACATTCCAGTGGTCAGCATCATCTGGAACTATAACGGTCTCGTGCCTGAGGACATGAGCGATCGCATCGTCAGCGTCACCGAGCGAAGCCTTACTACAACCGTTGATAACATCGAGCACATCGAGTCGCAGTCGCTGAATGGAATTGCTGTGGTTAAAGTGTTCCTGCAGCCGACCGCGAACCTTCAACAGGGCATCGCACAGATTACGTCGAATTCTGAGACCCAACTTCGGCAGTTGCCCGCGGGCACGACGGCGCCGCTCATTATTGCCTATAGCGCATCGAGTGTCCCCGTTCTCCAGTTGGCTCTTTCCGGGAGCGGCCTTTCAGAGCAGCAACTGAATGACTATGGCCTGAATTTCATACGGACGCAGCTCATCACCGTGCCTGGGGCAGCGGTGCCTTATCCTTATGGCGGCAAACAACGTCAGGTAATGGTGGACCTGAACACGACGGCGTTGCAGTCGAAGGGCCTGTCAGCGCTGGATGTGGTCAACGCGATCAGCGTGCAAAACCTGATCCTGCCCACAGGAACGTCCAAGATCGGCTCCCGCGAATACGATGTTTCCATTCCCAATGCAGCACCGCAGACGATTGCGGACCTGAACCGAATCCCTGTTAAGACGATAGGCGGCACAACTATCTACCTCAAAGATGTGGCCTGGGTACGCGACGGCTTTCCCCCGCAAACCAATATCGTGCGCGTGAACGGGCAGCGCTCAGTATTGCTGACGATCCAAAAGGCGGGGAATGCGTCAACGCTGAGCGTGATCGCGGGCATTAAGGCCCTTCTGCCTCAAATCAAAACGACGGTTCCGCCCCAACTACAGATAGCGCCCCTGGCCGATCAGTCGATTTTTGTTCGTAGCGCGATCAGCGGAGTCGTCAGGGAAACGCTGATTGCTGCGTGCCTCACCGCTTTCATGATTCTCATTTTTCTGGGCAGTTGGCGAAGCACCGTTATCATCGCCACCTCGATCCCTCTGGCTATCCTCACCTCCATCATTGTGTTCAGTGCGATCGGAGAAACGATCAATATCATGACCCTCGGAGGGCTCGCTCTGGCGGTCGGCATCCTGGTAGACGACGCCACGGTCGAGGTCGAGAACATCAATCGCAACCGGGAGGCGGAACCAGAGAAGGACATGGACGAAGTTGTCCTGGACAGCGCGTCGCAAATTGCAACACCTGCCTTCGTCTCCACGCTGTCGATCTGCATTGTGTTTGCTCCGATGTTCTTGCTATCCGGCGTGGCACGGTACCTTTTCGTGCCGCTCGCCGAAGCAGTGGTGTTTGCTATGTTGGCCTCGTACCTGCTTTCACGGACGATTGTTCCGACTATGGCCAAGTACCTGTTGCGCGGAGATAAAATGGAAGCGAATGTTTCTGCCGCCAGCCGCAATCCGCTGGTCCGGCTTCAGAAGCGTTTTGAGGAGGCCTTCGAAACATTTCGTCGGAGCTATCGCAGCCTGCTGGAAATTTGTCTCCATCACCGACGCGCTTTCCTGATTGGGTTCTTTGCGGTCTGCGTCGGCTCACTGGCAATCCTCGTTCCTTGGCTGGGTCAGGACTTCTTTCCCAGCGTGGACAGCGGCACTTTCAAGCTTCATCTGCGGGCTCCCACCGGAATGCGCATTGAGGAAACGGCCAACCTTTGCGATCGGGTCGAGCAGTCGATTAAGCAGCAGATTCCGGCAGGCGAAATCCAGAGCGTCATTGACAATATCGGCTTGCCGTACAGCGGCATCAATCTCTCTTACAGTAATTCGGCACCGGTGGGAACGTCGGACGCCGACATTCTTGTGACCCTGTCCGCCAAACACCATCCCACCGACAACTACGTTCACCAACTTCGTCTGACACTTCCCAAACAGTTCCCGGGTGTTACGTTCGCTTTCTTGCCCGCTGACATGGTGGCGCAGATTTTGAATTTTGGCTTACCAGCTCCGATCGATGTTCAGGTGGTGGGAAGCGACCTGGAGGGAAACCGGCGCTACGCCGATGAGCTGCTCGGAAAAATGAGATACGTTTCAGGAATGGCTGATCTGCGAATCCAACAGCCCTTCGACGAGCCTTATCTGCGCCTCAGGGTCGAACGTACCAAAGCAGAAGAGCTTGGCTTTACGGCTCACGATATTGCGCAGAATCTGCTGGTATCACTGAGCGGCAGCTTCCAAACTTCACCCACGTTCTGGGTTGACCCCAAGGACCGTGTCAGTTACCAGATCGCGACCGAGACCCCGCAATACCGCACTGACACGTTGCAGGATGTAGAGAACATTCCCATCACCGGCACAGACCCGACCGCCCCTCCCTCGATCATGGCCAGCCTGGTGTCGATGCAACGGGGAGCAGGAATGGCAGTGGTTTCTCATTACAACGTTGCGCCGGTGATTGACGTCTTTGGCGCCGTCGCAGGGCGCGACCTGGGTGGCGTGGCCGGCGACATCAACAAGATTATTGATGGCACACGCCAACAATTACCGCGCGGTTCTCGGGTGGTTGTCCGCGGGCAGGTTCAGACGATGCGATCCTCCTACATCGGCCTTCTGAGTGGACTGGCGTTCTCGATCGTGCTCGTATACCTGCTGATCGTCGTCAACTTTCAGTCCTGGCTGGATCCTTTCATCATGATTTCCGCGTTGCCCGCGGCACTCGCCGGGATCGCCTGGTTCCTATTTATAACGCACACGACTCTGAGCGTACCCGCACTCATGGGAACCATCATGTGCATGGGCGTCGCAACCTCAAACAGCATCCTGGTGGTGAGCTTTGCCACGGAAAAGATGGTGGCAGGAAGTGATTCCGTCAGCGCGGCACTCGCGGCAGGCTTCACGCGTTTTCGACCCGTGCTGATGACTGCCCTGGCCATGATCATCGGCATGATGCCAATGGCTCTCGGGCTGGGTGACGGCGGAGAACAAAACGCTCCGCTTGGCCGGGCCGTCATTGGAGGGCTACTCTTCGCGACCGTTTCGACGCTGTTCTTTGTCCCGGCTTTTTTCAGCGTTCTGCAGAGTTCAAGCCGGCATCCGGCCCAAACCGGAAACGGGGACTAAGTGCTGCATTTCACAAAGTACGGCGAGAATGCAACCGGGGTTCGGGATTCGGGGTTCGGGGTTCGCACAACAAATCCCGAATCGCAATATTCCTCGGCGAATCCCGAAACCCGAACCCCGAAACCCGGAATACGTCACCGTAACGATGAATCCAGAACTAAGCGCCAACGGAGTGGAGGCACTATGTTGATTCAAATTGAAAATGACGGACAGGTCGGCGGGCAAACACTCCCGTTGAATGATGTGGAAGTCGGGAAGCGCCCGCGCAAACCCCGGCTGAGCTTGACGAGTTTGGCGAGCGTGGCGATGGCGTTGGTCGTGGTTGCCGCCCTCCTGGTAACCGGCATCCGGTCCCGTGTCAAGGCCCGCAACACCTTAGGCGCGGAGACAGCTCAGGTGGCTCTACCGGCAGTGTCGGTGGTATCGCCGAAACGAACCGCGCCCGCCCAGGAGATCATCCTTCCGGGAAATATACAATCATTCATCTCCTCTCCGATTTATGCGCGGACGAATGGGTATCTGAAGCAGTGGTACGTCGATATCGGAGCGCACGTCAAGCAGGGCCAGTTGCTTGCCGTCATTGACGCTCCGGAAATCGACCAGCAACTGGAGCAATCGCTCAGCAACCTCAATACCGCCAAGGCGAACCTTGCGCTTGCCGAGATCACCAAGAACCGTTACCAGGCGCTACTGAATACTCACGCTGTTTCCCAGCAGGACGTCGACAATGCAGTGGGCGCCTATAACGCCAATAAGGCGATCGTGGAGACCAGCCAAGCCAACGTCAAGGAGGTTCAGGCACTGCAGTCTTTTGAAAAGATTTACGCTCCGTTCGACGGCGTGGTGACAGCCCGGAACACCGATATCGGCGACCTGATCAATTCCGGCAGCAGCAGCGCGGTGAGAACCGATCTCTTTCACATCGCTCAACCGGGAACGTTGCGTGTTTACGTAAACGTGCCAGAGGAATACTCGCGAGGGGTGAAGGTCGGCATGACAGCAGGTCTCGATCTCGCTGAGTTTCCAGGCCGCACATTTCGGGGGAAACTGATTCGAACTGCCGACGCCATCAATGCGACCACCCGCACCTTGCTGATTGAAATCGATGTGGACAATCCTGCGGGCACGCTGCTCACGGGCTCTTATGCAGAGGTCCACTTGGCAGTCCCGACGCAGGGTTCTACCTACCTGCTTCCAGTGAATACTCTGATATTCCGCTCGGAGGGTTTACGTGTCGGCGTTGTGAGAGATGGGAAAGCGGTGCTCACTGCGGTGACTCCTGGACACGATTTCGGCAATGAGATAGAGATTGTCGCCGGCCTCAAGGCAGGCGATCAAGTCATCGTCAACCCGCCAGACTCCATTGTTTCCGGACAGCAAGTCCAAATTGTTCAGGCAACATTGCCGGGAGATATCCAATGAAACGCCTTCTCAACATGATTGGGGTCGAGAACCCACGGAAACCAAGGGTAGCGCAGACCTGCTTTCCAAGGTCTGCGGAACCCTTTTCCGGCGAAGGGAACATTCGAGCCGCAGACCTTGGAAAGCAGGTCTGCGCTACCCTTGCTACCCTTGCTCTACTCGGACTGGCAGTGCTCCAGTTCAGCGGATGCACGGTGGGGCCGAAGTACCGCCCTTCCGTGGTCGAGGTACCTCCCGCCTATAAAGAGGCCGGGAACTGGAAGCCCGCCCAACCCAATGACCAGCATCTCGGCGGTGCGTGGTGGACGATATTTCAAGACCCACAGCTTGATTCGCTTGAGCTTCAGGTCAAGGTGTCGAACCAGAATCTGAAGGTCGCAGAGGCGCAGTATCGCGAGGCACGGGCCGTTCTGCGCTACTATCGGGCGGACTACTACCCGACCGTTACTGCTGGGCCGTCAGCCGCTCGGACGCGCGTCTCCGCAAACAGTCCTACCCATAGTTCAGCCTTGGCTGGCGCCACCTACAACGACTTCGTGTTGCCATTCGACCTCTCCTATCAGGCCGACGTCTGGGGACGAGTTCGCCGCACGGTAGAGTCTTACCGGGAACAAGCGCAAGCGAGTGCGGCAGACCTGGCGACAGTCAATCTGAGTATGCACGCTGACCTGGCGATTGATTACTTTCAGGCACGCAGCCTGGACGCCCAGGAGCAGCTTCTGAACTCTACGGTGAAGCAGTACGAGCAGGCTGTGGAATTGACCCAAAGCCTTTACCAGGGGGGAATCGCTTCGGAAGTGGACCTCCAGCAGGCGACGACGCAACTCGAAACTACCCGGGCCGCGGCGATTGATGTGGGCGTGCTGCGAGCGCAATACGAGCACGCGGTTGCAATTCTTATTGGGAAACCTCCGGCGGAGTTCAGTCTTGCTCCGCTGCCTCTCACCGCCCCACCTCCACACATTCCTGTCAGCGTGCCCTCGGAACTGCTGGAAAGGCGCCCGGATATCGCCGCCGCGGAGAGGAGGGTGGCGGCCGCCAACGCCGAGATCGGGGTCGCGAAATCGGCCTACTACCCGCTCATCACTTTGGGCGCCTCGGCGGGATTTGAAAGCTCCGGCATCACCACCCTGATCAATGGACCGAGCGCCCTATGGTCCGTAGGGGTGTCTGCCGTGGGGACCATCTTCGACGTGGGAAGACGCCGCGCCCTCACCGACCAGGCGCGTGCGGCTTATGACTCTCAAGTCGCCGCCTATCGCGAGAATGTGCTGACTGGATTTCAACAGGTGGAAGACAATCTGGCGGCAGTGAGAATTCTGGAAAACGAAGCCAAAGTCCAGGATGTAGCGGTGGCGTCGGCTCAGCGCTCGTTAGACCTTTCGCTTACTCGCTACCGGGGTGGAGTCGCAAGTTACCTCGAAGTGATCACCGCGCAAAGTGCCGCGCTGGCGGACGAAGTGACAGCGGTCAATATCCTGGGGCGTCGTATGGCGGACACGGTGTTGCTGATTCAGGCTCTCGGTGGCGGATGGGACCGATCGAGTTTGCCGGACCGGCCCGAATGCTGCGGCAGGCTGGTGAGCAGCAATTCCAACTGACGATTCGCACCAACGAAACCCTTTTGTGGAATTGCCCGTCTATTCAAATGAGAATCTCGGCTGGGACTTACCAAAGATCTGGAGTTGACTCCGAAACAACAGCAGAAGGTCCGGCCTCTGCTTCGGGAGCACCATGATACGATTCAGACGCTGCTCGATAAGAATCCGACAGCTTCGCGGCAGGAGCTTGGTCCGCAGATTCACGCGATCAGCGACGAACGCACCGCAAGATTCATGCTCTGGTGACCGATCACCAGAAAGAACTGGAAAAGGCGATGCAGCAACGCGAGCAAGGGTAGCGCGCCTACAACGGCATCGGCATTGTCAAGACTGATGTAAGGCACACGTCTTCTCTTGCGCGCCGCCGACGCCGTTATAGACGCGCTACCCTTGCTCATCGTGTCGATTGGCCTAACTGCCTGATCCTAAGATTGGACGACAGTAAACCGGAGGTGAGCAGATGAACGCCGAAGTGACAGTGGGATTTATTGGCCTTGGCTACATGGGCAGTCGCCTGGCAAAGCGCCTGCTGCAACACGGGTATCGACTACGTGTGTTTAATCGGAATCGTGCTAAGACCTTTGAATTGGTCCAGGGCGGCGCAGTCGCATTCGACCACATCGCTGAACTTGCCTCTGATTCTGGCGTGATACTTTCATGTCTAGCGGATGATCAAGCCGTGGCGGATGTCTACGAGGGAGTGGACGGAGTGCTCGCGCATGCCAAGTCAGGGGCGACGGTGATCGAGATGAGTACCGTTGCTCCGGAGACCTCGCGCCGACTCCACCAGCTTGGCACGGAACGCGGCATTGCGGTGCTCGATGTTCCCATCTCCGGCAGTACCCTGGCGGCCGAGCAGGGCCATTTGACGTTGTTCGCGGGTGGAGAGTATCCGGTCTTCGAAGCATGCACGCCCATTTTCGAGAGTCTGGCGGAACAGTTCTTTTACGTCGGCCCCAGCGGCTCCGGCGCAACGATGAAGCTTGTGGTCAACGCTCTCCTGGGTCTGGGAATGCAGGCCATAGCGGAGGCCGTTGTGTTTGGCCAGAAGGCTGGCATCGACCGCAATCGGTTATTGGAGGTCCTCTCCAAGACGGCGGTGGTCGCGCCCGCCCACGCCTACAAACTCGAGCGAGCGAAGAAGCGCGATTACTCGCCGCAGTTTCCAATCCGGCATATGAACAAGGATTTTCACCTCATTGTTGACAAGGCCGCGCAACTTCAGGTCCCGATGCCTGCCACTGTGGCTGCCTACCAGATCAATCTGGCCGAAGCCGCACGCTCGCAGGAAGAGGACTTCTCGGCTGTGATGAGAGCTATGGAGGAATTGGCGAGCCTCGACGGAGTGGCTGCAGCCCACGCGGCAACGCAAGCGGAGCCTAGCTGACGAAGTGTGACGTGCTGATGGCGCTATCGGTCGCCGCAATGGTAGCTGCGGCTCTCAGTGTCGTGTCTTCAATCACGACGGTATCCAACTCGACGCCCACAGAAGGAGTACCGACGCCTGATTTGAGGTAAAAACATGATCCAACTCAAAGTCAATGGAGCTGAGCGCTCCTTCGATGGTGATCCCGAGATGCCGGTACTGTGGTACCTCCGCGACATTCTGGGCTTGACAGGCACAAAGTTCGGCTGCGGCCTAGCGCTTTGTGGCGCCTGCACTGTTCTTCAGAACGGAGAGGCGATCCGGTCCTGCGTCGTTCCCGTCCGCGACGTGGCGGGCAAGGAAATCACAACCATCGAAGGACTTTCCCCTAACGGATTGCATCCGGTTCAGAGAGCATGGATGCAGCAGAACGTACCCCAATGCGGCTACTGCCAATCCGGGCAGATCATGCAGGCCGTGGCGCTGTTGAAGAGTAAGCCCAAGCCCACCGATCAGGATATCGATGACGCAATGTCCGGGAACATCTGCCGCTGCGGAACCTACCAGCGCATTCGCGCAGCGATCAAGGCGGCAGCGGAGGCAAAAGCATGAGCATAATCGCGAACGTCAGCCGACGCGGATTCCTGAAGGGACTCGCGTCCTCCGGCGCGCTGGTGCTTGGCGCGCGCTTCTACCCGAAGGTCTTGTGGGCCGAGGGTCTTCCTGCGGACACGCACGCGGATCACGCAACGCTCCATCCCAGTGTGTTTGTGGGAATCGATACCGACGGCACGGTTTACATCGTGGCGCATCGCTCCGAGATGGGCACTGCCATTCGCACTTCCTTGCCGCTGGTGGTCGCCGAGGAGATGGACGCCGACTGGAAGAGAGTCAAAGTGGAGCAGGCGATCGGCGATCCACGATACGGTGATCAGAACACGGACGGGTCACATTCGATCCGGTCCTTCTTTGAAGTGATGCGTCAGGCTGGCGCCACAGCACGGTTCATGTTGATCCAGGCGGCCGCTCAACAGTGGAACGTGCCGCCCTCGCAATGTCGATCCGATCTTCATGCGGTCGTTCACGGGCAAACCGGCCGCCGACTCGGGTATGGTGATCTGGCTGCGGCCGCATCGAAGTTGCCGGTGCCGAAGAAAGAAGAGTTGCAGCTCAAGCCGCGAAGTGCGTGGCGCTATATCGGAAAGGGCATGGCCAGCTATGACCTCACGGAACTCTGCACGGGGAAAGCGATCTACGGCATGGATGCTCGGGTGGACGGCATGGTCTATGCCTCGATCGAGCATCCGCCTGTTCTCGGCGGTAAGGTGAAATCCTGTGACGACAAAGAGGCACTGAAAGTAGCGGGAGTGCTCCAAACCGTTCCCATTGACCCATTCAAGCCGCCGCCTGCCTTCCAGCCGCTGGGCGGGGTCGCCGTGATTGCCGACAACACCTGGGCAGCCTTTCAAGGCCGCCAGAAGCTGAATATCGTCTGGGACAATGGACCAAACGAAAGCTACGACTCCGGAGAGTACAAGAAGGAATTGCAGGCGACGGCCCACCAGCCCGGGAAGGTTGTGCGCAACGAGGGCGACGTGGACGCTGCCTTCGCCCAGGGCGGCCAGGGTGGGAAGATCGTCGAAGCCGATTATTACGTTCCGCTGCTGGCGCACGCCTCGATGGAGCCCATGGTGGTGCTGGCGGAGTTCAAGGACGGCAAGGTGACCGCCTGGGCCCCCACACAGAATCCTCAAGCTGTACAGGACATCGTCTCGAAGGAGTTGGGGATTTCGAAGGAGGACGTAGTCTGTCACGTGACGTTCCTGGGTGGCGGCTTCGGGCGCAAGTCCAAGCCGGACTACGTCGCTGAGGCCGCGGTCCTCTCGAAGAAAGTGGGCCGCCCGGTGAAAGTGGTGTGGACCCGCGAGGATGACATCAAGTTCGATTACTATAACGCCGTGGCGGCCATGTACATGAAGGCGGTGCTGGACACCAATGGGAAGCCGTCGGCGTGGCTGCAACGGTCGGTCTTTCCGCCCATCACTTCCATCTTCGACGTCAATGCCGTTTACGGCGACCCCGGCCACTTGGGCCAGGGCTGGACAGATATTCCCTACGACATTCCAAATCTTCGCGTCGAGAATGGACCGGCGAAGGCACATGTACGTATCGGCTGGTTACGCTCGGTTGCCAATATTTACCACGCCTTCGCGGTGCAATCCTTCTCAGATGAGCTCGCGCACACCGCCGGCCGCGATCCCCTCCAGTATCTGCTCGAGTTGATCGGGCCGCCCCGCGTCCTGAATCTGAAGAACACAAACTACCCGAATTACGGAGCACCCTACGATGCCTATCCCGTCGATACCGGCCGGCTGCGCCGCGTCACCGAGATGGTCGCGGAAAAGGCGGGATGGGGCAAGCGGAAGCTGGGAAAAGGAAGTGGCCTGGGTATTGCTGCGCATCGCAGTTTCGTGACCTACGTGGCGACGGTGGTCGAGGTCGAGGTCAACGATCGTGGTGAGGTTCGCATTCCCCGAGTGGATACGGCGGTGGACGCCGGCACGGTGGTAAATCCGGAGTTGACGCGTGCCCAGTTCGAGGGCGCCGCGGTGTTCGGAACCAGCGTGGTTCGGAGCGGAGAGATTACGGCTACCAGGGGTGTGATTGACCAATCAAACTTCCAGGACTATCCCGTAGCTCGGATGAACGAAGCCCCCTATCAGACGAACGTGTATCTCGTCGAAAGTACGGCTCCGCCGGCCGGCGTGGGTGAACCCGGTGTGCCGCCTATGGTCGCCGCCCTTTGTAACGCCATCTACGCGGCCACGGGCAAACGGGTCCGGGAATTGCCCCTGTCAAGAAACAAACTCGTCGGGTAGACGATTGAGCGATGCCCGGCTGACTGGCCGAGCCTACTCGTGTTTGGGTACGGTCCTAATTTCGCAACATGTCATTCTGAGCGAAGCGAAGAATCTCTCTTTCCATTTTGAAACGAAGACGAAGAGGGATTCTTCGCTTCGCTCAGAATGACATGTTGTGACATGCTGGTGAAATTAGGACCGTACCCGTGTTTGCGGCCAAAGGAGCAAGGAAAATGAAATACAGGAAACTGGGGAATACAGGACTCATCGTGAGCGAGGTGGCGCTCGGCAGCATGCAGTTCGGCGGCAAGATGAATATGGGCAACCTGGGCCAGGAGGACACCACGAGGATGGTGAAGCTGGCCCTGGACAGGGGAATCAACTTCATCGACACGGCGGACGTCTATAGCCTCGGGGAGAGCGAGACCCTCTTGGGGAACGCCTTGAAGGGCATCCGGGAAGAGATCGTACTGGCCACCAAAGTCCGCCTGCCGATGAGCGGGAATTTCAACCGGAGCGGGGCGACCCGCGTGAACATCATGCGCGAAGCGGAGGGCAGCCTTCGCCGGCTGCAGACGGATTACATCGACCTCTACCAGGTGCACGGATGGGACAGCATCACGCCGCTGGAGGAGACCTTGCGGACGCTCGACGACCTTGTGCGCCAGGGGAAGGTCCGCTATATCGGGCTTTCCAACCTCATGTCCTGGCAGGCGGCCACCGCAGTCATGCTGCAGGAGCGCCTTGGGTTGGAGAAATACGTGACGGCGCAGATGTACTACAGCCTCGTCGGCCGGGGTCTCGAATACGAGTTCCAGTCGTTCGCCGAGTACCACAAGATCGGCATCCTGGTGTGGAGCCCACTGGCCGGTGGGTTCCTGTCAGGTAAGTACAGCCGCGCCAACCCGACTCCGGCCGGGACACGCTTTGCCGAGGCAGGTCCGTTCGTGCCCTTCGACAAGGAGATGAGCTACCGCGTGGTGGATGTGTTAAAGGAGTTGGCCGGTCGGCATGACGCAAGCCCGGCGCGGGTGGCGATCGCCTGGGTGCTCGGCCGACCCGCCGTCAGCAGCGTGATTATCGCTGCCCGAAAGGCGGAGCAACTGGAGGACAACATCCGCGCCGTAGACCTTCGGCTTTCGGATGACGAAGTGCGACTTTTGGACGCGGCATCGGATCCGGGCATTCCCTATCCGAAGTGGATGGTGCTTCAGCTCGACACCGCGGAAGACCCGCGTTCGAAGGTCCTGTATCCCGAGCGTTACGCGGATGGCGGCCCGTGGAAGGACCTGCGCGGAACCCAATGGTCAGGCTGAGGGCACCTTACCGCCCGGCCAAAAGCGCAGAAAACTAGGTAGCTAGGAAACGAACGATTAGAATAGAAGAGACGCTCCGAGCCTCGAAAGGGGTATCAAATATCTGGATTGACAGATCGAATATGTATGTTATAGTAGACGATGAGCTAAGGATGTGGCTTCTCAGCAGAGGCTATTGAGGAAGTGGCGAGTGGCTAGTGGTCAGTGGCTAGTAAGAAACACCAAGGCGCGCTCTTGCTAACCCCCAGGCCACTTTACGGTGAGTGATGGAAACGCCGAATACCGCGAAGCCGAAGCGCAAGTACGTGATGACGCCCGAGCGCAAGGCGAAGTTGATGGCCAACCTTGCCAAGGCGCGCCTGGCGCCCAAGGAGAAGGTCTACCGCAAGACCCCCAGGCGTTACGCCGCCAACATCGGCAACCTGGCGAAG
>DATFYM010000033.1:0-5411 GCA_035315065.1 Terriglobia bacterium
CGGCGGCTTGGCTTGCACAACCGATACTTTCCGCTACTCCAACCGGTCACGACCACGGTGGAAACAGAGTTCGCCAGCTGGGCCGGCCCCAACGAAACCCTACGCAGACTATGCGCAATTACTTAAGACGTTACGTTTAGCGTCCGCAGCGTCGGCCGCGACCAGCCAAACCGACAAGGCACCCTGAGAGTTCGAAGAATGTTCTAATTCGCACAAGTTCTTTCCCGAACTCGCAAAGAGAATCACAATTTGTTTTCTGTAAGTCGGACGCAAATCATCTTTCCGCTTAAGGTAGATTTGCCGGAGATTCCGGTGCCGCGGGTCAGCAGGTTGCGGGCCTCACTTCGGGGAGACAGGACCCTTTGCCGGCCTTAGACTAGGCCCAGCAAAGAACCCATAGTGCGCTGGAATCCTCGATTGGTAATATGGTGCCCATCTGGCGGAAGCTAAAAGGCCACTGCCTTCTTTTCATGAAGCTCTTGAATTCACGTTTAATCCGAATCTCCATCGCCAGCATCCTTACTGGAATCTTGATCGGATTGGTGGGCGGCGCTTTTCGCTACTGTCTGATTGCCGCCGATACCCAGCGTGATGCGTTCATCGCCTGGGCGCATGCCTGGCCCCGCATCGGCTGGCTGGCACCCGGTGGCGCTGGGGCTTGTCGGTGCCGCTTTGGCCCGCTTCCTGGTGGTTCGCTTCGCGCCCATAGCCGAGGGTAGCGGCGTCCAACGTGTGGAAGCTGCCTTCAGCGGTGAAGTGAAGCTAGCCCCATATTCCATCGTGCCCGTCAAGTTCTTCGGCGGCCTGATCGCCATGGGCTCCGGGCCTGGCGCTCGGCCGTGAAGGCCCAACCGTCCAGATGGGGGCCTCGCTTAGCCGGTTGATCTCGCGCGTACTCGTAAAAGACGACCAAGACCTTAGGGTTGTCGGCGCGGCCGGTGCGGGCGCAGGACTGGCTGTCGCCTTCAACGCGCCCATCGGCGGGTCTGTCTTCGTCTTCGAAGAACTAACCAGCAACTTCACGCCCTGGCTGCTGGTGGCCACGCTGGGTGCGGCCTCGGTCGCGGTGTGGATCATGCGGTTGATGTTAGGCAACGCACTCGACTTCACGGTGCAGCAGGTCAGCCTGACCCAGGGTTGGAAGGTTGCGCCGTTTCTCGCTCTCGGCGCTGTGCTGGGTGCTGCGGGCGCGCTCTATAACGCGCCAACGTGGGCCTGCTCCGTCTATCGGATCGGCTATCCAGCATTTCCTCGATCAATCGCGCCGCCATCATTGGGGCAACCGTCGGACTTGTCGCCTGGTTTGCCCCCGCGCTGGTTGGTGGCGGCGATAACCTCACCCAGGCCATCCTCTCCGATCGTTTCGCCGTCGGCAGCCTCGTGGCAGTATTTCTCGCGCGCTTTCTCCTCGGTCCCTGGTCGTATGCCGCAGGTGCTCCCGGAGGCATCTTTGCTCCGCTATTGGTGCTGGGCGCTTCCTCGGGCGCGCTCTTCGCCGGAGTGCTGAATCACTACCTGCCGACGCTCAGTCTCTCGCCCGTCGCCTTCGCGGTGGTTGGGATGGCGGCGCTGTTCTCGGCCAGCGTGCGTGCGCCTCTGACGGGAATCGTGCTGACCGTTGAAATGACCGGGCGCGGCGATCTGACCCTGGCCTTGCTGGGGGCTTCGTTGGTGGCCATGGTGGTAGCCATGCTGCCCAAGAGTGAGCCCTTCTACGTGACTCTGAAACGCCGCATGCTGGAGCGAGAGGCTATGGCGGAACCGGGCATCGCAGATGGGATCAGCACGGACTTTGCCCGTTGAGCAGCACGCGGGGCGCGCGCCGCAAACCGGCGGGCTGTTAGGGGAAGATCTCTACCGGTGTTCCTTCGCGCCGCGTAATAACCAGACCTTCTCAAGTACCGCAAATAGAAAAGCGGCGGTCAGCCCGAACAACAGCCATCCATTCAGCGCCTCCATCGCTCCCAGGAGGTGCCAGCGGTCTTCCAGAGCAAGATTCGTGTGCCCGTAGCTTGTCATCGCGTTCAGCGAATAGAGCACAGAAGACCTGTAGTCAGGTAGCGCGCCGAGAAATTGGTAGGCGAAAGCCCAGATGGTTGCCTCTAGCCCGTGCAGGCAAGTGGCCAACAACGTCGTGGAGCACAACACCACCACGAACGCGAGCTTGGGGTGCCGGCGCTCAATAACGGGCCCGGCGCCGTGAACGACTCTCTGGCTTATGAGCAAGAGGCCGGAGACATGGATGAGCACGGTCAGCACGATCAATGGCAAGCCCCAAGCCCAGTCGGCACGCCAGGTAAACGGATTGTCTCCCACAAAGTAGACAGCGGTTTGGGCAATGCTCATCGAGCCTCCATCAGTCGTTCACTCGGCTGAAACGTCGCCCTCGCCGTCACTTTTTCGGCGGTGTAGTCGGCTCCTGCTCCAGTTGTTTCAGCTTTTGCTCCATCATCTCTTTTTCTTGTGCCTTGGTGAACTTGGGAAACAGGAATGCAGCCTCTAACCGCATGCCCCAAGGCGAAGCCCCCGTGGGATGCACGGCGTTACCGAAAAACTCTGCCTGGAGGTTTACCGGCTGGAATCCGAGCTTCATGATTCGTCCTACGCCGCCACCGAAGGGCACATTCCAGACATTCCCGCTGCTTGCCCTCCAATTGGCAGTGATGATGGGCGCTGTGACCAGGTACCAGCCCTTCTTCATGTTGTAGTTGATGAAATACTGCAGCAGCGCCTGGTTCACAACCGCCCGTTCATGCGGGCCGGCCACCGACCACACGTTGTTCACCAGGACGCCAATGACCCAGTGACCTGGAGTCGATAGGAGGACGACCCCCGGACCCAGGCTGAACTTCCCCTGACCTAACTGCGCGGCGGTAGCTGTGGGGAGAACGAACGTTGGCCCTACGGCCCAGATCACTTTGCCGGGCTTGGCCGGAGACAGGAAAAACGTGGGATTCAAGTCCCCGAAGCCAGTCCATCCCTGGGTGGGCTGCGACGGGTTCGGCTGAAAGATCTGCGGCCAGATGGTGCGGGTGATCACGTTCCAGTCTTTCGTGATGTGCAATGGAATGACCGGCTGAATGTTCAACACGTTTTGAGCACGCTCGTAGGGCCCAATGCCGAAGGCGGTGTTGTTCTGGAGTGGAAAGCTGATGAGGTCGGACACCGGGTTCTGCGAGGCTTTTGCCAGCGCCGCCGTCTTGGCCTCCTCAGATGCGGGAGCCCCTGGCTTTTCCTCGGTAGCGGCGAGCTTTGTCTGCCCGGGAGGGTCCGAAGACTGGGCAGCCGCTGGCTGTCCCTCGGCAGCCACGAGCATTAAATGCCCGGGAGGGTTCGAAGCTTCAGGAGCCGCCGGCGGCGTGCTCGGGGCCGAACCTGGCGGGGTCAAGATAACCTGATTCCCCATCAAACTGAGGGAACTGTTCGTGAGGCGTGCCAGTGCATCGATATCCACATAAGACTTGCCGTTCATCTGGAGAATCGGAATTTGGCCCGGCTGGCCGGTTACGATAAGCGTCAGGTTCAGCTGCGCATCCTGCGACCAGGCCAGCCCCGGCAAGACCAGAAGCGCAACCAGCATCAGTACTGCCTTAAATAGCTTCTCTCTCATCGCAATTCCCTTTCTGTCATTGTCGTCACTCCTGGCATGCCCTTCTTCTGCGGTTGCTGTTGAATCAGAGAAAGCGAGAACAGCGAAATTCGTTTCATCATAGTTTCCTTTTTCAAGCGAGAACAGCGAAATTCGTTTCATCATAGTTTCCTTTTTCATTGGCCCCTGCAGGTCCATCTATTTCACCTTCTCGATGTCGCCGGGTTTCCAACTCTTGTCGATGGCGGGTTCGGTTGGGCCGTAGAGCCTGAGGATCACAAAGTATCCCTTGCCCGGCACCGTCGCGAGCCAGTTGGCTTCTTTGCCCTCCGGTGCTTTCGGCCCCAAGTAAAGGTCCGTGCTGCCGTCGGGGTTCTGCGCGGGCTTGTCGCGAGAACCGAGCGAGGGGAAAGGTCGGCCGTTGGCGAGACCTGAAGCATTAGCCGCGTCATAGAGCGTCACGGACCAGAAGTTGGCGGCGGGAATGTTAGGCGGCAGCCGCAGGCGATAGCTGGTTTGACCCAACAACGGTGTGTTCTCGCTGTCTGTGAAACCCATCATGTATTTGGCACCCTTGCCTGGGATTATCGAAAGCATGCCGGGACTCACCGAATAGTAGTCGGTGAAGAACCAGATACGAGTTTGGAGGTCCCGATACCCGCCGGCGACGTTCATCCAGCTCAAGTCGAGCGGCCCCGATGGATGAGCGGGGGTGGCGTCTGCCATCGGGTTGAGCCAATGACGATCCGGGTAAATGATGAAGGAGCGTCCACTGACTTTCTCCTGAAAGCCGATTACGCGGCTTGTTTTGTATCCGGTCTTAGCGGCGAGATCCAGAATCTCGCGTGTGTGCACATCAGGATTGAACGGCTGGCCCTTGATGATGCCAATCGCCGCCAACATGCCGAGCCAGTCGGGACCGGCAAGGCTGTCGGTCTCGCTGTCCACAAGTTTCTTGAGCTGGTCAAACGCGCTGCCATCGCTGATGGGCAACATATCGACAGGTAGGCCGGAGGCATCGGGGAACTTCATCGGCTTTGCTCCAGCTTCGCCGTTGAGGGGATAGATCCTTGTCTTTTCCAAGTGCGCGACGGCTGGCGTCAGGTTCTTCGGGTCCTCGTAGAATCCCCGCAGGAAGACAAAGACGTTGTTGGTCCCTGAACGATAGACGTAATAACCTTTCGGCACTTCTCCCTTGTAGCCGGGTGGGAGCAGCAAAAACTTTCCGCCCTTGCCGGCGTCAGGTCCAGCCAGCCCGACGTCACCAAAGAACTTGCCACCATCTACCGGGATTGGGCGCTGCCAGAAATCGAGGAGAATGCCTTGCAGCATGGGGGGCGCGTCCATCACCAGCGGACCATCCTTGCCTAAGTCAACGTAGCTCATCGCATAGAGGACGTCGGAGTTCGGAGTTGTGACCAAGGTCTTGGCGTCGAGACGTTTCTTCCAGATCGGCAGGACGTTGTAGCCAGCGCCAAACGTCTTCTCGGAGCCAACCTGCATGCCGAGCGTGTTGACCAACGGCATCGCCCAGAGGTACGTCTGCGTCGCACGCTGGAAGAGCGGTTCGTCGCTCAGTGTCTGCGCGGTTTCCTTCGTGGGACGACCTTCAGCAAACGGGAGGTCGGCGAGTTTATTGAAGTTGGCTTCCGCGCGAAAGCCTGCGTCGTAAGTGCGCTGACAGCTAGGTCTATGACCGCATCGAGATGTACCTAAGTAGGCACTTCGGGAGTAAAGCAACTGGGCCGATAGTGGGGGCATGCAAACCTATCATCGGGTGCATGTCCAACTGAAGAAGAAGGAGCGGCAGCAGATAGCCGGG
>DATFYM010000034.1:0-97853 GCA_035315065.1 Terriglobia bacterium
GAAACGTGGCTTCGATTCCGATCCGTGCCCCACGCGGCCAACCCACATAGAAGGCTTGCACCTCCTCCTTCCCGTGTTCCAACCGACGCGTGCGGATTTCCCCCGTTTCCTCATCCACCCACGCTACAACCTGGTAGCGCGTATGCAAATCACATCCGATAATGAACATGTTCGGCTCCTTTCCCGGCGCGCCTTGGTCTCGACACAACCAAGTCTACCGGTCGGAAGGAGCCGACGCCATTATGGAATCATGGAAAGCAGCTCTGCGCTTGCTCTTACCCTACCGGTTGGTCCTGTCCGTGCAAAGCCAAATAAAGTTGCTCCTCGTAGTCGACCACGCCAATTCGAAGTCGGTCTAAGAAGCCGAAACGGCCCAGGACATTGAGCGAAAAAGATTCGCTTTCTGCAAAATAAACGACCGCCTGCCACTCAAAATCGAAGACCGAGAGCGTCACCTCATGCCCAAACGTTTGAAAGGCTCCCGTCGCGGTCCGGATTCGCTGCGAAATGCCGGAGTAAAGATCCAATCCGAGCAGCGCGGAGTAACTTCTGTCAAAGATGCAGCACGTGCTGCCAGTATCCAATTTCGCCAGCAGGTCCACCTATGAAAAAGCGCTTGAGGAAAGCGTGACAGGGACAGAAATTGCACTCTGGCCGGAATATGAGTGGAGAAAAGGAAAGCTCAACTCAGGAAGTACGAATTCAGAGCCACCCTCCAGTGAACGCACCAAGCTCCTGGTCAATTCGGGTTACGAGCGGTCGTTCCACACCTTGCGCGCGTGCCTGCCTAAGAAGCGGCTGCGGATCGCTACCATGAGCAATCAGGCGGTTCCCGTCCAACACAACCCATTGGTCCTGGTATTCGCGGCCGTGCTCGGCTATCCACGCGAGTTCATGCGTCCGGTCGACTGGCCTCAGACGAGCCGGCCGCACTTGCGGTAGAGTTTTCTCGGGCATCTGCACTCCCCTACATTGGATTCCCGGTAGGGAATCACACTCAGGATTGTACCACCTCAGTGTCCAACGTAGATCAACTTCTTGCGGGGGCCTGACCGTCTGCCCTTCTGAGCCCGCGAATTCAGCGAGCCACAGCCAGGTATGCGCTGAGCCCAGCGAAAGCGATGGCGAGATTCCGGACGGCGACGGGCAGCCCGGTGGTAGAATCGCGCCGAAAACAGCGGGCCCACTCCCTCGGCCCGACATCAGTAACGAGTAGTCGCCTGGCTTTAGCGACACAGCCCCGGCCCGGCTAAACAACCACTCGGGAACTCCACGATTGGTCAGACGCCCCTCGGCGGCATGGGTTTGGGTAGGATTATGTCAACGACGGTGACACAGCCATAGCACCTTTTCAGAAATCGCGACACAGATTTTCATGAATTGCCACATCGAGTGATGGAGCACCGTGATGTCAATCGCGCTGATGGCTGACAATCTGCTAACCATTTTGTGGACGATTTATACAGCTCGGAGCGCGCTCATCACACTACTCCGCTGACCTCTATCCCCCACTTGTGCTAAGCTATGATCATGCAGATCACGATCGAGATTCCCGACGATCTTGCTGCCACGCTCTCGGCGTCCGGCCAGGACCCCGCCCGCGCTGCTCTTGAGGCCATTGCTCTGGAAGCGTACCGCCAGCAGCGCCTCTCCGCCTACCAGCTTCGCACGTTGCTCGGGATTGGTTCCCGGTATGAGCTGGACGGCTTTCTGAAAGAGCGTCAGGTGTACGATTACACGCTGGAAGATTTCGAGCAGGACCTGTCAGCTATCCGCGAGCTCCGCGCGAAGCAAAAGGCCTAAAGCCCGGCATGATCGTCATTGCTGACACCGGTCCCCTCAACTAACTCGTGCTGATCGGAGAGGTGGAGGTGTTGCCGCCGCTTTACACCCGCGTCATCGTGCCCGAAGCCGTGGTGAAGGAATTGAGAGCGGCTGGAGCGCCCGCCGCCGTACGCACCTGGATCGCTCGGCCCCCGGCGTGGCTTGAAGTGCGGCCTGACCCGCCACTCGATCCCACCCTTGCTTTCCTCGATCCGGGCGAAAGTGCAGCCCTGACTCTGGCCCAGCTACTAAAAGCCGACGAACTACTGATCGACGATCGGGCGGGCCGCGCTGAAGCCGCGCGCCGCCGTTTGCGGGTTACCGGAACGTTGGGTGTGCTGGCCGACGCGCATCTGGCCGGCTTGGTCGACTTTGACGAGGCGATGACACGACTCCATTCCACGAACTTTCGGCTCGACCCTGACCTTGAGCGCATCGTGCGGCGCCGCATTTCCACCGAGCGCAAGGAACCATGATCCTCCTCGGCCGGCGCTCTGATGCTTGAAAATCTCTAACTATTTTTCTTGACAATCTACATACCTCGCGGGATACTTAAAGAGAACTTTACTGTTAGATGGTATATGAGAGGCGCAAAAGATTCCTGGGAGCGCGGGCATCTTGCCCGCTCTTGATCCTAAAGGTCTGATACAAAAGCGAAGAGCGGGCAAGATGCCCGCGCTCCCAGGAGGGACCGACGGCGAAACCATGCCACTCTGCAAACCCAAGGCCAAGACCCCCGCGTTGCTCGCCGCCTGCCGGGCCAACGCCCGCAAGGGCACCGGACCGCGCACCCCGGAGGGCAAGTGCCGCAGCCGCCTCAACGCTCTCAAGCACGGCCGCTACTCTCCCAGCCTTCGCGAGAGCCTCGTCGAGGCGGGTAGAACGATGGCCGTGAAGCAGTTCGACTTCATTCGCACCTACCTCATGAAGTTCCTGCCTCCCGTTACCCAGGAGCAGGCCCGCGAGACGGACCGGCTGGTGCGGCAGGTCTGGTGCTGGGCGGAGCGGAAGGAGAAAATCGGAAGGAAACAGAGATCTTCCATTGATTCAGCGAATTATCCTGCGGCGACCCTCCCGTTCGCTCGATTGCCAATTCGCGACAGAAAGGGGCAAACGCTGGTGACCGTGACCCTGGGCTACCAAAGCCGGCGAGTGGGGGCGGGGCGAAGCGTGGCGCGGGTGGCCCTGACGCTCACGCCGGGGAAGGGGTCGAGAGTCTTTCAGGAAGCGCAAATGAATTGGAGGGCCGCCTGGGTGCTGAGCAAGATGCCGGTGCTCGAGACGGGAGCGCGGACGACGCCCAAGTCGTTCAAGGAATTGCAAGAGGCGGTAGCGGCGCATGTCGCGGAGCCGCCGGTGACAGGCTGGCGGCCCGAGGTGATGATCTGGCTTCGACCGGCGCGCTACTGCGAGCCTGTTCCTTGTCGGCCGCGTCGCAGGCTGATCGGGGCGAACTCTTATAGAAGCCCATCCGGCCCCGCTGGGCTGGTAGAGGGGGATTCGGGGTTAGGGGTTCGGGGTTCGCAGAAGAGAACGTCGAACGGGCATGGGCTTTTTGCGAATCCCGAACCCCGAGTCCCGAGCCACCAACTTGCGCTCCACGGGATTTCCGGATGGATTTCCAGACTGGGCCTGAAAGTGAGCGCGAAATTGGGATGGATGGAGAAGCTGATGGGGCTCTTCGGGCGAAAACGGAATGAGCCCGAGCGGCCCGACCCGCCTGATCCGCCCAAGCGCACCGAGCCAATCGAGTCCCTCGCCATGGCGGAGGATGGCAGGGCGCTGAACCCGTCGGCCTTCGAGGGTCCCCCGCTCAGCAAGGGATACGCTTACGGGAAGGATTTCTGTAAGGTTCTCGATTACGCCGAGTGCTTTAGCGCTCTGCTTGCCGGGCGGAACCGCGGGGCTGAAAACCGAAAAGGTATGAAGAAATAACTTGACCTCGGGGTGGGCTGGAGCGCAACCACATCGCCTGAGTTGCAACCCTGGGGGCCGTGATATAATCCCTCAGCAGGAGCGGAGGAGCTGGAAGAGTACCAGCCGCTTCTTGAGCCTCCTAGTCGGGTAACATATCAAGGGAGCGAGCCACTGTAAGGAGGTCGGACATTCTTCGTCGCGTTTTTTCACAGGGAAATCTTCGCAGTGCTCGGGAGATTGCGCAGGCTGCCTCCTGGAGCCGTCGCGACTTCCTTCGCGCGGCCACCGGCGCCACAGCAGGCGGTGCTTTGTGGGCTTTTGCTCCCCTGCGGGCCCTTCCTCTGCCCCGCACCCGGAAGGTGGTGGTGGTCACGTTTGGCGGGGGCGCCCGCGACGAAGAAACCTTCATGCCGGACGGTCAGGAGAATATTCCCCACCTGCTCAACGAGCTGATCCCCCAAGCCACGATCTTCACCCAGGTGATCAATCGCGGCATCTTAGGACACTATGTCGCCACCGCGAGCCTGGCCACCGGCGTCTACGAGACGTTCAACAACTTCGCGTCCGTGCCCCCCAACAACCCTACGGTCTTCGAGTATTTCCGCAAGGACCTGAAGCGGCCGGCAACGGATGCCTGGGTGGTTGCGCCCAGCAACGGCTTCAATCGCATTGGCGAGAGCGATCACCGGTCTTATGGCCGTGGCCTGGGAGCAGGCGTGATTCTGCCCAAGCGCCTGTTGACGGCGGCGCTCGGGTCGGGCGAGGGAATCCAATACGAGCATTTGTTACGCGATAACTACGAAACGCCTTTGTATACCCCGGAACTGAGCGGCAGCGAGTTCGAGTTGCAGCAACTGGAAGGAATCCTGAAGCTCTCGGTGGCCGATTTCACAGCGCACGCGCGCAGCCTGGCGAGTCCCGACGAGCTGTCGGTCTACGTCGCGCGCCAGCTCATGCGGCGACTCGCGCCCAGCTTGCTCTGGATCACGCTGCACGACATGGATATCGCCCACTCAGGAGCCTACTCGCTTTACATCGATGGCATCCAGCGGTCGGACCGCCTCTCGGCCGAGATCTGGAAACTGATCCAGAGCGAGCCCGAGTACGCCGGCAAGACCACGATGTTCGTGCTGCCCGACTTTGGCCGCGACTCGGACGACGACTCGGGCGGCAATGGGTTCCAGCACCACCGGACGGGCGACCCGCTCTCCCGCACTACCTGGATGATGGTGATGGGACCGGGCATCCGTGAAAACGTGGTGGTCGACCGCGCCGTGGAATCGAGGGATCTGGTGCCTACGCTGGGCGCGCTGCTCGGGTTTACACCTCGATTGGCGCAGGGCAAGCCGCTGGCGGAGGTGTCTTGAAGATTGGGTGATTGGGTGATTGCGTGATTGGGTGATCGGATGATTCCGTGATTGCACGATCGGGTGATTACGTGATTGCATTTTGCATGATTGAGTGATCGGGCCGGACACGCTTTTCAATCACGCAATCACCCGATCACGCAATCACACAATCACAACTTCTTGAGGTGCTATGTTTCCCGGTCAGCTCAAGGCGGAGCAGTTCGAGGCTTACCCGCCACAAGCCCGGCAAGTGGCCACGGAACGGATCGCTTTGTTGCAGCAACTGCCCGTGGCGCTGGTGCCGCTCCTGCTGCGCGAGTTGATCAACTACGACTGGAAGTTCCCCGCGGAACGGAAGGATCTGGACCAGCAGCTTGCTTATCTGGGATCGCTTTCGGCGACCCAGCGGCAGCAAATGCTCGCGGGCTTTGAGCAATTGCGCCTTTCGCCCGAGCTCGACCGTTTCGACTGGGTGAAGGAGCCCGGTCAGTACTCCGAGCGCCTCTCCGCCCATCTTTGGGCGACCCATCAGTTCGACGCATTTCGCACGGCCGCCACCGCATACGTTCAGCGCGCGAACGCTGCCGCCCCGTTCGAACCGCTGCCGCGGCCACGCCTGGGAATCGTCGTGCTGGGGCAAGGGGTGGCCGAGAATAAGTACCCTCTCTTCCGGAAGCTCCGCAAACATGGGGTCTACTTCAGCCGCGTCAAGCCTGAGAACGGAGTTCGCACGCTCTTGGACGCGGTCGCCGCGCGAGCCACGGCGCATCCGGTTCCTTATGGCCATTGGTATATCGACGGAGGCGCGCCCGCGTCTGCCTCCTGCGCCGGGCTCACCTGCGTGTCTTACCAGTCGCTCGAGCCAGTCCGCACGGCGTTGCTGAGCAAGATGGAGAAGGCCATCCGGTCCGGCATTGGAGGACCGGAAGCGCTTCGCACCATGATGGCGAAGATGCGCCCGGAGGAGTTGGGTCTCAGCGGCGAAGCCAGCGCCTCGGTGGTAAATCATTTCCAGGTGAGTGTGCTGACGGAAGGTTCCGGAACCCAGATCTTCAGTACTACTTTCGTGCAGTGGGCCGCCAGGGAAGCCTTGGCCCGCGCCCAACCGCTGACGCTGCTGGCGCGTTTTGCGCCCCGCCAGCGCGCCCGTCCGATGAATGAGCTGATCGCCGCGCCCCAGCAAGCGCCCACACCCGATCCGGAAGGGTCGCTGATCGATGCTAATATGGGAGCGTACCTGACTTGGTTGAATCAGCAGCGCCTGTCGGGAGCGGACCAATCATCCTTCCTGGTTTGGTTCGAGGACCACCAGGAGGCGCTGGCCATCGGGCCTTCGCTGCCGGGTGGCACCGCGTCTGACAGCCCTTTGGGCTTGCAGCAGTTGCTCGGCATGATCGCGTAAGATGGATCCACAGACTGTACAGATTTCACAGCGCGGCCTTTGGCGGCAACCAAAGAAAGACCTCAACACAGAGGCCGCAGAGTCGAACAGAGTTGCACAGAGATCGCCTTTTCCAAGAACCCACGTGTGGCGAGCACTCTTTTCGGAACCACACCCAAGACGCTTCTTCTCCGTGGTCTCGGTTAGGCTCCGTGAACTCTGTGTTGAACTCTTAAGTCTTCGCGCGGCACAAAGAAATTTGCAAGTAGGAGCACAGAGACACAGAGGCACAGAGAGAAATGGTAAAACGTCGGGAACCAAACGCCATCTTCATGCCATTCTCTTTACTCTTCTCTGTGTCTCAGTGCCTCTGTGTTTAATCTTCTCACGACTTCTTGTGGCGCTGACGGCGCTTCCTTCCTTCCCGGCGAGCGCGACGCAATCGGCCTCCAAATCCGCCCCCACCGTTTCCGCGGCCAAGGAACATTTTGCCGAAGCGCAGAAACTGCTGCGCCAGGGCGATGCGGACGCGGCCCTCGCGGCAGCCCAGGCTGGACTCAAGCTGGCGCCCGCAAGCGTGGAGGGCCTGGACCTGCTGGGCGTCATCTACCTCCGGAAACAAAATGTCGATCAAGCGGTCGCCACGTTTGAACGAGCCCTGAAAATCAACCCGCAGTCGGCGGAGACTCACAACAATCTGGGCAACACCTACTTCGCGCAAAAGAAGTTCGACCTCGCCGAGAAAGAATTCGAAGCTACCCTGCGCTACCACCCGCGCGATCGCGAGGCCAACTACAATCTGGGATCACTGCTGCTGGCAAAAAAAGACCCGCGGCACGCCATCCTTTATTTCAGCCGCGTCGAGCCGCAGGACTCGGAAGTTCTCTTCAACCTCGCGCAGGCTTACTTCGCGGCAGGCCAGAAGGCGAAGGCGCTCGAAGCGGCGAAGTTTCTCTCCGAACGAGCCAAGAACGACGTTCGCGCCCATTTCACGCTTGGCGTGCTCCTGGCGGCGAACCAACAATACTCGACCGCCATCCATGAGTTCGAGGCCGCCGACGCCCTCCAGCCCGACACTTACGAGATCCTTCACGATCTTGCCCAAGCCTATCTGAAGAGCGGCGACGTCCCCAAGGCCCAGGAAACTCTCGATCGAGCTTTGAAGCTCCGCCCGGATTCGGCGGAATCCCTTTACCTGATGGCGCAGGCAGCCTCGAACCAGGGCAAAGATCTCGATGCCCTGGAGCTCCTGGTAAAGGCACACAAGCTCGCTCCCCGGAACACCGACGTGATCTTCCTGATGGCGCGCCTTAGCATGAAGCAGTTCTATTTTGAAGACGCGGTTCCATTACTGGAGGAAGGCTTCAAGATCGACCCCAAGGGTGCGAACCTGCTCGCGGCCCTTGGCGAGTGTTACTTCATGATGGGCAACGCCGACAAGGCCAAGGATACCTTCGAAACGCTGATCCAGGTTGAGCCATCCGCCCGATCCTACTCGTTCATGGGACTCAGTTACCGCCACCTGGGGCGTTTTGACGAGGCCGAGAAATACTTCGCGCTGGGACTGAAAGCCGATCCGCACAACGCTGCATGCCTCTTCAATATGGGCTACATCGAGACCCGTCAGGGACACTACGACGCGGGAGAGAACTGGCTGCGCCAAGCCCTGGAGGCCAACCCTGACTACGACGACGCCCTGCTCGAATTGGGGAATTTGAAGATGCACCAGAAGAAGTTTGACGAAGCCGTCCCTCTGTTGCGCAAGGCCGCGCAATTGGACCCGCGCCCGGCGCCGGTTTATTACCGGTTGGCGACGGCGGAGCGCAACCTGCACCAGAGTGACGCGGCGGAGCGGGACCTGAAAATCTTCCAGACCCTTTCCAAGGACCCCTCCCCCAGCCCCTACCCCGTGCAGCACCTCTTTGATTATCTGGACCAGCGCGCCGGCCTTCCTCCGCAGCAGCAGAATCGGCTTGACGTCGAGCAATTGGAACAGGAGGTGAAGCTCCATTCCGATCGGCCGCAGAACTTTTACCTTCTCGCCGAAGCCTATCTGAAGCTGGGCCGGGTGGAAGAAGCCAAGCAAGCCGTCGCTCAGCTCGACCAGTCGAGCCAGGGTGATTTTCGCACGACGGTAGGTGTGGGAGTTCTGCTGGCGCGCTATCACCTTTACGCGGAGGCCGTCGCCCACTTTCAGGAAGCGCTGCAATCCAATCCCAACGCGGACGACGTGTGGTACGACCTCGCCGACGCTTATTTTCACCGGCGCGATTATGCGAACGCTTTAACGGCCACGCAACACGTCTCACCAGAGGGACAAAAGGACCCGAGTTACCTCGCCCTGCTTGCGGATATCCAGGCCCATCTCGGCCAGTCTGCTGAGGCGGCGAAGGTCTACCGTCAGGAGATCAGCGAGAACCCCGATCAGGACCAAGCCTATCTCTCTCTGGCTCTCCTCGAGCTCCGCTCCGGCAATGCGGCTGGCGCGCGAGAGGCGCTGCAACAGGGCCTCGCCCGCACTCCCGACTCGGGTCGACTCTTCTGGGGCATGGGAATCTTGGCGGCCATGCAAGGGCAGACCGAGAAAGCCGAGCAGTATCTGAAACAATCGGTCGACCTGCTACCGGGATGGCCTGGAGCATACTCGGCGCTGGGAGTGTTCTATTACCAGACGGGGGAAATCGAAAAGGCGCGCGAAACTCTGGAGCGGTTTGCGCAGAACGGCCCGCGCGGCGCGCTCGACGTCCAGCGAATCGAACAAACCCTTTCCGCCGCGGCGGCGCAGAGGTCCGGCAGCGGGAGAGTCAACGAAATGACGCCGCAAGCTCGGCAACAGTTTCTGCAAATCGCGCTGGCCCTGGCCGACCAATCCGAATAGTCGAAAGTTGAAGGTCGAAGGTCAAAAAGTTAAGAGTAGCTCTTCCAACTTTCGACCTTCAACCTTCGACTCTCGACTCCTTGCAGGGCCCGTGGACGCGCGCACGATCAATTCCGCGGGGATGGGGTATTCCCTGCCCTGCGGTTTGTCTGCGGAAGACAATTCGTGCAGCGCGTCAGCGGCCGTCCGCCCCAGCCAGTCGCGGTGAATGTCCACGGTGGTGATGGAGGGAGTAACGTACTCCGCCAGTTGAATCTTGTCGAAGCCGGTGACGGAAATATCCTCCGGCACGCGCAGGCCGGCCTGGGTGAAGCCCTTGATCAACCCCACGGCCGTCAGATCGTTGACGGCCACCACGGCCGTCGGCCGAGGCTTCAGTGTCAAGGTGGCGAGTCCCGCCGCCACGCCGCCGGCAAAGCGCAAGTCGCCTTTCAGGTTCGGGCCCGGATCGAGACCGCGAGCCTTCATACAGGCAATAAAAGCTTCGCGGCGCGCGATGTTGGATTTCAAGCCCGGCCGTTCGCCGGCAAAGATCATTCGCCGGTGGCCAAGCTGAAACAGGTGCTCCACCACCTGCTCGATGCCGGAAAAATAGTCGATGCGCAGGTTGCTGACATATTCCTGAACCGGTCCCAAATCGAGAAAGGTGACCGCGATCCGGCGCCGGGCGATTTCCTGGATCAGTTGCAGGTTGGCCTCGGAGGTCATCACTGCCACGCCGCGAACGTGGTGCTCCAACATCCGCTCCGTCGCCCGGCGCATCAGGTTGGGGTCATAGTTCGTATCGCCCAGGATCACCTCGTAGCCGAGTTGCCTGGCGCGGGCCTCGAAGCTCCTGATGACTTCGGGAAAGAACGGGTTTTCGATGTCCGAGACGATGATGCCCAGCGTCCGGCTGTTGCGCGAAGCCAGGTTGCGCGCGTGGGCATTGGGGAAGTAACCGAGGCGGCGCACGACAGCGAGGACGTGCAGGCGCGTCCTCGGGCTGGGCTGGCCCGTGTTGTTGAGAACGTGCGAGACGGTGGCAGTCGATACTTTGGCCTCGCGAGCCACGTCCCGGATGGTCGGACCCATGAGAGGAGACCAATACCCTTCGAAGAGAACTACCTCAGCATAAGGCTAACATACTACCACTCCAATTTTGCGCCCAGTACAGGATCGAAAAAAAATATTAATCGGACCCCAAAAAAACCTTGACAAGCCTCCGAAACGCATGGTACTACATTAAACGTTTCAGGTGTTGGATTCTTCGTCGGGTCCAAGGTCATTGAGCGTCGGGCAAGGAAAAGGTCGTCAGGAGCTTATCTTTGGTCGTGAGCAAGCTAAGACTTGTTCCGCGGTTAAGTGAGCGTTTCGCCGCACGCAGTGCGGCCCAAATACAGGAGGACAAATCCATGCAAAGACGCGATGCTTTCCTGCGCGTGCTCTTGTTAGTTCTGGTTGCTATCGCAACCTCCCTGGTGACAGGCGTGAGCCTTCGCGCCCAAGTCGACACCGGCTCGATTTTGGGAACGGTGAAGGACCAGTCCGGCGCCGTGATGCCGGGAGCGAAAGTCACGCTTACCAACGAGGGTACATCTCTTGCGTTTTCCACCACGACTGGACCGGACGGCACCTATGTCTTCAACCCGATCAGGATCGGCACGTACAGCGTCAGTGCGGAAGCCTCCGGGTTTGCCAAGGCCGTTCAGTCGGGACTTTCACTCAACATCGACCAGAAGCTTGTGGTGGACCTCACCCTCAAGCCGGGTGCCGTCACCCAGACCATCGAGGTGACCGCGGCCGCGCCGGTCATGCAGACCGAGGACGCTTCGGTGGGGCAAGTGATCAGCGAACGGAACGTGGTCGACCTCCCGCTGAATGGGCGGAACTTTACCTTTCTGGCCCAGACCGTCGCGGGCGTCAACACGCCCCAGTCGGATACGCGCGGCAATGCCGCCAATGGCGCGTTCACGGCCAACGGCGTGCGGGAGGACCAAAACAACTACTTGCTTGATGGCATTGACAATAATTCCGACAATGTGGACTTTCTGAACGGCACCAACTTCGTGGTTCTCCCGCCACCCGACGCGCTGTCCGAGTTCAAGGTTCAGACTTCGGACTACGATGCGCAGTACGGACGGGCGGCCGGCGCGATTCTCAACGCCACAATCAAATCAGGGACGAACAACCTTCACGGCGACATTTGGGAGTTCTTCCGCAACGACAAGCTGGACGCCGCGGACTTTTTTGAGGACTCAGCAGGCCTTAAGAAAGGCGAATACCGGCACAACCAGTTTGGCGGCACCATCGGCGGACCGGTAGTGATTCCACACGTCTATAACGGAAAGAATAAACTCTTCTTCTTCGGCGATGTTGAGATCCTGCGCCGGCGCCAGGGCAGCGTCTTCACGAACAGCGTCCCGACCGCGCTTGAAAGAACCAGCGGATTCACCAATCTGTCGGATGTGATTCTTGGCCAAACGAACGCGGCCTGCATTGCCAGCGGGGACTGCACCCATACAGACAATCTGGGCCGAACGCTCCTCAACGGAACCGTTACTGACCCGGCAACCATGCGGCCAGTGACCAAGGGCCAAGCGGACCCGGTGACCGGCCTCACCGCGACCAACAGCGGCTACGTGGACGATCCGTTCTTTACCGGTGGCGCGCTGGGAGGCATGACCAATATCACCGCTCTTTGCCCAAGCCAAAATACCTGTCAGCTCAACCAACTCCCCTCCAACCGGCTCGACGCGAACGCGATCAAACTCCTGAATCTGTATCCTGCTCCTACATTGTCTGCGACTGTCAACAACCAGGCCTCGAACCCGGTTCTCCGGGAAAACCGGACCGCCTGGGACACAAGGCTTGACTGGGACAAGAGCGAAAAGAACCAGGTGTTTGGAACGTTCAGCTACGTCAACGATCCACAGTTCATTCCGGCGCCCTTTGCAGGGATTGCGGATGGCGGAGCTTTCCAGCAGGGCGACCAGGGCGCGATTTCGATCCTGGGCGCCGCCAGCTACACGCACATCTTTTCGCCGAGCCTGGTCAACGAAGCGCGCTTGGGAGAGGATCGGCTCCGTACCCATCGTTTCGGCCCGGTCGGAACCCAATTGGGAATCCCGGGGCAGTACGGAATCCAAGGCCTTGCGCAGGTAACAGAGAATGGCGGCTTGCCGGCAATTGGCATCAGCGGCCTGAATACCCTCGGGTCAAATGCCTTCCTGCCTTCGGATGAGATCACCCAGACGACGCAACTGACCGACAACTTGACCAAGATCTATGGCAAGCACACGTTTAAGATGGGCATGGAGTTTCAGCATATCAAGTTCTCGACACTGCAACCGGCCTGGTCGCATGGCCAGTTGAATTTTGACGGGAACTACACGGGAGTCGGAATGGCCCAGATGCTCCTGACACCGGTCCAAGCCACCGTCGCCAATGGAATCAACTTTGACGGCGGCGCCGACACTGTGTTCGTTTCCAACTTTTCGCCCACCGACGACGGCCACAACTATTGGGGCACATACATTCAGGACAGTTGGAAAGTATCGCCCAAGTTGACCCTGACCCTCGGCCTGCGCTGGGAGCACTTCGGCGCGATTGAGGAGAACCACGGCCGACAAGGGAACTTCGTTCCCGCAGCGCCCTTCAACGGGGCGATGATGCTGTATCCCAACAATGGCAAGAACCAGCAGATTCCAGTCAATCCGCAATTCGCCCAACTCCTGGCCACGGATGGTATCGCGCTCAAATACATCAACAATCCGGGGCTCGTCAACGTGCAAGACTACAATTTTGGTCCGCGGGTCGGCTTGGCCTATCAGGTCACTCCCAAGCTCGTCGCGCGCTCGGGCTTTGGCATGTTCTATAACTCCTTTGAAAACCAAGGCTACGGACCGAATATCGGCGAGAACTACCCGTTCCAGTTCACTATAAACCCGCCCTTACCGAACGGCTCGTTGCCGATGCCCCTGAACAACGCCAACGGCAGCAGTTGTAGCCCTGCCGCGACGTTGGAGAACACGTTCTCCTGCATCTCGCTCGACCCCTCTCTGGTCAACGTGAGCGGGATAGGCCCGCAAGGATTGGATTACAACTGGAAAACGCCTTACACGATGAGCTGGAATTTTTCACTCGAATACTCGGTGACTCCAGACACAGCCCTCACGGTAGCTTACGTCGGTAATGGCGCCCGCCATCTGGCCTCCGGCGGCGCGTCGAATTCTTACACGGCGTTCGACCTAAACCCGCAAGGGCATGATTGTGCCGCAGGCGGGCCCATCCCATTCCCTGGTCTGGGGTGTAACGACAGCATGGTTGATACCCAGGGAAGCAGTTACTACAACGGTCTTCAGGCAACGCTTGAGAGGCGCTTCTCGAACGGCTTGAACTTCAACGGTAACTACACCTGGTCGCATTGCCGCAGCGACGCCGGGGACACGCTTAACGGGTCCGGCAACGAGGGTAGCCGCGCTGTCGCTCTTTCTGGCTATGGTATCCAGGGCGGCTACGGGGATTGCGACTTCAACATCTTCAACGTCTTCCACTTTAGCGGCGGCTATGAGCTTCCGTTTGGCCAGGGAAAGAAATTCCTCTCGAGCAGCAGCGGCGTTGCGAACCAGATGGTCGGCGGGTGGCAAGTGGTTTGGAACGCAGTGTGGGAAGGCGGCCAGCCGTTTGGAATTGGTTGCCCCAACGGCACCAGCAACGACTTTAATTGCAATGCATTGCTCATTCCGGGCCAGAAGAAGTATGGGTCAGCGCCGGACCATTATCTGAATCCAAACGCTTTCACCCAACCGTGCCCCGCGCCGGGCTTTTCACAGCCCTCGACATGCCTTCACGAAAGCTTGCCTACGGGCATCGGATCGCCCGTGGGCACGACGCCCCTCCTCTGCGGGATATCTTGCGTTGGGCTAATAGGAGGAACTCCCTTCGAAGTGACGGGACCCGGCATCTCCCGGTTCGACTTCTCCCTTTTCAAGAAGTTCCAGTTGACCGAACGCTACCGGATGGAGTTCAGGAGTGAGTTCTTCAATATCCTGAACCACCCCACGTTTAACGCTCCGGGCTTCGGCGGCAACGGCGTGGTATCCGTTCCGGGATCAACAAACTATTTCAACACTAACTTCGGCAAGATTGGGTCCACGCGCTTCCCCTTCCAGGACCCGCGTCAGATCCAGTTCGCTCTGAAACTTCTGTTCTAGCATCCCCAAAAACTTGCTTTCCGGGCGTCCCGATTTCGTCGGGACGCCCTTTTTGTTGCGTGCCGAGCATGTTCGACAGCTTGAGGGTGAAAGTCCCTTCGACAACCTGATGGAGGTGAAGTCATAGAGAAGCGCAAGGGCGTCGCCGTGAGGCGGGGTCTCAAAGAAGCGTGGAGCAAAGGCACGAGCCGATGTACAAAAACCGGATCAGAGGCATACGGTGCCGGGCGAGCGGGCAACTGACCGCGAAGCGCATATCCATCAAGGGCAGTGGTTGCAAATCTGGCGGTTGCGTGCCGAGGGCGGGCGAACTTACCTCGGGAGATCTGTGGCCCGTCACGGACTCGTGACTGAGGGTATCGTAAGCTGCCCTGACCGCGCCCCAGAAGTCAGCAGCGGGCAAAGTAGGCAGGCGACTGCCGAAGGTCCAAACGGTCCCCGTAAGGGGTTGATGGGAGAGGCGAGTAAGCAGCGCGACTCATGAGCGACAAGCGGCAGAAGAACCAGCTCGTGCTGGCCTTCCGGGAGGGGAGAAGGAGTGAAGCTCCGACGGCCTCCGGGGAAGGGACCGAATCGCTCGCGGCGAAGCGCTTGTCTGAAAGTCCGGCCATTGGCGAACGGTTGATCGAGGAGGTCTGCGAGCGGGAGAACTGCAAGCAGGCCCTGGCACCGGACCCGTATGTACGGTGGTGTGACAGGGAACGCTGGCGACAGCTTACCTATGTCGATTTTGGAGTGCGGCAGCTTGCTGCCGCTTTCTTGGCCGCAGCTTGCTGCGGCGCTTTCCATGTCCAACTTCAAAACCGCCACCCGGCTTGAGTTTCTCGCTCGAATCGAACCGTCTGAATGCTATTCTTAGTGCGAGCGAACCGGGGACCCGGAGCTGAGCTGCCCGGTGGTCTATGACCAGCCGGAATAGCGGGAGCAAGCTCCCGCACTCCAAAATGCGAGACTGGCCCCACAGCCCGATCCACCGCTGCCGCCCAGGCGGAACCTACATGGTCACGGCAGGAACCCATTTAAACAGTCTCTATTTCGTGGGGCTGACCGGCTGAGTTACTTGTGCGATATGCTTCTGCAACTCGCCGAGCAGTACGGATGGCAGCTTCAGTCTTGGGCGGTATTTCCCAACCATTATCATTTCGTCCCCCTAGCGACAGCCAAGGACGTCTCGCTCACGGAATTCTTGCGCCACCTTCACTCCGTTACGGCGATCGAAATCAACCACTGGGACGAGGCGCCGGGCGTCAAGCGTGGTTTCAATATTGGGACACTCAACTCACCTATGAGAAATCTTACTTGGCGCGTCTGAGTTATGTTCACAAAAACGCCGTCCACCACGGCTTGGTCCGGGAACCGTCTCTCTACCCTTGGTGCTCGGCGGGCTGGTTCCAGCGTCTGGCACCCACGTCCTTCTTCATGACGGTGATGGGCATGAAGGTCGACCGAGTTCAGGTCGCGGATGACTACGCGGTGGCCCCCGCAGACGTTTGAGTTTCGAGTGCGGCAGCTTGCTGCCGCTTTGTTCTCGTCGCACCTTGCTGCTGCTTGGTTTTCGCCTCGAAGCGTCTGCGGGCCTCTAATGCCCGACTCCAACGCCACGAACGCAAAGCGGGAGCAAGCTCCCCCACTCCAAAATGCTCGCCACAAGATCGCCGCCACCTTGACGCCGTCTCTCAACTCGGTACAATGAGGGTTGTAAGCGAGAAACTGGCCGTTCCCTGCACGCGGCGGCTACAACCGATGCGGATGGTGCTAGCATAGCATGAACAAGCTCGGCGACGTGGCAACCGTCCTCTGCTCCTTCGTTTTGTACGCTTCGGCAAACCAAACTGGCGCCGACGGCCTCGACCGCAAGTTCCAATCTGCACAAGCTCATTTCGATTCCGGGCAGTATGCCGCCGCACAGCAAGAGCTTGAATCACTCGTCAAGGCACTACCCAGGAATTTTGAGGTTCAGGAACTGCTGGGGCTGGTTTACTCGGCCGAAGGCCAGGAGGAGAAGGCAACGACCCCCTTTGAGCAGGCGGTCCGTCTGCACCCTGACTCCGGCCCCGCTAGAAACAACCTGGCCGCCAACCTGGTGCAACGCGGGAAGACGTCGTTGGCTGAGAAGGAATTCCAGAAGGTCGTCGAACTCGAACCCGAGAGCTTCGACGCCAACCACAATCTGGGCTCGTTTTACCTGCGGACGGGAAGAATCGCCGCGGCCATCCCCTACCTGGAAAAAGCGCAGAGCCGGAATCCTGCCGCCTACGACAATGGCTATGATCTGGCGCTGGCGTGCCAGGAAACCGGCCGTTTACCGGAGGCCCGAAGTCAGCTTCAGGAGCTCCTGAAGCAGAAAGACACCGCCGAGTTGCACAACCTCCTGGCCGAGGTGGAAGAGAAGGCCGGCGATTATGTGCCCGCGGCCAACGACTACGAGAAGGCAGCGCACATGGATCCGAGCGAATCGAATCTCTTCGATTGGGGCGCCGAGTTCCTCCTCCATCAGACCCCGGATCCCGCTATCGAAGTTTTCTCGCAAGGGGTGAAACGCTATCCCAATTCCCCGCGGCTCGCGGTGGGACTAGGCCTTGCCCTTTACTTGCGCGGCAGCTACGACGAGGCTGTGAAGGCCCTCATGCGGGGCGCCGACCTGGACCCCTCTGACCCACGGGCCTATTATGTGTTGAGCAAAGCCTATCTCCAGGCTCCGGGGCAGGCCGATGAGGTGGTGGAGCGCTTCCGCCGTTTTGCGGACCTCAGGCCGCGTGATGCGCAGGCCGCCTTTGACTACGCCATGAGCCTTTGGAAGGGAAGGCGGCCGGAGACTTCTCAGGCGTACCTCGATCAAGTTGAGTCTTCACTGAAAAAGGCCCTGGCGCTCAATCCTTCGTTTCCTGAGGCTCATCTCCAGCTTGCCAACCTTTACTCGCAGCGGCGCCAGTTCGCGGAGGCGGTGCCAGAGTACCAGGAAGCGCTCCGACTCTCCCCGAATATTGCTGACGCCCACTTCCGGCTGGGGCAGGCCTATGTTCACCTGGGGAAAAAGGAATTGGCGGACAAGGAATTCCAGCTTCACCAGCGGTTGTACGCGCAACATTTGGCCGAGGATGACAAGCGACGATCGGAGATTCGGCAGTTTGTGTATTCAATGAAGGGCGCGCCCAGCCCCCCGTGATCTCTCGACCAGATCCCGACGAGCTGCACCGAGCCCAACGTTCTCACCCCCCGGTGTGAGAATGCGAAACTGGCTTCACAACGCGAGCCTTGATGTCGGACTTGTGAAGTATTAGTACTGAAAATATTTTTCTTGACACTGGATATTCTTGGAGTATAATAAGTTTTTTGGTCTTCTTGACGATGGCCAGTCGGTTCAGCTTGGGCGTTCTCAAGGGTTAAGCGTTCGACAGGCCGACGACGAGGGCCGAAAGCGATGGGCTCTCCAAGGCTTGGTAAGTGACTTATGGACTTTCTGACGATTACGGATGGGTGGAAGGCTGCAAATGCTGAGAGTGGAGGATGCCAAGGGGTTGGACGAGGAGCGACGAGAGGGTGCTGCGGCGGCGGTGGACAGCGAAAACGCTAAAAAAAGGTCAAACGAAGCCAATGATGTACTTTATAATCAATAAAATGACCTCGAAAACGAAGCCAAAAAGAAGCCAAAACGGAGCCAATAAGTCCTTTAGAATCGACTTGCCCTAAAAAAACGAAGCCAAAACGGAGCCAATAACTCCTTTAGATTTGATGTGCCCAAAAAAACGAAGCCAATGGAACGGACGCGGCGGACGGTTGACCACCGCTGGCTTGTGACCGCCGCAAAGCGGAGCAAGGTCCAGTGCTCCGTCCATGATGGCGTCGGCCCTGTGAAGCGAGGTTTGAGGCCACGACTGCCTTCCCGAGCTGAGCAGGGTCAAGGGTGCCGAATAGGAGGCAGGTAAGGAGGCACCATGAAGAGAGACTTCTCAAGGCGGGAGTTTCTTGAACGAGTCGGCGTTGGTGTAGCGGCTGGAGCCAGCCTGCCGATCCTGAACCCGGTTGCGCCGGCGGAGGGAACGAAAACCCTGCCCCATCGCCATCTGGGCCGCACCGGCATGAGCGTTTCCATCCTGGCCTTCGGCTCTGGCAGCCGCTTCCTGATGTATTCCGACGAGGATAAGGCCCTCCAGGCGCTGAACCGTGCCCTTGACCTCGGCATCACCTATGTGGATACGGCTTACGCGTACGGCGACGGCAAGAGCGAGACCCGCGTGGGTAAGGTGATGGCCACGCGCCGCCACGATGTCTTCCTGGCCACCAAGATCCCTGACCGCACCCGAGACGCCTTCATGAGCCGGCTGGAAGGGAGCCTGAAGCGCCTCCAGGTGGACCATGTCGACCTGCTTCACATCCATAGCCTCGGCCACTCCGACGATCTGGCCCGGATCGAGGCATCGGACGGCGCCCTTCACGGTCTGGTCGAGGCTCGCGAACAGAAGATGACGCGCTTTATCGGCATGACCAGCCACACCGACGGGGCGGTGATGGCGCAGGCCATTGAGCGCCACGATCTCGACTGCGTCCAAATGGCCCTCAATGCTTCCCGCAACGGCCGCTTTGAGGAACTGGCCTTGCCGGCCGCCAACCGGAAAGGCTTGGGCGTGATCGCCATGAAAGTGACGGGCCAGGAATTTCTGCTGGGCGGCATGCCTGACAAAGCGGATATCGATTCGCTGCTCCGCTATTCCATGAGCTTGCCAGTGACGACGGCCGTGATCGGTATGCCCCGGCTTGAGTTTGTGGAGCACAATACGGAGCTGGCGCGGAACTTCTCGCCGCTCAACGGTGCCGAACTCGACCGGCTTCGCCAGGCGCTGGCTCCGTCGCGCGAGAGCCTCGAACACAGGCTGGTGGGCCACCTCGACGGTCCGACGGATCACACCTTCTGCGTATAACTCGCTCCGGCCCACCACGGAACGAGGCGCGATCGCGAACACGCGGCCCCTTCTGTCAGTCCCCAATGGCTTGCTGGGGTTGCTTGCATCCACCTAGGCTAGCCTGCTGTAACACCTCAAATCTGACCACGCCCGTGGCGGTGCCGCAGAACCATCTGGCGATTGTCAGGAATTCGATGTTAACTTGATGGGGGTGTGGTTTGGGAGGATGACGGCGAGAAGGAGATTCAGACGACATGAGCAAGAACCCTGATGAAATATGGACTCCATCGAAAGACGGCGTAGATCCGAACGTGGTCCCGAAAAGGAAGCTTTACACGGGCGCCATGATGCCGGCGATCGGCCTGGGCACTTTTGGCTCCGATCACGCCTCCGCTGATGAAATCGCGGAAGCTGTCAAAGGCGCGGCATCCGTCGGTTACCGCCATTTTGATTGTGCATCGGTCTATGGGAACGAGGACCGGATCGGTATCGCGATACGGGAAATCATCAAGGGGGGAGTCCAACGCGAAGAACTGTGGGTTACGTCGAAATTATGGAACGACATGCATGGGGAAGACGATGTCATCGCGTCCTGCAAGCAATCGCTGGCGGATTTGCAGTTGGATTACCTCGACATGTACCTAGTTCACTGGCCATTTCCGAACTATCACCCGCCCCACTGCGATGTGACATCGCGGAGCCCGGATGCGAAGCCTTACATCCACGAGAACTTCATGAAGACCTGGCGTCAGTTGGAGAAGTTGGTCGACATGGGGCTGGTGCGGCACATCGGCACGTCAAATATGACGATTCCGAAACTCCGACTCCTGCTCAGGCACGCGCGCCTTAAGCCGGCGGCCAACGAGATGGAGCTTCACCCGCATTTTCAGCAGCCGGAATTGTTTGACTTTGTGCGTGCCAACGGGATCGAGCCCATCGGGTACTCACCCATCGGTTCCCCCGCCCGCCCCGAACGCGACAGGACTCCCGAAGACACCGCGGACATCGAGGACCACGTTCTGGTGAAGATCGCGAAGCGGTTGGGCGTTCATCCCGCAGTTGTGTGTGTGAAATGGGCGGTGCAGCGGGGCCAGACGCCGATCCCGTTTTCCACCAAGCGCCGGAATTATCTGAGCAACCTCCAGGGCGTCGTGAGCGAGCCTCTGACGGATGATGAGATGAAGGAGATCGCGGGCATCGACAAGAACTGCCGCCTCATTAAGGGCCAGGTCTTTTTGTGGAAAGACGGCCAAACCTGGGAAGACTTGTGGGACCTGAACGGAGAGATCACGTCCCCCTGAATCGAAAGGTGTGAACTAATCTTCGAACGAGCTTCCAACGCAGAGACGCGGAGGCACAGTGACCTCTGTGTTGAGTCTTCTTCTTGGTTGGCCACAGGACGCGCTGGGTTTAATCTCTTCACTCCTTTTCGAGCGGTGGGGAGATTCCCTGTCATTCCGAAGTAGTGAAGACGAAGGGACATGTAAAATGAGCGAAAGCATGAGGGGTGCGTATCTACCTGGCAACAGCACCGTGGAGATCAGAGAAGCAGCGGTTCCGGACCCCGGCCATGGCGAGGTGCTGCTTCGCATGAAGGCGTCGACCATTTGCGGCTCGGACATCCGATGTATCTACCACGAGCACCTCGGCCAGGGGCCCGAAGGCTATCAGGGAGTCATCGCTGGTCACGAGCCGTCCGGTCAAATTGTGAAGGTGGGACCGGGTTGCCGCCGGTTTAACGTGGGCGATCGCGTCATCGTCTACCACATTTCCGGCTGCGGTCTGTGCAACGACTGTCGCCGGGGTTACATGATTTCCTGCACCAGCGAGAAATACCGCCGCGCGTATGGTTGGCAGCGCGACGGCGGAATGGCCGACTATCTCCTGGCAGAGGAGAAGGACCTGATCAACCTCCCGGAGAAGCTCTCTTACGCCGACGGTGCGCAGGTCGCCTGCGGCTTCGGGACGGTCTATGAGGGTCTGCAAAAGATAGGGATCAGCGGCAACGATTCCGTGCTGATCACGGGCCTCGGACCCGTGGGGCTGGCGACCGGAGCGCTTTGCCGCAAGCTGGGCGCCAGCCGGATCATCGGCATCGACGTCGTCGATGAGCGCATGAAACTTGCTCAAGAACTGCGTTTGTGTGATGACGTGCTTGCCAGCGGCCCGGATAACGTCGCCCAAGTGAAGGCATTGACTGGGGGGCACGGCGTCGAGCGCGCGGTGGACTGTTCCGCGAACGATCTTGCTCGCGCCACCGCCATCCGCGCCACCCGCAAGTGGGGTAGAATCGTCTTTCTAGGGGAAGGCGGCAGAGTGGAGTTCAATCCCTCGCCGGACATCATCCACGACCAAAAAACGATCTTCGGTTCGTGGGTCACATCCACCTGGCTCATGGAGGAACTGGTGGAGCGTCTGGTCCGCTGGAACTTGCACCCCGCTGACTTGGTGACGCACCGCTTCACGCTCGACAGGGTCAGTGAAGCGTACGCGCTGATGGCCTCGGGAAAATGTGGTAAGGTCGCCGTTTGTTTTGACGAAGAGCTTGCCGCACACTGATGGTCCGTGTGGTGAAGCCTTCACGCCCGCGCTCGCTCTGAGCGAGCAGCCATCGAAAACAATAGGCCGAGTGGGAATAGGAACGCAGTTCACCGATCTCGGAGGAGGTATATCGAGATGACTCAGGCACGGCAAGCAGAGTTGGTGAGTGCGAGTTGGCAGCAGGCGCTCGATGATCGCCTTCGGCTCTTCGGTCATCGCAATTGGATTGTCGTCGCCGATTCCGCCTATCCTGCTCAATCCCGCGAGGGGATCGAAACGATCCTGTCGAACGCCGATCAAATGGAGGTTCTGGAAGAAGTCCTCCGCGGTATCGCCGGGGCCAGGCATATTAGACCCATTGTTTACACCGACCAGGAGTTGGAGTTGGTGGAGGAAGAGGATGCGCCCGGCATTTCTGCCTATCGTGAGCTGCTCTCGCGGTTGCTCAAGGATTACAAGGCAAACGTCCGCCCGCATGAACAGATCATCTCGGCGCTCGACCAGGCCGGCCAGACCTTCCGCGTGCTCATCATCAAGACGAATATGACGATGCCCTACACGTCCGTTTTCCTGGAGCTTGACTGCGGCTACTGGAACGCGGATGCCGAGGGTAGGCTTCGTGCCGCGATGGGTCGCCACCTCGGGCGGCAGGGCTAGTGTTGTAAACACTTAAGATTCGACACCGGCCAGCGGCTCTGCTGCTGAACTATGGTTAAGAATTAAGCGTTGCAGTAAGCGTTGTCAGCACAGGAGCACAATCCAACATTTGAACGTACCCGGAGTCTCACCTATGCCGCAGGTCGAAGAGAATCGAACCCAGGGTGGCACGCCCCAATTGTTTTCCCCCGGCAATACGCTGCCCTTCATTCTGGTGACGGCGCTGTTCCTGCTTTGGGGCATTCCCAGTAATATGAATGACATTCTTATCAAGCAGTTTATGAAATCGTTCGAGATCACCCGCTTCAAGGCCGGCTTGATTCAATCCGCCTTCTATATGGGGTACTTTCTGCTTTCCATGCCGGCCGCGCTCCTGATGCGAAAGTATGGCTACAAGGCAGGTTTGGTGACTGGACTTTTCTTGTACAGCACCGGCACCTACCTGTTTTGGCCGGCCGCGCACGTTCAGCGGTACGGATTCTTCCTGTTGGCCTTGTTCGTCATTGCCAGCGGGGCGGCCTTTTTGGAAACCGGGGCCAACCCTTTCATCGCCACGCTGGGTGATCCACGGACCTCAGAACGGCGACTCAACTTCTCCCAGGCGTTCAATCCCGTGGGAGCGGTCATCGGCGTGCTTTGCGGTACGGTTTTCGTCTTCTCCGGAATCGAACTGACCCCTCAGCAGACTGAGGCCATGAAGGCGGCGGGTATGTTTGACCAGTACCTTCGGGCAGAAACCATGCGAGTGGTCACCCCGTATCTCGTGCTGGGGACGGTTGTCCTGGTTTGGGCGCTGCTGATCATTGCGACTAAATTCCCCGGCATCGACGAAGAGGTGCAATCCGAAGGCAGCGGCGAGCACAGCCACTGGCGCGACTTGCTTCATTACCCGCACTTTGTTCAGGGCGTGCTGGCGCAGTTCTTCTATGTCGGAGCCCAAGTGGGCACCTGGAGTTACTACATCGCGTACATTCAGGATTACACGCGAGAGCCGGAGAAGATTGCTGGCTACTTCCTCACGGGGACGCTGGTGGCATTTGGAGTCGGAAGGTTCACGGCGACTTATCTCATGAAGTTCTTTGAGCCCAGCAAGCTGATGGGGATTTATGGTTACATTAACATAGCGCTCGTGGGCGTGGCGATTCTGTTCCCGGGTTGGGTCGGCGTCCTTGCCATTTTCCTCACCAGTTTCTTCATGTCCCTCATGTTCCCCACCATCTTTGCCTTGGGCATCAAGAAGTTGGGAGCCAATACCAAGCTAGGCGGATCGGCGATCATCATGGCCATTATCGGCGGGGCGGTGTTCACCCCCATCATGGGACTGGTGTTCCAGGCGAGCCATAGTATGGCGCTGGCCATGTTCGTTCCGCTGGTCTGCTACGCGTTCATCACCTATTACAGCTTCATTGGCTCGAAGGTGCGTCTTCCCGAGTTGCGGGACGCAGTCGTCCGTTGAATAACCAACAAGCACACGAAGTCGGTGCTCGTCGTGCCCGCTTAGATGTTAAATGATTGATGAGCAGAGTATCGAAACTGCAAATGACCGCGTAACGCACATTTCGCTAAACATTAACCGGGCGTTAATGACAAGGATCGCGTAGAGGTATCAAAATGACTCCTATCCTTAGAGACAGGAGGTTTTGCTTATGAAAGTACAGCGTTTTGTGTTGGTTGCAATCTCTCTGGCTTTGTTTGCGTTTAGCGCTCCGGCGGCCGGGCCAGCGGCTCGAAAGGTTGCGGGTGCTAAAATCCTCAAGACCAACCAGGTTGCCGATGGCCAGGGCAACGGTGACGACGACAAAAAGATCAAACACGTTTTGTTGATCAGCATCGACGGGATGCATGCGGTGGACTTCATCAACTGCTCCAACGGAGGGTACTGCCCCAGCTTGGCGGCGCTTGCCGCCAACGGCGTGAATTACCTGAACACTTCCACATCCAAGCCGTCGGATTCCTTCCCGGGACTAACGGCCATCGTGTCGGGCGGCACGCCGCGCACGTTCGGCGCGTTTTACGACGTCGCTTATGACCGCTCGCTCGATCCGCCGGCGCTGACCACAGGCAACGGCGTGGCGGGCGACCCGAGCTTCTGCACGCCCAACGCCCCCCCGACCGGCACCACCACGGAGTTTGACGAGGGCATCGATCTCGACAAAACCCAACTCAACGGCGGAGCTCCGGTCGGAGTCGACGGTGGCATCGCCTCCATTGATCCTCTCAAGCTGGAGCGCGATCCGGCCAAGGGTTGCGCGCCTGTTTACCCGTGGAACTTCGTTCGCACCAACACGATTTTTGGGGTCATCCACGCTGCCGGCGGTTATACCGCCTGGTCCGACAAGCACCCGTCGTATTCTTCGGTTTCGGGGCCGGGGAACGGCAAGAACGTGGACGACTATTATTCTCCGGAAATCAACTCGATTCCGGTGAACCTGCCCGGCGTCCCGGGCTGCAATCCGCTGCCCGATCAGACGGCCGTGTCCTCGTCGAATGCCTGGACAGACAGCTTCCAGAACATTCAGTGCTACGACCAACTCAAGGTCAATGCCGTCCTGAACGAAATCAACGGCAAGACGCACAACGGCAAGAGTAAAGCTCCCAGGCCGGCCCTCTTGGGGATGAACTTCCAGGTGGTCAGCGTTGGGGAGAAGCTCATCGAGAAGAAGCTCGGCCTCACTGGCGGCTATCTGGATTCCATCGGCACTCCCACGCCATCCCTGAAGGGCGAGATCGAATTCGCCGACGCTTCCATCGGCGCCATGGTGGCGGCCCTCAAGAGTAACGGGATTTACGAGAGTACACTGATCATTATTTCGGCGAAGCACGGCCAGAGCCCGATCGATTCGGCGCGTTACCTGGGTATCGCGAATTCGCCGAATGACCCGATCACGACATCCCCTGCTACGATTCTGGACAATGCTGGGTGCGTGCCATTTTCCGAAGCGCCGTCCAACCCCACCGGCATTGGCCCGACTGAGGACGATGTCTCCATGGTCTGGCTCAACAGCAGTTGCCCGACGGCGGACGCGGTGGCTATGCTTCGGTCGGCCTCTCCCGCCTCGAACAACGTGGCGGGTATCGGCGAGATTTTCTCCGGACCGATCCTTACCACGTACTTCAACGCTCCCGGACTCCCGCCAAATGGGGATCCGCGCACCCCGGATATCCTCGTCACGCCGGACATTGGCGTCACCTACTCCGGCAGCGGCAAGAAGTTGGCTGAGCATGGCGGCTTTTCGCGCGACGACACCAACGTCATGCTGTTGCTTTCCAATCCCCGCTTCCGGGCAAAAACGGTCACCAGCGAGGTGGAAACCGCACAGATCGCGCCAACGATCCTGGCGGCTCTGGGCCTGGATCCCAACCAGCTCCAGACCGTGCAGCTCGAACACACCCAGGTACTGCCGGTCGTCCAGTTCCAATCCGACGACGACCACTAGTTGTTTCTGACGGTGCTCGGAAATGAATCGTTTGTGAGCAAGCGAGGCTCGGGAGGGCGGACAGGCTCGGATAAACCAGACCTGTCAGCCCTCCCACCTCCCATCGGCCCTGTAGCACATACTCTGGTTGTTATCTTCGCGTCCCCATCCGCCGGATGGTGCTTTCACACGCCCTCGCGAGATAGGGGCGGCCTCCGGCCTCCGGGTCTTCCCCGACATCATCATATCGGTCAGCGGAGACCAGCCATTCTTTCTTAGAACAAGACGCCAACACAGAGGCCGCAGAGGGGTCACAGAGGCCGGGGAGAAGAAGTGCCGTGGTTGACCGCCCGCTTGTTGCACGCTTCTGACGATGGCTTGAGCGGGCTGAAGCAAAAGGTACCAATGGATCAAGAACCAAGGACCATGGAAAATGCACCCGGTGATTCCAACTCCACATCACATGAAGTAGGGTTGTGGGTGTCGGCTGCGCGACAAGAAAGTGCGAAGAATCTACACATTTCACCGAGTGCGCAGATTAGAAGACGGAGAACGGCGGTATTTCAGATGGATCGTGTTTTGAGTGTCCGCTTTTCCTTCTCTGTAATCTGCGTAATCTGTGGGTTCCTTCCTTCTTTTATGCCGCGCACCCGTAGGCGGCTGAGCATTTGACTTCCACGCCCTCCGCTACTTACGATGCTGGTTGAGTCCATATTATAATCTCGGAGGTATTGAACATGGCAGTCAAGGTTGGAATTAATGGGTTTGGGCGAATCGGGCGCAACGTTTTGCGCGCGGCACTGGGTGACGAAGCGATCGAGATCGTGGCCGTGAACGACATCACGGACCCCAAGACGCTGGCGCACCTGCTCAAATACGACTCGGTATTTGGCACGCTGTCCGCCGAGGTCGGCCACGGTGACGACTCCGTGCTGGTGAACGGGAAGCCGATCCGGGTTTTCAAGGTAAAGGACCCGGCGGAAATCGACTGGTCGTCGCTGGGCATCGAGGTGGTGTTGGAGTCCACCGGCCTCTTCACCAAGGCAGACGATGCCAAGAAGCACCTGAAGGGCACGGTGAAGAAGGTCCTTATCAGCGCGCCGGCCAAAGGCGAGGACATCACCATCGTCCTGGGCGTGAACGAGGACAAGTACGACCCGGCCCGGCACCACATCATCTCCAACGCTTCCTGCACCACCAATTGCCTGGCGCCGGCGGCGAAAGTGGTCCATGAGAGCTTCAAGATCCTGAAGGGCTCGATGACCACCATCCACGCCTACACCAACGACCAGAAGATCCTCGATTTGCCTCACAAGGACCTGCGCCGGGCCCGGGCGGCGGCGCTTTCCATGATCCCCACCAGCACTGGCGCCGCGAAGGCGATTGGCCTGGTACTGCCGGAACTGAAAGGCAAGCTCGATGGCTACGCTATGCGCGTGCCTACGCCGGACGTCTCGGTGGTGGACCTGGTGGCCCTCACGGAGAAGTCGACGACGGCGGAGGAAGTGAACGCCGCGTTCAAGAAGGCCGCTTCCGAGCCGCCGCTCAAAGGTTACCTGCTCTATAGCGAGGAGGAACTGGTCTCGAAGGACTACACCGGTTGCCCGTACTCTTCCATCGTCGATGCCGGGTTCACTAAAGTCATCGACGGCAACCTGGTGAAAGTGGTCGCGTGGTACGACAACGAGTGGGGATACTCGTGCCGGGTGCGGGACCTCATCAAGTTCATGGCGGCGAGGTTCTAGGGGGCAGTCAGCAGTCAGCGGTCCGCAGTCAGCAGTCGGCAGAAGGCAGTTTTAGAAGGGAAGCCGCGGAGCGGCGCAAGAGTTTAGCCCAGGGCGCAAGCCCTGGGTTAGGCGGTTACCCCCATTTGTTTCTCTTTGGGAAACGCAGTCATCGTTGGAAGGTGGGGGTTCTGAAAACTCCGGCACGAAGACGGTCAAATATACGTACTGGCAGGACGGAGACTACTACCTTGGTTTCCTGAATGACTACCCGGACTATCAGACCCAGGGTATTTCGAAAGAAGAATTGGTCGGCAATCTCAAGGACTTACTGGTCGATCTCGAGTCCGGCGAGGTGCCGTACATGCGGAAAGTCGAAGCGCTGACCCTGTCAGTGGAGCAATCGTCGTGAGATTTCTGCCATTTGTCGTCCATGCTGACTATCGGGGTGGATTTCGCATCCACCTCACTTTCAACGACCTCACCGAAGGGACGTTGGATTTCCGTCTCTGGCTGGAGGGCCCGGTCTTCGAAGCGCTCAAAGACCCGAAATACTTCCGTGCATTCTTTGTGGACGGGGGTACCGTGGCATGGCCGAACGGCGCCGATATTGCACCCGAGACTCTCTACGAGGCGGCGGCTTCGCCGCGAATGCGTGCCAGGCGTCCGTCGCGGGCTGCCGACCGCCGACTACCGACTCACTAACAACGGACAGCAATCGAGGAAAAAGAGATGGGCCTGACCGTCCTGGAACTCGAAGTTGCAAACCCGGCGACGCCGGAGGTAGGCGAGAAGGTGGAGTTTCTGATCGACTCGGGTGCGATTTATTCCGTGGTTCCAGCACCGATTCTCGAACGGCTTGGCATCCGGCCGCTGGTTGAGCAGACGTTCCGACTGGCAGACGGGTCCAAGATCGTCAGGAGAAAGGGAGGCGCCGTCTTCAGACACGGCGAGCGGGTGGGCGTAGCAGATGTCATCTTTGGCGAGGAAGGAGACAGCACCCTACTGGGCGCATTTACCCTGGAGGCCCTCGGTCTCTCCCTCGACCCGCTACGGCGCGAGTTGAGGCCTCTGCCGATGATCCTTGCTGCCGAAGTAGGGTCTTGGCAAGGGACCAAGGACAAAGGACCAAGGACAACGGACTAAGACTATGGCTAAACTATCCATTCGTGATCTCGATCTCCAAGGCAAACGGGTCTTCATGCGCGTCGACTTCAACGTGCCTCTTGACGACGCCGGCCACGTGACGGACGACACGCGCGTGCGCGCCTCGCTTCCCTCCATTCAGTACGCCCTCGACCATGGGGCGCGACTGATCCTGGCGTCGCACCTGGGGCGCCCGAAGGGCAAGCCCAATCCCAAATACAGCCTAGCGCCGGTGGCTAAGCGACTTTCCGAGCTCCGCGGCAAGCCGGTTGCTTTCGCCTCCGATTGCATTGGCCCGGAGGTGGAGAAGCAAGTGGCCGCGCTCAAGAACGGCGAGGTGCTGCTGCTCGAGAACCTTCGCTTCCACGCCGAGGAAGAAAAGAACGACCCCGATTTCGCGCGGCAACTGGCGTCGCTGGCGGACGTCTACGTCAACGACGCGTTCGGAACTGCGCATCGCGCCCACGCCTCCACCGAAGGCATCACGCGCTACGTCAGCCAGTCGGCGGCCGGCTTCCTGATGGAGAAAGAACTCGAGTACCTCGGCAAGGCGGTGGGGAATCCCGAGCATCCTTACGTCGCCATCGTGGGCGGCGCCAAGGTGTCCGACAAGATCGAACTGCTCCAGAATTTCATGAAGTCGGCCGACAGCGTGCTGATCGGCGGCGCCATGGCCTACACGTTTTTGAAAGCTCAGGGTGTGGCGGTGGGGCAGTCGAAGGTGGAAGACGACAAGCTCGACCTGGCGCGCGACCTGATCCGCTTCGCCCAGGAGCGCAACATCAAGCTCGGGCTGCCGGTGGACCACATTGTGGCGGAAATAATTGACGCGGCGGCGCCGGCACAGGTGGTCCCAACGCGCGGCATTCCTGCCGATCGCATCGGCGTGGACATCGGACCCGCAACGCGAGCCGAGTACGCCCGCGAGATCGCGCGCGCCAAGACGATCGTGTGGAACGGCCCCATGGGCGTCTTTGAGATTCCGCAATTTGGGGGAGGGACCATCGCCATCGCCCAGGCAGTGGCGGCTTCGCCTGCGATTTCGATAGTGGGCGGAGGCGACTCCGTGGCCGCAATCGCACAGGCGGGACTGACCGACAAGATCACCCACATCTCCACCGGGGGCGGCGCGTCGCTGGAGTTTTTGTCGGGCATGAAGCTTCCGGGCGTGGAAGCGTTGACGGAAAAGTAGGCAGTCGGCAGTAGGCAGTAAGCGGTAGGCAGGAGTGGTCGGTATTTGTAGTGTACAGCGGGGATGGCTCACCCACGTTCATCGCGTAAGAGGACGGGCTTGGGACCGAAATGGAAGCTTCGAAAACGGCAATTAGCAGTGGGCCCCGGAATCTACCGGGCTCCAGAGGCCTGAAGGCGTATCAGTCGGCATACAAGCTCGCCATGGAGATCTTCAAGCGTTCCAGAACGATCCAGAGAAGTTCGCTCCACGATGAATGAGGTCCCCGCCATCAGCGCCAAGGGTTACCTGGTAAAGGAAGCGGACTGCCTACTGCCGACTGCCGACTGCCTACTTTGTGACTGGAGGGGGAATCATGCGACGACCCGTAATAGCAGGCAACTGGAAGATGTACAAAACCGCCGGGGAAGCTGCCGAGTTTGTGAAGAAGCTCGCGCCGGGGGTGGCCAAGAGCGATCACTGTGAAGTAGTAGTCGCGCCGCCTTTCACCGCGCTCTATGCGGCGGCGGCGGCGGCGGGCGGCACTCGGATCGCTGTGGCGGCGCAGGACGTCCACTGGGCGAAGGACGGCGCGCACACGGGCGATATCAGCACCTCGATGCTGCTCGACGCCGGCTGCACGCACGTCATCATCGGCCACTCTGAGCGGCGGCACGATCACGGCGAGACGGACGAGCAGGTAAACCGCAAGCTGAAGGCGGCGCTCGATGCCGGACTCACCCCCATCGTCTGCGTGGGCGAGACGCTGGAGGAGCGGGAAGCGGCGAAAACACGCGACGTGCTGAAGCGCCAGTTCGACGGCGGATTTGCGGGGTTGACTGCCGAGGCGTTTTCCCGTATCCTAGTTGCTTACGAGCCGGTGTGGGCCATCGGGACCGGACGGACGGCGACACCGGAAATGGCCGCCGAGAGCCATCGTTTTATCCGCGATCTGGCGCGAGCGCAGTTCGGCGAGACTGCGGCGGCGCAACTGAGGATTCTCTACGGGGGCAGCGTGAAGCCGGAGAACATCAGCGGGCTGATGGCCCAGGAGGAAATCGACGGCGGCTTGGTCGGCGGGGCCAGCCTGACGGTGGAGTCGTTTCTGGCGATTGTGAACTACCGGGGGGCGTAATACGCCCCGGGATTGGATTGACAAGAATAGAAGCGGAATGATCACTCTAATTATCATCCTGCATGTGCTGGTCAGCGTGCTGTTGATCCTCGCGGTGTTGATCCAAGGCGGCGAGAACGTGGACATCACGGCGGCTTTTGGCGGAGTCAGCCAGGCGGCCTTCGGCCCGCGCGGAGCGGTGACGACGCTTGCCAAGATCACCTGGGTGCTGGGGTTTATCTTCATGTGCACGTCGATCAGCTTGGCGGTATGGTCCACCAAGAGAGGGTCGGGATCGGTGCTTGAACACGCGCCTAGGTCGGCGCCCGCGTCCAAGGCCCCGACACCGGCTCCGGCGAAGAAGTAGGCGGTCTGCGGCGCGCTTTATCCGTTTGCCGGTGAGAACCCTGGCGCTCGGGAAGAGAGTTCAGTGATCGCTTTAGCACGATGATCTTGGGTCTTTGGTTTTCGATTGTAGTTCCGAGCGTTAAGTTGGAAACAACGGGATTCTTCTAATTGTCGATCGGCGATGTAGCCGACAAATTCACGAGCCTCCCAAGTGCGGAAGTGGCGGAACTGGCAGACGCACCAGCTTGAGGGGCTGACGCTCGTCAAGAGCGTGGGGGTTCGAATCCCCCCTTCCGCACCATCTTTCAATAGAAGACCGTGGGATGGATTTCATGTGGTGAATCTCCAGGCTCCTGTCTTCCTCTCCCTCACCGTCAACGTCACTTATCGAGCCATCGCTCCTTGGGGTAGGGGAATACATCGAGCATCTCGCCGCGACGCACACGCTCTTGAGTGTCCGCCCACCATCTCGGCCCGAATAGGTCCCCATGCTCAACCTTAAACTCTGCCATAAGGTCTGGTGGTATTGCCCATCCCATTTCAAATCGTTCGGGGAAAACATCTTTGTCCTCGTCGACAGCAAAGCGAGGCCCTTCAAACTCCTCACTCTTGCTATACATGTAGTCGTAAATCTCCGACACCTCCTCGTGGAGAGTTTTGACGAGAGCTGGCAGCCCCAGTTCCCCTCTTTCCTTCTCCTCTTCCTCCCTGGGATCCCTGGGTATGATGCGAAAGTTCTTGTCCACTAGATCCTCCATCTGGTCGTAGTCATAGAGGACCACTCTCCCGCCCTTGGTGATTCCAAAGTTAGCTATTTTGTATTGGCCCGCCCATACCCCAGCCGCCGCCAAGTCTTTGATACACTGTCCATAGTCCAGAATGGCGTTCTTTCGGACCTCGCGATCGGGTGTCAGTTCAAAGAACACGTCGAGAGGAGTAACTTCTCGCATGTCAATGGTGTGGCCCAGGATTACTTCGCCCTTGGTCACCCTCACACTCTCGGGCGCCTTTTCGACCAGTTTCTGCAACAAATCGAGATCAAAATCGCTCTTCCTGAACCACACGTTAGAGAAGATCCATGGATCCAGCATGCGCCCAACTCGATCCCGCTCGTGGGCTTGCCGATGGAGTTCCAACACCTCCCGGCACCGGCTCCAAACCGACTTCTCTGAAATATCCCGGACCACTTTAAGAACATAGTGCAGTCCACGAAGGGTGAAGACGATCATTTGGAACCCCTCGGTACCTACCGTTTCTTTGAATGTCTCATCATGCCGTGCCAGCAAGTTGCGCATCTGTTGGTTGAGAGCGATCTTTGCCGGATGGGTAGCGCCAATGGCGGCCAGCAGCCCCGGTCGTCCTCGCCCAGGCACCAAAGTTTCCAGGAAGTCCACAATTTCCCGGTACATCCCCGGATTAACAAAGAAGCTGGAGCGGGTGGAGGTAAACAGAAAGTTGTACAAATCGTCTGTGCCGATCAGTGCGGCATGAATCTGAATAGACTTTGTTTCTTCCTGGTTCCGGAGAGCGATCGCAAATGGACTCAAGGCTTGGCCGCTCCAAATTCGGCCGACCACATAGGCCCCCTTATTGCGGAAGAACACACTATTCAGCGCGTCGATGGCGTCCACGGGGCGCCCATCAAGAGCTTTGGTGATCCGGTCCGCCACCTGATGGGAACGCTCCTGCAAGTTTGCGAAGGGAACATGGAATCGACAGTCTAGCAGCAAGGCAGCCACCGATTCAGACAAACCTGGGTGACAAGGGGACCGGTACGTGCGATAAATGGGTTGCTCGGTTTTGATTTGGCTGGACTGGGCAATCCCATCGTCCTTGTATTCGACCGCGACCCCCTCCTTCGCAAACAGGCGCCGCTGAGCTGAGTAAAAGAAGGTCAGCGCAAGATCAGCTTCATACCGATGGTCGATGTGAAGGATATAGCGCCACTTCATTTCCTCCCAGAAAGCTGGATTTCTTAGGGCGGCTAAAGAGACTACGGCGGAAAGTTGCTTCTCGCTGCTATCCAAAGCTTGCGGGTAAAGCCTGGGGCGCTTCTGGGAAGCTTCTTGAATCCCGTGCCAATCTTGATTTTCCCACCTTGATAGGGCTTGCTGGGTCAGTTTCTTATGGCTTTCGTAATAACTGTTGAAAGCGTCCTCGAGGACTTCCGTTCCCTTTTCAACGGCGAGTGGGCGGAACAGAGCTGTCCGAAGAACGGCAGCTTGTTTCTGTCCTTCGATTTCACCCGAAATACGTTCCATCGGCCTGAACTCGCTTTCGGCGACTCACCCACGCAGGGTGCATCAGCACCCGAAAATGATTCTTTTGAAGCACCCCAGGAGCGACGGCGCTTGTGGTTGGCCTCGGCGGAGTCGCGAATTCCCACCTTTCAATAAAATGGGTCGCGAAAAACCGTCATTTCCCGCCATTATCTGCACGTTTTTGCTGGAAAATGGCGCAATTTGGTGCGATTCTGCACAAAAAAGAGGCCTCAAAACGGGCTCGTTTTCAAATAAGCCCTTAAGCCTCGGCGGAAACACAGTTAGCAAGTCCTTTAGATTGAGCAAGCCTTCGCCTGCTCTCCGCAGCAACTTGGCCAACAACCACTTCGGAATCAACAGATAGGTTTCGCCACGTTTCCGGCCCCCGACAAAACCCGAAAAGGTGGTCCGACCCCCGCCGGAAGCGTGGCTAGTAAGCCCTTTGAATTCATCATGCCGTGGCTTGGTCGGCTGCGGAACTTGGCGAACAACCATCGTCGAATCAATAGATTGGCCTCGCAGACTTGCGGTCGCGCCCGGCGAACCCGGGAAGGGCCGCTCGGCAACCTTCACGGCCAAGTTGCAACCTAGCCAAAAACTGCCGCACTCTAAAGCGGACTGCGCCGGCAAAAGTCCAAAACATAAGCCGTGTCCTCCGCCCGGTTTAATGCGGGGAGCCTGGACACCGCCGTGCTGTTCCCGACGGTTTTGGAAGCAGGGAGCGCCGATTACAGATTGACACGAGCCGCAGGACTTGACACGCTTTAATAAAAGCGGTCGCGAAAGACCCGTTTTTTCTGTCGTTTTTTTGCACGTTTTTGCAGAAAATTGCAGAATTCTGCGCGATTTTGTAGCAAAGAAGGACCTCAAAACGGGCTTTATTTCAAATAACCCATTTATTTGCAACACCGGTTCGGCACTAGGGTGGGGATAAAAGGTAATTACGTCCTTGGTTAATTTTCCCACTTTTACCACATCGGTAACCGTGCACGGCCCGGGGCTCTTCGCCTCATTCCTCATGCTGCCTACCGTCTGCCGGGTGGGCCCTGGTCTTTCAATCGTCAATCGAAAATCGTCAATGGTCAATTCCCGCCCCTTTCATTCCTAGCCCCGAAGACTGCCTATTCCTAGGCTACCACATCAGCGGGAAAAGTCAAGGAAAATATTGAAGCAGCGTGGGCGTTGGGATGGCGTCCGGCCTCCGGCCCGCGTTCCGGCGCGGGCCAGAAGAGTACAGGTTTCGTTTGCGCCGGTGTAGGAAGGGTAGCGCAGACCCCGCTTTTGGGTCTGCGGTGGGGCTTTCAGGCTTGATAGAGGCCGCAGACTGTCTGTACACTGACGCTCTGTCCCGGCTGCGGCGTCTTGTCCTTGATCGAGTGTGGCTGCCTGCCGCTGAAGCTACGAGAAATTGAAGAGAAAAGCCGCAGACCCAAAGGCAGGGTCTGCGCTACCCTCGCCTCAGACACACCCATCAGCGGTGAGCTTTTTCAGCACTTCGCCTCGAGATTTGGCGAGGAACACCTTCTCTTCAGCCGCGCAAACACCGAGATTCCGGCCAGAGCCGTCCCCAGCAAGGCTAGCGAGCCAGGTTCTGGAGTAGATGTAGGGACCCCATTGTTCTGCGCCGTCAGTGTGAAGGCCCCGTCGGAGAAGCCGTCGGAATACTGAAAGCCGGGCGCGAGTCCGGTGATGTCCAGGGCCAGGCCTGAGAAGTCGCCGCTTCCGCCAAGGTTGATGAAGTCAAACATGTCTCCCGTTACGGGAGCGAAACCGTTGATGAAGTTGAGGTCGAGCGTGCCGTCGAAAGTGCCCGAGCCAGTGATGTCGAGCTGTCCGAATTGCCCGGACTGAGTGCCTGCCACATCAAGCACCACGGTCCCATCCGGGTTCACGGTAAGGTTGCCCAGGATTTTGGCAGCGCCCAGGGGATCAAGTGTGCCGTCGTTAATGATGTTCCCCTGGAGAGTGCCCCCTTTTGCGTTCACCGTTCCTTGAGTTCCAATGTAGATTCTGCCGGGGTTCGCCAGCGTGCCAGCCGACACCAGCCCCCCGTTGTTCACGATGAGCGTCCCAGTTCCGATGGTCCCGATGTCGAGGGCTGCGTTACTCCACTGCGATCCGGGGCCGGTTACGGTAACCAGGCCCACGGAGCCTGGAGGAGACGCGATCTTTGCGTAGGCGTTGCTGACTTGACCCCCGCCGCTGATCGTCAGCGTGCCGTTGCCGCCACCACCGACAATGAGCTGACCCGAGTTGTTCCACGCAGAGCCCGTGCCGGTTACGGTTACCGTTCCCGTTGACCCTGCCCTATTTCCAAGTATGCCCCACGCGTCACTGGCCACGCCGCCTCCGGTGATAGTCATCGACCCTTTCCCTCGGTCGCCCACTGTCAAAATGTTCGAGTCCGAGAATGTGCCTCCGCTCTCCACAAGCAAACTTCCGGTCGAGCCGCTGACGGTTCCGATCGTAGCGACACCCCTGTTCGTGACCACCCCCCCGTTTTCCACGACGAGCGTGCCCTGACCGGCACCATCTACCCCGAAGTTCTGTACATAGTCGGACCCCGTATCAACCGCCAACTCCGAGCCAATTCCGCTGACGGTGACAACTCCGGTCCCGCTGATTGCAAACGTGCCGTAGCAGCAAGTTAAGGCGGTTTCGACAACATGCGCTCCGTCTTCTATTGTCAGGGTGCCGCCGACGAGTATCGTCGGTTGCCCCGTCGCGTTTAGGGCCGACCCACTCCCCGAAACGGTCACAGCGCCAGTGCCGATGATGGTCTGACCCGCCGTGGTGACCTGCCCGCCGTTCCGAATCATCAGAGTAGCTCCGCCTCCGGAGCTGCCGACTACAAGATCGCCAGAGTTGTTCCACTGCGACCCCGAGTCGGTCACAAGAACACTACCAGAGGAGCCGCTGCTGGCCCCGATCGTGCCTCCTGCGCTGTCTACCTGCCCGCCCCCGCTGATCGTGAGCGCACCGTTACCGCCATTCTGATTCCCAACAGTCAGATCGCCCGAAATGGAAAGCACAGCACTGTTCTGGACTCTCAGGGTTCCCGTGCCCGCGTCCCCCACAGTTACCCCAGCGCTTAACAGTGATCCGCCCGTGTCTACCGTCACGCTGCCCGCTGAGCCAGAGGTAGCCCCGATGTCAACAAAGCGACCGCCGTTGACGGTTCCGGAGTCCTGGATCGTGAGTGTTCCACTCCCCCCGAAAGCACCAAGGAAGAGACCCTGCGGCGTATTCCACTGCGACCCGGTGCCAGTCACCGTAACGCTTCCCGTTAATCCGAAGGCAACCGAGGAATATAGGCTGCCCGATGCCACACTGCTGTTGACCACCCCACCATTCTGAATTGTTAGTGTCCCATCAATCCCTAAACCGCCTTCCGTTATGTTCAGTTGAGACCCAGCATCGCTCACGGTCGCGAATCCAGCCTGCGCCACGCCGCTGGAACTGGAATCACTTACCACGCCTCCTCCGTTAATGCTCAAGGTGCCAACAATGTACAACCCGCCAGAACTGTTCCATTGCGATCCAACCCCGGTCACCATGACCGTGCTGCCTCCTTCTAACGAGGCACCGCCGCTGTTGACAACGCCCCCGTCTTGGACCGTGAGTGTTCCCTGAGCCCCAACGCCAACATCGACGAAGGAGGTGTTCCATTGCGACCCAGCCCCGGTCACGGTCACGTTTGCTGGGGCACCTATGCCAAGAAAGGCGCCCCCGCCATTGGTGAAGCTGTTGACAACGCCGCCGCCGGAAATGGTCAACGTTCCGGGGCCGGAGTAGCCCACCTCGAGGAAACCAGAGTTCCAAACGGAGCCGGCTCCTGATACGGTGGCCATGCCCGCCGAACCTGTGGCATAGCCCATAATTCCGCTTGCGCTGCTGACTTGGCCGCCGCCGCTGACCGTCATCGTACCGTTCCCGGCACTTCCATTTCCGAGAACCAGACTGCCCGAGCTCGAAAGCACGGCGCCGTTTTGGACAGCGAGCGTGCCCGTGCCTGAATCGCCGACGGTCACCTCCACACTATTCGTCCACGCCGTGCCTCCGTCAGTGAAGGTCACGGCCCCTGTCGAACCGGCCGCCTCGCCGATGAACAGATACTGCGAACTGCCGGTCCCAGCTTGCTGCACCATCAGCGTGCCCGCCCCTCCGTCCCCCACATACAGACTCGCTGAGTTGTTCCACTGCGACCCGGAGCCTGTCACTGTTGCCGTTCCGGACGAACCGGAGGACAGACCTAGGGTCGCGGCGGCACTGTTTACGACTCCACCGCCGCTGACTAAGAGCGTCCCCTGCCCACCCGACGCGATCGTGATGGTTTCAGAGTTGTTCCATTGCGACCCCGCTCCGCTCACGGTCACGCTGCCTGATACCCCGGCAAGTTCCCCCACGATGGCGTTAATGCTCGTGACGACCCCACCGCCGTTGACTAAGAGCGTCCCGTGCCCACCTGACCCGATCGTGATGGTGCCACAGCAGCCAGCAGCTACGACAGAGTCGTCCCACTGGGATCCCACACCGCTGACCGTCACGCTGCCTGACGACCCGGCAAATTCCCCCACGACCGCGTTGTTGCTCGTGACGACTCCGCCGCCCGAGATGCTCACCGTCGCCCGCCCCTGCGGGGCGATCTCCAGCGTCCCTGAGTTGATCCACTGCGATCCGGAACCGCTGACAGTCACCGTCCCCACCGAGCCGCTTAATACACCGACCTCTCCGTCACCAGTGTCGGTGGCAATCCCCCCCCCGCTGATGTTTAAGGTGCCTTGGCCGCTGAGTCCAACGTAGGTGTCAAGGGTCGTGAGCGTGTTCTTGGCACCAGGCACGTTAAGCGTGCCAGATGCGAAATTCCCCAAATCCACGAGAGCCACGCTGGCCGGAACATCCAACAGCACGGTGCCGTTGAGCTGCGGAGGACCAGGTCCAACGCCGATATTCACGTCGACGCCGCTGCCGTTTGGAATGCAGAAGCAGCTCCAATTCGAAGAATTACTCCAGTTTCCGTTCCCGCCGCCCCAGATGTCCTGGCCGGATGCTCGGGGTCCGCACACCACCACGAGCAGCGCAGCGAGTCCAGCAACAAACAACTTGGGAAGAGCTTTCTCTCTTCGGGGGCTGGTAGACATTTTGATCTCCTTTCCATCAAGGGGCGTGCATTGCGTCGGTCAGGGCACCGATGACGGCAAAACGCTATCTGCGGCGGACCCAAAAGTCAAGACCATTTTTTGTTAGTGCGGGATTTTAAGCCTCTCAGCGATCGCGGGAGGCACTCCGTTCTCCCTCTCATCGGGGCCTTGACACCAGGGTTGTGCCCCCTTCTTTGAAGGCCCCGAAGGGGCCGGACGGTGAGTAGCCGCAGGTGCAACCTGCGGAGGCGGCGCGAAATAACCCCAACCCCGACAGGGGTTGACTTACGCTAGAATCAGCGCATGTCGACCTATACCCAGATTTGCTATCACATCGTGTTTTCCACCAAGGATCGGGAACCGGTACTGAAGGCTGACCCTCGCGACGAAACTCTTCCGCTAGGTGTGGGGCATCCTCCAGAGGCGTCAAAGCCACCTTCACCGTATCAGCGGCATGGGAGATCACCTGCACATCCTCACCAGTCTTCATCCCACCGTCAGCCTGGCTGACTTGGTTGAGGACATCAGACTGGCTCGTCGTGGTGGATCAAGGAAAAATCGGTGTTCCGAATGTTCTCGCATTGGCAGGATGGGTATGCCGCCTTTACCCACTCCAAGGCGGAGATTCAGCCGCTGATCGAATACATCCAAGGACAACAAGAGCATCACCGTAGAACGAGCTTCGCGGATGAATACCGCAAACTGCTGTTGGAAGCCGGGATTCAATTTGATGAGCGGTACATGCTTTGAGCCGCTGGTTGGTCGGCCCCTCCGGGGCCGGTAGATTTTTGCTGGTTTCGTCTCCGTGGGTTGCACCCACGGCTACTCACAGTGTTGCCCTTCGGGCAACGGGGCAATCCCCGGCTAACCAGCTTGTCTTGAAGGCCCCGAAAGGACCGGACGATTAGTTCTTGTTTGTATTTCGTTTCCGTAGGTTCCACCGACGGCTACTCACAGTGTTGCCCTTCGGGCAACGGGGCAATCCCCAGCTAACACACCTTCAAGAATGTGACGAAGGACACAGCATTCACCTTGTTTGGCTGGATAAACTCCGTTTGGCAGGTTATCTTTGACTGAGGAAGATTAATGCACGCTCTGATTCAACGACTCGTCGCCCAGAAGCCCGTCATCACCGATGGCGCTTGGGGCACAGAACTGCAGAGGCAGGGTCTCGATCCGGGTGAGTCTCCCGACAACTGGAACCTGAAATATCCCGAGCGCGTGGAATCAGTGGGGCGGGCCTATGTGGATGCAGGCAGCCGCATTATTCTCACCAACACTTTCCAGTCGAATCGCATTGTGCTTCAGCGCCACGGCCTGGCTGGCCGGCTGGAGGAGATCAATCGGGTTGGGGTGGAAATCTCGCGGCGCGCCGCTCAGGGTCGCGCTTACGTTTTCGCTTCCCTGGGACCAAGCGGTAAGCTGCTGGTGTCCGGCGAGGTGAGCGAGCAGGAACTGCAAGAGGTGTTCGCCGAGCAGGCAGAAGCGCTCGCGCGGGCGAAGCCGGACGCGCTGGTGATCGAGACCATGAGCGATGTGGAAGAAGCAAAGCTGGCGGTGTTGAGTTGCCGCCAGACCGGTTTGCCCGTCGTCGCCTGCATGGCTTTCGACTCCGGCAAGAATAAAGACCGGACCATGATGGGCACGACGCCCGAACAAGCCGCCGCCGCTCTGGACGCCGCCGGAGCGGACGTGATCGGCGCCAACTGCGGTCAAGGCATCGAGTACTATCTTCCCCTTGCCAAACGCCTGAGAGCCGCCACGGATCGGCCCCTCTGGATCAACGCGAACGCGGGTTCCCCCGAGCTGACGGGCGAGGGTACTGTCTATCGTACCACGCCAAATGAGTTTGCCGAGGCTGCGCCTGCGATCATCGATGCGGGCGTCGCTTTCATCGGGGGCTGTTGCGGCACCGGGCCTGAGTTTATCCGCGCGCTTTGCGGGATCCTGGCGCGACAGTCAGACTCCACATGCGCCTGAAACTACTGAGTTGCGAGATTTTCTACCGCGAGTTCTGCGCGGCGGTGGCGCGCTCGCCCCACCTTGTGGACCTGGAATTCCTCACCAAGGGTTTGCACGACGTGGGTTCGGAGCAGATGTTGTCGCGGCTGCAAGCGGCGGTCAATAGCGTAGACGCCTCGAAGTACGAAGCGATCCTGCTGGGATACGGACTTTGCAACAACGGGTTGGTGGGCTTGACGGCTCCAAGTATTCCCCTGGTTGTGCCGCGAGCCCACGACTGCATCACACTCTTCCTGGGCAGCAAGGAACGATACCTGGAGTATTTTCAGAGTCACCCGGGCACCTATTTCCAAACCACGGGCTGGATCGAGCGCGGTGGTGGCAACGGCGAACTCACCCAGTTGGCGCTAGGCCAGAAACTGGGAACGACGCAGAGCTATGCGGATCTCGTGGCCAAGTACGGCGAGGACAACGCCAAGTACCTGTGGGAAACCATCGGCGACCTGGTCCGGCATTATGGCCAGCTCACCTTCATTCAAATGGGCATCGAGCCTGACACAAGCTTTGAGGAGCGCAGCCGCAAACAAGCCGAGTCGCGCGGCTGGAAGTTCGAAAAACTAGACGGAGACATGAACCTCATCCAGCGCCTGGTGAACGGCTCTTGGGAGGACAGCGAATTCCTCGTCGTGCCTCCTGGCAAACGGATCGCCGCTCGGTACGACGGCGACATCATCTCGACGGAGGCCTCCGAATCATGAATTCACTCGAGCGGGTTCGGACCGTCGTCACCGGGGGAGAGAAGGTGTGAAAAAAATGCGCCGCAGGCGCCTTGGAGTGCGGCGGCTTGACGCCGCCTTTCTTGCTCGTTCTAATAATCCAGACCCGGTCATATCCAGATTCCAAGGCGGCGTCAAGCCGCCGCACTCCAAGGCGCCTGCGGCGCGTTTTTTCACAGCTTCAGATCGCTGGGGCATTGATCGAGACGGCGCGCCAGGAGGGAGTGTATGAATAGCCGGGAGCGTATCTTTGCCATGCTGGAAGGCACGGCCGTGGACCACCTGCCGGCCATGCCCATCACCATGATGTTTGCGGCTGATCAGGTGGGTGCCAAATACTTGGAGTACGCCACCGATTACCACGTGCAAGTGGAGGGGCAGATCCGGGTTGCCGAGCGCTTCGGCGTGGACCATGTCAGCGTCATCTCGGACCCGTGCTGTGAGGCCGCTGACTTGGGCGCTGCCATCAAGTTTTTCCCCGACCAGCCACCTGCGATCGACGAAGAGAATGCCCTATTGAAAGACAAAACAGTCCTTGCCAAACTGAAGCCTCCCGACCCGCTGGGCGGCGGGCGGATGACCAATCGCGTGCAGGCGGTGGGCCTGTTGAAGGAGCGCGCTGGAGGCGAGAAGGCCATCGAGGGATGGATCGAAGGACCCTGCGGCGAATCGGCGGACTTGCGAGGCATCAACCGGCTGATGGTCGATTTCTACGACGACCCCGGTTTCGTGGGCGATCTGATGGACTTCGTCGTCGAAATGGAACTGGGCTTTGCCAAGGCGCAGATTGACGCCGGGGTGGAGATCATGGGCATCGGGGACCCGGCCTCTTCCCTGGTGGGCCCCCGGTTTTATGAAGACATTGTGTTCGCCCGCCAGAAGAAGATGATCGATGGAATTCATGCCATGGGCGCGCGCGCCAGGCTGCACATCTGCGGCAATACCCGCCACATGTGGGAAGGTCTGGGGCGGGTCGGCTGTGACATCCTCGACCAGGATTCTCTGCACACTTTGGGTGACGCGCGTTCCAAGATAGGACCGCGACAGGTGCTGCTGGGCAATATCGATCCGGTGCAAGGCCTGCGGAATGGAACGCCGGAGTCAGTGTACGAGGCAGTGGGTGAATGTCATCGGCAGGCGGGAGACCATTATATCGTGGGGGCCGGTTGCGAGGTGGTGCGCGACACGGCCGAAGAGAACTTTCACGCGATGATGCGCTACGCACGGGGACACCGTCCGGAGTCCTCGTAGCGGCGGGCTTGGGGGGCTAGTGTGCTGTAACCCTTAGTCTCTGACAATCGCCAGCAGTAACCACACCCCGCCCCCTCAGAAGAATTGACGATTGCCGATTGCCGATTGACGATTGGAAAAGAGGCCTCATTGACGATTGTGGATGGCCTATTGATAAGGGCTGCGCGGCACCTACTCTTCTCTTCCAATCGTCAATCGGCAATCTGCAATCGGCAATTCTTCGTTAGTGGCCGTAACAGACCCGGATTGGGGTAGAGTCTTGTGGAGTGGATCAACTGGGTGGATAGGGGGAAAGGGATTTGACCCGAGGCAAATACCGAATCACGCTGCGGCCTACTGGGACCGAGTTGGAGGCCCCGGCCGGCTCACCGCTGCGTGACCTGCTCTTCGAGCAGGGGGTGGAATTCCCCTGTGGAGGTCAAGGCCGTTGCCGGGGTTGCCGGGTGCGTGTACTCGCAGGAACGGCTGAAATCAACGACGCCCAGCGCCAGCGGCTTTCTCCCGATGAACTGGCCAGTGGCTGGCGGTTGGCCTGCCAGTGGTCGGTGGAGAGCGACCTGGTGCTGGAACTGCGGCAATGGGACGCTGCGATCCTGACGGATGAAACGGTCTTCTCTTTCGAACCGCGTCGAGGCCTCGGCGTGGCGGTGGACCTAGGCACCACCACCCTGGTTGCACAATTGCTCGATCTCGAGACGGGCAGGGTACTCGCGGTGCGCACCGCGCTCAATGCCCAGGCGCGCCACGGCGCCGACGTCATGAGCAGAGTGCAATTTGCCTTGACTCCAGATGGCCGGCAGCAACTCGAGGAATTGATCCGCCGGCAGATCGGCAGCCTGATTGATCAGTTGCTGTTTGCCTTCCGCGTCGCGCCGAGTGCGGCGATCGTCGACGTAGTGCTGGTGGGCAACACCGTGATGCATCACCTTTTCTGCGGGATCGATCTCGAGCCGCTTTCCCATTATCCTTTCGAACCCACGCAGTTAGGTCTCGTAACCCTGCGCTCGAGTGAACTCGGCTGGAATCTCCCAGGCGATCCGGTGGTCCGCTTCTTGCCCTGCCTGGGTGGGTTCGTAGGCAGCGATATCCTGGCGGGCGTGCTGGCGACCAGGCTCGCCGAGAGTGAAAAACTCGTGGCCCTGATCGATCTGGGGACCAACGGAGAGATCGTCGTCGGCAACCGTGAGAAGATTCTGTGCGCCTCCACCGCGGCTGGACCCGCGTTCGAAGGAGCCCGGATTTCGATGGGCATGCGTGCGTCGACGGGGGCTATTTCGCAGGTATCGGTTGAGGACGGGCGACTGAGCTGGCATGTCCTCGGCAACACGGAACCCAGCGGGATCTGCGGGAGCGGCTTGGTGGATGCCGTGGCCGCCGGCTTGGAACTCAAAGTCATCGAGCCTTCCGGGCGGCTTGCTGACCGAAGCAACAGATGGACGATCTGCCCACCGGTAACCCTGACCCAGAGCGATATTCGCGAGCTTCAACTGGCCAAGGGCGCGATTGCCGCCGGCCTGCGCATCCTTCTGGAGCGCTGGGCCCCAAAGGAGGAATCCGACCTGGGCTGCCTCTACCTGGCAGGAGCCTTCGGCAATTACGTGAATCGGGCCAGCGCCTACCGCATCGGCCTGCTCCACTTGCCGCCCGATCAGGTTGTGCCCGCCGGCAATACGGCGCTTTTGGGCGCCAAGCTGGCTCTTTTCCGGCTGGATGGCGAAGACGGGTCTTTTGCGGACCTTCGACGCCGGATTGAGCACGTCGGATTGAGCTCCGATCCGCGTTTTCAGGACCTTTTCGTTGAGGAAATGAGCTTCCCCGTCGAGCCGCCGTCTGGACGGCAGTTTGACGCCGACAAGTTGCCGGTGCTACAAAGCTACACATGACGACATAAGTGATTGCGCATTGGGCAAAGCGATTTTGGATTTCAGATTTTGGATCTTGGATTGAAGAACCCGTTAGGGTCGTTCTCCTTTTCAATCCAAAATCGGCAAACCAAAATCCAAAATGAACTCGTCGCGTAGGTACTTATATCGTCGCGTATAGATCTTCGAGTGAGGAGAAAAACCCGATGGATAAGTTCGCAGAACTACGGCAAGCGATTATCGATGGATCGGCGCCTCTCGCCAAGGAACTGACCCAGAAAATGCTGGACGATGGGACCAAGCCTTCCGAGTTCTTTCCCCACGCGATCATCCCGGCGATGGATGAAGTCGGCCGGCGCATGCGCGACTGCGAGTACTTCATCCCGGAAGTATTGATTGCGGCTCGCGCCGCGAAAGGGGCCACCGAGATACTGCGCCCTCTCCTCGCTGGAGACGAATCCGTGCAGTCAGCGGGTACTGTGGTCTGCGGGACCGTCAAAGGCGATCTCCACGACATTGGCAAGAACATCGTCGCCATGATGCTGGAGAGCGCCGGCTTCCGCATCGTTGATCTGGGCGCCGACGTGTCACCGGAGAAGATCATCGACGCGGTCCGCGAGCAGCAGGCGACCCTTGTGGCGCTATCTGCCCTGCTCACCACCACCATGATGAACATGAAGGGCACCATCGAAGCACTGGTGGCGGCCGGCATTCGCGACAAAGTGAAAGTCATGGTAGGAGGCGCGCCCGTCACGGAGTCCTGGGCTCGTTCCATCGGTGCCGACGGCTACGGCAAGGACGCCCCGGGCGCGGTTGAACTGGCCCGCCGACTTGTGGCTCAGGGCTAGTTGTGAAGGATTGACGATTGACGATGGAATGGCTCTCAGCTTTCAGCGATCAGCAAGAAAGTCCAGTTCTTGCTGATAGCTGATAGCTGATAGCTGATGGCTGAAAGCTGATAGCTCTTCCATCGTCAATCGGCAATCGTCAATTCTGTGGCAGGGCGTCCATCCCGTGCCGGACAGCTTCGCGCTCCATCAGGCGCGTCAACTCCGATTTCGTCTCCTCCGACAGGCGCGACGGTTTGTAGGCCTTGATGATTCGCGAGACCTCCTTTGCGGCGCGCTCCCGCAACGGCACCTGCCCTTCCTCTACCCACCGTTCCCGGTTGGCGCGATTAATGACCGGGCCTGGAAATGTAATCTCCTCGCGCAGGTGGCGGCGGGTGTGGTCGGCAATCAGCAAATGCTTCTCGCGCCGCATTTCCTCGAAGAGGGGAATGGAGGGGAAGTCCTCGCGCGGCTCGATTCCCCGCAACAGGCGGTAGGTCATGCCGCAGATCTCGTTGTCGACGACGAGCTTCTCCAGGCTCTGGCAGCTTTCAAAATCCAACATGCCGGGGCCCGAGATGCTGTTGATGCCTGACAGGGCTGCCAACGTCGCGCCGATACCTGACTCCAGTCCCGCCTGGGCGTCTAACTGCTTCGCGTCACTCAGGGCAATGTAACCCTGAGTGGGCATGCCCAGGCGCTTCCCGATTTCACTGTTGGCGCAATCGAGCATCATGGTTTCCACCGCGCCCATGGGAGTGGTTTCGAACCGTACGTCGAAGATGGCCGGCGAGCCGCCGTACAGGATCGGATGGCCGGGGTTCACAAGCTGGCTGATCACCACGCCGCTCAGGTTCTCGGCGGTCTGCTGGATGAGACTCCCCACCAGCGTGACCGGAGCCATGAATCCGGTCAGCGGCATCGATATCAATTCCACCGGAATCGACCAGCGCGCGCAATCTACCAGGTTCTGGCTGGTCACGTCGCTCCACTTGATCGGCGCCGTTGGACAGCAGGAAAAGATGGTCAGAGGCTTGGCTCGGAGCGCCTGCCCATCCCCGCGTACAGCCAATTGCAGGTTTTTCATGATCTCGAACGCCTCCACGGTGAACGCCCCGGTGACCACCGGCTTCTCCCCGTAAAGAAGGCTCAGATAGAGCCGATAGCTGTCCGAGATGCTGGCGTCAACATCGGCTGGAATCATGGCGGTGCTCTGCGACGCGATGTGCTGCAAGCCGCTGGTCAACTTCACGTAACGGATGTAGTCCGCCGTGGTAGGCTTGCGCAATTCACCCGTCTGGCCGTCCAGGATGTTGAGCGCCGTCGAGCCCGGCGTGAAGTAGACGCTGTCGCCCTGAAAGTCGTGGGTTTCGTTCCCCAGAACATCATAGAGCTTGAAAGAATGCGGGACGCTGGCGAGCGCGCGGTCGATGATGTCTCCCGTGAGGCGCGCGTTCCACGTGTCGGCATTCACGTCGGCGCCGTGGTCGGCAAGCAGGCTAAGCAAGCTCTGGTTGTGAATATCAACACCCAGCTTACAAAGCAGTTCTCTTGCTTCCGCGATGATTCTCTCGATCAATTCGTCTTGCAGCAGTCGGATGGTCGGACGCATTGGTCTCCTCGTACGGTGACAAGTGCCAGAAGCAGTGACAAGTGACAGAAGTAGTGACAAGTGACAAGTGACGAGTGGCGAAAGCAGTGGCAAGTGACAAGTGACGAGTTAAAAGAGCTGTTCGTCCTGGGCTTGCCACTTGTCACTTGTCACTGCTGCCAGTGCCCAGCACCGCCGGCCAAAGGATTCCACATTACGCCGGCTGAGGCACGGCCAGTGGAATTCCCGCTTCCTCCAGTGCGTGGCGTAGGAGGATCCTTTCCTCTGCCCCTGCCGGCCGGTGCGGACGGCGGGGTAGCCCGGCCGACCGGCCCTGCAACTCAATCGCGCACTTCACCCTTCCGCAAAAGCCGCTCATATCCTCCATCGCCCGCCAAACCACCAGCAGTTTATTGTGCAACGCCAGCGCCTGGGCGTGGTCACCCTGCTGCACGGCCTCGTACAACTGAACGCACTGCAGCGGAAGTACGCTCGCAATCGCGGAGAGAGTCCCGTGCGCCCCAATCACGAACGAAGGATAAAGAAGGTCGTCCACCGCGCTCAAAATAGGAATCTGCTTGCCGAAATGGTAGACCATATCGGCAATCTGGTGCAAGTTGGAGCCGCTCTGCTTCACAGCGATGATCGCATCCGCCTCCAGCAACTTGCCCACGCCCTCCGGCGTTACCTGTCCCCATGGCAGCACGTTGTAGAGAATAACTCCTAGCCCGGTCCGATCGCGAATCTCAGAGTAATAGGAGACCTGCTCCGGAATGGCGGGCTGGAACAAGTAATGCGGCAGCGTAACCTGGAGGGCGGCAGCACCTGCCTCCTTGGCCGCCAATCCCAGCCGCACTGCCTCCTCCGTAGTGTCGGGAATGATCCCACCGATGACCGGAACACGACCGTTGACCTGATCCGCGAAGATTGTGTTGAGCTGCCTCACATCTTCGCAACTCATCCCTGCGCCTTCACCGGTACTGCCGCCGGCGCAAAGAGCGGTGGCTCCGCAACTCAGGTGATGCTCGATCTCGGCTCTCATGCTTTTCTCGTCGATGTTGCCCTCAGCGTCGAAGGGTGTGATAACGGCAGGGATGACTCCGCGCAGCCACGAGATCATGACGAGCCTCCTCTCGACTGCAGGTGGATGATGTGGGCCGGCCCTCGGCGCCCCCTGACGTGGAAGGTGGGAAAAAATGAAGAGTTTCTCGCAAAGCCGCCAAGGAGCGAAGAGTCGCAAAGGATAAACTCTTTGTTTGCTTTGCGTATTTTGCGCCTTGGCGAGAAACGTTTTCGCTTTTCCAATTTCTTCACACCATCCTGACGCAGGGGCAACGCGTGCCGAAGCGATGTCCAACACACGTAGGGCCCAAGAGTCGGCGGAATTGTCCCATAGTAGGTCCGGTCCGTCAATCTCCATTCGGAACGCATTCCTCTCGGACGCTAACCTATTTGCACCGGGTGGTTTGCGAGCCCCGTGGCTGCTCCTAAGCGGGTGGGTTCAAGAGCCCTTCACCTATCGAAGCGCAGTGCCCGACCCTTCCGTGGTCGTTCCGAGGACGCGGTGGATGGAAGCCTGGAGGTTGCGTCGCGTCGCGAGCGGCTCCGGCCTGGCGGCCGACGGCTTGGCGGCTATTTCGGAACTTTGGGCAGCGAAGTCGATGGTGTCTCGGCGAGGGGCGGTTTTGAAGTGGGTGCGTGTTGGCCATTGTCAAAAGTTAGGTGTTACAGCACACTAGCGGCCGAGGAATTTTTCCAGTGTCGCTACGTCGGTATCGGCTTTTTCCATGTAGCGTCGGGCGTCCTTGGCGTTTCCGTTCTTCAAGGCAGCCTGGGCCTTATCCATATTGGTCGCCATCCGGTCCTCGGCGGCGGAGATGTCGCCGCGCAAGTTCAGCCCCTGCTTTTCTTGTTGGTGGCGAAAGTTTTCCACGCTGTCTTTGACGGCTCGAGCCCGAGCGGAGAGCTGGTCCATCTGAGATTCGAGGTCCTCGAGCTCCGCCGCATTGGCTGCATCGGACTGCGCGCTCGCGTTGCCGGCAGCTTGAGGCGGAGAAGACTGGGAGTTCGGGGAGGGTTGGCTCGACGGCTCTGCGCCGGCGTTCCCCGCCTGTTGGTCTCCATTGCCGGCGTGGGTTGCCTTCTTCAGTGGGCGTGTCGGCGGTTTCCCGCTGGTTATGGGGCTCGGACTCGACAACGCAGCGGGCCCCGACGGTGGGTTCGCGGGCTGTGCTTGGCCGGACGGGTTCGTCGATTCCGTGCCGGCAACGGGCGCCGGACTCACTTGCGCCGGCGACGAAGTGCCTGCATTAGTGCCCGTGGGGCCGGTGGGACCGGACGGCGTCGCGCTCGCAGGAGGTTGGGAAGTCGGCTGCGAATTGCTGGGCGCGGTCCCGCCGGCGCGCGCCCGGGCCCAGCGCGGCAGGTAGAGACCGGCCCCCACCAGGACGGCGATCACCACCAGGGCGCCGAGGGTCATATAGAGACCGCGATAACCGCCTTCCTTGGCCGTAACTGGCATGGGAACGCTCCTTGATGGATTCGCAGCCGCGACGTCGCGAGGCGAATTCGCCGCTACGCCTCTGAGTGGCGACGAGGGACCGGAAGCGGTCTCAGCCGCGCGGGTCGCACTCGGTTGAGCAGTAGGCCCCAGCGCAGCCATAACAGGTTGGGCAGGAGGTTGGCCTGCAGGTTGAGGCGTCGCCGCCACTGGGCCAGCCGCCACGGAACTAACCGTAGAACTACCCAGAAGGACCGCGGTAGCCCCGTCCGCTTCGACCGGTGGGGGCGCGGCCGAGACAGCTCGATCGGATGCACCGCCCGGGCTTTCGGCGATGGTTTTCAGGGCGTTGCGGAAGGCGTCGGCGGACTGGAAGCGTCCGGCCGGGTCTTTAGCCAAGGCCATCAGGATGATCTGATTCAGCGTTGTCGGTAAGCCGGGACGCAACTCCAAGGGCGGCGTCGGGACGTTCTGAAGATGGGCTGCCATAAGGGAGTACTGGCTGTCGGCCTCGAACGGCCGCCGTCCCGTGACCATCTCATAGAGCGACACACCCAGTGAGTACAAATCAGCGCGGGCGTCGACCGACGAGCCCATAATCTGCTCGGGCGACATGTAAGGAAGGGAGCCGAGCGAGGCGCCCGTCGCGGTCAAGCCATGGTCCTCCGAGGAACGCGCGATCCCGAAGTCCATGAGCTTCACCAGCCCCTGGGGGGTCAGCATCATGTTGGCAGGCTTGATGTCGCGGTGGATAATGTGTTGCCGATGCGCGTAGCTCAAGGCCACCAGTACTTGGTCGACATAGTCAACTGCCTGCGCCGTGGGAATCGGTCCCTCTTTCAAGCGCACCGAAAGCGGGGCCCCTTCCACGAACTCCATCACCATCACGAGCTGATTGCCCACGGTTAGGGCCGTGTGGAGCGAGGCGATATTGGGATGGGTCAAGCTTGCCAGAAGCTTGATCTCACGCAGGAAACGATCCGCCACTTCCTTCTGGCCGGCAAGATCGGGCAGGACGATCTTCATGGCCTCGATCCGGTCCGTTATCGTGTTCCGGACCTTGTACACCTTGCCCATACCGCCAGCGCCCAGGACACCGAGAACCTCGTAGTCACCAATGCGCTGGGGGGGTTGTTCCTGGCTCATGGAGCACCTCCCTCTGCTTCCAGGCGATTGTCGAGACCGCTCTCTTACTGGCTTTTGGCCACATCCCCAACCTTTGGGGGAGTGGTGCCGTTGTAAGTCGCGGTGGACGAACCCTCGTCCACTTCGGTGACGGTAGCAGTCCCAAGCTCGCTCGTAATGGTTTTAATCACTGCTCCCGTGGAAGGGTCCTTTACATCTTTCACCTTGCGGGAAATCGCCAGTTGGTCTCCGACCTTGACACCGGCCTTGCTCCCCACATTCAACACCAGCGTGTTCCCGGTAACGTCAGCGACTAGGCCCGAGACCTGGACCTTGGCCGGTGCGGGCAGCGACTGGGCCTTATCGTCGAGTTGCTGGCCCGTGTTATCCACTGCCGCATGCACCGCTTCGCCGAGGATGGTGTTGGCAAAGTTGCTACTGCCCATATCGACCCCACCTCCCCCACCGCCGCTTCCGCCGCCACCTCCACCACCGATTGCAAATCCGCCACGCTGTGACTGCCCGGTACCCGTCACCACGGCCAGGATTTCGGCGGTGTTCACGTCCACCAGTTTGGCGGTAACAGCCACGACAGCCTTGGAGTCCTTTTTCCCTATTCCGCCGAGGCCAAACTTTCCCAGGCCATATCCTCCGCCACCCACGCCTAGGTGCTTGTCGTCACGGCCAAACTGGGTGATGCTGCCCACGATGAGGGCGCTAACCCCCAGGATGCGGCCGATTTTGGCGGCGCTGGCCGGGTCGGCGCGATCGCTGTTGGAGAAATTCTGTTCCTTGAGGATCTTGTCCAGGGTGTTGCGGTCAATCACCCGGTACTTGCCGTCGTTGACGAGTTTCTCTTCCAGCAGCAACGAGATGCCTTTGCCGACATCCTGGTCGGTGCCAAAGTAGGCTTGTACCGCGGACCGCACCGTGCCGTAATCAAAATCCAGGACCGCTACCAGCTTCTTGTCCTGAGCCATCGCGGGGGGGGCGGCCATCAAGAAGATCAAGAGCAAGCGAAACATTCGAGACATAATCTTACTCCTTGACTAAGATTTCGCGCATTGGTTCCGGGTCCGGTTTCGGCTCCTCAACCTCCCCGCAATATACACCCGATCAACGCGTCAAGCAATCCCTCATGCGGCTTGGCGGCTTGGGCGACTTGGCGGTCTCCTAATATGGCTTTTGGAGTGCGGCAGCTTGCTGCCGCTTTGTCGTTACCGCTCGTCTAGCTGGTGCGGTAGAAAGCGGCAGCAAGCTGCCGCACTCCAAAAGCGCCACCACTTATGTCGTCATGTATGGCTATTTGTCGAGGTAATATTCAACCGTGGTGACTACGCGGATGGTCTTCATCAGGCTGCTGTCGGCGTTGGAAATCAAGCCGCCCGGTTCGCCAGGTTCGCTGATGTCGCTGCCCTGATCCGCGGGCAAAATCGAGAAAACCCCCTGATTTGCCTGCCGGATGGTTCCTACCTTGCTGCCTGAATCCGAGGCGAAGCGATCAGCCGCAGCGCGGGCGTTTCGGGTAGCTTCGGTGATCATGTCAGGCTTAATGGAGTTCAATCCGTTAAACTTGTAGATCAATCCTTGACCGTTGCTGTTCAGCACGATGCCCTTCTGCAAAAGCTGCATAGTTTTTTGCGCCGCGACCGCGACCTGATCAACTCGGGGGGTTCGTACAGTAACTTGCTGTTCGACGATGTAGCGATGAGGGGCTCGGTTGCCACCCCCATATTCGTTCGCCTGGGTGTCCACCACACGGACCATGCCGAGCTCGATTTCAGAAGACTGAATCCCCTGCTGATCCAGAAACTGCAGGATGGCGTTCTTGTCGGCCTCGGTCTTCGCGAACACCAACGACAGGTCGTCTCCAGCTTCCTTGTAGCTGAGGGGCCAAATGGCAAGGTCGGACTTGACTCTGCGCTCGACCAGGCCTTTGACGGTCACAAAGCGGTCGCTGAGTCGGGTCGCCTTGATCTGCAAGCCCAACACCCAGCCGCCCACGATCAGGCCCAGCGCGAGCAGCAACCCTAGCAGCGCCGTTCCGCCGCGATTGGTTTGGTTAGTTCCATTCATCTGTGCGCCCGCCGCTACAACTTATGTCGCTCGGTATAATATTATCACACCTGGAATGGCTTGCCGCTGGTCCTTTTGCGGCTGGGTGGTGGTGTCATTTGGGGAAGAACGGAATCCACAGATTACGCAGATTTCGGAGATTAGAATGAAGAAGGTGCCTGCTCGACGAAGAGTAACCAGCAAATGGCGGCTTCATTGGACTCGTGACAACGCCGCGGCGTTGTTCTGTCGCTCTTTTCTAAATCTGAGAAATCTGCGTAATCTGTGGATTCTCTTCTTTTGTCAAATGCACCACTACCTGCGGCTGGCTTTGGATGATAGACAGCGATAGTCGCGCAACGTTAACGGTTACGCCCGGCCCGGCAGCTCCATTCCTCCCCAGTCTCAGCACCGCACGTGTCAGTCCCAATTCTTTACCTGCGGCCAGATCTCCTTCAGGGGCCACTTGAGGCCGCGGCAATAGAAGACGTCGAAGTGCTCATACGGCATAGAGTACGGGTGATAAACGCTGGCGACCTTCTGCACAAAAGTGAATCGCTGTTCGAGCCGTTCCTGGCGGTCGGCCATCACGATTATGCTTTCACCGGTGTAGTCACGCGGTCCCCAGAGGAAGTAGCTTTGATGCCCACTGATGGCTGGCGGCAGGCCGTATTTCGGACCGAACAGGTCAATGGCTCCGGCCTGTCCGTAGTTCTGGCCGAAGATCGCGGTCTTGGGACGGACCTCCGGTGGCAGGTCGTTGTAGACGCGCGCCACGGTGGTTGCCATCTCCTCCCAGCCGAACTGGTCGGCAAAGAGTTGCGGCAGCGGGCCGAGCCGGTGCGTTTCGATCGCGGGCGGGGCGAGATGTAGCGCCTTGATATACCGGATGTAGGTCTCGGGCGGCAGGACCGGGATCGCGGTTGGCGCGAGGAGGGCGCCGGTGGCGACCATCAAAGTAGGCCAGGCGAGTTTCGCCCATAGTGTCCGCGGCCCCTTGAGCCAAACCTCCCACATGACGGCGCCGGCGGCGAACAACACCGGGAAGGCGGGAAAGAGGTAGTAGATACGTGGGCTTAGCGTGACGACCACCGCCGCAGTGAATACCCAGGCCCAGCCTAAGGCGCGAAACGGCTTTCCCGCTGTCGAAAAGAAGAAGAACCAGAGGCCCGCCAGCCAGAGGGGCAGAGTGAGAGGATGCATGGTCAGAATCTCCTGACCGAAGAATGCCAGTGGTGGGAGAGGAACATCGCGCCCGCTGTGGCGGATGTTGGCCTGCAACTCCAGGAACGGGAAGTGATGCTGGATGTTCCACAGCAGATTCGGCAGGAAGACGAGAAACGCGATCGCGCCGGCGATCCAGAGCCAGGGACTCGCCAGTACACGGCGCTGCGGGGTCAACAGCAGGCCCAAAACGATGCCTGCTCCAAAGATCAGCATGGAGTACTTGTTCTCAAGGCCGAATCCCGCCAGGATGCCGAACCAGATCCAGAGCTTCGGGTTGCCGGTTTTCACGATGCGGATCAGCAGCCAGGCGCAGCCCATCCAGAACAGCGGCTCGAATGCGTTCATGGTGAGCAGGTTGTCGGCAGCGAGTATACCCGGCGCGACCAGGGCGGCGAGGGCGGCGAGGCCCTGGGCAAACCGCTTGCCGCCGAGTTCGCGGGCAATCAGGGCGGTGAGGGCGACCTCGCCCGCTCCGGCCACGGCGGGCAAGAGACGGATCGCCGGGAGTGAGCCGCCAAAGAGCGACCGCGCGACCCAGGTGATCAACGCAATCAGCGGCGGCTGGTCCACGTAGCCCCAGTCCAGATGCCGGCTGCACGCCAGGTAATATAACTCGTCGACGAAATAGCCGTAGTGCCGACCGGCATACAGGTGAACCAGGAGCTTGCAAGCGGAGAGGCAGAGGATTACCCCTGTGGCGGTGATTGCCAAACGGTCTTTCTGACCAGCGTCAAGGCCCGGAGTGGATGAGGGGCTCATCAATCGTGAATTCCAGTTATACAACTTTTTTCAGAGAGGAAGAAAGAGAAAGGAGAATGAATCTGCCCTTCGTCGTCATGCGCGATAGATCATTTCGGGCGCTGGAAGCGCGGGGCTTTAGTCCTGCCCTTGGAGCTTCTATATTTTTCAGCTCTCTCGCTTGCTAGAGTCCATCCGGAAACCCAAGGGAGCGCGAAAAATTGCCGATTGCAGATTGACGATTGACGATTGGAAGAGGAGGGTCGGCAAGCCGCGCGGCGCTTTCAATAGGCCATCGACAATCGTCAATGAGACTATCTTTCAATCGTCAATCGTCAATCTGCAATCGGCAATTCTTTCGCGCCCATGGCGGGTTTCCGGATGGGCCTCTAGGCCGCCGGCTAATTCGCTTAACTCGCTAACAACCGGCGCGGCACTTGACAGGACCTTTGTCGAAGTGTAGGTTTGCCTCGGGCGGATCCTCACTTCAATTCGCGCTGAAGGCGGCCACGTCACTCGCTACTGGTCGGCCTGGAGGTCTTCGGTCTCGCGGCTATGCCGTCTGCTCAAACGTTGTACCGGGGCTGCGCCCGGGCGGCAGTGAACCAAATCGGTCAGGCTGCCAATGGGCCCCAGGGGGGCTAAAGTACCGCTGGGGGACAAGCTCCTACGTGTCCAGTAAGCCTTCAAATTCTTAATGCCAATCTCTGGGAAGACAGAATGGAAATTCGTGCAAGCAAAATCTCTACTAAGGAGAACTACCATGCAGACAATCTTCTCGCGCACCAAGTTGTACCTCCCCGCTTTCCTTCTGCTGGCTGTCTTAGCTTGCGTGAGCACAGTCCGAGCCGACACCCTTTCCGTCAACATCATCAATCCTAACCAAACCGTTGCGCCGACCAGCACCATAACCTACCAAGGCACCATCACCAACAACACCGGATTCACCCTGGATGCCGCTGCCGATCTCTTCTTCAATTTTAACGCGTACGACCCAACTCTGGTGAATCCCACCCAACTTCTGGGCGTTCCGCCGGAGCTCGATTTCACGATACCGGACGGAACCACCTCGGCAACCGTCGATCTGTTCACGTTTGCCTTGGGCCCGAACGCACCACCGGGAATGTATTCGATGGACGTGTCACTCGAGGACAGCTTCGGCGACCTGAGCGCTACGACGACGGTGACCGAGACGGTCGCCACCCCCGAGCCGAGAACGTGGGCTCTGCTCGGCACCGGCCTGCTGATTCTGCTAGTGGTTCGGCGGCGGTCCGCGCGGAGGCTCCTGCGTCGCGGTTCAACCGCTCTGGCTCTTTTTGCTGCGGTGCTGATGGTCTCGTTGCCATCGCCGGCAGCGGCCCAAGTCAACGCCGTACAGCTCGTGAGTGGCACTCCTGGCACAGCGGTAGTGACCCCGACGCTGATGGTCGGACTTCCGATCACCAACAACGGCACGGTGGCCGCCACGAATGTCGAGGTAACCAGCGCGGCGTTGCGAACCGCTACCCTGGTCAGTCCAACGGTGTTCCCGGTGGCGCTGGGGAATATTGCGCCGGGCCAGGACGCCATTTTCCAGGCCGACTTCAGTACCACGGGCTTGGCACAAAATACGCCTTACCTGCTCACCATTCGAGGCACATATCAGGTGGGCGGTGCGACGGCCGGCTTCACCGTGAACCATTCCATTCTCCTCCCGCCAGCGAGCCCTGGCTCGGGGACCGCAAATACAACAACGGTTCCGGCAAACACGGTAACAGGCGCGCCCTACCCGCACCAACCGCCCAATATGACGGATGAGGTCAACGAGCCAGGCCCACCCGTTCCGACAGGCCCATTTGTTCCGGGTACACCCACGCCGATCGGCTCATCGGCGTTCCCGGCTCCACCTATCTCGAGCGGTAGCGCCGGAGCTGACCAGGTAACGCTGAAGCCTCAACTGCGTGGGGGTGCAGTTGGGATTGGGGTTACTTTCGACGCGAACCAAGGATTGGGATTCACCTCGGCCGGTATCGGCTGCATCCCAGGTCCCGGTGCCACCAAAAGCAACCCCAACGGGAATCAGCCCTCCTCTTGTGCGGAGCCGAGTGGCGCAGAGTCGCCCGCGGTGTTCCTTCAACGCGGCCTGCAACCGGGAGTCATCTTCGTCACCTCGAACTGGCTGGCGGCGTATTCAAGCGGTGGGGGTGTCTTCAACACGTTGGATCCGACCAAGGTTTTCCCTAAAGACGCTGTCGGATTCTGCTGCGACCAGATTGTGCAATACGTCCCGAGCATCGATCGTTTCATTTGGCTCCTCCAGGGCACCGGCTATCGGCTCGCTTCGGCCAGCCCGTCGCAGATCACCAGTAGCGGGGGAATGTCCTGGACATATTGGAACCTCACGCCGGGCGTTTTCGGAACCAGCGGCTCGGGATTTGACTACCCCGATTTGTCCGTTGGGAACAACTATCTGTACATCAGTTGGGACGCCAAATGCGCGCCTAACTGCAATGGAGGACGCCAGGTGGCGAGGGTAAAGCTGTCCGACATTCAGGCGGGTGGCACCATCGGGATCGATTACACGAATCAATCGGACAGTAATCTGGCATGGGGCAGCCACGTTACCCAGAATACGAAGGACGAAATCTTTTGGGCCGGCCACAACGGCAACAGCACGTTGCGGGTCTTCTCCTGGGCCGAGGGCTCTGGCACCTACTTCTGGAGAGATATCGGGATCTCAACCTGGGCGAACAACACCCTGTCTTCGACCACGCCCGATGGCCAGAACTGGTTCGCCTTTGGTTTTCCCGGTAATTCGCCTATTGGCGCCACCCGGTCGGGGAACCAGCTCTGGTTTGCCTGGACCGCCGGAACCGACAACAATTTCTCGCAAGATCACATCGAGATGGTGACCCTCGACAGGAACAACAACTTCAATCCGACCCAGCAAGTGCAGATTTGGAACAATAGTTACGCGTTTGGCTACCCGGCCCTGGCCACCAACGCCTGTACCGGGGAAATCGGCCTTTCGTTGGAGTACGGCGGCAACGGCAATTACGAGAATCACGCGGTGGGATTCTGGGGAGACTTCGTGGTCTACGTCACCAGCAACAGCAGCTTCGGGGAGGGCCGTTACGGAGATTACGTAACCATCCGGCAGGCGCCGGGCCACTTTGGCGCGTTTTTCGACGCCCTAGGCTACGGCGTCGATAGCTCGAACGGCTCACCGCAGGCTGACGTCCGGTACGTTGAGTTTGGCCGAGGGGGAGCTTGTCAGATAAATTGATGGGCGCTACTGCCGCGAGTGTCAGCGTCGCATCGCACGTCGGTTTGGAGGGCGGTCCCGCCTGGCGGGACCGCTCTGCCTTTGCGCGAGCTTGCTCGCTGGCGGCCGCGATCATTGTCGATATGCGGAACTAACTGAGCAGCCCCGAAGCGGGTAGCCACCCTCAGTGCCTTCCTGACCGTGGGCTTTCTCTTTGGCCAAGGCGAAACTGTATTGGCTTGAACACCAGCGGTTTTGGTCCCCTGGCCCACTAGGCCCGCTCAACATCAAAGGCAAGAACCCACGGTCAGGACTCACTGACCGTGGCTACCCGCACCGGCAGCACGAATGATCACATCATGGCTCCCGAGGGTTACACCAGCGTCTCCTTCAACAAAACCACTGCCAGCCACAGCATTGATCCTGTGACTCCGGAGCCAGGATCGCCGGCGCTTCTGGCCAGCGCCATGGGCCTCTTCGCTCTCATGAGTCGCCGCACGGTCCGCCGCCTCTCTCCCGCGCGACGCTGGCCTTCCAGCAGAAACTTTTGAAAAGTGAACGGGCTTTGGTATATCGTGAGGGGCATGATAACCAAGGTGAGAGTGGGATCCTTCAAGTCCCTCGAAAGCCTTGAGGTTGAACTGGGGCTGGTCAACGTTTTTGTGGGCGCCAATGGCAGCGGCAAGAGCAATCTGTTAGAAGCTGTGGGAGTGCTAAGCGCCGCGTCTTTCGGGCGGGTCGATGACGAGTCCCTGCTGAGGCGTGGCGTACGGCCGGGCGTGCCCCAACTCTACAAGTCAGCATTCCCGCATAAGAAATCGGAAAGGCGTCCTCACATATTCTTTGGTGCTGAGAATTCGACCGGGAGATATGAGGTTTCCCTTTGGAATCCAATAAACGACCCAAAGCCAGCTTGGCGCTTTAAAAGCGAGAATCTACGCCGTTGTACTGGTGAACCAATTGTCTCTCGTGCACCCTACTCGAGGGTGGCGAAGGAGATGAACCCCGAGCAGGGCCTAGCCGCTCTCAAGTCCGTAGAGCTCAAAGAAGCCGACCCCGCGCGCCAGCTCTTGGAGCTGTTAAGAGGATACTCAATCTATTGTGCAAACACTCCGACATTGCGTGGTATGACGCCCGACCAACAGGGTCGTGAACCTGTCGGGTTGTCCGGTATGTCCTACCCACAAAATAATTACCTTGACAGATATGCTCTTCTGTATTATGCTAAGGTAGACGGCTTCGGCGAGAAGAGGGGGCATGGTGGAAGAACGGCTTATGACGACGCAAGACGTCACCGCCCGGCCCGATTCGAAGGTACAAGTTCGAAAGGACCATCAACTTCCCTATCGCCCTGCGGGGTGCCGTGGAGTTGAAGGGTTTTTCACCGAGTCGGGGACGGGATGCCTACGCGTGGTCTTCGGCGAGCACCCCGGGCTTTCCGCCGGCGAACTGGTGATCGCCCATGATGCGGGCATTAAGGCGGGGTCGGCGTGGAGGATGGCCAAACAGCGGCGCGGAGGGGGACCCGAAGGAGGAAAAGGGACTGGGGTTCCGAACTTCCGGTCCGCACGGGGTGGCGCCGGCCATCTGGCGGTGGGGCGCGGGTCGGTGGGACGGCCGACGGGACGAGCCATGGATCGGGGGAGTCCGCCAGTGAGCCGGTTCATGGTTACAACTATGGTGAAACCGCGAACATTAATAGGGGGAGTTACGTCCAATTTCCACCACCCCCGTTTCCAATTTGGCAGGAAGCCAGTGTTGCAAATAAATGGCTTATTGGGTTTGGTGTCCGTTTTCGGCCGCTTTTTGGGCTACCAAATCGTACCAAATTTTACCATTTTTTACCAAGAACGTGCAGCGAACGCGCTCGAAGAGGCAGATAAGGGCCAGTTAACGGGGGTTTTTCACGACCGATTTTATTAAAACGTGTCAAGTCCAGCGGTTCGTGTCAATCTGTAATCGGCGCTCACTTCGTAATTGCGGCTATTGATTCCGCGGTTGTTGGCCGATTATGCACCCGAACAAACGACGTCATGTTGAATTTAAAGGGCTTACTAGCTATTCTCCCGGCGAGCGTCGGATCATCTCCTCGCGTTTCGCCGGACGAGTGCAACGTGCGAGGGCAATCTGATGATTCCGCAAGGGTTGATGGCCAAATTGCTGAGTAGAGCGGGCGAAGGCTTGCTCAATCTAAAGGACTTGCTAACCGTGCTTCCGCGGAGCTGTGGGGCGACCTTTCGGGTTTTGCGGGACGACCGAAACGACGCCACGTCGATCTGTTGATTCCAAGAGGGTTGCTGGCCAAATTGCCAAGGAGAACGGGCGAATGCTTATTCAATCTAAAGGACTTGTTAACCGTGTTTCCGTCGAGCTGTAGGGCGACCCTTTCGGGTTCTTTCGGGCGGCCGATAACTTCCGACGGCAATCTATTGATTCGGCTATGGTTGTTGGCCAAGTGTCGAAAAAGGGTAGGCGAAGGGTTGCTCAATCTAAAGGACTTGCTAACCGTGCTTCAGCCGAGCCTTGGCCGCTCATTTGAAAACGAGCCCGTTTTGAGGCGTCTATTTCGTGCCGAATCGCGCCAAATTCCACCATTTTCGGGCGAAAACATGCAGATAATGGCAGAAAACGGCGGTTTTTTGGCACCGATTCTTGTAGAAAGCGCCATGTCCTGAGGAGTGTCAAGCGGTATCGAGCAGAGACGATGACCCGATGCGGCGCCAACAGAAGGGCGCCTGGCGCTGGTAGCGCGGGCGTCTCGCCCGCCACGGCGGGAGGCGGGACGCCCGGGCTACGTCGAGTTGCGGTACAATGGGCCTCGGATCAGGGCCAAGGAATCAGGAATGAACCTCACGCCGGTGCGACGAACGGTCCTCGGGGTGAAGCGGCGCTTCCGTGAAGCGCGGATGTTCGCGCAAGCCATGCGGTCGCCTCGGCATCCGATCCTGGCGCAGATCGTGCCGGTCCGCCGCTGCAATCTTACCTGTACCTACTGCAACGAGTTCGACAACTACTCCAAGCCCGTGCCTACGGCGGAGATGCTTCGCCGCATCGACCTGCTGGCCGGCTTGGGCACCACTATTGTTTCCATCAGCGGGGGCGAGCCGCTGCTGCACCCTGACATCGACGAGCTCATCCGGCGCATGAGGGCGCGCGGAATGATCGCCAGCCTGCTCACCAACGGCTATCTGCTGACGCCGGAGCGAATCGAGCGGCTGAACTGCGCCGGCCTCGACAGCCTCCAGATCAGCATCGACAACCTTAAGCCGGACGACATATCGAAGAAGAGTCTGAAGGTGCTGGATAAGAAGCTCCAGTGGCTGGCGCGCCATGCCGAGTTCGACGTTAACATCAACTCGGTGGTGGGGAACTCGCTCGGCAACCCGGAGGACGCGATCGCGATAGCGCGGCGGGCCATTGAGCTGGGGCTTACCAGCACGGTGGGCATCATTCACGATCATTCCGGCCAGCTCCAGCCCTTGAGCGAGCGCCATCAGCAGGTGTACGACGAGATGGCTGCACTGAGCAAGCCCCTCTTCTCGTTTTCGAGCCAAGGCCGGTTCCAGGAAAACATCGCGCACGGCCTGCCCAACGAATGGCACTGCCGGGCGGGCAGCCGCTACCTCTACGTGTGCGAAGACGGACTGGTTCACTACTGCTCGCAGCAGCGGGGATATCCGGGCATTCCCCTTGCCGAGTACACGCGCGAGCACCTGGAGCGCGAATATCACTCCGTGAAGGCGTGCGCGCCGTTCTGCACCGTCTCCTGCGTGCACCGAGTGGCGGTGCTTGATGGCCTGCGTGAGAATCCGCGTCAGGCCATCCGCCAGATGTTCCCCCAGTCGGGACCCGACGGGGCCGGTCTGCCCGCGCCGGTGCGATTGCTCACCTGGATGTTCCTGCCCCATCCGGGCAGCGGCAGGGCCAGGCGGCTGGCCAATGTAACGTTAAGACTGTTGAAAGTGAAGTAGAAAGAATTGAATGATTGAGCGATCGGGTGATTGAGCCATTGAAGAAGAAAGCTATCGGCTTTCAGCCATCAGCTTTCAGCAAGAGCCGGGCCGTCTTGCTGAGAGCTGACGGCCGAGGGCTTTCTTGTCTTCAATGGCCCAATGGCTCAATGGCTCAATGACTCAATCCTGTCACCGCCTCTGGTGACGCGGATCACAGACTTCCGGTGAGCAAGGGCGGACAGTGGTCACCAGGGGGCCGTTATGTGGACACTGATTGCGGTTAGCTTGTTTGTAATCGTGGCGGCGATTGCCGTCATCATCGTGGCGTTGCGGGCGATTGCCAGCAGCCGCTTCTATCTGAAGTTTCGCGGCAAGCGGCTAGTGACCTGCCCGGAGACGCATCGGACGGCGGCGGTGGAGGTGGACGCCAAGGGTCTGGCCAAAGAGATCGCCTTGCACGGCGCGACCTTTGGGCAGAGCCATCTGGTGGAAACCGAACAGATGCTGCATTTGAGCAAATGCTCGCGCTGGCCGGAACGCGAGGACTGCCCGCAGGGCTGCCTGCTTCAGATTGAAGCGGCGCCGGAGCAATGCCTGGTGCGCCACATCGTCGACCAGTGGTACGCAGAGCGGCCTTGCGTCTTCTGCCAGCGGCCGATTCGCGAGATCGACTGGCTGGAACAGAGGCCGGCGCTCCTTACACCCGACCACCAGACGGTGGAGTGGAATCAGATTCCGCCGGAGAAGCTGCCGGAGGTATTCCAAACCTACTCGCCGGTGTGCTGGAGTTGTCACGTCGCCGAGCGTTTTCGGCGCGAGCACCCGGATCGGGTGGTGGACCGGCAGTGGGAAAGGGGCGCCGACGGGGCCTACCAACCGACTGTCGCCCACCGCTCGGGCCATTGAAGAAGTCGAGAGTCGAGAGTCGAAAGTTGAAAGGCGAAAGCGGAAGCAAAGCCAAGAGTCACTTGTTGTTACTCGCTTGTTGTCACTCTTCACTTTCGACTTTCAACTCTCGACTCTCGACTTCTTCAGTGGTTCACCGGCTCAATCTTGACCCGCCGCTTGACTTTCTCCTTGCCACGTGCTAGTTATAGATGTGTTATCCCATCGTGGAGGGAAAAGCCCGATGAAGACGTTAAGCCGAGCGGCTAGCTCAGTACTATTATGCCTGTTGGCGGCCTGGACCCTGGGGGCGCAGCAGGTTGCGTTGGAAACGGATTCGACGGGAGAGGGCCCGGCGGCGACGGTGAGGAACGCGCCGCGGTTGTTGAAGTTCAGCGGGGTCCTGACCGACGACGCGGGCAAGCCGCTGAAGGGCGCGGTCCAGTTGACGTTCTCGCTCTATCAGGACCAAGAGGGCGGAATGCCGCTCTGGCAGGAGGTCCAGACTGCGCGCCTGGATACCCAGGGACACTACAGCGTGCTGTTGGGGGCCGGTGAGAGCGCCTCCGGGTTACCTTTAGAGCCGTTCGCGTCCGGCGAGGCGCACTGGCTGGGCGTGCAGATGCAAGCGCAGCCGGAGCGCCCGCGTACGCTGCTGGTGAGCGTGCCTTACGCGATAAAGGCCGAGGAAGCGGAGACGCTGGGGGGCAGGTCTGCGTCGGACTTCGTTTTGCTCAGCGACCTGTCGGACCAAGTGCGTCAACTGATCGAGAGCCGTGCGGTGGCGGGAGCCTCGTCCGGGCCAATGGGCGTGACGGTCCCAGCGGGCCTGCCAGTTTTGGCTAACACCCCGGCGCCGCAACCAGGCGCACCGGAGAATCTCAAGACCGCGAGTGGCAATCCAGCGGGCTCACCAAACGGGGTGGAGGGTGTAGGAAACTGGCGGGAGGATTTCGGCAGCGCCCAGCTTCACAACGGAGTGACGGAAGTCCCCTTACTTCCGTCCTTTCTGGACACGGTTGACATTCAATCCGGCTATCACGTCTTCCTGACGCCCGTCGGAGACTCGCGCGGTCTCTACGTGGCGCAGAAGACCGCGGACGGATTTGAAGTGCGCGAGCACGGAGGAGGGAAGTCGAATATCGCCTTTGACTATCGGCTGGTGGCGCGGCCGCGAAGTCCGCAGGCGGCCGTCAACCAGAAGTCCTCACACTGACGACTGAATTATGAATGCTGAATTATGAATGCTGAATAAACATGAATTCTGAATTCTGAATGCTGAATTATAAAAGTGGAAGACGACAAAGACCGACGATTGGCCCCGGGAAGGGTCAGCCGCCGGACGTTCGTGAATGCTGAATTATGAATGCTGAATTATGAAAGTGGGAGACGACAAAGACCGACGATTGGCCCCGGAGAAGGGTCACCCTGTGGATATTCGTGAATGAATGCTGAATTATGAATGCTGAAGTATGAAATTCTGCCGAGCGAGGCTGGACGCCATTAGTCGTCCAGCCCTGGCGGGTCTCGGGTTGACGTTGCCCTTGGTTTTGCGCTTCGATGTTACGATGATGGAAGTTACGACAGCTATGATCTCGCCCGTCTCTTGCATCAACGGTTCGATTCGTTTTTCGCCCACCAAACCCGAGGCTGCAAGCAGGCGCAACCAGTACGGGCTTTCTCGCGCTTCTTTCTGCGCGATGCCCATCTTGTGTATGAAGTCGGCGCGGCTCTCGCCGGAACGAGCCTCTTCGACGTTGGCGCCGATCGAGGTAGAGGACCGCAAGTATTGTTTGCCCAGAATCAATGCCGCTCCATCTCTCCGACTCTGGAGAAACTGGAACAGCTTGACGGCACGGAGCGCAAAGGCAAAGGTTCGCTCACGAATGTCCGACGGCTGACCTTTCTCGGAGGGCAATCGTCGATGTTTATCGTCTTCAGCTTTCATACTTCAGCATTCATAATTCAAAATTCGTAACGCAGCGCAAACTGCATGATCCGCGGGTTAGTGAGCAGGTTGGTATAGTTGCCAAAGGTGGAGGAGATGTCGATCTCCGGAGTATTGGATTGCACGTCAAAGCGGTTCCAGTTAGGGATGTTGAACACCTCCCAACGGAACTGCAGCGAGTGGTTCTCGCTCCACGGCATCTTCCAGCGCTTGGCCAGTCCGCCATCGAGGCCGATGGTTCCATCGCCGCGCACCGGATTGCGAATGCCGGAGGACCCGGGCAGGTCGGCCATGAAGTCGCTGATAGCGTTGACACCGTCAGCAAACATGTTCACCGTTCCGTCGCCGTTCTTGGTGGTTCGCATCTTGGGCGCAGGACCTACTAAGGTCGCCTGCCCGCCCAGTTGCCAGTTGGTGGGCCACTCGTAGCCGTTGGAGATGTTCACCGGGAAGCCGCTGGTGATGCGGAACAGGCCCGACAATTGCCAGCCTCCGATCAGCGCCTCGGCCAGACCGTGGGCGCCGCGACCAAAGGCGCGCCCGCGGCCGAAGGGCATCTCCCAGATCCAGTTGGCGTTCACCTGATGGGTGGCGTCGAAGTCCGAGACGCCGCGGAGTTGCTTGTAGTCCCAGGCGTTGATGATCTGCCCGCCCAGTCCGCTCCAGGGAGAGATGCGTGCCGCGTCGGAGGAGAGGTCGATCGACTTGGAAAGTGTGTAGTTGAAGTCGAACTGCAAGCCTCGGCTGAATCGCCGCCGCAGCGTTACCTCGAGGGCGTGATAGTCCGAGTTGGAGATGGTCCGCCACGCGTAGAGGGAAGAGTATTGGGCGTCGTAATACGCGAAGGGTCCGTAAATGCTGCACCCATTGGGACACTGCTGCCCCGGCAGATCGAGGTAAAACAAGGCCGACGTCTCGTTATGCAGGTTGCTCTGGAAGATGTCGTAGGCGGCTTGGAGCGTGTCGCAAGTGGCCACCGTGTTTCCGCAGGCGTTAAAGCTGGTGCCTGCCAGAGCAGGGAAGAGGTCCTGCCAGTAGGCGGCCGTTTTCCCTACTACCTGCGGCGTGATCGCCGACACCGCCACACCCGCGTTACCCAGTCGAGCGAGTTGGGCTGCCGCCGTGTAGTAGTCGACGCCGGACTGCTTGTCGACCAGATTCAGCGGCTGGGCCAGGTCTTCCTGGCTCAGCAAACGATGCGCCAGGTGGCCAACGTAAGCAGCTTCCAAGGTCATGCTGGGAGAAAGCTCGCGACTGATGGAAAAATTCAGCATGTAGGTGTAGGGCGTCTTCAAAGTGTCGTCCATACCCCAGGCGATAGCGAATCCGCCGTTGTTGAGGCTGGCCGGCGGGCTCACCGGGAACTGTCCCACCGGAGCAGGAATCAGGATGTTTCCTCCCGGCGTATGGGCTGCCGCACACCCGGAAGCGGGAATCACATGCAGGTTGGTGAGTCGCGGCGCGCAATCCTCCGTCTGGATGCTGGCTGGATTTGTGAGGGTGCTGGACAGGCCGAACGAGCCGTTGCTGTCGAACGTGTTGAGGATGTTCATGCCGAAGTGATCGTAGGCGACGCCAAAGCCGGCGCGAATCGAAGTCTTGTTACCGTCGCCCAAAAGCTTCTGCAGGAACCCCGAGTGCGGGTGCGGCGCGAAGGCGAACGAGAGCCGCGGCGCAAGGTTATGGTAATCGGTGTGGTAGAGGCCCGGTGCATTGTTGGCCGGACCCCCCAGTCCGAAAGCAATGGTCGGAAGCTGATTGTTGGGGACGCTGGTGGCGCCGTCGACGCCCCGCTGGTTGAACCACTGCCCGAGACTGAAGTTCGGGTGTACCTGATAGCCGTTTACGTCCCAGGGCGGCGAGGCGATCTCCCAACGCAGACCGTAGGTGACGGTCAAGTTTGGGCGGAAGCGGTACGAGTCCTGGCCGTAGAACTCGTACTCGTGATCGTCAAAGTGACGCGGGATCGGTGCTCCCTGAGCCAGCACTTGGCCCTGCTTGGTGTAGTTGTAGGTGGCGTCATCCTCGGTCACCATGCCCAGCAGTGCGATCATGGGAAAGTCGTAGGAGTTTTTGAAGCTCGAATCAACCGCTGGGTAGCCGTTGGCGGCCGGGTCGAAGGAGGTCCCAGTGTTGGCGATCCCCGAGGGATTGAGCCAGGAAGCGTTGGTTTGGCCGTCGCTGAAGGAGTTCTGCAGACTGTTGCGCGGATTGCTGATGAAGCGCGTCACGGCCCCGAATTGCAGCGTGTGCGGGCCGCGGCTCCAGGATAGGTCATCACCGACGTCGTTGATCGGTAGCGTGAGGCCGTGGCTGCGGGTGATTCCCTGGTCGAGACCGCGGAAGAGAATCCAGGGCTGGGTGGAATCGCCAAGGTTGTTTACGCTTTGGCGGGTCAGCCCCCAGTGCAGCGTGTTCACCTTGGTGGCCCCAAGGTTCGAGATCAAGCCGAGCACGAAGCCTTTGCTGAAGTTCTCCTGTGTTACCTCGGGCGGAAGCCCCGGCACGAGTGCCGGGGTGAGTACGTCAAGGTCGTTCATCAGGTTGCCGCGCCAGAAAAGATTCTGGGTGCCCCTTGAATTCAGGTGATAGTCGAGGCGGGCGATGTAGGTGTAGAAGTTGTTGTTCACCGGAGCGGCAAAGCGAAAGCCGCTGTAATTGTAGCCGTCGCCCACCGAGCTGTCGTTGGGCTCAGGGTAGGAATTGAAGTAATTCAGAACGGCGGCGTCGGGACCCATCTGGAGCGGGTCCATGGCGGTAATCTGCTGCGGGCTGAGTGCGTCGACATTGCCATTCACGTCGAGGTACTTGACGACCCCTTGGCGCAGGCTGGCGCTGGGTACGGTGCGCACCGTGCTCTCCGCTTCCCGGTCGCGGCGGATGTCGACGTTGGCGAAGAAGAAAGCGCGATCCTTCTTGATCGGCCCGCCTATCGCGCCGCCGAAGATGTTGCGGATTAACTTGGGGGCCTGATTCGGCTCGTCACTGGAAAGTTCAGCCTGCTTGATGAACCAGTCGTTGGCGCTGGTGAGGGTATTGCGGTTGTATTCGTAGAGAGCGCCGTGGAAATCGTTGGTGCCGCTCTTCGTCACCAGGGACACTTCGGCGCCGGAGGAGCGGCCCACATCGGAATTCTCATTGGTGGTGGTGACACGGAATTCCTCGAGCGCATCGGGCGTCATTCGCAGCACCGAGGTGAAAGCTAAACCCGCGACTTCGTCATTGACGTCGACGCCGTCCAGGGTCACGTTCGATTGATCGCTTCGCGCCCCGTTCACCGCGCCGCTGCGGGTGTCCACGTTCAAGTCGATGTCGGGACGGTTGCTGGTAAAGACCACGCCTGGTTGCAGGCTGAGCAGATCCACCACGTTGCGCGATTCGATCGGCAATTGCTTCACCTGGTTCTCGGTGAAGGTATTGCCTATGGTGGCGTCGGTGGTGTTGATCAGCGGGGCTTCCGCCGTCACTGCGACGGTTTGGGTGGCCGCGCCAACGGTTAACGTCACGTTCAGCGTGGCGGGCGTGCTCACCAGCAATTCGAGGTCGTTCTGTTGATAGGTTTGGAAACCAGTCTTCTCAACGGTGAGCTGATAGGAGCCGGGCAAGATTTGAAGAAACTCGTAGGTGCCATCCGCCGCGCTGATGATGGCTCGGCCGAGGCCCGTGGAGGGGCTCTTGAGGCTCACTTTGGCTTTGGGAATCACCGCCCCGGTCTGGTCGGCGATCGTACCCCTGAGAGATGTCGTTGCCTGTCCCCAAGCGAACGTCGAAACCGACAGCACTATGCACACACAAACCCACGCGAAACAAATCTTCTTCACGGATGTCCTCCCCTTTCCGCCAAGACTTGTCCGCCGCCAAATTCTCGGCTTTTCAGTTTGAGTAGGTCGACCTCCCGCCTGAGCGAAAGCAAGGCACTTAGGCCTGGTAACTAACCGCGTCAGGCTGATTGATCTCGATGCGATGTGGTCACCCGCGACCCGACGGCCAGAGTTTATAGCGCCATTCGCGTACGTTGTCAATCGCTTATCTTTATGCGGCCGATTCGTTTCGGTTATGGTGGGGTAGGACCAAGCCGGTTGCAGGTCGGCGACGCGATTTGCGGAATGCGGAGACTGCCCGGCTGGTTAAATCAGTTGATCTTTTTGCGCCAAGCTTGGCAGAATAGATGAGTCGCCTCTCGACAGCCCGTGCGCTGCGTGCGCAGCCAAGCGACGGGACAACGCCGGCGACGATCCTGAAGCGGACCTAATCATCACGCCGTTCACCCCGTCGGGGCGTGGCGCAGCCTGGTAGCGCGCTTGCCTTGGGCGCAAGAGGTCCCCGGTTCAAATCCGGGCGCCCCGACCAACTAATCTATTTAGATTCAACACTTCGCGGCAAGCGAGGTGTGCCAAAAGTGTGTCAAAAATGTGCCAAAAATGGCCTCGCACATCCGCTGTGGCAGAATGCTCTTGATACTCGTTCGCGTTCCGGCCCAGCTTGGCCAACGCTTCCCGCATCATCGTGGATTTGGCCTGACTGTATCGCTTGAACGGACGTTCATGAGCACCGCGTGAAACCTGTTGTAGGCTTTGGCAGTCACACTCGGGCAAAGTGCTTCCGGGCCGTATTACATAGGCCGCGTCCACAACCAAAATCCCCAACAGTTTCATTGGGAAAACTTCTGGCCACTCGTTCGAAGAACAATTTCTCGACGATTCAGTGGCGGCGTCCCGGAGTCGTGATTGGAGACCCGACCAGCTTCAGCAGCGTCAACCACCGCAGCAACTGGTCCTCTGGGGTAGGCACCGGCGGAGCGGGCGGTTGCTGCTCCACAGTCCGCCGGTAAGGCAAGTCCCTCCCCTAAGCCTACAAGCTGCCGGGACTGGACTGAGCGGTCGCAGTCCCGATCTTGGCGCCGATCAGGTCCCCTGCCAGCACCAACTCCACGCGCCGGTTCAGTTGTCGACCGACGGGCGTGTCATTCGCGGCTACGGGGTTCGCTTCGCCCAGTCCTTGCGCCGTGATGGAATTCGCCGGCACACCCTGCTGGACCAGGAATTGGCGTACGGCCTCGGCGCGCTTCTCCGAGAGCCGCTGGTTTGTGTCTTCCGAGCCAACATTGTCGGTGAAGCCGTCAACCTCAAGCGTCAGGCCCGGATAGGTCAGCAGCACCCCGGCAATCTTCGCCAGGGCCTCGCGAGCGCCCGATTTCAACCGGTACTGTCCCGTTTCAAAAAGGATATCCGACATGCTCACGACCAAGCCACGGGAAGTATCACGTGTCTGCAAGATGGCGTTCAACTGCTGCAGCAATCTGGCGCGCATCGCCAGTTTTTCCTGCTCGGCCTGAGCGGCCTGTTGCCGGGCCTGCTCAGCCTCGCTCTGACTTTGCGCGGCTTGCGCTTGAGCTTGCGCGGCCTGCGCCTGGGCTTGCAGTTGTTGCTGCTCGGCGGCGGCCTTGGCGGCCTCGGCCTGAGCTCTCGCTTGAGCTTCACTTTCGGCTTGCGCCTGGGACTGCTGCGCTTGAGCCTGGGCGTTGGCCACCGCTTGGCTCGCCTGGGCTTGCTGCTGCGCCTGCTGCTCTCTCTCCATCTTTTTCACAGCTATTAGGCGCGCGTCCTCGGCGTTCTGGACCGACTCTCGCGCTTGGGTAATAAGGTCCTTCCAGTCCTTGCTTCCCGCCAGCGTCTCAGCGCTGGCGAGGTCCATTCGGGCCTTCCGCAAAGTATCGGCTGCGTACTGCCTGGCGCCGAACCACTCGGCGATGCGCACGGCGTTTTGCGCCTCATATAGTTCCAACGGAGCGTTGTGTTCGACGACCAGTGGCCGAACCTGCTGCGGAGAGGCCATCACCGTGTACTGCCCCCGCTGTAACAGTTCGTACTTCGCGTCTACCTCCTCGATGGTCCCGTGTGTCTGGTCAGTGATCATGTTCTCCATCACCACCACATCGCTGGGCTGGGTCACGCCGAAGTACGGTTCGGCTGTGACGATAAGGCCGAATGATTGCAGATCGCTGGTGACGTTCAGCTTGCAGTTTCGGCTATCGTTTAACAACACCTCGCCGAGATTCACCGGTCGCCCTTCCGGCGTGATGGCCCACAGAACGTACGTCAGGTACTCGGGGCCGAACTTACTTGCCGGGTCGAGGTGTTTCATGTCCGCATCGATTTGGGTGGCGCCGGGCTTACTTTCGACCTCGGCGTCGCCCGCCGCTTGGGGCATCAGGCTCGTCCCCCGGAAGTCGACTTTGGTCTTTCCGCTACGATGCCGGTAATTGATCGCCTTGACCGTGCGGCCGATCACAGTGATCTTGTAAATGGGGACGGTTTCTTGCGTCGCCGTCTGGGCGAGCACGATTGTTGACGCTAACAGGGACAAGAAAACGGTGCCGAGAGTTTTCCTCATGACTGGATCTCCTTTCGATTTGACGTGCGGCTCTTGCGCGATCCGTGCGTTGTCGCGTGACAGATCGCCAATATCCGGTTTTGATCAGGCCTCTAGTCTAGGCGGCCGGGAACGGTGCGCCGCCGCGCGGAGCGTATCGCGTCAACAAGTGATCCAGAGGCCGCGCCGCCGGGGGAGATGCCACAGCGCCTTCGATCAGAATTTCCTTCGGTTTCACCGGATGGCCGTAGAGACGTGCGTTATCGTCGTGATCCTGTTTCAGAACTGCCCCGTCGAGCGACACACCGGCGAACAGGCCACGGGTCCGAGAGTAGCTCAGGATCTCAGCATGCAACTGGGCGTCCGTGGCCCCTTCGGCCGTGCGGCCAACTGGGCCTGCCGCCGCTGATATCTCGGCCCCCAACTTGATGGAGTCCTGCAGTAGTTTCCTGGCGCCCTCGGGGTTCATCACTAGGAACACGACGTCCGTAGCCTTGCCGCCGATCTGAAACCCGATGTTGGCGCCTCCTAGGGTGAACATTGACGGAGCGCCCCAGGCCCCGTTTCCGTGCCTTCGGCAGACGAGAACGCCGCGGCCATAGGTGCCACCGACGACAAACGCCGCCTTGATCTCGGACGGAACCAGGCCCACGCACACGGATTTCTCCAGCAGATCCGACGGTATGCCCTTGTCCGGCGCCCGCATGATCTCGTTAAGGACGTCGGTAGCTTTCTCGAGTTGCTTTACGTTGCTGCTACTTGCGACTAGCGAGGTTCCGCATAGCGCGAGAATGGCAAGCATCATGATGACTTTTCTCATTCATAGCCTCCTGACTGAATCAAACACGTTTGCTACACACACCGCCACCACGCCGACAGCATGTCGCCGCTCGGTGCGGAATTGCTGGCCGGTGGTGGCCATCAACTTGGATCCAGCAATCACCCAGCCAAAGGCGATTGTTCTGGTGGAACTTCTTTCTATTGAAGGCACTGCCGCTTGATTGGTACAGCTCCTCGGTGAGGGAGCGCCTTCTCAGGGCCAGTAAATTTTTCACAGCGGCCGACCGGGAACCAATCCTGTGCCACCTGCGACTCGGAATTGCCGATTGAGGCAAATCGAGCATCTCTGCCACGCTACCTCTCCCAGGGACCCATCCCGGGTTTCCGTCCACCTGCGCTCCCAGCGCCCAGTATTCCTCCCAGAAACAAGGCGAAGATCAGGGTGAGGAGGATCTTTGCGGTGCCCAGCGCACCGAAGGTGATCACTCCGAACGCCACGAAGCCGGAGGTGATCGCGAGGAAGAACAGTACTATCGCCCAATAGAGCATAGGTTTCTCCGACCACGGAGTGGCCTAAATCGCTAGCTTTTGAAGTTATGACTTGCTGCCGAGAATCTCAGCATTACCTTTCGACTCCTCCTCCGGTGACGACGCGGGGTAGAGGTTTGTCGCTTTTCGCATAATCAGCCGACGCCTCGCTGGCTGACGAGATATCCTCAGCACCTGTCAGCTTGAGAACCTCTCTGGCAAGCTTCGCCCAGTAGGAGCTGTCGCAGTGGACCGACAACAGGATGCCGCCCTTCCTTATGCGGCCCTCGTATCGTTTGGCCTCATACTCAGGAATGCCCCAACCCACGAGGGCCCCGGCCACGACCCCGATAGTACCTCCTGCTCCGACACCGGCAAGCACGGCCACGATCGGGCCGGCGACGAGAAACGGTCCCAGACCGGGAATGGCTAGGACGCCAATGCCTACCAGCCAAGCCAGAGCGCCGCCCACCACAGCCCCGGAGACGGCTCCGGTCGCAGCGCCTTCCGGCGCCTTCGTGCCCTTCTCAACAGCCATGTCTTTTGAGCCTAAATTCTCGGGAACCAGCACGGAGACGTCTGTGCTTCGAAAACCCGCCGACTGGAGCGTTTCGACGCCACTTTCAACGGCAGCGTAGGTAGAGTAGATCCCGAATACCGCTTGATTCTTTCCCGCCATACTCAGTCTCCTTCTATGGTTCGGATTGTTGTCGCGTTGCACCCATATCTTCCTCAGGGACACAAGTGTGGACGCCCAGAGAGGTCGAAGCAATCGGGCGAAGCATGTAGAGCGCTTTGAAAGTTGCCGTAGGTCAGCCCGTAGCGCCAGTGAGTTTCTTCGAGCTTAACCTGCTGGCGCTCGTGGCCCTCGCCGATGACGTGACTGTATTTCAGCAAAGCAACGGAGAATACTCCTGCAATGTTCTCGTGCTTCGCCCGGTGCAGGACAACCTATAATCTCCCCCACCCCGACGCAGCGGCGATCTGCCGCTTGCTGCGGCGACGGAACCGAAGGCCAGCCTGCGCTCGGCCAGTTCGGGGCGCGGCGGTCGACCTAAGGGGTTATCCGGGATCATCTCAGGGTTTCCCTGTATTGACCCACCGCCATTGGCTTCCCTAAACTTGGTTATTTCCGACGTGCCAAGTGGGTTTTCGGATTTGAATTCTGCGGGGCCAGTGTGTAAGATTTAGGTTCCGGGGGGGCCAAAAGGGGATACTGCATGGTCCGCAGGGACAGCGAACCGGTGGCACTCTGCGCGTCAGGGCGCAAGGCAGCTCATCATCGCGCACCTCATCTGGCGCCTCGTCGGTCTTGCAGAATCTTCAAGAAACCCCGCAAGAGCTTCACGATATCCTTGAATCGCTCACCTTAATATTGCGGCGGAGTGCCGAATTCTGAGAGGAGTATTCCCGACCCTTGATTTCACTGTAAGGAGCAGTTATGGGCACACAAAGCGTTGGTAGGGCAAAGACGAACGGCGGAGGGGCCGCTTCCCCACGGCAAAGCGAGCTGCTTCATGCGCTCCAGGCCGTGCGCTCCGGCGACTTTACCGTCCGCCTGCCGGGCGATCGGACCGGAATCGAAGGGAAAATCGCCGACACTTTCAATGAGATCGTGGTCGCGAATGCACGAATGGCCGCCGAACTCAAGCGCGTCGGCCACGATGTCGGCAAGAGGGGGCAGACGAGCCGGCGGGTCAGGTTCGAACCGCTGGGAGGGGATTGGTCCGAGATGGAGAGCTCGATCAACGTCCTGATCGATGATCTCCTCTGGCCAACCACCGAAGTCACCCGCGCGGTTTCGGCCGTGGCCCAGGGTGACCTGCTGCGGACGGTCCCGCTGGAGGTCGACGGGCGGCCCCTGGAAGGCGAGTTCCTGCGGTCCGCCACCATTGTGAACACGATGATTCAGCAGCTCGTCGTGTTTACGTCCGAAGTCACCCGCGTGGCCCGCGAGGTGGGAACCGACGGGAAGCTCGGAGGACAGGCGCAGGTTCGCGAGGTGAGCGGCGTCTGGAAAGACCTTACGGAGAACGTCAACCTGATGGCCAACAACCTCACGGCCCAGGTCCGCAACATCGCCGAGGTCGTTATCGCCGTGGCAAGCGGCGACCTCTCGAAAAAGATCACCGTCGACGTGCGCGGCGAGATTCTGCAGCTCAAGGAAGCCATCAACACCATGGTGGACCAGTTGCGGTCGTTCGCGAGCGAGGTGACGCGCGTGGCGCGCGAAGTTGGTACCGAAGGGCGGCTGGGCGGCCAAGCTCTAGTGCCCGGCGTGGCCGGAACGTGGAAGGACCTCACCGATTCCGTCAACGCCATGTGCGGCAACCTCACCGCCCAAGTCCGCAACATCGCCGACGTGACCACGGCCGTGGCGCGCGGCGACCTCTCGCGGAAGATCACGGTCGACGTGAAGGGTGAAATCCTGGAGCTCAAGAATACGATTAACACCCTGGTGGACCAGCTCAACGCCTTCTTCAGCGAGGTCACCCGCGTAGCGCGCGAGGTGGGCACGGACGGCAAACTCGGAGGCCAAGCTCAAGTGCAGGAAGTACGCGGCGTCTGGCAGGACCTCACGGAGAACGTCAACTTGATGGCGAGCAATCTTACGGCTCAAGTTCGTAACATCGCCGACGTCACCATCGCGGTAGCCAACGGTGACCTGTCGAAGAAGATCACCGCGGACGTCCGAGGAGAGATTCTGCAGCTCAAGGAAGCCATCAACACCATGGTGGACCAGTTGCGATCGTTCGCCAGCGAAGTCACGCGGGTGGCGCGCGAAGTAGGAACCGAAGGCCGACTTGGCGGCCAGGCGGTGGTGCCCGGCGTGGCCGGAACCTGGAAAGACCTCACGGACAGCGTCAACTCGATGGCCAATAACCTGACGTCCCAGGTGCGCAACATCGCCGAGGTGACCACAGCCGTGGCCCGTGGCGACCTCTCGCGCAAGATCACGGTGGACGTGAAGGGCGAAATTCTGGAGCTGAAGAACACCATCAACACCATGGTCGATCAGCTCAACGCTTTCGCCTCGGAGGTGACGCGGGTGGCCCGCGAGGTCGGCACGGAGGGCAAACTCGGCGGCCAGGCGCAGGTACCCGGCGTGGCCGGAACTTGGAAGGACCTCACGGACAACGTCAACTTCATGGCGAGCAACCTGACGGCCCAGGTGCGGAACATCGCCGAGGTCTCCACGGCCATCGCTAACGGCGACCTGTCGCGCAAGATCACAGTCAACGTGAGCGGCGAGATTCTCCAGCTCAAAGAGAGCATCAACACCATGGTGGACCAGCTCAACGCCTTCGCCTCGGAAGTCACCCGCGTGGCGCGCGAGGTAGGCACGGAAGGGCGCTTGGGCGGCCAGGCGAACGTCCGCGGCGTAGCCGGCACCTGGAAGGACCTCACCGACAGCGTCAACTCCATGGCCAACAACCTCACGGCCCAGGTGCGCAACATCGCCGAGGTAGCCACAGCCATTGCCAATGGGGACTTGTCCAAGAAGATCACGGTGGACGTCAGCGGCGAGATTCTTCAGCTCAAGGAAACCATCAACACCATGGTGGACCAGCTCAACGCCTTCGCCGGTGAAGTCACCCGCGTGGCCCGCGAAGTTGGAACCGAGGGCAAGCTGGGCGGCCAAGCTCAGGTGCACGGTGTCGCAGGCACGTGGAAGGACCTCACCGACAGCGTCAACTCCATGGCCAGCAACCTGACCGCCCAAGTGCGCAACATCGCCGAAGTGGCCACGGCAGTGGCTCGCGGCGATTTGTCCCGTAAGATCACCGTCGACGTCCGCGGTGAGATCTTCCAGCTCAAAGAAACGTTGAACACCATGGTGGACCAGCTCAACGCCTTCGCGGCCGAAGTCACGCGCGTAGCGCGAGAGGTGGGAACGGAAGGCAAACTCGGTGGTCAGGCGGCGGTGCCCGGTGTGGCGGGCACTTGGAAGGACTTGACGGACAGCGTCAACTCCATGGCCGGAAACCTGACGGGCCAGGTCCGCAACATCGCCGAGGTGGCTACGGCCATCGCCAGCGGCGACCTGTCACGCAAGATCACCGTCGACGTGCGGGGCGAGATCCTCCAGCTCAAAGAGACCCTGAACACCATGGTGGATCAACTCAACGCCTTCGCCGGTGAGGTCACGCGCGTGGCGCGCGAAGTAGGTACAGAAGGACGCCTCGGCGGACAGGCCAATGTCCCCGGCGTCGCGGGCACCTGGAAAGACTTGACCGACAGCGTTAACTCGATGGCCGGAAACCTGACGGGCCAGGTGCGAAACATCGCCGAGGTGACGACGGCGGTGGCCCGCGGCGACCTCTCGCGCAAGATCACCGTCGACGTGAAAGGTGAAATTCTGGAGCTGAAGAACACCATCAACACCATGGTCGATCAGCTCAACGCCTTCGCTTCGGAAGTGACCCGTGTGGCTCGTGAGGTGGGAACCGAAGGTAAGCTCGGCGGACAGGCCGCTGTACCCGGCGTGGCGGGAACCTGGAAAGACCTCACTGACAACGTGAACTTCATGGCCAGTAATCTTACCGCCCAGGTGCGAAATATCGCTGAGGTCGCCACCGCCATCGCCGGCGGCGACCTCTCGAAGAAGATCACCGTGGACGTGCGCGGCGAGATCTTACTGTTGAAGGAGACGCTCAATACGATGGTGGAGCAACTCCGCTCCTTCGCGGCGGAAGTCACACGGGTCGCTCGCGAAGTGGGTACGGATGGACGACTGGGCGGACAGGCGGTGGTGCCGGGCGTGGCGGGCACCTGGAAAGACCTCACGGACAACGTCAACCTTCTCGCTGCCAATCTCACCACGCAGGTGCGGAACATTGCCGAAGTCACCACGGCCGTGGCCCGGGGCGACCTCTCGCGCAAGATCACGGTGGACGTGAAGGGCGAAATCCTGGAGCTGAAGAACACCATCAATACCATGGTGGACCAGCTCAACGCCTTCGCGGCCGAAGTAACCCGCGTGGCGCGCGAAGTCGGCACCGACGGCAATCTGGGCGGTCAGGCTCAGGTGCCCGGCGTCGCCGGCACCTGGAAGGATCTCACCGACAACGTCAACGTTATGGCGGCCAATCTCACCGAGCAGGTACGCGGCATCGTGAAGGTGGTGACCGCGGTCGCCGACGGCGACCTGAAGCAGAAACTCACGGTCCGGGCCAAGGGCGAGGTAGCAGCTCTCGCCGAGACCATCAACAACATGACCGATACGCTGGCCACGTTCGCGGAACAGGTCACCAGCGTGGCGCGCGAGGTGGGCGTGGAGGGCCGCCTGGGCGGTCAGGCCAACGTCCCGGGCGCCGCCGGCACGTGGAAGGATCTCACCGGCAACGTGAACCTGCTCGCCGCGAACCTGACCACGCAGGTGAGAGCCATCGCCGAGGTGGCCACAGCGGTAACCAAGGGCGACCTCACTCGCTCCATCCAAGTGGACGCCCGCGGCGAAGTGGCAGAGCTGAAGGACAACATCAACACCATGATCACCAACCTGCGGCTCACTACCGAGCAGAACAGCCAGCAGGACTGGCTGAAGACGAACCTGGCGCGCGTCACCGGCCTGTTGCAGGGGCAGCGTGACCTGGGCACCGTGGGACAGATGCTGCTCTCGGAGTTGACGCCGCTGGTCAACGCGCAGCGGGGTGTCATCTATCTCATGACTTCCGACCGCGAGGTGCCGCGCTTAAGCCTGCTCGCGTCATACGCAGGTCCGGACTCGGCAGAGTATGCGCAGGACAACGTACGGCTCGGTGAAGGCCTGCTGGGGCAGTGCGCGACTGAGAAGCAGCGCTTGCTGATCACCGACGTGCCGCCCACGGCCGTTCCCATCCGCTCGGCTTTGTTTGAGGCTGTCCCCCGCAACATTGTCGTACTCCCGGTGCTCTTCGAGAGCCAGGTGAAGGCGGTGATCGAGCTGGCTTGCCTGAGCACTTTCACGGCTTCCCATCTGGCGTTCCTCGACCAACTCACTGCCAGCATCGGCATCCTGCTGAACAGCATCGAGGCCACCATGAAAACGGAGGGATTGCTCAAGCAGTCGCAACAGCTCGCGACCGAGCTTCAAAGCCAGCAGAAGGAGTTGCAAGAGAAGAACGAGCAGTTGGCCCAGAAGGCCCAGCAACTCGCGGAGCAGAACGCGGAAGTGGAGCGCAAGAACCAGGAAATCGAGCAGGCCCGACGGGCGCTGGAGGAGAAAGCCGACGAGCTGGCGCTGACCTCCAAATACAAGTCTGAATTTCTGGCGAACATGTCCCATGAGCTGCGCACGCCGTTGAACAGCATCTTAATCCTGGGCCAGCAACTCAGCGACAATGCCGACGGCAACCTCACGCCGAAGCAGATGGAGTTCGCCCGGACCATCCACGGCGCCGGCACCGATTTGCTTAACCTGATCAGCGACATTCTGGACCTTTCCAAGATCGAGTCCGGGACGGTGACGGTGGATGCCGAGGAAGTTGACCTCGCGAGCCTCCTGGACGCAGTGGAACGCACCTTCCGCCACGAGGCCGAGAGCCGCGATCTCTCCTTCGACCTTTACCTGGACCCCCAGTTCAAGCGCGGCATGACCACGGACTCCAAGCGCCTCATGCAAGTGCTTAAGAATCTCCTCTCCAACGCTTTCAAGTTCACTGAGAAAGGGGGCATACGGTTGGCCGTTTCGGCGGTCGGCGGGGGCTGGCACCCCGGTCACCCCGTCCTCCAGACGGCTGGAACGGTGCTGGCGTTCGAGGTCTCGGACACCGGCATCGGCATACCGCTCGAGAAACAGAAAATCATCTTTGAGGCCTTCCAACAAGCTGATGCCAGCACCAGCCGAAAGTACGGAGGCACCGGTCTGGGCCTGGCTATCAGCCGAGAGCTGGCCTATCTCCTCGGAGGTGAAATCCAGTTGCGCAGCACGCCTGGATCCGGGAGCACCTTCACCCTCTACTTACCGATGAAGTATGTTGGACCGTCCGACGCGATCAGGACGAGCTCCCGCCAGGAAGCAACATCGGGAGTGGTGCGGCTTCCCGCCGTCCGGCTGCCGGAGCGCGCGGTAGAGCAGGTTCCAGACGACCGCGAAAACATAAAGCCCGACGACGCGACCATACTGATCGTCGAGGACGAGCCGACTTATTGCCGGATGCTGGCGGACCTGGCGCGTGGTTCGGGTTTCAAAGTACTCGTGGCCATGCGGGGCATCGACGCCCTGGACTTGGCGCGCAAGTATCATCCCACGGCAATCTCGCTGGATGTGTTCCTGCCGGACATGCTGGGCTGGACGGTGTTGAGCCAGCTCAAACAGGATCCGGGCACGCGGCACATTCCGGTTCAGATCGTTACTCTGGATGAAGACCGCCAGCACGGCTTGGCTCGCGGGGCTTTCAACTTCATTACCAAACCTTCGACTACCGAGGGCCTGAACGCCGCTCTGACGCGCATCAAGGCATACGCGACGCCGCGTACACGACGGCTGCTGGTGGTGGAAGACGACAAGGCCGAGCAGATGGGCATCCGCGCTCTTCTGGAGCACGACGACATTGAAATCCAGGCCGTGGGCTCGGGTGAGGAAGCGCTAACCGCGCTCCGTGAACGGGCCTTTGACTGTGTTGTCCTTGACCTCCGTCTGCCAGATATCTCGGGCTTCGAGGTGCTGGAACAACTCAGTCACGACGAGGTACTGCGGGATCTCCCCATTGTGGTGTTTACCGGCAAGGAACTTTCACCGGAAGAAGACGCACGGCTGCACACCATTGCCCGTAGTATTGTGGTGAAGGGAGTGGAATCGCCCGAGCGGCTCCTGGATGAAACGGCGCTATTCCTGCATCGGGTGGTGGCCCACCTGCCGCCGGAGAAACAACAGATGATTGAGCGTCTGCACCGTTCCGACGAGGATCTCGTAGGCAAACCCGTGCTGGTGGTGGACGACGACGTGCGCAACATTTTCGCCCTGAGCAGCGTCTTGGAGCGACGCGGAATGAAAGTGCTTTCCGCGACTACCGGCCAGGAAGCGCTCGACATTCTCGATTCCACGCCCGACGTCTCAATCGTGCTCATGGATATCATGATGCCGGAGATGGACGGGTACAAAACGATGCAGTTCATCCGGCAGAATCCCACCTATCGGCGGCTCCCGATTGTCGCTCTGACGGCCAAAGCGATGAAGGGTGACCGCGAGAAGTGCCTTGAGGCCGGCGCCTCAGAGTATTTGGCGAAGCCGGTCAACACGGAGCAACTGCTTTCCGCGCTCCGTATGTGGTTACATCGGTAAGAAGGGAGAAATGATGAATTGTGAGTGATGAACAAAGACAGAAGAGTTGAAGGTTAAAGGTCGAAGGTCGAAGGTCAAAGAGTGAAGACCCGCCCGCCGGCTGGTCTTTTCTTCACTTTTCGACCTTCAACCTTCGACTCTTCTGTCTTTGTTCATCATTCATAATTCATCATTTCTGGGGGGAGGGCCATGAACTCAAAGAACCCAGTCAACATATTGCTGGTGGACGATCAGCCCTCTAAACTGCTCAGCTATGAGGCTATTCTCGCAGATCTACAAGAGAACCTCATCAAGGCCAGGTCCGGAAGGGAAGCCTTGGAACATCTGCTCCGAAGCGATATCGCGGTGGTCCTGGTCGACGTGTGTATGCCGGATCTGGACGGCTTCGAATTGGCCTCCATGATCCGCAGTCACCCGCGGTTCCAAAAGACCGCGATTATCCTGGTCTCCGGGGTCTTGGTGGAAGATGTTGACCGCCTCAAGGGATACGATTCGGGCGCGGTGGACTATGTCTCAGTACCCATTGTTCCTGAGATCTTGCGGGCCAAGGTCGCGGTGTTTGCCGACCTCTTCCGCAAAACAGAGGACCTGGAACGCCTGAACAGGGAGCTGGAGCGCCGCGTCGCTGAGCGTACGGCTCAGATTGAAGCTTCGGCGGCCCTATTGCGTCAGAGCGAGGAGCGGCTGCGGATCGCCCTCACGGCCGGCGGCATTCAGGCGTGGACCTGGGACTTCCTGACGAGGGAGTTCTCGTGGGTAAGGGACGCGGGCGATTCCGCGCCCGTGTTTGAATCATTCGCAGATTTTCTCGCCCTCGTACATCCGGCCGACCGGGCCGTGGTTCAACACGCGTTCCGTCAAGCTGTCGACGGAAACGGAGAATATCAGGCAGAGTTCCGCACCCAACAGAGCGGAGACGATCAATGGTGGCTGGCGCACGGCACGGTCATCCGCGATTCCTCCGCCAACCCGCTATCGATCGCCGGCGTCAACATCAACATCACCGCCCGCAAGCACGCGGAGGAGGAGAGAGTTGTTCTGCTGAAGAATGCGCAGGATGCTCGTCGAGAGTTGGAGAAAGCCAATCGGCTCAAAGACGAATTTCTGGCCACTTTGTCCCACGAGCTAAGGACTCCCTTGAATGCCATCACGGGCTGGGCGCACCTGCTCCGCGAGGGAGGATTGGACCCAGCGGCTCAAATCAAAGCTATAGAAACGATAAACTCCAATGCTGTGCTCCAGGCACGGCTTATCTCGGATCTTCTCGACGTCTCGCGCATCGTCAGCGGCAGGCTGCGCCTGGACCTTAGGCCTGTCAACCTGCCCTCCGTGGTTCATGCCGCTCTCGACACCATTCGTCCCACTGCCGAAGCCAAGAACATCCAGATCGATGCTGTTCTGATGCCAGATGGACAGCCCGTATCGGGCGATCCCGCCCGGTTGCAACAAGTGGTTTCGAACCTCCTCTCGAATGCGGTCAAATTCACACCGGCAAACGGTCATGTCCAGATCCGGCTGGAGCAGGTGGGGTCAAATCTGGAGCTTACCGTCCAGGATGATGGCCCTGGCATCCGACCGGACTTCCTGCCCTACATCTTTGACCCCTTCCGACAGGGCGACGCCTCGAGCGCCAGAGTGCATCAGGGGCTGGGGCTCGGACTGGCGATTGTCCGGCACCTGCTCGAGATGCATGGCGGTCAGATCCAGGCTCTGAACAGAGAGGATAGTTCCGGGGCCATTTTCAAGGTGGTGTTACCTTCGTCCACAAGCGCCGTGGAGACCCTCGGCGGCACACCAGAAGCCTACCCGTTACCACCGGAGGGCGTGACCCGGCGGGACTCGGACTCCTTGCTGGAGGGAGTTCGAGTTCTGGTGGTAGAAGATGAGGCTGATTCCCGTGAGGTTGTTGCCCTGATTTTGGAGCGGAGCGGGGCGGAAGTGATGGTCGCTGCCGCAGCTAGCGAAGCGTTGCGCATTTTGGAGAGTGAGTTGCCGGACGTACTCGTGGCCGATATCGAGATGCCAGGTGAAGATGGCTATAGTCTGGTCCAGAGGGTTAGAGCGCTACCGTCTGAGCGGGGTGGGCACACGCCCGCTGTGGCGCTCACGGCGCACGCCGCCGCTCTGGATCGTGCGAAGCTCCTTGGCGCTGGGTTCGACAGACATGTGCCTAAGCCGGTGCAGCCTCCTGAACTGGTCACAGTGGTCGCCGCCCTCGCGAGGATCAGAGGGCGGGCGGCGGGCCGGCCCGCTGTGCAAGCGGCCAACAAGGTGGTCAGTGTGGGGCGCGGTCCTGGATCGTGAGACCAGATACGAGAGGAACTTCCAAATGCAAACAAGGCATATCTTGCTTGTGGACGATTCTAAGGATAACCGGGAGCTGTATGAGTATTTTCTGTCGCTGAAAGGATTCCGGGTGACTTCGGCGAGCGATGGCGAGGAGGCTTTGAACAAGGCTTTCGAACTCCAGCCGGACCTGGTTGTGATGGATCTTTCTCTTCCGGGAATCAGCGGCTGGGAAGCGACGCGCCGGCTGAAAGCGGACGAAAGAACCAAGCGTGTTCCAGTTGTTATCCTATCGGCTTACGACTTCTCCGGCGCGACGGCGGAACTTGGGTGCGAAGGGTTCCTCGTCAAACCCTGCCTACCTGACGCGATGATCTCTGAAATCGCTCGGGTGCTTGGGAAGCAGGCTAAGACCGACCGCTCCGCGACATCGTCTGCACCGGCGCCGGCGGAGCCACCTGGTCCCTAACTCCATAGCGACCGCCTCTTAGAGCCGGACTCTACTCGCTGTGCTTTTTTCCGTTTCCTTCTTGCCAGGCAAACCTAAGCACGTCCAGCCCGACCAAGCAATCTCTCCCGCCTGATGATACAAGTTTCGCGATTCCAGCCTGACTATATGGGTCTTCGACCCTGGATGACTCTAATCAAAAGGACCGCGATGGCGATGATCAGCAGAATGTTTTCTTCCGGACACAGTAGAACTGCCGAACAATCCGGCTGTCGCAACAAGGGCCGATTACACCGCTGGCGGATGCCCACTGGTAATTCTCCCCTACTATAAATCGCCCATGGGTCTCGGGACATCACAGGATTGCATACGAGCCGCAAGCCTGCCGATACTGAGGTTGGTGTCGAGGGACATCTCGATCAACGGAGGGGCAAGCCCCTCCGACATCATGCTACCGGGAGCTGAGCACCTGAGGTGGAGATCACCGTGAGGCAACACTTGGCCTAGCCTCTGCGGCTGGGCATAAAAGGAAACCACCATGCTTTATTGGGCCTTGGTATTTCTGGTGATTGCACTTATCGCCGGGCTGCTGGGCTTCGGAGTAATTGCCTTTGCGGCCGCCGGCATCTGGTCCGAGCGGATACGATTCTTTGATCCTGCTATCGACAAGGAGGTTATATGAACTGGGATCAGATTCAGGGAAAGTGGACGCAGATGAAGGGTTCCATCAGGCAGAAGTGGGGCAAGCTGACCGACGACGATCTAGCCGTGATCGCCGGTAGCAAAGACAAGCTTGTTGGAAAACTGCAGGAACGCTATGGCCTCAAGAAGGAGGAGGCTCAAGCGCAATTCGACGAGTGGTGCAAAACGGTCCTCGCGACTGATGAAGCCTCTCGTCGACGGGCCGCCGGCTAGGGGAGGAGGTTAACCCCCGTGCCCCGAGGGGTGTCGTCCGGCCTGTTGGGTGCCGCCGACGCCTCTCGGGCGTGCCCGGTGCCTTTTTTCGGGTCGGGCTCAGTTATAATAAAGGTACGTTAATTTCCCCGTTCAGCTACAGGTTTCCCCCGATTGTTGAATCACCCGTCATGAGGCAATCTGCCGGCGTTCGCTACCGTTGTTCTGCAACAGGGTTGAATGCAGTTTTATTGGAGGGAAAAATGGATCCGGCTGAAGATTTGAACATTTCTATTCCAGGCGAGGAAGCGCCTGCCAAAGCATCTTCGATCTGGGACGACCCGGAACAGCGAGCTCTGGCAGTGGCTTTGGCCGCGGAGTTCGAGCGATGGGCTGCCTATAATGCGGTCGCTGAGACCGCCGATGGCAAGCCCGGCGAGTATTGGGCTGAACAATGGCCGCCCACATGACGTGAGCCTTGGATTGAGACACCGGCTCGTGAGGCAATAGATCTCTCAGCTTCAGTCCCGACTCCAGACTTTGCAAGCCGCTAACGCTCAGAATCGGTGGACTGGCAGTCCGGCGGATATCCGGACGGCGACGGTGACTTTCGCGACGGGGGTACTCATAAATGTATACGGTCGCTGAAGTGTTTTTGACGATCGACACCCTGCGATTCCTCGTTTCGGTAACGGTCGTTGCCGTTGGAAGGGAATGCCAACGTTGGTTCCCACGCTGCAAAGGATACCATCGGACCCAATGATAGTTGCTGCTTCATCCGAGCTCATCACTCCGACATCCGGTCTTGACACTCGCGATTCCCCTTTTCCGGTCACGGTCTCCCGCTGACACCAAGAGGTAGATATCGCCACCCTGGAGCGTAGGATTTTCCTACCCCAGGGCGCCCGATTGAGTGGCCAACCGTTTGTTCGCAAGCGCTTAGTCTGTTTGGCGCGAAGAGTGCTGAAAACCCGGTTGGAAGTTAAAGACTGTCTTGTGCCCGAATCGGACTCCCCGAAGAGCGCGATCGGGCTTGGGAGTGCAATATGCGTAATCTTCGTCTCATTCGTTCGGTGGTGCTGGCACTCGCCCTAATGGCAGTACCGACTGCATCATGGGCACACATCAGCATGGCGGTCGGCGTCTCGGTTAACATCGCTCCGCCGGTTCTGCCCGTTTACGTGCAGCCGGTTTGCCCAGCCCCCGGCTACATCTGGACACCCGGCTACTGGGCTTGGGACCCTGACACTGGCTACTACTGGGTGCCTGGGACGTGGGTGCTCGCGCCCGCCGTCGGTCTGCTGTGGACTCCAGGTTATTGGGGCTGGGACGTCGGCATCTACATGTGGCATCCCGGCTATTGGGGTCCCCACGTCGGCTTCTACGGGGGCATTAACTACGGCTTCGGCTATACCGGTGTCGGCTTCTGGGGCGGATATTGGAATCACGGCGGCTTCTACTACAACCGTTCGGTGAATAACATCAACATCACGAACATCCCCAACGTGTATAACCGGACCGTCGTGAACAACGTCTCGGGAACTCGGGCCAGCTTCAACGGCCCAGGGGGAATAACGGCACGACCCACCCCTGCCGAGCTCGCCGTCGCCCGTGACCCGCATCGTCCTGCTACAACGATGCAGACCGAGCATGAGCGCGTGGCCAGTGCCAATCGATCGCAGTGGGCTTCGGTGAACCACGGACGGCCGGCAGTCGCTGCCACCGCCAAGCCAGGAGCGTTTAACGGTCGCGGGGTGGTTGCAGCAACCAACCGCCCGACGTTCCACGCGACGGCAGCCCGTGCCGGCGGTAATCGCATGACGGCCCAGACGCCTAATCGTGGCGGCTCCGCAACGCGCCCGCTGACCGCGGTCAATCCGAACCCAGGCGCGCCTCCGCGGAGCATGGCCCATGCCGGTGCGCCGGCAAGCCGAAATGGGGCGACACGTCCCACCCCGGCTCGGCCGTCGGGGTCGATGACTCATGCAACTCCTACAGCGCGTCCCAACGCAGCGCGGCCTTCACGGCCCATGGCCCATGCCGCTCCGGCGTCGCGCCCCAGCGTTGCACGACCTTCTCAGACCATGGCCCACGCTGCCCCGGTGGCGCGCCCTGCACCGCCGCGTGCCAGCGCGTCCCGCGCCCCAGCGCCCCGCGCTCCGGCGCCCCGGCCGCAGAGCAAGCCCCGCCAGGGAGCTGGTCGCGGGTAGTAGGGGCAGGCTAGTATTGTATGACACTTTGCTTTTTGACCATGGCCATAGTCGGGAAATTTCCAGACTCGCGTCAACCCCATTAGAAAATGGCACCTTGCTTTATCTTCATGGCGCTCCCTCCGCCTTGGGCGGCCAATGTGATATGGGCATTGGCCACCCCGGAAGAATCTCTTGGAATCGCCCGCACCGCAGTCTCGGGGTTTTTGATGACAAAGCTACCAGGGACCCCTCGAGGCAGGCTTTTCTGGTGGCGATCTGCGCTTCTACAGGAAAGTTGCGGCCCAGATTTCGTTAAATTAGTTTCTATACATGGCGTCAGAAGTCGGTTCGCATGTCATTCTGAGTGTCACATGGGCCTTCGGCCCACCAATGGAGATGAAAATCGCCTCGAGTCGATGTTGTATGATCAAGCTGGCGTGGAACGGTGAAGGTCGTCTTGCGCTCTAGAGCAGTCGAGGCCGTTTCTGAGTTTGACCCGGAATGCGCGTTTTGAACCAATCTTTGTGCGTCACCCCTCCCGGCGGGAAGGGTGGTAGCACGTGACGGTGCGTAGTCTTTTTGCCGCGCGTTCTACCGCTTCCCCGCCAGGAGGAAACCATGTCGGACAAGGATAAGGTAGCATCGATTGACATCCACTCGAAAGTGCTGATGGTGGTGGTAGGGTCGAGGGAGGGAGAGGCGATCGCACCGGATTGCAAGCTGGAGCGCCGACGCTTCGGAACCATGGCCAGTGACCGCCGCCGTTTATTGGCGTGGCTGCAGGCGCAAGGGGTAAAAGAAGTGGTGATGGAGTCCACCGGGCAGTACTGGAAGCCGATCTGGTGGGAGTTAGAACCGTCCATGCGTTTACACCTGGCGCAGGCCTTTTCCAACCGGGCTCCGCGCGGGCGCAAGGGCGACTTCCGCGATGCCGAGCGCTTGCTGCGGCGGCTGGTGGCGGGGGAGTTGATTTTGAGCTTCGTCCCCGACCCCGAGCAGCGAGCTTGGCGCACCATGACCCGGACCAAGGTCCAACTGGCGCGGGAGCGGGTGCGCCTCTACAGTCAAGTGGACGGCCTGCTGCAAGAGATGCGGATCAAGCTGGCCAACGTGCTCAGCGACCTGTTCGGGGCCAGCGGGTTGCGCATTCTCCACGCCCTGGCCGCGGGCGAGACCGACCCGAAGAAGCTGGCCGCGTTGGGCGACGACCGATTGAAGTGTACCGAAGGGCAACTCATTGACGCTTTGACGGGCAACGTGCAAGCGATGCAGCAGAAGTTGCTGGAGCTGTACCTGCAACGGCTGGAACTGATCGATGAGCAAATCGAGAAGCTCGACGGCATGATTGCGCAGGCCCTGAAAGCGCATCAAGAGGTGGTGGCCCGGCTGGCGGAGGTGCCCGGTTTCGGACCCGACTCGGCGCAGCAAGTGGTGGCGGAAGTGGGGGTGCAGGCGAGCGCGTTCCCCTCGGCCGCGAACTTGGCCTCTTGGGTAGGGGCCTGCCCGGGACAGGACCAGACCGCCGAGAAGAACCACAGTAGTCGCTCGGCGAAAGGCAACAAGTATATGCGACGGTTGTTGACGGAGGCGGCGCAAGCGGCGGTGAAGGCCAAGGGGAGCCATTTCCAGGCGGTCTTCCGACGCCTGCTGCCCCGCTTGGGGTATAAGCAGGCGCTGTGGGCGGTCGCCCATCGGCTCTGCCGCTTGGTGTGGAAGATCTTGCATGACGGAGTCCACTACATCGAGCAAGGGGGATACCGCGACCCCAAGGCCAAGAAGCAGCGCGCTCAAGCCCTAGCACGAGCTCTGCGCAGACTCGGCTACGACATCCACCTCACGCCCGCACAGCAAGCTACTGCAAAAGCGTGACTTGGCCGGTGATTTTCGACGGAGCGCAGCGAAGAATCTCTCTTCAATTCAACCGATCCGCAAGACCAAAGAGAGATTCTTCGCTGCGCTCCGTCGAAAGTCGCGGCCTAAGTCATTTGTTTTCAATGCGGCCATCGCTCGCGAACTTTCACCTCCATTGGTGGGCCGAAGGCCCATGTAACACTCAGAATGACATGCTTGGAGGGTTTTGCCATCCACTTATGTCGTCACGGATAGTTACCGCCCGACGCGTGCCTGGGGAACGACCGAAACCATGAGGCAAACCGCTTCGGGACGGCCAGCGCCCGCCGCCGCAGGCTGCCAGGCTTGTAGGCGTCAGCCGGCGGTTCGGAGAGCGCAGCCGCCGAGACGTCCTCCTCGTCGCCGGAAGGTATCGAGGTTTGCGCAGCACTCGATGGCGCCACGGACCGGTGAGCATAACGGTGCGCCGTCAGGCCTCGTGCAACATGATGCGCGAATTTCGCTTGATGAGCTGGCCTCGATTGCCAAGCTGAATTCCCTGGCGTTCGTGATCCCGTTTCTGGCAAAGGCTTGGCCTGGGAAGCTGACGGGGCCATCGATGAAGGCTCAATCTGACGGGCATGCACGATGTATCTTTTCGGGGCCGGCCCCACATAGGAAAACGGATAGCAGGTGACCAGGGTCAGGCCGGGCTGATCTGAAGGTTGCAGCACCTGGATGTCCTTGGGAGGGACGATATGGGTGGAATCGACCCGATAGTGATAAGTGCTGGCGGCGGTCTCCAGAGCAATGTCGTCACCCTCACGGATGCTTCGCAAGGCGCGAAAGAACGTGTCGCGATGCCCGGCAATCGCTACATTGCCCGCTCGGCCCGGCAGCGCGGTACCGGGAATGTGTCCGGCCGCTTTGCGCAATACCTGGTCGCTGTCGCCTTCGAGGACGATGGTGGAAAGGGAGAGACGCGAGATTTGCATGCGACCGATAAACGACCCTTCAACAGGCGGCGGTGGCACGGGGATTGAGGGTGGGGTCTTGGTTGGGACGGGGATGGCCACCGGGGGCGGCGATCCACTCGCCACCCGGACCCCGATCTTGGCCAGGTAGCTTTCGACCAACGTTTTCAGCTCGGCCGGGCGATGCTTCAGCAGTTGATCGAGCCGCCAGCCTTGATAAGCCTGGACAACCCTCGCCTCGGCGTAGAACCATCCGCAGGTTCCAACGAGCAGCAGCCCCAACAACAGGAGAAAGCGTTGCGTCCAACGCACGAACCTCTTGGCACGCCGTCGAGAGGTGGACTCCGCAAGGATGCGCCCCAGTGGATACTCACTCAGGTCCACCGGGACGAGCTCCAGCCTAGGGTCGGCGAGGTTCACGGCAAGCCCCCTCAACGGAACCTCGCCTAGGTCTACGCGAGGCTGTGGCCGCCGAATCGCATAGAGGGCTAGCAGGTTCTTGGGGTCCACGCTGAACGGCGTCATGGGCTTGGCGCCAGTCTTCGGCTCTGGCCGGAGAATTCTCATGGGACATTACCTCGCGGCCAAGGCCGCTTCCGATGGGGGTAGGTAGCCGGCCCGGGTTCGCACGTGCAGTTTCCCAACACGCGCGGCTTTGGCCGTGACTCGAATGGCGCGAAATTTGCCGTCGGCGACTGGATTGGCAGGAACGTAGCCGATGGTGTATTGTTGGCGTATGTCGCGGGCGATCCGTTCCGTGACCTCCTGAACCTCGGATAATGATGTGGGAAAGTATGCCTGACCTCCTGTCACCTTGGCGAGCTGCCGGAGCACGCCCGGATTCTCATCCGAGTAGCTCTGGTCCAGGATACCAATGGTGTAGACGATGGCGTTGGAACCCTGAGCCATTCTAATCAAGTCGCGAAACTTCAATCGGCTCGCGTTGTCTCCGCCATCAGTCACGACAATGAGTGCCTTCCTTACCGCAGTGCCTGCTTTCAGTCGCTGCAAGCCCGCCGCGATCCCGTCGTACAGGGCCGTGTTTCCGGCTGGCGGAATCTTGACGAGAGCCGCTCGAAGCTGCTGCGCATCGCTCGTAAACGGAACCGACTTTGGGAGGCCCAAGCTGACGTCCTGGTTGAAGTTCACCACGAACATCTGGTCGCTCGGATTGCTCGATTTCACAAATGCCAGCGAGGCAACTACCACGCCAGGCCGCTTGGACCTCATGCTCCCGCTGTTGTCCACCACCAAACCAACCGTCACTGGGACGTCTTCAGGCTCAAACAAGGTGATCTGCTGGAGGCGCCCGGCCTCAAACACCTGAAAGTTGGCCGCGCCAAGACCAGGAACGAAGTCCCCGGTGTGGTCCGTCACCGTCGCCGGCAATACCACCAGTCCGACGTTGACGGAGATCTTATACTCACCTTGAGGGTTACCAGGGCTCACCACCTGTGGCCTAGCCGAACGCGACAGCATGAGGAGCGCGGTGACGGCGGTCACCATGAGGAGAAGGCCCTTCGGATTGCCGGTAGCGTCATGGGTCCGCATAGAGTACTCCGGCCTGATCGAATAGGGGACGGGGTCTAGGAGACAGGGAATAGGAAGGCCGGGTTGTCGCGCCCTTCAACTGCGGCGCGAACATGCAGCCGTCTCTACCCTGTCCCTATACCCTGCGCCCTCTGTTGAAGGTTAGCCTAGCCGCTTGGAGATGATACGAAGAGACGCGGCGGCGGCCAAGGACAAAACCCCGATCAGCCCGAGAAGAGGCATTGAGCTGGCCGTCTTGGGCAATTCCGCAGGCTGCGGAGCCGGCGCGGGCTCAGGGGCCGGCGCGGCCTGCTCGGTTTGTGGCTGTTCCTGCTGCGGCGCCGGTTGTTCTGCTTGAGGCGCTGGTTCCTCCGGCGCAGGGGTCGGAGTCACCTCGGCCGGCGCGGGCTCAGGTGCCGGAGCCTCGGCGGCGGGCGGAGCGGGCGGAGTGGGCGGAGCGGTAGGCTCAGCCACAGCCACCTCCTGCGGCGCGGCCTTTACCTTGAACTCCTGCCCGAAAAGGTCCCCCGGGTAAAACCACTCCTTGATGGGTACCCCGGCCTCGGGTAGATTGCCCGCATAGTCGGATCCGTCCTCCGTCTCCGCGAACTTGATTACAGTCTTGTCGGCTGGTTCGAGACGGTAGTCAGGAATCGCCAGGATGGTGGCGTAGACGTGGTTTTCGTCTTGGTTGAAGATCTGCACCACATGACGATCGACGGTGTCCGCCAGCTTGAAAACGTACGTGCCGGCTTCGAGTCGATGACCGGCCACCACCACCGGTCCACTGAAGGTCAGAATAGTTTTCTTATCCCAATCGTCTGCCTGGGCGCGTGTGCACCATACACCGACCATCAAAAGACAAAACGTTACCACGAGTAATCTAACGGCGTTTCTCATCTTTCCTCCTAGTCCAAAGTGAGATGGCCCGTGCAGCCGCCGAGAACGGCGGCACTGCGACGCCCCCTGACCTGCCTTGCGGCGCGGCGGCTCGTATTACCTGAAAGCACGGAAGATGCCAAAGCCCGTTGTCTTACCTCTTGAGCGTTTGTTTCGAGAAGGTTCAAGGGAGAAACTACGAAATCACCCCGTCGGTCGACCAGTAAGGATTACACAGTCACGAGAGAAGTTACGGGTAGCGAGCGCCGCGTCATTGGCAGCTCGGGCATCGTTGAAGCACCAGGGGCGAGTTTGGGGACAAGACGGGGCGGGGACCGGCGGCGCCTGCGCCAGAGTAGCCTATTTAGTGAGGCTCCAAAGCAAGAGGGTGAGAATTCGAGATTGGCGGGCCAGTTTCCAGTTCCACTTTCGCCGGGTATTTGGCACCGGTGGAAAAGCGTAGCAACTACCCCGACGTGCGGACGCGCTCGGTCGAACGCCAGGCGCGCGGCAGTCCCAGTCCCGCGACCGTTGCCGCGGTTTCTGACGAGACCTTGCCCAGCAGCCGCGCGAACATGATAGCCCCTTTTGCCAGAGCCACCAGGGAGACCGCAAGGAGGAACGACATGGTCCCGACAGCCACGACGATCACCGCACAGAGACCGATTTCGAGCAGACTGTAAATCACTTCAATTCTCCTCGCTCTAAGGTGATGATCGCAACCAATCATTGCCGTTTTGCGATCCGCTTGGAGGTGCGTAGGTGGCAAGTGAGCCGCCCTGTGGAGCACGGGCCGCGATCGAAAAAGCCGATCAGGCTCTGCTGCAGTCGCCGGCGAGCCCTGAGAACTCGAGATTTTTCCGCGGTCAAAGAAATGCCCAGGATTTCCGCGGTTTCCCGCTCCGAGAACTCCTCGACGTACTGCAGAACGAACGCGCTATAGAGCACCGGCCCCAGTGTCTTCAGCGCCTCGCTCAAGATGCGCTTTGTTTCCAGTTCGGCGCACTGCATCTCTGGGGTTGGGCCGGGGTCCTCAATCTCGCGGCGAACTACCCTTCCCGTCTCATCACCGACGGCGGTAAACTCATGAGAAGGCAGTTCGCGTTGCGGGCGCCGCTTGCGCAGCATCATCAGGGCTTCGTTCACCGTGATCTGCACCAGCCAGGTATAGAAGCGTGACTTCCCGTGAAATCGCCCGAGGTTACGATACGCCTTCAGGGAGGCTTCTTGCGTCACGTCCTCGGCATCTTCGTGGTTCCCGACGATCCGTAGCGCCAGACGATAAAGGTGGTGGCGGTACTGGCCGATCAAGGTTCCAAACGCGTCCCCATTGCCTAGGCGGGCGGCGGCGACTAGCGCTGCTTCATTGCAAAGGTGTGTGACCACGGCTGTTGATCCTCCTTTGTGTCAACTGTCGGACGCGGCCAAGGGCGAATTTGCCGGTGTGAGACTAGACTAGTCTAGCAGGGTGCTGAAAAAGGCCCTTGGGCCTTCGTAGAGGCCGGCTTTAGCCGGGCATCTTATTGAATTCACAGTGCCGCCCTAAAGGGCGCCGCTACGAAAACCGTTCGAAACAGGGTTTTTCAGCATTCTGCTAGCCTAGAGACTCTTTGTAGGCCGTCCAGAACGAGCGCCGGAATACTGGATTCTCCTACTCCACCGGCTCAATCGCTTGAACCGACGGCAATAAATCGGTAACGCAACACCAACCAAGCTTACTGTCTGATCTTGCAATCCAAAGGGCCCGCTTATGCTTCAGCAATTGTGGGGCCAAAGGGGGCGCTTCGTAACTTGCGGCAATAGCGGTAGTTGTGCAAAGTGAGGGAAACAAGAGTTCCGGTGGAATCGCGTAATTTCTAACGGTCTCCCTGCGAACCCTGGGAGGCGCCGCGTTCTAATAGAAGCTCAAAATCTCCACCGAGTTATGGCTTGGGCCTCTCCGGAAACATGGTTTGTAAGTCCTTTAGATTGAGCAAGCCGATTCTGAGCGTCGCGCCATGTTTCTGGGTCTATGAACGACGACGGCAGTCGGCGCTCGCGCTCTGCGTGGACAAGACACAACATGCACCTACGCGATCGAAACTTTTTCGAGAAATGCGCCGAATCGGTGAGCAGTTTTTGATTCAGTGGAGTGCCAGGGATTCCACCGCGGCTCGTGGTTTGGCGATGCGAACCGACTCCAGTTAGTGAGCGTTAACGGACTGCTTCGGCGATTGCGCTTCGGACTGGGGCGCTTGAGCAGCATGGCTGTCCCGCTCCTGGAAAAGGCGCATGACCGATTCGTCCAAAAGCAGCGCCTGGGCTGGGCCCACGATTTCGATCCTTTCCTTCTGAAAACGCTCCCAGATTCGCTTCCGCAATTCGCTTTGTACACCGTACTGGTCGACAAATCTGCGAACTTGAAACCCCAGTGTGAAATCAAGAGTCGATGATCCGAACCCGGGAATGAAGCTAGCCGCGGGCTCCGGTTCAGCCAGAAGACCGTTTTTGCTCTCGCGGGCGGCTTCCCTCCCGACTTCAACCAGTATTCTTTCCACCCGGCGAGGGTCCGTTCCGCGAGCCACGCTGATCTGAACGCCAATCCCGATGCGCTCATCGGGTCGCGAGTAATTGGTGATCACCGCCTTGCACATCGACAGATTGGGCACCACCACAATATTATTGGCCAACGCTCGAATCGAGGTGGCACGCCACCCGACATGGACCACGTAACCTTCTTGCCCGGAGTCCAGCTTGATGTAGTCACCCGGCCGGATGGGGCGGTCGGCCAGCAGATAAAGTCCCGAGAACAGATTTCCGAGGGTCTCCTGTAGCGCCAGGGCGATAGCAACGCTGCCCACGCCCAAGGTAGTCCAGACCGCGGTCAAATGAACGCCTAGATTCTCAAGGACGACCACCGCAGCCAACAGCGCGAACAGTACCCGCGCCACGAACGACGTGGGTTCGGTGACGCGTTCCAGGGTCGGATCTCGCTCGGTCAGCCGGCTGAGGTAGAAGTCGACTGCCTTGGCAAGGGCCAAGAAGCCTAGCGCGATGCCCACCGCCGCAGCCAGTTTCGAGCTCAGCCGTTCATATTGCGGCGGCAACTTGAGAGTTTCCAGCACGGTGTAAGTTGTCAGCAGCACGAAGATTGTGCGGGTGAAGAAAGACGCTAAGTCCGTCAGCCGCGCAAGCCCATGGCTGCGTTCCCCCAAACGGCGCAGGAACATGACGATGACCTTGCAAGGGAAGAAGAAGAGCACGACGACAGCGAGCACCGCAACCAGGTGCGATCCCAGCCGCTCGTATCGAGCTGGCAGGTGCAGCAATTCAAGGCCAGCGTACAGCGCCGCCATAATGAGAAGCGGCACGGGCAAAGACGCCACGAGCGAAAGGACCAGTTCTTGTCTCGAGCTGGAAGCCCTTTTCGCGGCCCGGCGCAGCGCTCGACTTGACACGAGCCCGATCGAGAGACCAATGAGCACCAGGGCAGCGATGGCCAAAAGGTAAAGCAGGGCCGGCGAGACGTGGAGCGCGTTTGCCAGATTCTGAAGCATTGTTGTGATTACTCCCCGATCAGCATGGTCTCGAAAGATGCGACCGGCACTTTGCTAAGCGAGCTTCCCGACTCACTGATTAGTCGGCACGCCTGTTGCCAAAACTTGTGCACTCATCCTTCAGCCTTCTGTTCGAAGAGCTTCCGGTGGGATAATCAGCAAGGATCTCGGCATCGACATCGGTAAGGATTACATTGCGCAACAAGAGTTACGCGCTGCGACCGTCGTCGGTGCCAATCCGACCTACCGCACCTCGCCAGTTCACCTACATAGTTCACCCGATTCCTACGTGGGGGAAGCTGTTTGAGAATGACAACGGCGAGAGAGTCGGTTGGCGACGCAAGAGACGGCGCTGCATCATTTCGCCGGGGCCAGGCGAATCGTACCCCCGAAGAGGCGCTTCGCCGCCGACCCCGAAAGGGGCTGTCATGCAGAAAACTCGGGCTCTACTCGTTTACGCCGACGCCGAACCTTTACAGTCGCTCAAGCTGGCGCTTCAAGGCCTGGCGGTGGAGACCGATTGCGCCCCCACTTGTCAGCAGGCGCGGAACATACTTAAGCGTGCGACTGAGCCGCCGGACATCATCTTCACAGACACGGTCCTGCCTGATGGTACATGGCAGGAGTTGCTGGCAATGGCTAGGGATATTCAAGGTCCTTCGAAGGTCATTGTCGTATCGCGAACCGAAGATCCCTGGCTCTATCTGGACGCTATGGAACGCGGCGCCTTTGATTTCATACTTCCGCCGTTCGCCACTGCTGACCTGGGGCATATCCTTCGTTGTGCTACGAGCAAGCGGGCGGAGAAGGCGGTCTGGGCAGCTTAGGGTGAGGACAATTGACGATTGGAAGACCGGCGTGGCTTGCGTCTTCTCTTCCTATCGTCGATCAGCAATTCCCCGCCGGTCTTCGTCGTTCGGTCACACCCTTCTTTAAGAAATTTCAAGTAATGTCGATCGACAGAGGGTAGTGGGCTGAAAGTGTGTTGCTATACAGAAAGACATAAGTCAGCGACAACCGTCGACATGTCATTCTGAGCATAGCGAAGAATCCCTCTTCCATTCCAACCCGGTCGGAAGAGCCAAAAGAGCGATTCTTCGCTGCGCTCAGAATGACATGCTTGGGAGGTTTTTGGCATCCACTTATGACGTTCAGTATGATGCTGGTGGCGGCCTGCGGAGGGGCTATGGCAATAATTTACTTGACACGCAACCCCCAGAAGAGTACCATCTGAACTAGGCTCGAAAGCAACCGCAAGCGCGCAGGCTCGCCGAGCTTGCCCACGGGGCTGATTTAGGGAAGAGGGAACAGGGTGAGAAGAAGTGACTAGTGGCTAGTGGCGAGCGGCTAGCAAGAAAGGCAGAAATCAGAAAGCAGAAATCAGAAGGGAAGACTTCCTGATTCTGATTTCTGCTTTCTACATTCTGATTTCATGGAAACACCGAACCAGCCGAAACCGAAGCGCAAGTTCGTGATGACTCCCGAGCGCAAGGCCAAGCTGCTGGCCAATCTGGAGAAGGCCCGCCTGTCGACCAAGGAGAAGGTTTACCGCAAGACGCCCAAGCGCTACGCCGCCAACGTCGGCAACCTGGCCAAGGCTAACGCCAAACGCCGCGAGCAGTCGCAAGGTCAGCAGGCCGAGAACCTGCGCGCCCAACTGGAGGGATTCTTTCCCGCCCCCGATTTCCCACCCATTCCCATAGTTCCGCCGCCGGGGACGCCGCGTACCCAACCGCCACGCTTCGAGCGCCCTTACGGGGCCAAGGAGTTGGACCAGGCGGCGGTCCTGATTGCCCAGCGCCTGCGCAAAGTGCAGGCCGCCCAGCGCCGGGAAGGGCGGAGAATCATGCGCGTGCTGACGGCGGCGATTCAGCGATCCCATCCGCTGAGCGGGGAGGAAGCGGCCAAGCTGGTGTGCGAATTGCTGCAGTGCCTGGACGGGTCGCGGGTGGTGGGGGAGGCGCGGCGCCTGAATGGCAAGATCTATGAGGCGCTGCTGGTGATGCTGGAGGTGCGCTATGGAGCGGTGGAGGAGTTTGCGGGCACGCCGGCGGCGATCATGGTGATGGACTATTATGCGGGGCTGCAAGTGGCCGCGGCACAGCGGGAGGCGCGGGCGGCCCAGGCCGCGGCGCGACGCGAAGCCCGAGCGGCCCCAGGAGGGGCGCCCGGCGAGACCGTCGCGGCGGAGGGCGACCCGGCCGGGGCAGGGGAAGAAGAAAGGGAAAGCGCCCAGGACAGCTCCGCGGGGCCGGAAGCGTCCGGGGAGGGCAGAGGGCAATCAAGCGAGCCTAGTCATGTATCAGTGCCGAAGCTGCCCCCGACCATCGAGGAGTTCCACGCCCTGCTGGGGCGCGCCCTGGACCTGGAGGGCGAGGGGGAAGCGCACTTGTTGTCGATGTTGACGGGGCCCCTCTGGGACCGGCT